>JBGCFC010000239.1:0-27988 GCA_045106715.1 Sandaracinaceae bacterium
CTCCGCGCGCAGCGTTCCATCTTGCTCGAGCAGACGGGTACGGATCGAGCGCATCGCTCCCAGCCCACACGCCGCGGGTGGGTCTTCGGGCGCACTGCACGTTTCCGGGGTGTGAAACAGCAGGCGAAGGGTGCGCAGCCCGGTGCATCCGACGAGCGTCAGCAGAAGCACGACGAGGAGGGGGCCGGCACGTCTCATGGCATGCCTCCGAGTGATTCGGTCGGACCGCCCACGATCTGGACGCTGGGCACGTTCACCAGGAGGAACGTCACGATCGCGGCCGCGATTGAGATCCCAGCGGCGATGGGCGTCCAGAACCACCACTGGCCGTAGATCGGCACGACCTGGGGCGGGATGGCGAGGTCGAGGAACGCGCGCACGTCGGCGTCGGCGTCGGCCACCTCGATGGACTCGGTCAGCGCAGCGCCGCGTCCGTCGAAGGCGCCGAGTGCGAGCAAGTCCGCACGTCGCAACACGAGCAACACGTCGGCCTCCGAGAGGTCGGCGGCATCGGCGCGCCAGCGGGGTTCGGCGTCGGGGCCGTGGTCACGAAGTGCTCGAAGCGCAGCTCCCGCTCGCTCGGCCGGGCTTCCGGGGCTGAGGGCAAACCGCCTCGCCGTGCTCTCCCCGGCGGCGGTGGCCACGACGTGGACCTCGGGCCGGAATCCGTCTCGGCGGACGGAGAGGTAGTGTCGACCTGACCCGAGCGCTTCCCACGTGTGTGGGGTCGGGAACGCCTCACCGCCGTCCAGGGATGCGGTCGCCCCCGGCGGGTCCGTGACCACCTCGAGCGTCGCCGTCGCGTCCTCCTGTTGGAGCTCGTCCGCGAGCGCCACGAGCTCGGGCGGGTGCCGCGCGGGATCCGGCTGGCAGGTGGGGTCGACGTGGCGGCACGTGCGGAGCTCTTCGAGCGCGTTGTCGCGTTCGCCGTGCACCAAGAGGACGAGCGCGAGCTGAAGGTGCGCCGCTGCGATTCGCTCCCGGCCGGTGGCGCGGGTGGCGGTCGGGCGAAGCAGCGCGAGCGCCTCACGGTAGCGCGTCGTCGCGCTCGCGTAATCGAACTGGGCAAAGGCCTCCTCCGCCTGGCTCATCCGCGCAGCGGCTTCCATGGCGGCGCTGTCCGCTGTCTCGTCTTCGTCTTCGATCTCCGAGGCGAGCGTGGCCAGCCGCCCGACGGATCGCAGCTCCAGGTCCTCCCTTTCGTCCACGCGTCTTCGTAGATCGCCCTCCGCCTGCGCGATATCCTCCCCGCTCGTAACGAGAAGGACCGACACAGCGCGTCCGGATGTCGAGGAGGCGCCGCAACCGGCGAGCAGACCCAGCGCCGACAGACCCAGCGCCGACAGACACAGCAGCGACAGACGCAGTCGGAGGGGACCGAGCGAGAGCGACGTGGGAATCGAGCGCGGGATGGTACCGTTGAGGCGGAACGAATGGAGCCCGCCACGTCTCGATTCGACCGGTACGAGATCCTCGACGTGCTCGGCGTCGGGGGGATGGGCCAGGTCGTCAAAGCGCGCGCGCTCGGGCCGCATGGCTTCGAGAAGCTCGTGGCGATCAAACGCATCCGCGCGGAGTGGGCCGCGCAGGAGTCGATGGGCGCGCGCTTCATCCGTGAGGCGCGCATCGCGGCGCAGCTTCAGCACGCGAACATCGTGCAGGTCTTCGACTTTGGGCGTCACGCGGACGAGCTCTTCATCGTCATGGAGTACGTGGAGGGGCAGAGCCTGGACGACATCCTCCATCGTTTGCGAGGCGAGGGGAAGCGCCCAACGCTCGGGCAGGCGCTTCAGATCGCCCTCGACGTCGCGCGCGCGCTGAACGTGGCGCACACGCTGGAGGGGGAGGAGCAGAGCGACGTCGGGGTGGTGCACCGCGACGTGAGCCCCGCGAATGTGCTGCTGTCGCGCCAGGGAGTCGTGAAGCTCACGGACTTCGGCATCGCGGCCTGGGGCAGCCAGAAGGAGCGCACCTCGCTGGTGGCCGGCAAGCCGCTGTACATGGCGCCCGAGCAGCTGCGTGGCGACGCGCTCGACGGGCGGGCCGACCTGTTCGCGCTAGGACTCTTGCTCTACGAGATGCTCACCGGAGAGCGTCCGTGGCCTGGGCTCGTCGATGCGTCCGAGGACGCCTCGCTCGAGGAGATGGGCTATCAGCCACCGTCGGCGTGGACGACGGGCCTGCCCGAGGAGCTGGACGCGCTGGTGAAGCGCCTCCTGAGCCTCAACGCGCAGGACCGCCCGAGCGCGCGTGGGCTGATGAAGGACCTGCTTCAGATCGGCTACGCCAACCAAGTCGTGCTCGACCCGAGTGAACTGGTCGGGCTCGTGGGGGCCAAGGTCGACCAGGCGACGGCGCCGACATTGCCGCAATACGAGAGCCGGCCCGAGACGCTCATCACGCAGGGCGTCTCGCCGGACGGCGTCACGTTGCTCGCCACCGACCCCGACGCGGCGCCTCGCGGAGTCTCCGCAACCCCGCGCTCGGAGATGCCGGTCGCCACGGCCCCCGCGTCGACCGCCTCGACCTTCGCGGAGAAGGGGCCGGCGTGGATCGCGGCGCTCGCGTTGCTCTTGCTCGCGGTTGTCGGCGGTCTGTTCTGGCTTCGCTCGACCCCCGAGCCGGTCGGTGGGCCGGTGGCGTCCGGGCCGCGCGAGGAAGCGACGCTGCCCACGCGGGCGGTGGACGAAGAGCGCAGCGGAGCGGCGGAGGCCACCGCGGCAAGACAGGACCCTTCCGACGCCGGCACAGGCACCGAGGACAGTGGGTCCGATCCGGAGGTCGCTGCCGCGGACCCTCCCGCCGCGCGCCCGGAATCCCCTCGACGGGCTGAGCCCGGAGAAGCCGGCGAGCCGGAGGCTGCCGGGCCCGTCGAGACCGCGCGTGAGACGATCGAACCCGCCGTGGGTCCAGAGCACACGGCGCCGACGGCGGCCCAGCAGACCGGTTACCTCAACATCTACGCGCGGCCCTGGGCGCAGGTGTTCATCGACGGGCGCCGGTTTGCGCGCAACGCGCCCGTGCCCCGTGTGCCTGTGTCCGCGGGGCCGCACGAGGTGCGCCTGGTCAACCCGGTGCTCGGGCTGACCGAGACCCGCCAGGTGAACGTGCCGGCGAACGGCGAGGTCGGCATTCAGGTCGTCTTTGGGGAGTGACGCGGCCCACTCTGTCTCTCTTGGGGGATGCCGCGCGAGCATGAGGAGCGCACACGGGGTCCACGTGTGGCTGCGGAGGCGGCGGGATCGACGACGCGGTTGCGAGGAGCGCGTGAGGTGAGTCTACTGTCGCCATGCCGTTCGACACCGCGCTCCTCGAAGGCCGCCCCGAGGCCGTGTCCGCCATGCTCGCCGAGGGGTGGGCGCCGCTCTTGGCGCATGTGCTCGCCGAGCCCGCGCCGACCCCGAAGCTGCTCGAAGAACTGCATCGCCAGGCCCCGAAGACAGGCGATTGGTGGAACGGCGTGCAGGGCGCGACGAGCGCATACGAGAGGTCCCACAACGTCCTGTTGAGCATGTCGGTCGTGCGGAAGGCGTACTTCGCCTGGCTGGAGGCGTCCTGCGAAGGGATCGACCCCGCGCACCCGCTGCGCCTCGAGGTGCAGGTCGACGAGGTGCGGCGCACCACCGGCAACCTCGACCGCGTGCAGGCGCTCTACGATCGTCTCGACGGTGCTCCCACAGGCGAGACGCATCGCGGAGCGCTGGCGGCGGTCGGGGCGCAGCGGGCCTTGGAGGCGGGACAACCCGCGCGCGCGGTGACGTTTGCGAAGACCGCGGCTGAAGTGGCGCGGCGGGACGGCGATGCGAAGAAGCTCGATGTCGCGGCGCGCCTCCTGGCCGGCGCGCACATGGAAGCACGAGACTTCGATGCGGCCTTCGCGCTCTATGACCTGCTGCTCGAGCAGCGCGGTCCGCGGTTCGGTGGAGGCATGGCGGTCAGCATGGCGTTTCACACGGACGCGCAGGCGGAGGCGCTCTCCGACATCCGGACGATCGGCGGCTGGGCGCGGCGGGACACGCCCGAGTGGGTGCGGGCGCTCGGTTCGTTGGCGCTGGCGTTCGAGGACGACGCGCATGGCGAGGAGCTGCGTGTGCGCTTCGAAGACGCGGTGCATGACCTGACCGCCGGGGAGCGCGCCGTAGACGACCTCGAGGTCGTGCTTCGGCAGCTGGACGAGCGGGGACACTTCAAGGCGTCGCTGATCGCGAGCCGCATTGGCACCGAGGCGATCCCGGGGGACACCTGGCTGTTGTCGGCGTACGCCAACCAGGCCGCGCGCGCGCACGAACACGCCGACGCGCTCGACGCCTACCGTCGACTGGCGGGCCACGCGGACGCCGGCCGTGAGACGCAGTGGTTCGCTTGGGAACAAGCCGGGGCGATGGCCGCTCGACAGGATGAGCACGCCGCGGCCGACGAGGCCTGGACCAAGGCGAGGGCGCTCGCTGCCACCGACGAGCAGCGCTGGTCCGTCGAGCTGTCCGTGGCCGAAGCGCGGGGGGGCTCCCACCCAGACGTGGCACTCGAGCGCGCGCGCGGTGTCCACGACGCCATCCGGTCGAACCCTCAGATGTTGGCGGAGAGCACGGTGGGGCACCGCTGTGTCGACGTGCTCACGCGGTTGCTCGAGAAGCGGGGCGACCGGGCTGCCCTCGACGTGCAAACCAGCCTGCTCGCCGCGAAGAAGGCGCTCTGGGGCGCCGATGCACCTGCCGCTTGGGTCGAACAGCACAACCTCGGCGCCGTACACGCAGGCCTCGGCGAGAACGACGAGGCGCGAAGGCTGGTGACCGAGGCGCACACGAAGCTGCTCGCGCTGTGCGGCCCGCATCACCCGCACACGGAGCTCTGCGAACGCACGCTGGCGCGGCTCGAACGCGGACAACCCTGACCGCTCAGAGAGAGGCCACCCGGGCCGCGTAGCCCGCGAGAGACAGGTTGCGCATGGCCGCCTCGAGCAAGGCGATCGCCGGGGTGGCGGCGTCGTCTTCGATGGGCGCCTGCTCGAGCGCGCGGGCGGCGAGCAGGCGCACCGCGCGGTCGATGAGGCCGTCCCGAAGCGGCGTCCCAGGGGGGGCGAGCCGGTGGCCGAAGGCGAGGCACCGGACATAGAACCGCTCGTGGCGGAGATCGCAGGGGAGGGCGGACAGCGTCGCGTGGCTCTGGCCCTCGAGCGCGCGCGCCATCCAGTTTGCCACGCGCGTCGCCAGCGCCCCCGGAGGGTTGGTGTGCGCGCCCTCGTCCACCGCCTGCCGGGCGCGCGCCGCGAGCGCGTCGAGGTGGGCGTCGACCTCGGCGTGCAGTGTTCCGTCGTCCCGCCAGTCCACCATGCGCGTGGGGTCCTCGAACGTCGCCGGCAGCGCGTCCGCCAGCGACAGGACAAAGGCGGGCACGTCGTCGACGCAAACAAGCGTATCGAGGACAGCGGTCGACCACGTGCGCAGCTGACTCCGGGAGGCGACGTCCCGGCGGGTCAGCGGGACCGGTTCGGGCACGGTCCGCCACGGTGCGGCGGGAACATCGCTCAGGGTCACGGCGCTCTCGGGCAGGAGCCGTGCACCGCTTGGCGTGTCCAGGCTGCGGAACACGCACGCGCACTCCGGCCCCACGGACACACGGACTTCGGTCCCGTCGTCCACCAGCGTGGTGGGAAAGGTCCGGCACGGGAACGGCTTGGCGAACGTGCCACCGACGCGATGCAGGCCGCAGCCGGCGTCCTTCTCGAGGAACAGACACCGGCCAGATTCCTGCGCCACCACACGCGGTGCGTACGGCCGGAGCTGGGCGCCCGCGAACGGTGTGAACAGGTGAGGCGGGGAGACGGGCAGGTGCATGCGGGCGGCCAGCGCCTCGGCTTCACGGGCTTCGCCCGGATCGAATGCGACCATCCCGTAGAAGCGGCAGCAGCTCCCCCGGCCGTCGCATTCGAAGCCGTAGTCCGGGAGGAAGGCGAGCGGTCGATCCGGTGACGCCTCGGGCCCGGCGACCGGAGGCGCGGGTTGAGGGATCGACAGGCCGTCACGCAGAAGCCCCGCCTCGTGCAGCTCGTCCAAGAACGCCCGAATGCCCGCCTGCCCGCCGTAGATGCCCTCGCGCGACGCCGCCAGGCAGAGGTCATCCAGGTCTCGGGTCCCGTCGCAGAACGTGAGCAGGAGGTAGTAGGCCTCCTCGATCTGAACGCGCACGCCCGCGCCCACGTCGACGAGCATCACCCGGGAGACGCCGTCCTCCACATGCCGACCGCAGTGCACGCTGCTCGCGAGGCGAGGGCGGAGCGGGAACGCGGACAGAGGCCGCTCGCGGGCGTACGCGTCCCGCACCCCTGCCGCGGCGCGTTTCACTTCGGGGGCCGCGTGCGTCTCTGCCTGCCGCAGCGCGCGCTGGAGCGTCTCGTCCCAGACGGCGGGGCGGGCGACGGCGAGCCGTGAGACCCCGTGCCCGAGGTGCGCGACGGAACCCGTGCCCGGTTGCTGCAGGCTCTCGAGAACGGCGTCCCGCCGCTGCTCCCCAAGTTGAGCGACGGCGTGGTCGAGGAGCGACTCGGGGTCGTGTCCGGCGACCTCCAAGTAGCAGGCGCCCATCCGCGGCTCCTCGACGAGCGTGACCCAGCCCTCCCCATCGCCGGTCGCGAAGAAGACCCGCCGAGGCGCGTCTGCCGTACCGGGATGCACGTTGACCAGAAGCCAGCCGCGTTCGTCGGCCAACGCGTCGACCTCGTCTCGGCCCACCTCCTCCGGGAGCAGCGCGCGGAGGACGGTCACGCCATGCGCTTCCGCAACACGCGCCCCGCCCGGGCCCCCGTGTGCGCGCCGGCTCGCACCGTGCACACGCCGTTGACGAACACGTGGCTGATGCCTGTCGGGGAGCGACGTGGCTCTTCGTAGCTGGATCGATCGTGGACGACGCTGGGCTCGAACACGGTGATGTCCGCCTTCATCCCGGGGCGGAGGAGCCCTCGGTCCCGCAGCCCGAGCTTGCCGGCGACGAGGCCCGTCATCTTGTGCACCGCCTCTTCCAACGCCAGGAGGCCCGTGTCGCGCACGTAGTGTTCGAGCACACGAGGGTAGGTCCCGAAGGTGCGGGGATGGGGCTTGCCCTCGCGCTGCGGGAAGCCGTCGGTGCCGATCATCGTGAAGGGATGCTTCATCACCCGCGAGACGTCTCCTTCGTGCATGACATGCACGATGGCGGCGACCGCGGTCTCTTCCTCCACGAGGAGATCCATCATCGTCTCGTAGACCGACTGGCCCCGCTGTTTGGCAATGGCGTGCAGGCTCTGCCCCTCGTAGTGGTGCTGGTGCTTGGTCGACGAAATCACCACGAGCTTGCTGAGCTCTCGGATGATGAAGGGCAGCAGGAGTCGCTTCGGAAACCAGCGATCCAAGATCGAAGGCAGGGCCGCGAACCCGAGCAGACGCTCCTTGCTGTCGGCCTCGATGCGCACGCGGGTCGCCGGGTCGCGAAGCCGCTCGAGCAGCGCGTCCTGGCTGCCTTCGAACGCCCAGAGCGGGACGAAGATGGCGCTCAGCACGGTCGAGCCTGCGGTGTACGGGTAGACGTCGGAGTGGGCATCGACACCGCGCGCCCGCGCCTCATCGATCAGGCGGAGCGTCTTCTTGGTCTTGCCCCAGTTGAGGCGTCCCGCGGCTTTGTGGTGGGAGATCTGAACGCCCACGCCGGCGCGCTCGCCGATGGACAGGGCCTCCTCGACGGCCTGTACGACGCGGGTCCCTTCGTCTCGCATGTGCGTCGCGTAGAACCCGTCGTACGGCGCGATGCGCTCCGCCAGCGTCACGATCTCTTCGGTGGGAGCGAAGGCACCCGGAGGGTAGATGAGCCCCGTCGACAGGCCGAACGCGCCCTGCTCCATGCCCTCGGTCACGAGCTGCCGCATGTGCTCGAGTTCGACCTCGCTCGCCTCCCGCTCCTCCATGCCCATCACCGCGCAGCGCACGTTGCCGTGCGGGACCAGGCAGGCGACGTTGACGGATACGCCGCGGGCGTCGAGAGCGCTCCGGTACGCGTCGAGGTCGTCGAAACACCCGCCGCTCGGCTCCCCGAAGATCATCGGGCTCAGCCGTTCGTAGAAGCGCTCCACGCGCGCGTTGGCCGGCATCAGTCCGAGTCCGCAGTTGCACACCACCTCGGTGGTGACCCCCTGCAGCGTCTTCGCCTCCGCCGATGGGTCGCCCGGCAGCGTGAAGTCGCTGTGGGAGTGCATGTCGATGAACCCAGGCGCGACGACCGCGCCGTCGACGTCGATCACCTCGTCGGGGGAGAGGCTCGTTTCACCCACCTCCGCGATGCGGTCGTCCTCGATGAGCAGGGAGCCGGACACGGCCGGGGCGCCGCTGCCGTCCACCAGTCGCGCATTCTCGAGGAGGCAGCGCATGTCAGGTCGCGTCGAACAGCAACGTGCCTCGCGTGCAGGTTTGCTCGCCGCGCACGATCTCGAACTTCACCTTGTGATCGTTGCGCACCAGCCGGACCTCGAGGGAGTGGCCGGGGCGCAGTGCCCCCAGGAACTTCAGCCGGCGGATCGCCCGGGGCGCCCCGAGCTCAGGCCACGCGGCGCGGATCGGGTCGTGCACGAGGGGGAGCAGTTGCGCGATGCCGGGCACGATGGGGTCTCCCGGAAAATGCCCCTCGAGGTAGCGGAGCCCCTCGGGGATGTGCACCAGCAGGTGGACTTCGTTGGGGATGTCGTCGCTCCCCGGCTCGATCGAGAATTCGCGGCTCACGGGGCGAACGTACCAGGTCCGCACGCGCTTCCGGCGGTCTCATGGGCGTGAAGCGCCGTCACACCCTGTGTCACCGTGGGCCGGGTTCCCTCTTTCTCGTGGCCAAGAGGGGGATTCTGGCCGGCGCGATTGTTGCTTGGCTCCTGGGGGTGCCCTCCTCCCTGGAAACCGTCGCTGGCCGCTATCGCCTGCTCCGTGAGCTGGGGCGTGGCGGGACGGCCACCGTCTACGCCGCCATGGACGAGGCCTCGGGAGACGAGGTCGCGCTCAAGCTGATCCACGTGGACGACGACGGACTGCACCGGGCGCGCCTGTTTCGAGAGGCGCGTCTGTTGAAGTCGCTTCAGCACCCCGGCGTCGTGCGCCTGCTCGACTGCGGCGGGCTCCCGGATGGACGGGCCTACCTGGTGATGGAGCGGCTGAAGGGGCAGACGCTGCGCGACCGGATGGACGGTTGTTTCTGGCTTCCGCTCGAAGAGGTCAAGGCGCTCGCTTCGTCTCTGTTCTCCGCGTTGAGCGCGGTGCATCAGCTCGGGGTGGTCCACCGGGACGTCAAACCCTCCAACGTCTTCTTGGGTGCGGATGGCCGGGTCTCGCTGTTCGATTTTGGCATTGGGCGTGACCTGGGTGACCCGGGGAGTCGGCTGACTGCCCCCGGTGTGGTGATGGGGACCGTTGCGTACATGGCGCCGGAGCGGATGTTCGGCGTGGACGGGGGGCCGATGGCCGACGTCTACGGCGTGGCGGCGACGCTCTACGAGGCGCTGACGGGGCGAACGGTCTACGGCGACCTCGACGGACACGTTGCGTCCATGCTCGCCGCCATGGCACGCGGAGCGACACCGATCCTCGAGCTGCGCCCGGCGGTGTGTCCCGCGCTCGCGTCCGGGGTGATGCAGGCGCTGCACTTGAGCCCCTCGGAGCGGCCCGAGAACTGCCGGGACCTCGCCGCCCTCTGCTCCGGCCGCGCTGCGGCCTGATCCCGAGCCCCATGCACGAACTCAAAGACTGTCGAACCATCGGAGACGGGCAGCTCGAGGGGCTTGCCCCCTCGTCCGTGGCGCGGAAGCGCCACCCGCAAATGGTGAGTGTTCGTTCGCGCTACGAGGACGCGCGAAGCGCGGCTGCGCAAACGAACACTCAAAGACTGTCGATAAATCGGAGACGGGGAGCTCGAGGGGCTTGCCCCTCGTTCGTGGCGCGCAAGCGCCACCAGAAAATGGTGAGTTTTCGAATGTGCAAAAATGCGCGAAGCGCGCACATTCGAAAACTCAGCGCTTGTCGTTTTTCGTGATGACGGTCTCGTCCGGGCGTCGTCGACGGAGGCGCTCGGTACGCGTGGACGCTCGCTCCTCCACGATCTCGAGCACGGGGCCGTCATCGTCGTCTTCATCGAGCAGGGCCTCGTCCTCGACGAACGCGAGCGCCTCGTCGAGGTCGCCCTCGGCCGCAGCCGAGCCGGCTTCCTCCAGTGGAGGTGGCACCGCAGCCTCCTCGAAATCCTCTTCGTCCGCATCGATGAGGATCACCTCGAAGATCTCTTCGTCCTCTTCACCGTCTACCAACACCACCGCGTCGTCGGGGTAGCGGCGTCGCGGGGGCACGGGGCTCTCTGGCAGCTTGGCAACCCCGGGAGCGAGACGACAAGCGAGGGAAACGACGGCCACATTGTCACGGGGTTGCCCGTCCGTCGCGAGGTCAATCAGGAGCCGGACGGCTTCCTCTGGGCTGCTGGCCAGCTGCAGGCCCTGCTGGAGCTGGCCATCGTCGACCTCGTCGGTCAGGCCGTCGGAGCACAAGAGGTAGCGGTCTCCTGGTGCCAACTCGTGGGTGCGAACCGACACGCGGACCTGCGGGTCCATGCCGAGCGCGTTGGTGATCACGTTGCGAGGGAGCTTGGCCGCGCTCTCCCGGTCGATGTCGGGCCGCATCTCGAGCACGTCGTTGATGAGCGTGTGATCGGTGGTGAGCCGCTCGAGCCGACCGTCGCGCAGGCGGTAGCAGCGGCTGTCGCCGACGTGGCCGAGCACCATCATGGCGTTCTCGAGGTCGAAGTAGGCCGCGACGAGCGTCGTGCCCATTCCCTTCTTCGACTCGGACGCCTGCGCGATCTCGATGACCTCGAGGTTGGCGCGTTGGAATGCGGTGGCCAAGCGTCGGGCTCCCCACGACAACCCCATGTCGTCGAAGGGCGGGGCCATCTTGGCCTCCTCGAGCGTCGACTCGAAGTGGTGTGCCACGGTGCCGGTGGCCAGCAGGCTCGCCACGTTGCCGGCGTTGTGACCGCCGGCCCCGTCCGCAACCATGTAGAGGTTGAGGTCGGGCCGGAGCAGCACCGAGTCCTCGTTGTGCTCGCGGCCACCGATGTGGGTGTCTCCGGCCGAGACGAGACGGAGGGGCGTGGGCTCGCCGTGGGCGTCGACCGACATGTCGGAAGTATACCAGTCCCCCCGCGCCCCAACGGGCCGAGTTTTTGGTGCCGGCACCCCTTTGGCGGCAGTCTTTCTGGTTGCGGTGTCCGATTCTTCCATGGCGGTGAGGGTTCTGGTCGTGGAGGACGACCCCGCGCTCGCACGCCTGGCGGAGAAGATGCTCGCGCACGCGGGGATCGAGGTTCATGTGCACGAGCGGGGCTTCGGTGTGCTTCAGCGCATCGCGACGTGCCGGCCCCATGTGCTGCTGCTCGACGTCATGCTCCCCGGACTGGACGGCCCCGAGCTCGTCGAGCTCATCCGCGGTGACCCCGAGCTTTCGCGCACCCGGGTCGTTTTGTGGTCCGCGCTCAGCGCCGCCGATCTCACCAAGCGCGCGCGGTTGTGCGGCGCCGACGGCTCCATCGAGAAGGCCAAGGGACCGTTCCACCTCGTGGCGCAGATCACGGACTGGCTGCGCGTGTGGGACGGCGTTGACCTGAAGGCGTGACGCCGCGCTCACTCGATGTCGCGCTTCGGTCTCGGCAGGAGCCGAAACAGCGAGAGGACCAAGGTGAGCCCGAAGACGGCGAGCACCCAGGGACGCGGCGTAAACGGCGCGAGAATCGCGTGCTGGAACGCCAGCAGCCCCGCGACATAGGCGAGCCGGTGCAGCGCCTTCCAGTGCTGGATGCGAAGCGCTCGGGTCACGCGGGGGTAGCTCGTCAGCCACAACGCCGAGAGAACCAGCAGCGCCGACGCGCCGGCGCGCAGCCAGGCAATGCTGAAGATGTGCGCCCAAGCGTCCACCAGGTACGTCGACAGCGCGATCCCACCGTGCACCGTCGCCAGCACGGCCGCCGCGATTCCCGCGAGGCGGCGCCACGGCGCCACAGGCACGCGTCGGCGTGTGAGCCGACGGACCAGAACGCCGAGCGGGCTGGCGCAGAGCGAAAGGAGCAATGCGCCGAGCGCGCTCCAGCCCGTGCCGGCGAGCAGACGCAACGCGCGCTCGGGAGCCCAGGTCGCGCTCGCGGCCCATGCACCCACACCGAGGAGCGCGCAGGCCACGAGCGCAGCCACGAGATACGGACGTCGGCGTGCGCTCACAACCCCTCCAGGAAGTAGAGCAGGTCGTCGAGCTCCGTCGGGCTCAGGCTCCCGGTGTCGCCGTGGCGGTGGGCGGAGTCGTGATCCTCGAAGACGGCGCGCAGCGTCTGCGCCCGGCCGTCCACCAAGTAGGGCGCGCTGCGGCGGAGGTTTAGCAGAGAAGGCGTGTCCAGCTCGTAGCCCGGGTGGGTGGCGGCGAACGCGGGGAACAGCGCCTCGGCCGGATGCGCGCCCAGGTTCGTGTAAGCGGGCGGCGCGTGGCAGAGCGAGCAGCGGGCGCGTTCGAAAGCGCGTCGGCCTCGCCGTTCCCGTTCGAGGTCACGGTCCTCGAACGCACCGAACGGGGTCGGCCGTGGCAAGTTGCCGAGGTAGCGGTCGAGTGAGACACGCCGGCCGCCCTGCGGACGGCGGTAGCCCCGGTAGAGTGTGTGGCTCACCTCATCGAGGCTGCCGAGCATCGGGTAGCCCCCATCGCGCAGGAACGGAGGCGTGCCCAACAGACCGCGTACGTCGAGGGTCGCGACCAGCGTATTGCCCCCGATGTTGTGGCGCGCGCCGTCGCTGCCGCCGTGAAGATGGCAGCTCTGGCACGAGATGCCGGCGCGCGTGCCTTCGTAGAACATGCGCTCGCCGATGCGATGCTGGAGGGTCGCCTCATCCGAGCGCAGCAGCTCGGCATCGGTCGGCGCCACGCGCACGCTTCGTCGGTGCGTCCCGTCGGCGTCGAACAGACCGAACGCGCCGTAGACCGGCGAGCTCACCCAGAAGCGGCCGTCGGCCAGCGCCGCGACACCATGTGGGCTCGCCAGGGCCAGGCCGTCGAGCGACACGTACCGGGCGGGCGCTCCGAGCGCTTCGACCGAGATCTCGTCGGTCCCCGCGTAGGTGATCAAGGTTCGATCGCCCCCCAGGTCGATGCCCATCGGCGACACGCCTTGGTCGAGCGAGCCGGGGCGCTGCTGCCGGTGGGATCGGCGTGCCGTCGGCGTTGTGTCGAGCACGCGCCAGCGGTCGACGTCGATGCGCAGGAGCTGGTCGTGAACGAAGTGGTTGCCGAGATGCGGCTCGCCGTTCGCGTCGTAGTCGGTGGTGGCGACGGCGAGCTGCGCCCCCTCGGGGGAGCGCACCATCGTGACCGCGGGGCGACCGAGCTGAAGGGGAGGGCGGTCCTCGGCGTACGCCCCGTCCGGACCCGCGCGAAACGAGTGCAGCGCGGTGTCCGCCCGCGTCGCCACCACGAGGCGGCCTGCGTCTCGGCCGAAGGCGACCCAGTCGGGCACCGCGTCGAGCGCCACCCGGGCGACCGGAGCGAGGTCCGCGTCGTACACCTGTACCGCGGGTGCAGGCCCTCCGACGGCCACGGCCGTCGCGATGGCGGCGCCCTCCCGGTGCAGGACGGCGAGACGGCGGCCGAATGGTCCGGTCGGCAGCCTCCGAGCGACCGTGTCGGGCCCTTCGAGGACCCAGGCCTGCGCCTCGTAGCGGTGCATGACGAGCAGCCGCGTGTCGTCCAAGAAGACCGCATCGACGGGTCCATCGCCCACCTCGGCGCGCCACGCCAGCCCGTCGTGGTCGAGTACGAAGACCGCGTCCGTCTCTTCGCTCACGGCGGCGAGCGCGGTGCGGCTCGGGTTTGCGCGCAGCCATCGCGGATGGGGTTGGAACGAGACCTGTCGCAGGTTCCGTGTGTGCAGCTCACCATCGACCCGCAGGGTTGCCTGGCCGGGCGGCCCGTCCTCCCGGGGTGCGTAGCGAACTCGGAACGTGCCCTCACCCAGGGCGGTCGCGTCCAGCCAACGCCCTTGGCCCAAGCGGAGCCCCACCTCGCGGGCGCCTGGGGCGTGGACGTGGAAGACCTGGGGCCGGTCGTCCGAAACGAGCGGGGGGAAGAGCGCCGGGGTCTGCTCCAGGCGCAGACGGGCGGCGGTCTGGTGATCGACGGCATCGAGCCCTTCGAACGCCAACCATTCATCGTCGAGCCGGAGCGCCTGGCTCAGCGCGGGGATCAGCAACACCGCGGTCAGCGCCGCGCGCTGAGTCCGGGACAGCCGGAGCGCCCGCGGGACGAAGCGGGCGACCGCCTCGAGCACGAGCCACGCGGCACCGTACGCCAGGAGCGCCGAACCGAAGCTCGCGTGGGGCCACGTTCCCCAGGCCCCGGCGGCGAGCACGAGCAGCGCGAGCTGCAGCGCGCCCCCGCGGAGGCGTGGAGCGGCTGAGGGCGACGTGCCCTCGCTCAGACGATCTCCACCAAGCCCTCGCGAACCAGCTTGCGAACCAGCACCAGCTTGCCGGGATCATCGAGGTCGCCGGGCAGGTCCGCGATGCGGTAGCCATCGTCGGCGGTGAGCGCGTGCTCGAGCGGCTCGGCCGCGTGGATCGGCAGCGTGATGGTGCTTCCGTACGCCGCCACACTCACGTGCGTCTCGGTCTTGGAGAGATGGAAAAGGAGGTTGGGCCGCGGCATCGCGCGGTCGTCTGCGGTGATGCTCCCCAGGCGCTGGACTTGCTGCATCTGACCGTAGAGCAGCGGGTGGCGCGTGCTCACCAGGTCGGTCGCGAAGTGGTCGAGCGCGCTATCGAAGTCGGCCTTTTCCATCACGCGGTCGAGCAGGAACTTGAAGAAGGTGCGCGCCTCGCTCCGGTCGAAGCCCTGCTGGGCGTATCCGGGCGGGAGCGTACGGCGCAACTCCGAGTCCTCCAGGCCGACCCGTGCGACCGCCTCGAGGAGGAGGTCGGTCCAGCTGTTCGGCAGGACGCCGAGCGTAATGTGGCAGGAGTCGTCGTCGCCGGTCGTGGCGTCGTGCATGACCCCGCGCGGGACGTAGACCATGTCCCCCGGGTTGAGGTCGAACTCCATCGTCTTGTCGCCCGGGGTGTGTTCTCCGGGGCGGAAGTCCTGACCTCGGAAGGGGCGCTCGATCGGGGTGTCGTAAATGGTCCAGTGCTTGGAGCCCGCCACCTGAAGCACGAACACGTCATGGGTGTCGTAGTGCGTCTTGAGGCCCTGGGCGGCGCCTCCCGGCGTGACGTAGATGTTGCACTGGAAGCGGCACGAAAACCGGGCCTCCATCGAGCGACACAGATCCATCAGCGAGGGAAGGGAGCCCTCGAGCTGGTTCAGCACCACCGTGCCGCCGTCGGCGTACTCCTGGTAGAGGCGCGCCGCGTCGATGAGCCCCGAAGTGAACGTGTAGTCGTCGGTGCTGAGGTCCGGCTTGGCCGCGTTCACCATGTGCACGGACGGGTGCGAGAGGTGGAGGGTCGTCAGGCAACGGTCGATGTCCTCCATGCTGAGCAGGGAGTCGTAGAAGCCTCGATCCGCGCGCGGAACGTGGAGGACTTGGTTCTCGAAGTGCTTATCGAAGAAGGCCTCGGAGGTCGACGGGGCGATGAGGCGGGCGAGATTCCAGCGGTCGGTTCGCGACATATTCTGAGGCTACAAGTTTCTGTGGTGGACCAAGGAAGAATCCTGAGCGAGCATCGTAGCCCAGTGAGGAGAGTCACGTGGGGGGCCAGTCGGTCGGATGGAGCCCTCGGAATTAATCGACCTGACCGTTGAATAAACGCTTCAGCGCCGCGTCCAGCGCGAGTCGCCCCTGCGTGGGGGGGCACGGCTGGTGGCCGAGAAGGAGCGAGGAGATTAGATGGCTGACGAGACGAAAGACCTGGACCCCAAAACAAGCCTCGATGAGGCTGAGATCGAGACCGAGCGAGGGGTGGGTCGTCGCTCCGCGCTGGCGAAGCTCGGCGCTACGGTGGCCGGCGCGGCCGCGGTGGTGACGGTGGGAGCGGCGCTCACGCCGAACTCCGCCTCAGCGCAATCGGACTCCGACTCCGGCCGCAACGCCGATCCGGCGGGTCGGGGCCGCACGGGCATGACGGACAGCGACAGCGGACGCAACGCCGACCGCGGGGGCCACGGCCGTGGGCGTCGCAACAGCGGAGTCACCGACAGCGACAGCGGACGGGGCGCAGACCCGGCGGGCAACGGGCGCGGACGCCGTCGGCGGCGGAGCGGGCTGACGGACAGCGACAGCGGTCGCGGCGCAGATCCGGCGGGCAACGGTCGCGGTCGCCGGAGCTGCAGCGACAGCGACGGAGGCCGGTACGCGGATCCGGGCGGCGGCGGTCGCCGCTGCTGAGTCCCTGACGGCTGCGTTTCAGCAGCACACGAGAGAACGGAGATGCCGCGAGGTGTCTCCGTTTTTGCGTGTGTGGGCCGCCGCCTCTGTGTGGGGGCGTCGGGTTCGAGCGGGCGCTCTACTCCCGGTCGGCTGAGCCGTAGCCGCCCACCGCGTCGACGTACAGATTGGACGTGCCGCGGTTCTTGATCCGGATGTAGCGCACTTGCTCGATCTGGAACTGATCCGTGTCGAGGGACAGCGATCCCAGCAGCTCGGAGCCCACGGTGGTGAACTGGTTCCGATCCACGCCCACGTCGGCGCGGTAGGCGCTGGAGCGTCCCTCGTCGATCGCGATGGTGATGTCCGCCCGGTCGGTGCCGTCGCTGGTGATCACCCGCCCAGGCTCCAGTTCCAGTGTCAGGGTGCCGCCGCGATGCACGATCGCGTAGCTCTCGTCGGGAGGCCCGAGCGCGCGCGAGGGGTGGGTGATCGCCCGCTGAAAATGCACGATCCGCAACCACTCGGAGGGCTCCCGGACCGCGGGACCGGTGTCCGCACCAGCATCCATCACCACGGGGTCCGGCGAAGGGTCTGCCTCGATGTGCGCGGGCAGCCGCACCACGTACACGGCCGCTGCGATCCCGAGCGCCAGGAGCGCGATGCCCACCATCCACGGCCAGCGGCGCTTGAGGCCCGCGGGCTTGAGCGCATCGGCGGCCATCATCGCGGCCGGGGTCGCAGCCATGGTGTCGGCAGTTGCGGCGGACCACACGCTCTTGCCCTCGCGCCCCGAGAACGCCGCCGCGAACGCGACCGTGGACTCGAAGCGATCTTCCGGCAGCTTGGCCAGCGCCCGGAGGATCGCGTTCGCGCGGTAGAGCGGCAGGTCCCGCGTCGACTCGTGCGCCGCGAACGGCTCTGGGGTGGCCGTCGTGTGCTTCGACGCCCACTCCGAGGGGGTCTTGGCCTCGAACGGCGGCGCTCCTGTGAGCATCTCGTACGCCAGCAGCCCGAGGGCATAGACGTCGCTCCGAGCGTCCACCGGCATCGCCGTGAGTTGCTCCGGGCTCATGTAGCGCGGGGTTCCGATCACGGTGCCCTGCAGGGTCAGCGTCTCCCCGTTGTCGTCCTGCCGCTTGGCGACCCCAAAATCGACGACCTTGGCGACCTCCTCGCCCCCGCGCTCGGTCAGCAGGACGTTGTCGGGCTTGAGGTCGCGGTGCACCACGCCCCGGTCGTGCGCCTCGGCAAGGGAGCCGGCGACCTGGTCGACCAAGTGCTCGACCCGGGTCGCGTCCATCGGGCCGTGCAGATCGAGCTCGCGGCCGATGGAGTGGCCGTCGATGAACTCCATCACGATGAACAGGCGCCCATCGTCCAGCGCGCCGAAGTCGTAGAACCGGATCGTATTCGGATGGGTGAGATGGATGACCACCTCGCACTCGAGGTCGAAGCGTCGCCGCAGCGTGGGGTCGACGGAGTGCTCTCCATGCAGGACTTTGATAGCGACGTCGCGCGACGCTGAGCCCATCTGCTGGGTGGCGCGGTACACGCGACCCATGCCGCCCTCGCCGAGAATGGAGCCCACGCGATAGCGGCCCTGCACGACCTGGCCGATGAGCGGGTCGTCGTTGGCCTCGAGGGATGAGCCGCACTTCAGGCAGAAGCGGGCGCCCTCGTGGTTGGATTGTCCACACGTCCGGCAGGCACTCTCCATGGGCGTGGCTCCGCCTTAGCATGCCACCGCGGCGCATTGCGGCTCGTTCCCCGCTCACCCCACGAAATTTCCCCGGTTGCAGCAACGTTGAAGCGCCGGAGAAATTGTGCTTTAATCCGCCCGCTGAAATTGTAAGCAGTCATCGTGCCGACGTGGCGCGTAGCGGTGCGGGCCCTCCAGATTTTCTGTTGGCCCGCATTCTGTTCAAGGGGTCACCCGGTTGCACTCGCAGCGCTCGGTGCGAGGAGCCCAGAACGGCTTGATGACTGCCCACGGGTCGCTGGAGAACGGCGACAGACGCAAGGCCGGGTGCTCATCTTGACCCACCCCGCCCCTGAAGGAGCACGATGGATACCGCACGCGAGTCGCTCGAGCCTCTCTACACGCACTCCAAGCGTCCGCAATGGGGCCTGGCGATCCTGGCCTGGGAGGGCCGCGAGAAGCGCCGCTACCAGTTCCAGGACGGCACGCTTCGCACGATCAAGAACGGCTACTACCACCTGCTCGAGCCGGTCGACGAGCCGTACGACTCGGCCCGTGACATCGTCCGCGATCTCAAGAGCATGCTCCGCATCGAGCGTGTGCGTCGGGCTCCGGAGCCGACGCCCAAGTCGGTGAAGTCGATCATCAGCTTCGACGACCAGATCTTGATCTTCCAGCACTTCTACCCGGCGGGTTTCCAAGACGAGACCTGGATCACCGAAGTTCGCGGCAGCGAGGACCTCTCCCGGCTCAAGCGCCACCGCGCGCCCGCCATCGAGGAGTCCAAGGACCTGCTGAGCCAGGACATCGTCGATGACCTGATGGAGAAGAAGGACTACGTGGACCTCCATGAGCGCGCCAAGGCGGTGCTCGCGTCCACGAACCTGACGACCAGCAAGGACACCGCGGCGCTCCGCAACCTTCCCGAGGCGCACTTCGAGAAGTTCGCGCAGGCGCTGCGGGAGCTGCTCTACGGGGACGGCCCGTACGAGGCCCGCTTCACGCGTTGGGTCGCGGTGCTCTCGGAGACCGAGGACGAGCGCGTCACATGGCCGCTCGCGACGGCCGTCCCGGCGCTCGTGCAGCCGGAGCGTCACGTCGCCATCAAGCCGAGCGTCTTCCGCGCCCAGTCGCAGTGGATGGCGCCGAGCATGCCGTACGAGTCCACGCCTTCGGGCGACCTCTACTCGCGCATGCACAAGATGTCTCTCGAGGTGGCGCGCCGGCTCGAGAAGGCGGAGATCCCCGCCCGGGACCTGCTCGACGTCTACGACTTCATCTGGACGACGCTGCGGCCGAAGGCCCGCAAGCTGCTCGATGAGATCAAGGCGAAGCAGCCCACCGCATGAGTCCGGACCGCGCCTCGCGCGGTCTGCCCCGACGAGCCGTGCGCGATTCCTCGCTCACGGCTCGTTTCGTTGGGGCGGCTCGTGTTGTTGACCGAGCTCCTGTCGTGCGGGGGGTGGCGGCCCTCGTTGGTGTCGTGCTGCTGTCGGCTTGCGCTCCACGCGTTCCTCCCGCCACGGCCGCTCAGCGCGCGCAGGTCCGGGTCACGCTCTACACCACCGCGTGGTGCCCCGTGTGCACACGGGCCCGCGCGTGGCTCCATCAACGCGGGATTCCCTTCCGTGAGCTGGACGTGGAACGGCGGCCCAGCGCGGCCGCGCGTCACGCGATGCTGAACCCGGCCCGCACGGTGCCCACGTTCGACATCGAGGGGCGGGTGCTCGTCGGCTTCGTGGCGTCGGACGTGCGTACGGCCATCGACCGTGTCGCGCACACCTACCCACCGCGTGAACTAGCCGTCCAGGGGGAGGCGGAACCCGGAGGGGAGACGCCGACCCAACCGGGTTCTGCTGCGGAAGAGCCCGGGACAGAAGACCCCGCTGCAGAACGCCCGGCGGCGGACCCCGTTGAGGTGGAGCGCTCCGAGCCGAGTGACTCGTAAGCCTACTCGGCCGCCAGCCAGGTGCGGCCAAAGTCGGTGGAGAGGATCAAGGCGCTTGGCGCATCTCCACGAACCAGGAGCGCGGCGACCTTACCGCTGCGCAACGAGCGGAGCTGCGAGACCTGGCTGACCCGGCTGTGTGCGTCGAGGATGCGTAGCAGAACGTCCTCCCCATCGGGCGGCGTCAGGCGTGACGTCCAGCCTGCCTCTTCGGAGCCGAACATGCTGAAGTGCCCGTAGCCCTCGAGCTCGATGCCACGATCGGCGCCTTGGGAGGCGGTGACCAGGACGGGCGGGGCGGTGGTGTCGACTTGCTCGAAGGAGAGCCACGACTCCGAGAGCCACGCGGATCCGTCGTCGGGAAACACCGCCACGCCGCCCGCCACGCCGGCGATGTTGGTGGCTCCGTCCACGGCGGCGTCGATGTTCGCGAGCGCGGGCTCGGTGCCGTCGAGCGGGTACCGGCCGACGATCCCGTCACCCTCGCGGTCCACGCCGACCGCGTAGAGCGCGCCGTCTGGGGTCACCGTGAACGCCGCCCAGAACTCGACCCGCTCCGGACGCGTGAGCACGGCCATCTCGGACACCTCGCCCTCCCACGACACACGCTGCACGAACTCGTTGAAACAGCTGGCCCGGTTCAGGTAGCGCGTCTCGCAGGGCACGCGGCCGATCGCGCCGCGACGGACGGTGACCACCCCGTCGGCAAAGGGCCAGAGCTGACCGGTGATGCTCTCGCGCTCGCGTGGGAGGTCCGCCAGCGCCACGATGCGCGCGAGTTCGCTCGGCCCCCGGCCGTCGATGGGCAGCTCCTGCGCCATGAGGGTGTGCTCGATCCGGAGCGCGTCGATCGCGCCCGCCATCGTGCGGATTTGGTTGGTGAGCGAAAGAACGTCGGGGCGGGTTCGAGGCAGAACGCGGCGGTACCACCGGTCGGGATGTTCCAGGTCGGGCATCTGCGCGAGCGGCGCGGGGACGGCGAAATAGAGATGAGGCGCTTCGCGCTGCGCCTCCAGCATCAGACGGCCGAGCTCCTCGCATCCGCGCGCGGCGTCGGTTGCGAGCTGGTGGAATCGGCGCCGCTCGTCGGCCGTGGTCGGGTCCTCGGCGTCTCGCGTGACGCGCTCCATGCGCGACATGTGCTCCAGCGCCCGCTCCAAGCCCCAGACTTCAGGCGCGTCTCCACGGACCGAGGCTACACAGGCGAACGACGCGCTCGTGACGTTGTCGACCAGCACGCGGTCTCGCGCATTGCTCCGCTTGTCGATGATGAACCAGGCCACGCCGGCCAGTCCGGCCAGGACCGGGATGGAGAGCAGAATCCCCCACCAAACCTTGCGGCGCCGCGTCCCGAGCAAAATCTCCTCGTTCCGGTCCATGCCGTTGCATGGTACGCGCCCGCCTCCATCGACGTCCGAAAAGTGGCAGTCTGCCGCTCATGGCGCGGAGCGTGACGAAGACGTTCGAGATCGAAGGCCTCCCGGTGAGCTGGGTCCGGGACGGACCCCTTCGGGACCGGCCCGTGCTGGTGCTCGCGCACGGGGCAGGGGCGTCCTACCACAGCGTCTTCATGCAGGAGACGGCTGCCGGTCTGGTGAAGCGCGGGATCGCGGTCGTGCGCTTTCACTTCCCCTACATGGAGCGCGCCCATACCTCGGGGACGCGCCGCCCACCCGGGCCGAAACGCCGGCTTCTCGCGACCTACCGCGAGATGGTGAAGCGGGCAGCGAAGCTGCGCGGGCGGGGCCCCCTGTTCATCGGCGGAAAGAGCATGGGCGGGCGCATGGCTTCGATGATCTTGGCTGACGATGCACCCCCGATCTCCGTCGTGGGCGCTGTGTATCTGGGCTATCCCCTGCACCCGTCAGGTCGTCCCGAGAAGCTCCGGAGTGAGCACCTGCCGCAGGTGGCCGTCCCTCAGCTGTTCGTTTCCGGCACGCGCGACGCGCTGGCAACCCCGCAGTTACTGAAGCCCATCGTGAAGCGCCTACCGAAGGCAGAGCTGCTCGAGGTGGAGGGGGCCGACCATTCGCTGGCGCGCTCGAGGAAACACCCGATGCGGGACGCAGACGCCTGGCTGGATGCGGTGTCCGGGTTCGTGCACCGCGTTGCTCCGGTCGCTCAGTAGGGACGCGCCAGTCGAGCGGCGAGTCCCACTCCGTTGTTGTCGGAGCGCGAGCTCCTTGCCTGGAGGGGGATGCCGTCCCAGTTCACCAACTCGGTGAACGGCGCATCCGCGCGGGGGCGGCGAAGGATCGGGTTTCCCTGCCAGTCGACGACGTAGTTCTCGGTCGGTCCCGGTTCCGCGCCATAGGCACGGCCGGCTCGCGCGCGAGCGAGCGCGTCCACCCGCCCTGCGATCTCGCGGTGCCGCGGTGCGCTCGGCATGGCTTCGAGGTAGGCGCGGTACATGCGCAGGGCCACGGTGTCCAAGCGGAGGTGCCCGGCCGCCTCCGCGAGTTGGAGAATCAAGTCGGGCTCGTCGCTGACCTCCACCGCTTGGGTCAGCGCGCGGTACGCGTCCTCCAGTCGCCCTTCCGCCGTCGCGCGGCGTGCCTCGGCCCGGAGCTCGCCCACATCCGGAGTGGGAGCATCGGCTTGGGCGCAGCTGACGCTCGCCAGCAGGGACATCGCGAGAGAACTGAGGAGCAGGACGGCGGAGTTCACCGGCTCAGTCTACGCGACCGGTTCGCCAAAGGCAGCCGCCGAGACGCGCCTCGGAGTTGCGAGCGCGCACAACACCCCGCCGCACAAGCCGATGGCGGTGTCGCTTGCGCGGTTGGTTCGACAGCCTTGTCGTTGTGCCCGGTGTGCGTATCTGGATCTTTTCTGTTGTAAGGCGTTTCGTGGATCGAGATCCTCGGTCGTCGGGCTGTGTGTTTCAGTGAGTCGGTCGGTCGAGGACAGACTGGTGAAGCAACGTTCGTTGACACGGTCTCCGGCTGTTCGATTGAGAGCGGGTTTCTCTCTTGGAACTGCGAGCGACGTGGCTCTGTGAAAGGCGCGCATGCGCCGGCGACTCCAGGTGGCGCAGCGCGCCCGAATGGCGAGGCAACGATGAAGCGGTACGGGTGGTTCTGGGTGTGGGTCAGCTTGGCGGCAGTCGGCTCGGCGGTGGTCGGCTGCGACGGCGGGCGGGGCGAACCGGACGGGGGCGCCGATGCCGCGCTGATGCTCCCGTTCGGAGCCGACTGCGTGGGCGGGGCGGACTGCGCCTCGGGAGCGTGTCTGCGCATCGAGGGCGGCCGGCAGATGTGCACGCGAACCTGCGTCGGTGATACGGGCTGCCCGGACGGGGACAACTGGGGCTGTGTGACCTCCGCGACGGACTCCGCGGGCGCGGGACCGCGCGTCTGCGGCTGCGTGCCGGATGCGGCCGAGGAGCGCTGCGGCGACGCACTCGACGACAACTGCGACGGCGAAACCGACGACTGCGAGTTGTGCGGCGCCGTCGAGTGCGCCCCCGGCACCGTCTGCCAGGGCGACATCTGCATCTGTCCGGCGCAGCGCAACCAGTGCGGCGAAGACTGCGTCGATGTGAGCACCAACGACGAGCACTGCGGCGCCTGCAACAACGCCTGCGGCGAGGGGCGGACGTGCTCGTTGCGCAGCTGTCGCTGCATGCCGGGCCTGTTCGACTGCGGGAGCGGTTGCATCGACCTGGACAGCGACGCCGCGAACTGTGGGTCGTGCGGCAATGTGTGCTCCGACGGCGAGACCTGCGTCGACGGCGAGTGCAGCTGCGGCAGCTTTGGCGGACGCGTCTGCGACAGCGCGTGCGTTGCGGTGCAGACGTCGATCTCCCACTGCGGCGCCTGTGACAACGCGTGTGGGATCGGGCAGGTGTGCGCGAGCGGCGCCTGCCAGTGCCCCGACGCGGGGGACATCGCCTGCCCGAGCGGGTGCTTCGATGCGAGCACCGACCGGCGACACTGCGGCCGATGCGACAACGCGTGCGGGGGGGGCCTGTTCTGCATCGATGGTTTCTGCACCTGCCCCGCAGGCCAGACCTCCTGCGGAACGACGTGCGTGGACCTGAGCACTTCGACCGAGCACTGCGGCGGGTGCGACGCGCCGTGCCCCGGCGGGGCGAACTGCGTGGGAGGCGTGTGCGAATGCCCGCTGGATCGGGTCGTGTGCAGCGGCGCCTGCGTCTCGTTGGACACCCCCGAACGATGCGGCTCGTGTTTCAACCGCTGCCCCACCGGCGCGACGTGCACGGACGGGGCGTGCGCCTGCCCGGCGGGGCAGACCTCCTGCGGCGGCCGCTGTGTGGACACCGACGTCGATGCGGCGAACTGCGGCGGATGCAACGTGCGCTGCCCGTCCGGCGTCGCGTGTGTCGACGGAGCGTGCGACTGCCCGAGCGGGGGCCTCTTCTGCTCCGGCGCGTGTCGGGACACCCAGACGAGCGAGGCGCACTGCGGGGGATGCGGGAACGCGTGCGCCGTGGGCGCCAACTGCCTGAGCGGCGCGTGCTTCTGCCCAGCCGGTCAGCTCGCCTGCGACGCACGCTGCCGTGACGTGCAAACCGACGAAAGCTACTGCGGAGACTGCGCCACCTCGTGCTCGATCGGCGCGACCTGCCTGGGCGGCACATGCACCTGTCCCACGGGGCAGACGGACTGCGGCGACCGCTGCTACCGCCTGAGCGACGACGAGACCGCGTGCGGAACCTGCGGAAATGCCTGCGCCACCGGCGCCACCTGCAACAGCGGCGTCTGCGAATGCCCGGCGGGGCAGACCGTGTGCGGCGGCGAGTGCGTCGACCTCGATGAAGAAGAAGCGAACTGCGGAGCCTGTGGGGACATCTGCGGGCTGGTCTGTGGAGCCGGCGAGTGCAGGACTCCAGGCACGGTCGTGGGGGGCCGCTACCACGCCTGTGTGCTCACGACGGACGGCGATGTCCGCTGCTGGGGCAACAACAACAGCTACGAGACGGGAAACCCCTCTCGTTCCGCCCGAGAGCCGGCGTGGGTGAACATCGCGGACGTGTCTGCCTTGTCGCTCGGCAGCGCCCACTCGTGCGCGCTGTCGGCGGGGACGGTGCGGTGCTGGGGGGAGAGTGGTTCCCGCCAGCTCGGAGATGCGAGCACCGTCGACCGCGCCGACCCCGTAGTCGTACCTGGCATCACCGACGCCGTCGCGGTGGCCGCGGGGGCCGTTCACTCCTGTGCGATTCGCATGGGGGGCGCCGTGTGGTGCTGGGGGACGAACGACCAGGGAGCGGTCGGACACGCGTCGTCGGGACCGGCCGCGGTACCCGGGGTTGCAGCCGCGACCCGGATCGCAGCGGGGGACCGGCACACCTGCGCGCTCCACGCCGACGGGACGGTGACGGGTTGGGGGCGGAACAACCACGGACAGATCGGCAACGGGTCGACCTCCACAGCGTTCGGTGGAGTTCTTCCAACCCCCGTCGTGGGGCTCTCGGACGCGGTCGACGTCGTGGCCGGAGGGGGGCACACCTGCGCGCTCCGGATGGGGGGCTTGGTGTCCTGTTGGGGGCGAAACACCTCCGGACAGATCGGTGCCGGTTCCACCATGGCCACGCTCCCGTCGGCCACCACCGTGCCCAGCATCAGCTCCGCGGTGGAAGTCTCCTTGGGTGAGACCCACACCTGCCTTCGACTCGCCGACGGCAGCCTGCGCTGCTTCGGCGAGAACAGCGATGGACAGCTGGGGAACGGGTCCACGGTCGACGTCCGTTGGCCCGACAACGATCCCGGACTCACGGGCGTCACATCGGTGGCAGCGGGGGGCTTCACAACCTACGCGATGCGTCCTGGGCCCGTGCTCTACGGCATGGGCAACAACATCGCTCAGCAGCTCAGTGTGTTTCTATCCACGGGAGATCATCGACTCCCGGTGGAGCTCCCGTGGCATTGACGTCCGTGTGACTCAGGGCGCGTCGGGCTACGCACCGGCTGGCCCGACTCGCTGGTACCAGCGCGCGGCCAGCTCGGTCGCGTGACGCGCCATCGCGGCTTCGAGATCGGTTCGCGCACCGCTCTTGTCGCCTGTGTGGACACGAAAGACGGCCCGCGCCGTCCGGGTCCGCGCGGCGTCGCGCGCCTCCCGCTCCGGAGTATCGCGACCTGAGTCGGTCAACCTGATGCCGTCCTCGTGGTCCGGCGCCGCCAGCGCCGCCACCGCGCGGTCGTGCAGCGCGGCGGCGCGGTCGTCTCCGTCCGCGAACAGCGCCGCGCTCGTCAGGTACCGGGCATGTGGGTCGAGCTCCACTGCGCGCTCCGCGTCTTGCCGCGCCCCGTCGGCGTCGCCGGCTTGCCAGCGTTGGCAGGCGCGATGGTGGAGGGCGGCGGCCAGGGGCAACGTGCCGTAGAAGCGAGCCGGGTCGCGTTCGTCGGTGGCCCCCGAAACGACCGCCTCGGCGCGTTCGATCGCGACGTCGAAGTCCACAAGGGCGTCGACGGATCCGGCGGCGGGCCAGTCGAAGTCCGGCGGCGGGACCTTGGCTCGTTCCGCCAACGTTCGGATGAAGGCGCGCGGCGCGGTGGTGTCGAGCTCGTCGAGCCAGCCTTTCGAGAAACGGCCGAGCCGCCGGTCGAGCCACGTGCGTACCCCCCAGAGGAGCACGTCGTTTCGGTGATGCCAGCTCGCGAAGTGAAGGCCGGGCGGCCGCGAGGGCGCGGGGAGTCGGATCGCGCCGTCCTCGACCCACGCCAGGTCTGCGGCGACGGTCAGTCCCATCCGTCGTGCCTTGGCGAGCACCTCGAGCAGCGCCATCGCCTGAGAGAGCAGGGTCGACTTCTTGATCTTTTTTTCGGGCGCTCCGGGGAGGACCAGCGGCGCGTCGTGGAGTGGAGGCACGAGGCGGGGATCGTTCAGCTCACGTACCACGCGGGCTTGCACTTCGAGCGACACGGCGTCGAACACGCTGTAGGGAGCGACGGGCACAAAGGTGACGGGCCGGCCCGTCTCTCGGTCGCGTCCCTCCGGCGGAGACCACTTCTCGCTCCGGGTCACCTCGAAGCGGTCTGCGATCACGCTCCCGACAAGCATCATCACGCAAGGCCTCGGCGAAGCCAGAGAAGACCGACCATCATGAGCGCCGCCGCGGCCACGACCCACAGCTCGGGGCTGGGGTCGGCCGGCATCGGGAGCGGGGTGTCGTGCCACTCCGGGCGTCCCGGCTCGGGTGCTGCGTCGGCGCGCCCGATGGCGGCGACCATCCAGCTGAACAGCGTCACGAGCGCGCCTCGAACCGGTCGCATGCGCATCCAGGGAGCCTACCAGAGCACGCCGGTCATCGAGCGGGGGCAGTTTTACGGGCTTCGAACAGACACGTCCGCCTGGGCGGCGCATCTTCGACGCGTGCTTTCGCGCTGGATCCCGAGCCCCGTTCCGCAAGCCCGCGGGACGATCACGAGAGCGGAGCTCGCGGGCATGTACGCCGCGCAACCAGGCGAGACGGAACGCCTCGAGGCCGACGTCGTTGAGGCGCTCGGCGTGGACTACGCGGTGGCGCAGCCGTCGGCGCGCGTGGCGATCGTGCGTGCGCTTGGCGGGCTCGGTGTCTGCCCTGGCGACGAAGTGCTCGTCTCGGCCTTCAACTACCCGCCGCTCATCGCGCTGTTCCGGCGGGAGGGATGGGTGCCCGTCTTCGTGGATGTCGCGAGCGGGTCGCTCGCCGCCTGCCCCGACGCCGTTGCCGCCGCGGTGGGGCCGCGGACCCGCGCGCTCGTCGCGACGCACGCCTTTGGGCGCCCCGCGCCCATGCGCGCCTACCGCACCCTCGCCGACCGGCATCGCCTCGTCTTGGTCGAGGACGCTGCGCAGGCGATGGGATCGAGGGTCGGGCGATGGGGTGACGCGACGGTGTACAGCTTCGGTCCGACGAAGCCTCTCCACGCGTGGGGCGGCGCGGTGCTGACCACCGCCTCGCTGCGATTGGCGGAGCGGCTCCGCGGCGCTCCGGACACGCGGCGCAG
>JBGCFC010000024.1:0-9300 GCA_045106715.1 Sandaracinaceae bacterium
TCATGGCGATGCGGTGGTCGCCGCCGCTCGAGACGGTGGCGGGCGTCAGCGGGCGACCGCCATGAATGAGCAGCCCATCGTCGATCTCGGTGCAGTCCACTCCGAAGGCCTCGAGCATCCGCGTCGACGCGGAGAGCCGGTCGCTCTCTTTGACCCTCAGCTCGTGCGCGTCCCGCACGTCGCTTCGCCCCGAAGCCGCGGCGGCCACGCACGAAAACGCAGGGACCTCGTCGATCATCCGGGTCAACATCTCGCCGGCCGTCGTCGCGGGCGCCAGCGCACCGTGCCGGATCTGCATCTCGCCCACCGGCTCGTGGCCCGCACCATCGCCCTTCGGCGTAATCTGGATGTCGGCGCGCATCTGGCGGAGCACGTCGAGCAGTCCGGTCCGGGTCGGGTTCAGTCCCACGCCCTCGAGCGTCACGTCGCTGCCGGGCACGGTCAGCGCCGCCGCGATGGGGAACGCCGCGCTCGAGATGTCGCCCGGCACCGTCCAACGGAAGCCGTCCCAGCGCCGCTCCCAGCCCTCGGGGTCGAGCACCATCATCGGCCCCATCGCCTGGAGCGGGATCCCCAGCGACTGCATCATCCTCTCGGTGTGGTCGCGGCTCAGCGTGGGCTCGGTGATCGCGGTCAGCCCGTCGGCGTAGAGCCCACTCAGCAACAGGCAGCTCTTGACCTGAGCGCTGGCCACCGGAGACGCATACTCGAGCGCGATGAGGGACTCGCCCTCGATGAGCGGCGCGACGGAGAGCGGCGGGTAGACCTCGTGCTCGTTGTCCCCAGAGCGCCCGCCGATGTGCGCCCCGCGCGCGCGCAGCGGGTCGACGATCCGGAGCATCGGGCGCCGTGTCAGCGACGCGTCGCCCACGAGCCGCGTGCCGAAGCGCTGGCCTGCGAGGATGCCCGCGATGAGCCGCATGGTGGTGCCGCTGTTGCCGCAGTCGAGCACGCCTTTGGGCATCGACAGCCCATCGACCCCCACGCCCTCGACCACGGCCCGGGTTCCGTCGAGCTCGATGGAGACGCCCATCTCCCGAAAGATCTGCGCGGTCGAGAGGTTGTCGAGCCCACCGCTCAGCCCGTCGATCTCGCTCCGCCCTTCGGCCAGAGACGCAAAGATCAGGGATCGGTGCCCGATGGACTTGTCGCCTGGGACGCGCACACGCCCACGCAGCGGACGCCCCCCGCGGATGCGGTATCGCGCGCTCACGCCGAGACCAACTCACGGACCGCGTCGATAAGCCGGTCGTTCTCTTCCTTCAGGCCCACCGTGATGCGCAGCCACGTGTCCACGGGCGCGGGCATGGGTCGGATGATCACGCCCTTCCGGAGCATGAGGTCGTAGACCTCCTTGTTGGGGCGAGCGAAGTCGGCGAAGACGAAGTTGGCCTGGCTGGGCGCGACCCGAAGGCCCATGTCCGTCAGCGCCTCGGTGATGCGTGCGCGCTCGGTGCGGTTGAGGGCGACGTACTCCGCCACGTGGCCGGGGTCCGAAAGCGCCGCGAGTGCGCCGGCCTGCGCAATGGCGTTGACGTTGAATGGGGCGCGGGTCCGGTTGAGGTATCCGACGAGATCCGCGCTGCCCACCGCGTAGCCGCAGCGGGTGCCCGCCAAGCCGTACGCCTTGCTGAACGTGCGCAGAACCAGCAAGCGCTCACGCAGACCCCGCAGCTCGAGCCCCGTCACGTAGTCGTCTGCGTCGGCGAACTCGACGTACGCCTCGTCGAGCACAACCAGCACGTCGTCCGGCAGCTCGCGCAGGCAGCGCTCGAGGTCCGCGCGCCCAACGTGGGTGCCCGTCGGGTTGTTTGGGTTGGCGACGAAGAAGAGCCGCGTCTTGTCGGTGACGCGCTCCATCATGGCGCCGAGGTCCCAAAACAGATGCTCGCGCAGCGGCACCGCATCGAAGGGCACGTTGGCCGCGGTCAGGCCGAGGTAGTAGCAAACGAAGCTCGGCACCCCGATGACCGCGTGGTCGTCGGGGCCGGCGTAGGTCCGGCACACCAGGTCGATGATCTCGTTGCTGCCGTTGCCGAGTACGATCTCGTCACGCTCGACCCCGTGGTGCTCAGCGAGCGCAGAGCGCAGGTGCCAGGTGGCTGCATCCGGGTAGCGGGCGACGCCCGAGGCGGCCTCACGCATCGCCTCCAGCGCCTTCGGAGAGGGCCCCCGCGGGTTCTCGTTCGAGGCCAGCTTGACCGCACCCGTGATGCCGAGCTCGCGCTCGAGCTCCTCGACAGGCTTACCAGGGACGTAGGGGATCAGACGTTCGACGTTGGCGGGGACGAGGCTCATGTCGACGAGTGTGTAATCCGGATGGGCCCCGATGTCATGCGTCGCGCACGGGCCGCGGGAAGCTGCCGAGGATCTCCAAGTGGCGGCTGACGCCGCGCACCTCGTCGATCGCCGTCATCACCGGCCGGTCGGTGATGTGCCCGTCGAGCTCGAGAATGAAAAGGTAGCGCCAGCGGGTCCCCCGGGACGGGCGGGACTCGATGCGCGTAAGGTTGATGCCCCGCTCGGCGAAGGGGCGCAGGGTCTCATGAAGCGAGCCGGGCTGGTCCCCGGCAGCGAGCGCCACGAGCGTGCGGTCGGTCCCTGTCCGGGAAGGACGCTCGTGGCTGATGACCACGAACCGAGTCTCGAGGTCCGCCTGGTCCTCGATGCGGGTCAGCACCAGCCGAAGACCGCCGGACTCGAGGTCGTGCGGCTCTCGCCCTCCGACGATGACCGCTGCGGCGCCGTGGTCTTCGGCGGCCAGCTCCTCGGCCACGCTCCCGCTCAAGACCTCGAGCCGAGTCGCCTTGGGGAAGACCTGTGCGAGCCGCTGGTCGCAGGCACCAAACGCCTGCGCCGTGCCGTAAATCTTCTCGACGTCGCCCTCGTTGCCGGTCGCCGACACGAGGTCGTGGGTACACGACAGCGTCACCTCGGCCGCGATACGCACGCCCGAGCGGACGAGCGCGTCGAGCGTCTCCGTCCGCGCTCCATCAGTGGAGCTCTCGAGCGGCACCACGCCGTATGTCACGCGCTTGCGCTCCACGTCCTCGAACACCCGAGCGATCCCTGGGCGGCTGTGCAGCGACGCGCTGGAACCGAAGTGACGGCGCGCGACCGCGTCCGCGAAGCCTCCCTCGGGCCCCAGGACCGCGACCGCGACCGGCGCGAGCACGGCGTCGCACGCCCCGAGCAGCTCCCTGAGCGCCCTCTCCAACGGTCCCGCCGGGAACGAGCTCGCCTCGAGCGCCGACGCCACGACCTGCTCGGTCGAGGGAAGCGAACCATAGAGTTCCGGGCTGGCCTCCTTCAGCGCCGCGAACCGGCGCACCGCCGCGAGACGGCGTTCGAGCGCCTGGACGAGTTCCCCGTCGGCATCCACCAGGGCATCTCGAAGCTTCGCGATTTCCTGGTTCGACATCCCGCCAAGCCTAGCAGGTTGCGGCGGGTGGCCTTGAAAGCGGAGCGGGTCATCGCTGTTCGCGCTGCTGGCAGTGGGTCGCAGGGTGTTCGTGAGTTCGACTGGCCTCGGTGCCATGCCGGCGGCGGAGCCGCATACACTGGCCAGCACCAGCCTGCCGCCGGCTCCCGGGAGCGCGGCGGCAGAGAAGGACGCACGCCATGGCCCATCATCGACGCCCCCCACCCGCTCTTCTGCTCCTGCTGCTCTCCAGCGTATCCGGTCTCGGAGCATGCGGCTCGGACGAGGCATGCACGAGCGACGGTGAATGCTCCGCCAGCGAGGTCTGCATCGCCGAGGCCTGTGTCCCGCGTGCCTCCGCCGACGCTGGACGCGTGGACGCTGGACGCGTGGACGCTGGCTCCGGAGACGCGGGTCCCGCCGACGCGGGGCCGCCCGACGCGGGACTCGCAGATGCAGGGGAGCCTGACGCCGGCCCACCCGCCATGTGGACGGCGCCGGCGCGAGACTGGGTCTGTGCGAGCACGGACACGCCGCCGTGCGCGACGACCGAGCCCAGCGAGAGCGAAGCGGCGCGGACGGTCGAGCTCTTGAACGACTTCGACGGAGACACTCTGACGTATGTTCTCTCCGCGCTCTCGGCCCCCGACGACGCGAGCGCGCTGGCTTCGGCGGGGTTCAACCTCGACGGGATGAACTCGGGCCCCGGATTCGAGGGCGACTGCGAGACCTTCAGCGCGGACTTTTCAGGGATCGAAGACTCCTCCCATCGGGGCGTGGACAATGCGTACCAGCGGCTGCTCGCGACCATCGATGCGCTGCTGGATGCGGGCGACTGCGGCGGCTCTACCGACGGGTGCCTGGAACGGTCGCTCTCGGCCGAGATCGCGGCCGGCCGTTTCGTGGTGCTCATCGAGATTGACGGCGTCGACAGCCTCGACAACGACGACGACGTTCGCGTCTCGCTCTACGAAGGGAGCTGGTCCTCTTCGGAGGCCCCCTCGACCGAGGACGGGACGCTCGCTCCGGGCCAGTCCTTCGAGACGGAGCGCACGATCGTGGACGCCGCCGTGGGGGACATCTACCGCGGCCGACTGCGGGTTCGGACGCCCTCCGCGACCCTGCCCACGCTGATGGGCCTGGCCGCGGGCCGGATCCCTCGCGAGCTCGATCGGGTGGAACTCCGCTTCGACGTGGAGGCTGCGTCGCTGGGCCGTGGGATCCTCGGCGCCAGAACCGACGTGGACGTGATCGTGGCGTCGGTCATCGGGAGCGACCCGAGCTTGGAAGAGACGGTGCGGGGGGTCCTCGACTCCCTCGCGGATGTCTCCCCCTCGGCTGACAACCCTCAGGTGTGCGACGCGGTCTCGGTCGGCTACGTGTTGGGCGCCGTCTCGGCGGTCCGGGTTCCCTGAGGCAGCCCCGGGCTCAACGGTCCGGGTCGGAAAGCATCTCGAGGCGGCCGGCCAGCTCCCGCGCGGGCTCGGCGACGCCCGGCTCGCACTGACGCGTCTCGCCGGCTCCTTCCCCACCGCCCGTTCGCACGAACCGGTACCGTCGGGCGCTGGGGCTCGGCACGAGGCAGTCCCCGTCATCCGGCAACGCGAGCACTGTGTCCATCAGCGCGTCGAGCTCCGCCCGTGTCGCGTCGTCGACCAGGCGCTCCCGGGGGGTGAAACCGCTCGAGCGCTCCATGCACCCGTTCTCACGCCATGGCGTCCCCGACGCGTCGACCGCGTTGACGCCGGAGCAGAAGCCCCCGCCTTCGGTGACAACCACGACGAGCGCGGGCTGGGGCAGGTCCTCGAGGGACTGCGGCGCGCAGGCCGAGAGCGCAAGCAGCGCGAAAAGAGAGACCGAGTGACGGGGCGGAGCGCTCATGAGGGTGGTTCCAGCATGGCCTTGAGGCGCGCCAACGTCACGAGGGCATCGAGCGGGCGAAGCCGGTCCACGTCGATCTCGGCCAGCGTGCGCTCGACCTCGGAGGGCTGCGCCTCGGCGGGCGCGGCGGAAAACAGCTCGAGCTGGGCGCGGCCGCGCAGACTTGCACTGCGCCCACCCGGCAGCGGCGCGCCTTCTTCGAGGTCATGCAGGATGGCGCGCGCCCGCGCGAGCACGATCTCCGTGACCCCCGCCAAGCGCGCGACCGCGACCCCGTAGCTCCGGTTGGTCGCCCCCTCCACGAGCTTGTGAAGGAACACGACCTCCTCCCCGTACTCCCGCGCCGCCACGTTGAAGCTGACGATGCCGTCGCGCAGCTCAGCGAGCTCGGTCAGCTCGTGGTAGTGCGTCGCGAACATCGCACGGCACCCGATTCCGTCGTGCAGATGCTCGGCCACAGCCCACGCGATGGCGAGTCCGTCGTAGGTGCTCGTGCCCCGGCCGATCTCGTCCAGGATGACCAGCGAGCGCCGGGTCGCGTCCCGCAGGATGGTCGCGGTCTCCTTCATCTCGACCATGAAGGTGCTCTGGCCACCGCCGAGGTTGTCGCTCGCACCCACCCGCGTGAACACGCGGTCCACGATGCCGATGCGCGCACGCCGCGCGGGGACAAAGCTCCCCATCTGCGCCAACACCACCGCCAGTGCGACCTGCCGCATCGCGGTCGACTTGCCGCTCATGTTGGGCCCGGTGATGACCATCAGACGCTCGGCCTCGGCGTCGAGCTCGACGTCGTTGGGCACAAAGGTGCCGGCCGCGGCCAGCCGCTCGACGATGGGGTGACGGCACTCCTCCAGAACCAGCTCGAGGCCGTCGTGCAGCTCGGGCCGCACGTAGTCGTAGCGGTGCGCCGTCTCCGCGAGCGAGGCCGCCACATCGAGGCTGCTCAGCGCCCGGGCGAGCGAGCGCAGCCGCACGCTCTCGTCCGCCACCCGCGCCACCAGGTCCGCGAAGAGCGCGGACTCGAGCGCCTTGATCTTCTCATCCGCGCCGAGGATCTCGGCCTGAAGCCCCTCCAGCTCCTCCGTCACGTACCGCTCGCCGTTCGCGATGGTCTGCTTGCGCCGGTAGCCCTCCGGGACGAGGTGGAGGTTCGCTCGCGTGACTTCGATGTAGTAGCCGAAGACCTTCGTGTACTTGATCTTGAGCGAGCCAATGGTCGTCTGCTCACGCTCCCGCTGCTCGAGCTGAAGAAGCACGTCTTTGCTGGAGCTCGAGAGCGTGCGTACCTCGTCGAGGTCCGCGTCGATGCCCGCCTCGAAGATGCCGCCCTGCGTGCTTACCGTTGGCGGCTCGGCGACCAGCGCCGTCTCGAGCATGCCGAGCACGTCGTCGCACGGGTCTGTCGGGACGAGCGCGAGCAGCGTGTCGTCGGTGCTCGACGCGGCCCGCTGCCGCAGCGCATCCACGAGCTGCGAAGCGGCCACCAGCGTGTCCCGGACCGCGCCGACGTCCCGAGGATGGGCGACCCCGAGCTCGACCCGGGTGCTCAGGCGCTCGAGGTCCGCCATCTCTGCGAGCCGCGCGCGGAGATCGCGGCGGAGGTCGGCGTCCATCAGGAGCGCCTCGACGGCGTCATGACGGCGCCGGATCGCGACCCGGTCCGTCAGCGGAGCGAGCAAGCGACGCCGTAAGAGGCGAGCGCCCATCGAGGTCTTCGTCTCGTCGAGCAGCGCGAGGAGCGAGCCGGCCTTGTCTCCGCTCATGGTGCGGACCAGCTCGAGGTTTCGGGCGGCCACCTCGTCGAGTCGGAGCTGGTCTCCTGGGTCGTATCGCGTGAGCCGTGCGGCCTTCACCTGCGAGCCGGGCTGCGCCTCCTGCGCGTACGTCAGCGCCATCGCAGCGGCGGCCCGCCCGGCCGGTTCGACCTCATTGACGGCGCGTTTCGCTTCCTCTTCTCCCAACGCCGCGAAGAGCGCTTCGTCCCCGTCCAACGTGGGGACGCGCCGCACCGCCGTCCTCGGCAAGAGGCGCGGCAGGGTCTCCTCGACCACCGCGCACGGCCCGTCCACCAAGACTTCCCGTGGCTCCAACCGGGCCAGCTCGGCCAAGAGAGCCGCGTCGTCGGGCAGCACGCACGCGCGCAAATCCGCGCGACTCAGCTCGAACGCGGCCAAACCCGGGCGCTCCGAGACGCGCACGGCCACGAGATAGTTGTCGGCCTTTGCGTCCAGGGTGTTCGGGTCGAGCGACAGCCCGGGCGTCTCCACCCGCACGACGCCGCGCGGCACGATGCCTTTGACCGTCTTCGGGTCCGCCAGCTGCTCGCAGATGGCCACCTTGAAGCCCTTGTCGAGCAGGCGAGAGAGGTAGCCGGCGGCCGCGTGATGCGGCACGCCCGCCATCGGAATGTTGTCGCCCTTCCGGTTCTTGCCGCGGGACGTCAGCGTGATGTCGAGCGCCTCGGCGGCGACAATCGCGTCGTCGTAGAAGAGCTCGTAGAAGTCGCCCATCCGGAAGAACAGCAACGCGTCCGGATACTGTTCCTTCGCGGCGAAGAACTGGTCCATCACCGGAGTGCGCCCGGTCTTGGAGCCCCGCGCTTTCTTGGCTCGTCCCATCGCGCGCGTCCTCAGCGGAACGCTTGCTGGACGTTCAAGCTCGTGAGCCGGATGCGGAGCAGGCCCTGAACCGCTTGGTCGACGGCGTAGAGGCGCTCGTCGACCTCGTTGTAGACCAAGTTCTCGAGGAGCGAAGCCTGCGCGCTGCCGCCTGCGGACGAGACGTCTACCGTGAGGGGCACAGGCACTTCGCTCACCGTCATCTCGAGTATGGCGTTCTCGTCGACGTCGTCACACGCGCCGAACGCAAACGCGACCTCGGGGGTCCCGAAGCTTGCGCCACAGAACGCGCGGCCGCGGAGCCCGGCTGCCTCACGCTCCGCGTCGACCACGCACTGGCCGTCGTCGCCCCGGACGATCGGGTTCCGGAACCCCGCGCGCGTCGAACTCACGACGAAGGTGTCCTGCACACGAAGCTCGACCTCGAGCAGCTCCGGGAAGCAGCGCTGCACGTCCGCGAAGGTGAAGCCGCCATCGGCGGGGACGATGGGGTCGCCGACGACGAGTCGCCCATTGTACGAGTCGAGGATCTCTCCTTCAGCCGGCTCCCGCGCCGAGAGCAACGGCAGCACGATCGGGGTCGTCGTGCCTGCGACCGTGCGCTGGGTGAGGGACTCGCAGAAGGTGAGCTCGTCCGGATCGCCCTCGAGGATGCTGGGCGGCAGGTCGGACGTGATGGCCACGACGTCACCCTTGTAGCCCGACAGAGCGCCCTCCTCAGGTACGTCCTCGGAACCGATCACGCCGAGGTTGCAGTAGAAGGAGCGCGTCTCGATGCGGTTCTCGCCGTCGACGACGCTGAGGTTGGCGCCTGTGGATCCGGTGTTGGGCACGGTTGCGTTCCAGCTGGCCGTATACGTCTGGTTGGTGGCCCCCCACGGGTCGGTCACCGCACAGACGCGCGCGTCGCCAGAGCCCCGCGGGGGGAACACCTGGCCGAGCGCGCCCTCGCAGGCGATGGGCTCGAGGTTCGGCACGACCCCGATCTGGGGCGTCTCCCCGTTGCTCGCGACGGTGAGCGTCGTCGCCGTCGTGTCCCAGCTCGGGTCGGGCGTGATCTGCACCGTCTCGGACACGACCGCGCCGATGCGAGGCCGGTGGCGCGCGATGGCCACGACGTCGTCCTCGGGGTTCGGGTTGGTGCCGGACTGGGCGCAGGTCGAACCACGGCAGGTGATGTCGAGATCGTAGACATCGAAGAAGCGAACGCGGCCGTCCACCGTGCCCACGCTGAGGAACACCCCGTGCAGGTTGACGCCGGAGGCCTGCGCCCCCTGGTCGGCGTCCGTGCAGAACGACAACGCGGTGGAATCGTACGTGGGCGTGACGACCTGAAGCGCGCGCGCAGGGAGCGGTGCCGCCAGCCGGTCGATGGGC
>JBGCFC010000240.1:0-51212 GCA_045106715.1 Sandaracinaceae bacterium
GAGCGACAACTCACCATTTGCGGTGGGGCGCTTCCGCGCCACGTCGAGGGGCGTGGCCCCTCGAGCTCCCCGTCTCCGACGGATCGAGAGTCTTTCTCCCGCGGGCGGCCACGCTCCGCGCGACATGATTGCACGAGCGACAACTCACCATTTGCGGTGGGGCGCTTCCGCGCCACGTCGAGGGGCAACTCCAGCTCCCAGTCTCCGAGTCATCGGCCAGTCTTTGACCTCGGCGCGTGGCTTGGTCCGGCTACTCGGCGTCGCGACGCGCGCGGCGGCGCGGGTTCTCGTAGACGCTGACGATCGGCACCCCATCGTAGGTCAGCACATGCGCCGGGCTGACGTCCCCCCACGCGGTCCAGATCTGGTAGTCGACCTCGAAGAAGTGATGCTCGTGGTGCACGATCGCGTAGTCCGCCCGGATCAGGTCGCCGGTGGCCCGCACCCGGTCACTGAGCAGACCGTCCTGCTGCATCATGCGGAACGCCGTCGGGGTCATGTCGCAGATCCACACCGTGCCGCCGTCGGCGAGCTGCTCGTTGAAGAACGGGACCAAGCTGCGGGTGGTGAAGCCCCAGAACTGCCGGTTCATCCCATCGTCGGCCGCCCCCGGCACACCGCCCGCAGCGAAGCCGTAGTGAGAAAGCCCGAACGGGTGGGAGTGCACCGTCTCGGCCATCGCGGGTGAGAGCAGAAGAAGACCGGCCGCGACACGCGCCACATAGCGGCGCGCGGGGACCTTGGCCGGAAGGCGGGCCGTCACGTTGCGCGCCACCCAGACGAACGCAGCGCCGGCGAACATCGCGAGGAAGGGGTAGGCGCTGAACCAGTGTTTGGTGCCTCCGAAGATCGGCGTCCACGGCATGCTGATCACGACCAACGGGGCCATCATCGCCCCGAAGAGCAGGACATCGGTGCGGGTGCGGTCGGGCTTCACGGTCCCGTTCGGCCAGAGGCGCTCGAGCAGGCCCGGGGGCAGCAACGTGCGCAGACGCGAACCCACGCCGGCGACCGCCAACGCCAGGGTGGCGAGCGGCACGGTGTACAGCGTCATCACCCAGGGGAAGCCCATCGGGAGCGGGGGGCGGTAATAGTTCACCCCGAAGTACGCCATGTTGTAGTGCACGTGGTTGAGGTGGAAGCCGGCGTACTCCCCGAAACGCGTCGCGGTGTCCCACCACATCCACGGCCACAGCGCGACGAAGATCGGCGGGCCGAGCGCCAGCATCGCGATCAACCACCACGGTACGTAGGACACCCTTTTTGCCTTTCCCGCGCGACGCGCGCGCCGCTCGTGGAAGACGACAAAGAGCCAGTGGACCAAGAAGATCGCCGGCAACGTCCACGCGTTGTGCTTCGTCTCGAGCGCGAGCCCGTAGCTGAGCCCCGTGAGGATCACCCATCGCCAGTCACTCAGTGAGCGCCAATAGCAATAGGTCACGAGCGTCATCATGAAGACGATCGGGATATCGAAGCAGTCGAGGTGCGCGTGATAGAAAATCCGTGGGATCAGCGCGAACGCGAGGGCCGCGAACACCCCCGCTTGCCGCCCGAACACGCGCGCCCCGAAGATGTAGATGAGCCAGAGCAGCAGCCCTCCGGTGAGCATGCCGAAGAAGCGGTAGCTCATGGACGGCTGGTCGAAGATCTCCCACGCCTGATCGGCGAGCCGAACCAGCGCGAAGCCCCCCTTCACCAGCGAGGGATGCTCGTGGTTGTAGCCCCACGCGCGGTCCACCGCCTCGCGTGTCATCGCCTGATCCGCGTCCTCGAAGAGGATCTCGAACCAGTCTCCGTAGCGATCGGCGGCGGTGACGTAGAACCCCTCGTCCCGTGCCATCCCGATGTCCAAGGACGTCGCCAAGAGCAACGCGACGTACGCGGCGCAGAGCCCCAGCCCGATGAGGTGATCGAACACGCCGATCCTGCGACCGCGCGATCGGCGTCCCTCGGTCGCCGAATTGCCCGAGTCCGCACTGCCCGAGTCCGCACTGCCCGAGTCCGCACTGCCCGCGTCCGCACTGCCCGAGTCCGCACTGCCCGAGTCCGCACTGCCCGAATCCGCACTGCCCGAGTCCGCAGAGTCTCCAGCGCCCATCGGCGAGTCCGTTCGCTCGACCGGGGAGGACGTCCTCGACTCGGTCTCGCCATCTGAGCGTGCGCTCCCGCTCTCGTCCTCTGCAGGTTCAGAAGCGGACTGGAGGTCGTCGTCCCCGGCCGCAGACTCAGTCTCGGAGCCAGACTCGCCGGCGCTGGACACGCACCCGCCGGACTGCATCTCGGCGGACTCGGTCTCGGTGGACTCGGTCTCGGTGGACTCGGTCTCGGCGGACTCGGTCTCAGCGGACTCGGTCTCAGTGGACTCGGTCTCAGTGGACTCGGTCTCGGTGGACTCGGTCTCGGTGGACTCGGTCTCGGTGGACTCGGTCTCGGCAGGCTCGAGCGCGGTGGGCTCGAGCTCAGCGGCGGGCGCGCTGCCGGAGCCGGACGTCGCCTCGGAGCCGGTCTGCGCGTCCGAATCGGCCGTCGGCTTGGACACCCCCGAATCTGCCGTCCCGTCATCCGGGCTCGGATCCTCCTCGGTCGGTTCGGACCCGCTCATTCCGTGCCCTCGCGGGTGGTCGCCGCCCAGCACAGAGTCCGAAAATGAGGCTCCGGAGCGGTGACCTCGATCGCGACGTCGGCGCGCTCTCCGAGCTCTCCGGTGTACGCCACGAGGCGCTTCCAGCCGTCCCCGTCGTGGTGCGTGAGCCGGCCGATCTCCCGCCCTTCGACCTTGATCGAGACCATGACCGGCCCGTGCTCCTGCATGCGCTGGTGCTCGTAGTAGATGTCGGCGTAGAGCACGAGACGGTCACCGAGCGGCACATCCGGGAACGTCGCCCGGATCGGCTCATTGCCTTGGGGGTGCTGCCAGATGCAGTACCGCGGTTGCATCTCCATGTCGTCGTTGAGGGTCGCCCCCACCCACAGCCAGCTCCGGCGCGAATCACATCGATGCCGCGCCCCGGGGGTGATCGGACCACGCCCCAGCCCACCACCCAACGGACGCCGGTCATCCGTCCAGCGGCACGGGACCTCGACCCCGTTGTCGACGCGCGCGACCCGCGCCTCGGGGATGTGGTCCATGAAGTCGTAGAGCACGCCGTCGCCAGGAACCGTCCAGCGCAGAACGGTGACCCCGCCGACGGTCTGTTCGAACTCGGGTGCGGAGGACGGAGCATCGTCCGGGAGGTGGCCTCGGATGCTGAGCGCCCAGAGGCGGCGGTACTGCGCCATGTCGCTGCGACCGACATCCTCGAGCGAAAGCAGGTCGCCCAGCTCCCGGCGGAGAACGGGGTCCGCCCAGTGCGGGGCGGCGACCACCAGATCCCCTTCTTGGTAGCCCTCCCGCACCACCACAGCCGCACGCGCCCAGTCATCGTCGGGGACGACGCGCGCGCGCACGACAAAGTGACCGAGCAGCTCGACCAACGCGAGCCCAAGGAGGCCGACCCACAAGATGCTGCCGCGCCACCCGGCCAGGGTCGCATCGGGGGTCACTTTCTTAGGTTGGGAGTGCTCTGCCACAGCGCGCCGGAGGCATATCACACCGACGCGGGACATCCCCACCCACCGCCGCGTGACCACTTCGTCTCGTGTTGGGAAGCCAGCGCGCCGGGCTCCGGCTTCGGCGGAGCGCGCAGCCGCCGCGAGTGGCGTTCTACGCGCGAGGGACGTGCCCCCGCCAGGGCGATGACCGCACGGCTCGACGCCAGTGCGGCCACCATCGACCGTTGCTGCTAGGTTCCCTGGGCGATGACCACCGCGCCTTCAGTGCACGACCGCGCGCTCCTCGAGCTCGACCGCGGGCTGCGGAGCGGAGCCGTGAGCACCGAGGTGGATCGGTGCGACGCGTACGCGCGCGATGAGAGCGAAGCCCAACCGATCCGGCCGTCCGCCGTCATCCGCGTGGAGCGGACGGCAGAGGTCGCTCACGTCATGCGTGTCGCGCATCGGCACGGCGTGTACGTCACACCGCGAGCAGGAGGCACGGGGCGAAGCGGAGGTGCGGTCCCCGTGCGCGGCGGCTGGGTCTTGGCGTTCGAGCGGTTCGACGCGCTGAAAGAGATCGATCGCGGCGACGACGTCGCAGTCGTCGAGCCGGGCGTGGTGCTCGGTGACCTGCACGCCGCGGTCGAGGCGGAGGGGCTCTTCTACGGGCCGGACCCGAACAGCTGGGCGAGCTGCACGGTGGGCGGCAACATCGCGGAAAACGCGGGCGGCCCGCGTGCGTTCAAGTACGGCGTCACACGGGATTGGGTGCTGGGTCTGGAGGTCGTCCTCCCAGACGGCACCGTGCTCGAGATGGGGCGCCGCACCCGCAAGGGCGTAACCGGTTACGACCTCACCGCACTCATGGTGGGCAGCGAAGGCACGCTCGGCCTCGTGACCCGGGCCACGCTGCGCCTCGCGGCCAAGCCCGAGGCCATCCGCACGCTGCTCGTGTTTGTCGACGACGAAGGCCAGGTCGGACCGATGGTGAGCGCCATCCGGGATGCGCGCGTGCAACCGAGGTGCGTCGAGCTGCTCGATGCCATCACGCTGTCCGTGCTGCGCGAGAAGGGAGCCGGGGTCCAGGTTCCCCGCACCGCCAAGGCGATGCTCCTCATCGAGCTCGACGGATCCGAGACGACAGTCGAGAGCGACCTCGACCGCTTGGGAAACGTCTTCGATGACGGTGGTGCGCTCGACGTGCAAATTGCCAAACACGGCGGCGACCGCGAACGGCTCTGGGCGGTACGGCGCCAGATGTCGCGCAGCCTGCGCGAGCGCGCCAAGCACAAGCTGAGCGAGGATGTCGTCGTCCCGCGATCTCAGATCGGCGTGCTGCTGGCCGCCTGCCGTGGGATCTCCGAAGCGCACGGCATCGTCATGCCGACCTATGGGCACGCCGGCGACGGCAACCTGCACGTGAACTTTCTTTGGAATGACGACGCTGAGAAGCCGCGCGTGGACGCAGCCATCGAAGCCCTGTTCCGGGAGACGATCCGTCTGCGCGGCACGCTGAGCGGTGAACACGGCATCGGAGCCCTCAAGGCCCCGTATCTGGCGCTCGAACAGTCCGCAGCGCTCATCGACCTGCAGCGCGGAATCAAGGCGCGGTTCGACCCCACGGGGATCCTAAACCCAGGGAAGATCTTCGCCCCGACGCGAGGACACGGCGCTTGCTGAGACGGCCACGGCCGACGCCCGACGGGCGCGGGTGAGCGTCAGACCAGGCTAGATCAGCATCAGCGTGGGCTGCTCGATGAGCTTCTTGAACGCGGCGAGCCACTGTGCGCCGAGAGCCCCGTCCACGACGCGGTGATCGCAGCTCAGCGTCGCCCGCATACGGGTGCCTGGCACGACCTGGCCGTCCAGAATGACCGGCTCCTTACGGACTGCACCGACCGCCAGGATCATGCCCTCGGGAGGGTTGATCACCGCGGAGAACTCCTCGATCCCATACATGCCGAGGTTTGAGAGGCTGAAGGTGCCGTCCATCATCTCCTCGGGCTTCAGCTTCTTGTTGCGCGCGCGTCCGGCGAGCTCCCGCACCTCGATGGCGATCTCGCGGAGGCTCTTGCGGTCCGCGTCTCGCACGACCGGCGTGACGAGACCGTCCGGGATGGCGACGGCGACGGAGACGTCGACCACCTGATGGTAGTGAATGCTGTCGCCGGCGAAACTCGCGTTGGCCGCCGGCACGCGGCGAAGCGCGACTGCGGACGCCTTGAGGATGAGGTCGTTGACGCTGACCTTCTCCCCGTCTGGGGCGAGCTCGGCGTTGATCGCTTTGCGCGCGGTCATCAGAGGGCCCGCGTCGCAGTCGATGGTCAGGTAGAAGTGCGGGACCGTCTGCTTGGACTCGGTGAGTCGCCGGGCGATCGTGCGACGCATGGAGCTGAGCTTTTCGACGCGTGGCGCCAGACGCGCGTAGCCAGAAGACGTCGCCGGCGCGGCCGGACGAGGCGATGCCAGGAAGGCATCGAAGTCACGCTTGATAATCCGGCCGTGAGGACCGGAGCCCGCGATCTGCGAGAGGTCGACGTCGTGCTCGCGCGCCAGCTTCCGGACGAGAGGCGACGCCAAGACCCGCCCGTCACCGGGAGACCGCGACGCAGAGGTGTCGGCCGAGGGTGCGGCGGGAGCGGACGAAGCGGCCGCGGCCGCGGGTGGAGTAGGGGAAGAGGGCTCGGCGGCGGGAGCCGTCGACGGGGCTCCGCCTCCCGAAGCGAGCTGTGCGAGCAGGTCCGAGATGTCCTCGCCCTCCTCACCGAAGATCGCCACCGGCGCGTCGGGCAGGAGCACATCGCCCTCTTCGACGAGGATCTTGAGCAGGACACCGGCGTCGAACGCGCGCCACTCCATGGTCGCCTTGTCGGTCTCGACTTCGGCGATCAGGTCGTCGATGGCGACCCGCTGTCCTTCGCTGATTGCCCAGCTGGCGAGGGTCCCCTCCTCCATCGTGGGGGAGAGCTTCGGAAGTCCGACGATCTTGGCCATCTGGGGTTGCCTCTCAGTTCACTCACGCTTCGGGGGCCCGCCGCCGTGCCCGCTCGCCCGGGTCGATTCGGCTGGTTCAGTTCGGCTGGTCGTACTCAAGACCAGCGAGCAGTGCTCAGTCCAGGTAGCAGACGCGACGAATCGCGTCCCGGATGCGCGCTGGGGTAACGATGACCTCGTTCTCGAGGTTGATCGCGTACGGCATGGGAATATCGAGGTTGGTCGCTCGCAACACCGGGGCGTCGAGATAGTCGAAGGCCTCGCGTTGAATCCGGTCCACGATCTCCGCGCCCGGTCCTCCGTACGGCCAGTGCTCATGCACGATGACGCAGCGGTGGGTCTTCTTCACGGACGCCACGATGGCCTCGTGATCGAGCGGACGCAGCGTTCGTGGATCGATGACCTCGAGGTCGACCTCGCCGGCCATCTCCTCGGCCAGCTTCATCACGTCGGGGTAGGGACGACCCCAGACCACCACGGTGCAGTCCTTGCCCTCCCGCGCGACGCGGGCTTTTCCGAACGGGATCAGCTCATCGGCGTCCTCGTCAGGCACCTCGCCCTTGGCGTTGTAGAGCGTCTCGCCCTCGAGGAAGACGACCGGGTTGTTGCTCCGGATCGCCGTCTTGAGCAGGCCTTTGGCGTCGCGAGGCGTGGACGGGTAGACGACGTGCAGCCCAGGCACGTTCGTGTAGAAGGTCTCCACCGCGTGGCTGTGCTGAGCACCGACCTGACGAGCCGACGCGTTCGGGCCGCGGAACACCATCGGCATGGGAAACTGCCCCGCGCTCATCTGGTACATCTTCGCGGCGTTGTTCACGATCTGGTCGAACGCGACCAGCGAGAAGTTCCACGTCATGAACTCCACGATCGGCCGCAGCCCTGCCATGGCGGCACCGGCGGCGATGCCCGCGAAGCCCGCCTCGGCGATCGGAGTGTCGACGACACGCCGCTCCCCGAACTCGTCGAGAAGGCCCTGCGTCACCTTGTAGGCGCCTTGATAGTGGCCGACTTCCTCACCGAGGAGGAAGACGTCGTCGTTGGCTCGCATCTCCTCGGCCATGGCCGCGCGGAGCGCGTCGCGATAGCGAATCGTACGCATCAGGCACCTCCCTCGGGAGCCAGCACGAACCGGCGCATGGACTCCTCCGTCGCGAGCGGGCTGTCGTCGGCGAACTTCACCGCGTCCTGCACCTCGGCCTCGATCTCCGCGTCGAGCGACGCGAGCTCGTCCTCGGACGCACCGGCGTCGGCCAGCGCCTGCCGCGACAGCCGGACCGGGTCGAACTTCTTCTTCCGCTCCTCGACTTCCTCACTCGTCCGGTACTTGCCGGGGTCGCTCATCGAGTGCCCGCGGAAACGGTAGGTGAGGATCTCGATCAACGTGGGACCACCGCCGGATCGGGCGCGGTCGACCGCCGCGCCGATGCGCTTCTGGACCTCCTGCACGTCGTGGCCATCGAAGCGATCCTTGGCCACGTTGTAGCCCGCAGCCTTATCGGTGAGGTCCGCCGCGGGCATCGTCCGCACGAGCGGCGTGCCCATCGAGTACTGGTTGTTCTCGCACACGAAGACGATGGGCAGCTTCCAGAGGCCCGCCAGCGAGAGGCCCTCGTGGAATCCGCCGATGTTGGTGGCGCCCTCCCCGAAGAAGCAGAGGGTGACCTCTTTGTCCTTTCGGTAGTGGGACTTGAAGGCGATGCCGCTCGCCAACGCCACGTGCCCGCCGACGATCCCGTGCCCGCCGTAGAAGCGGTTTTCCCGATCGAACATGTGCATCGACCCGCCCAAGCCGCGTGAGCAGCCGGTGTCTCTGCCGAACAGCTCCGCCATCACGCCCCGAGGTGATGTCCCTCGCGCCAAGGCGAAGCCATGGTCGCGGTAGGTGGTGAGCACGTGATCGGTATCGTCGATCGCCGCCTCCGTGCCCACGGCGATCGCTTCCTGACCAATGTACAGGTGGAGAAACCCACCGATCTTCCCCTGCATATACGCTCGGGCAGCCTCTTCCTCCACACGGCGGATGAGTTGCATCTTGCGATACAGGGGCAACAGCTCGTCGCGCACGGACGTCACGTCACCTCCGACAAATGAGCGGGCGAATCTACCCCGACCGCAGGCTTGGGATCAAACGCCGTGGTGGAAAGGTTCGCGGGACGGAAAAACGACGGCCCAGCGTGGCGTCACGCTGGGCCGGTCGGTGTGTCCTCCTCGGTCGGTCCGAGGAAGGGCCGCGATCGCCGAAGCGGCGCGGCTCAGGTCGTCAGAGCGAGGACGTGATGCCGAAGATGTTCTGAACCTCGATGAGGGACTCGACGAAGGTCTCGCCCTGCGTCAGCCGCTGGCGCGCGGAGGCCAACTGAGCGATCTCGGCCGGCGTGGGACTCGCGATCGCGGACAACGACCGAACCAAGTCCTGCTGCTGCTGCAGACCCAGCAGAAGCTGGAAGCCGAGCTGCTCCTCCTCAAGGTTGAACGTCAGGCGCTCACGAATCTTGTTGGCCACGAGGGCCTGATGGAGGCGGTCGGACACGTAGATGATGTAGTCCGCTTCGTCGGGGTCCGTGGTGATCGCGTGACCGGAGCCCGGGATCGCAGCCCCGTACGCTTGGGTGGCCTCACCGTCGAGCTGGATGTCTGGGATGGTGAAGCCATCCGAGCTGCCCAGCTTGTAGACCGCGAGTCGGCTCTCGAAGCTCGGGTCGTAGTAGACCGGGAACTGCGAGAGAGCAAAGATCGACGCGTAGAGACGCAAGATCTCGTTGCTGGTGCCCATGAGCGGCGGGTCGGTGAACGTCTCCTGGTTCGAGGGACGGCACGTCTCCGCTTCGCCGGTGGTGGCGTTGGAGCAGTTCCCGCGGAGGTAGTTCAGGTAGTAGACATTCGGCTCGCCGTCCTCGATGCGGACTCGAGGCGCGATCCACTGGTCGTTGTCGATGACGTACCCACCGAACAACTCCGTCATCTCGATCGGGAAGAGATCGTAGAAGTTGATGAAGTAGCGTTCATCGACCGTGAAGCTCAGACCCCAGTCGCGGATGGTCATCGCCTGGAGGGCGATCAGCTTGTCCCAGAACACGCCCGCGCGCTCCATGCGGAAGAAGCCGTAGAGCCCGTCCTGGTAGCGCGACCAGGTGTAGAAGCCCTGGCCCGGTCCGAGCGAGAAGTCCGCGCCGGACATTTCCATGTCCGTGCCCATGTGCTCGTAGGCGTACTGGCAGGACTCGTCGTTGGCCGGGTCGTTCGGGTCCGTCTGGCTGCACGAGTCCGGTCCAGCCGTCTGCATGAGGCGGTAGGAACCGACGTCGGGCAGCTGGGCGAGCTCCGCGAGCCAGTTCATCGCGTCGATCGAGGCGAGGTACTGGTCGTTGAAGCCGAGCGGGCCGGTCTCGCGCCGGAAGTCCGGCTCGAAGAAGAAGCGGAAGAAGAGGTGCTGGTACATCTTCGCGGCGTCCACGATGTAGCGCGTGGAGCGCGCACCGCTGGAGAAGCCACGCTGGTAGTTACGCCAGTAGTTGCGCGGGTACCCTTCCTGCCAGACCTGCCGGAAGTGGTCGATGGTCTCCTGGAACGACTCACCGGCGTCGAAGGTGTTGCACCAGGAGATGTCCCCGGTCCGGCTGTTGCTGCAGAAGAGGTAGTCGATGCGCTCGAAGTCCGGGATCCCGTCGCGGTCGGCGTCCCAGTTGTAGCCTTCGTAGGCCCCCTCGACGAAGTCGATCATGTCCTCGTCGAAGTTCGAGCAGATGCAGTTCCGGTCGCCCTCACACGGCGTCGGGAGCTGGCTGTAGCGCGGGTTGCGCACGCAGCGCTGGAAAGTGCCCTGCGTCGACGAGAGCGCCGCGGAACCCTCGGCGTACGGGCAATCGGTGTCGATGTCGCAGCTCTCACCACCACGGTAGTACGTCCAGAGGGTACGAGGCGTGGTGTCGGAGCGGAGCAGCCCGTCGAGCGAGCTGCCGGCGCCAGCCGAGTAGGTCGGGTCGCCCGAGTAGGTCTCAACCATGTTGAAGTAGTTGAAGAACACCGCGGCGCGGTCGTAGTGGCCAAGTCCGGCCATGTCGGAGAGGTCACCGTTGTAGTCCATCAGGCTGGACGTCATGGTGTTGCCGATGCCGGCCTCGGTTCGACGGGTTCGGATCGCGCGGAGGGCCACGCCCCAAGCGGTCGACTCGGCGTCGGTGAGGATGGCGTCACGCTCGCCGTTGTCCGGGGCCGTGTAGCCCGCGTCGCCGGGGCAGAGGCCGTCAGCGCCGCAGTCGAAGTCCTGGAACGTCGGAAGCGCGTAGGGACGGTCGCCGCCCTCCTCCTGGGTGACCAGGTTGAAGTAGCCGTCCGCGTAGTTGTCGCGGTCGTAGCTACCGGCGAAGTTGTGCTCGAGACCCAGGCCGTGGCCGAGCTCGTGCAGCATGACCGCGCGGTGGAACGCCTGACGCCAACGGATGTTGGCCTCTTCGACGGAGCGGCCGGTGAAGGCGTTCGCCCACCACCGGTTGTAGCGGGAGGTGAAGAGGGCCTCGCGCGGGTAGTAGACGTAGTTGTTGGCGAGGGCGGCCTCGCGCATCGTCTCGGCGGTCACGACCTCGCGGAACGAATCCCGGAAAGGTGAAGCCTGCTCCATCATGGCGGAGGAGGTCGGGCGGGTCTCGCCCCGGTTCTCCAGCTCGAGCGCGTCGATGGGGCGCTGACTCGCGACGGCCGTCGCACCCTCGAGGGACATGCCCTCGACGAGACGACGCTCGATCGCAGTGCCCTCGAGCAAGTGCATCCGGTCACTGCGAATGTGGAGGCGACCCTCGTTGCCCGAACGCAGGTTCTCGAAGCGGGGCGCCATCTCAGCGAACATCTCGTTGAGGTGGCTGTTCAGGTCGACCGGCATGGCGGGACGACTGGGATCATCGGGATCGTACTCAGCGCCATCGGTGGCGGGCGCGAAGCCCACCGGGACGTGCACGTCGCCGAGACGCTCGTAGTAGCCACGGATGTGCTCACCCGTGAAGTACTCGTCCTCGTCGATCTCGCCGCGAAGCACCGGCCAGAGGTTGACCGCGTTGGTCCCGATGCGGTCGAGGCAGAGCCCGCCCATGTTGATCGGGATGCTGATGGCCTCGCCGCTGAGCGGATCCTGGACCTGCTGCATGACGCCGCACCAGCCGGCGCCCGCGCCGGTCGCGTAGTTGAAGAACTGGTAACGGATGTCACCGAGCTCTTCGCAGGCCGCCGGCTCGCCGCCGTCCGCCACGGGGCGGTCGCAGCTGTTCGTGTTGAGGCGGAGCATGCACTCGTCACCCACGAAGGCGTAGTTGTAGACCTCGGCCGGGTAGTCCTCGAAGCTGGTCGGGTTCGTCGGGTTGATCTCCGGCGTCTCGGCCGTGGGGTTCCCCTCGGAGTCCACCAGGGCGATCCAGCACTGGTACGGGTTGTCCTCGCCGCGGTCCTCGGGGGCCACGAAGAAGTCGCTGCGTGGGGCGCAGGTGTCGTCGCCACGGACCTCGGGGGCCCGCACGGTGTCGCCGCAGTAGCAGTACTGCGTCGGGTCGGTGCCCTGGCAGGAGACGTTGCCGCCGACCGGCAGCGCCTCACCCTGGAGCTCGCGATTCCCCCGCATGAACGTGTCGTTCCACTGCGAGATGACCTCGAACGCACTCCGGACGAGGTGCCGCGGGTAGCCAGGGCTGAGGCGGTAGTCCACCGCACGCACGGGACGCTGGCGGAGCGGGATGGTGCAGCGGTTGGCCGCCGGGTCGCAGATGGAGCCGGAGGTCATGTTGCCGGGGACGCCGTCCGCGGTGCCGTGACGGTTGTCGCACTGCCAGTCCGCGATGCAGCGGCCGTCGGTGTGGCGGGGGTCGTCGAGATCCGCGAGGGAGTCGGAGTAGAAGTTGTGACGGAGGCGGCGGAACGTCTTGAAGTCGGTCTCACCGCGGTAGGACGTCAGGCCGCCCTCGCACATGTTCGTCTCCAGGTTGCAAGCGCCCGGTCCGCAGTCCGCGTCCAGATTGCCCACGCACTGACCGTCTCCGGAGTCACCGCCGGCGCTGTAATCGCACATCGTGCCAGCACCGCAGTCGTCCACATCCTCCAGCATCCCAGCCACGCAGGTGCCGGCGCCAAGGCCGGCGGGCAGTTCGCAACGGCCTCCCGTTCCGCAGTCCTCGTCGAACTCGCAGGTGGCGCGGCAGCGGGCGTCGCAGTAGCGACCGAAGGCCGCACGATCCTGTCCGCCGCTGATGAACGTCCGCGAGTCGGTGCGGATGATGCCGAAGCGGTCGTACTCCTGGTTCGGAAGCGTCTCCGAGGCGTACTCGTGGTTCGGGGGGATGCGGAGGAACGAGTTGCGGAGGCTAATCCGGATGGAGGTCTCGCAGGTCGCGCTGCCACAGCGGGTCGGCGTCCAGAGCTCGTTGGTCACGAACGACATGTAGTGAACCGTGTCCGCCATGTCGGCCGGCCACTCGTCGTAGAAGCGGTACTCGGGGTCGTCGCCGATGCGCACGAACTGCGGGCGCCAGCTGTCGGGGGTGCGGGAGTCACCGCCCTCCTGAACGAAGTTGTCCACGGGCTCGCGCTGGAAGGTCATGAACAAGGCGTCGAGCTCGAGGGACGCGCCGAACACACCGAACGTGACGAGGTTCCGAGACCAGTCGACGCGGATGTACTGACGGTCGTACCAGCGGCGGTCGGCGCTCTCGCTGACCACGTTGGTCGGCTCACCGGTCGCCGCGCTGTACTCGCGTCGGACGTCGACGTGATTGTCGATGGCGAAGATGGCGAGCGGCTGACCGAGGTAGTCGTCGTCATCGGCGTCCGCCGCCGCACCCTCGATGATCTCGTGAGCGCGGTAGCCGTAGAGGAAGTCTTCGTCGATGACCCAGCGGATACGGCCCATCACGCCCGACTGGGACGCGAGGTCGTAGCTCGCCATGGCACCCGGCCATGGGGCGCCGGCACCGCCGGCAGAGATGGCCCACGCGGCGTCGTCGTGGATGTCGGCGACGGTACGCATGTACCACCACTCACCCTCGAAGATGCTCTTGTCGACCAGGTTGGCCTGGGTACGGATCACGTCCCCACCCGGCTCGGCGCAACCGGCGATGCCGACCAGCCCGAAGGCCAGCAGGAGGCTGGTCAGGGCCATACGGCGGATGGAAGCTGCGTAGCGCATGGAGGATGCTCCGCTCTGGGACTGAGAAGACAGGGACATGGAGGTCGTCCTGGAAGAGTCTGAGGTGTACTGAGTCATGGTTCGGTCCCTCAGATCTCGGTCCGACGGTAGAGCGCGGGGAACTCAATCCCGAACGCCCGCTCGAGCTGGACGATGTAGAAGAAGAAGCCTTCGAGACTGTTCAGCCGGCCGTCGAGACGGTCGATCTCGAACTGAATCTGGCTGTCGCTGTCCGGAATCTCGTACTCGAGCGCCGCGAGGGCGGCCTGCTCATCGGGAGTCAGGTTGTCGATGCTCGGGGCCGGGTCGCCGGGGAGTCCGTCGCCGCGGTACTTGCGCAGCATCCGGATGACGAAGTCGGCGTCGCGGGCTTCCTTGACCATCGAGAAGGCGATGGAGGTCTGCTCGGCGACACCCTCGGAGGAGTCGACCTGCCAGGCCAGGAAGCTCTTGCCGAAGCGTCGGCTGGTGTGCCGGACGAAGTCGACACCCTCCACGCTTCCGTCCTCCGGATCGAAGCAGTCGCCCTGGCCCTCGACGCACACGTACATTTGGTTCTGGTACGTCGTGTCGTAGTAGACCGGGAAGCTCTGGAGGCTGAAGATGGCCGCGTACGACTGAAGGAAGAACCGGGTTCCGCCGTTCAGCACGCCGAGGTCACGGTAGGTGACGTCCGCCGGGTTGGGTCGGCACGTCGCCGTGCGGGGCTCACCCGTGTCGGGGTCGATGGAGCAGTCACCGCGGTAGAAGTCCATGTAGACCACGCGGGCGTCATCGCAGTTCGGAGCGACGCTGCCTGGCGCACACTGGAGGCGCGGCATGTACTGCTCGGGCTGACCGGCGATCATCCCCGTGAAGATCTGCTGAATCTCGTTCGGGAAGATGTCGTAGAAGTTGGTCTGGAAGATGACGTCCGGTCCGTAGAACGGGGTCAGTCCACGGGCCGTCATGAGCTGCATCGCGAGGATGCTGTCGTAGATGGACCCGATGCGCTCCACACGGTTGATGCCCGTGAGACCGGTCTGGTAGATGGAGTTGAGGTAGCGCCCCTGCCCGAACTCGACCGCGACCTGCGCGTCGGGCTGAATCTCGAGGCTGGACAGCTCGTAGCGGTCCCAGGCGGCGTTGTACTCGTAGGAGCCGATGGACGGCTGGGCGAGCAGGCGGGCCATGAAGTTCATGGTGTCGGCGGTCGCGAGGAACTGGTCCTCGAAGCCGAACGGGCCTTCCTGGTTCCGGAACTCCGGATCCGCCGAGTAGCGGTAGATCAGGTTGCCGTAGATGCCGAGCAACGGGTCCAAGTAGCGGACCAGGCGGTTGAAGTACCCACCGATGGTGAAGTTCAGGCGGTAGCGGCGGAACGCGCTGAAGATGTAGCTGCGCTCGTAGCTCTCGGTCTGGTTGCGGACGATCTCGCGGAAGCTGTCGCCTTCGTCGAAGACCGCGCAGCCGGGAAGGCTCCGCGTGCTGGACCGGATGTCCTCGCAGTAGAAGTAGTCGATCGGCACCCACGCGGTCGCACCGGACTCGAGAAGACCGCGGGCGTCCTCGTCGAAGTTGGAGCAGACGTTGTTCCCGCCGTCACGGCCGGCCGTGATGCAGGTCTGGGTGAGCCCGGACGCCATGTTCGTCGCCAGGAGCTCACCGGAGCGGCTGCCAGCGCTGCTGAAGGGGCAGTCGGTGTCCACGGAGCAGGTCTCGCCACCGTGGTAGTACTTGATGGAGCGGCGCATCGTGTTGACCGGCGTGAGCTGGTCCGCGGGGAGCGCCGAGCGCGCGGTACCGTCGGCGGCGAGGCTGTTGTCGTAGATGTCGACGACGTCCCCGTAACCGAACGAGATGGCCATGTAGTCGTGGTAGCCCGCGCCGTTGATGCGCTGGTACCAGTTCGGCGTGTAGTCCATCACCGAGGAGTTCATCCACTGGTCGATGCCGGCCAGCTCGCGACGCTCGTTGGCGGTGTCGTACGCGTCTTCGAACGCGATCTGCTCGGCCGGGCTCAAGCCCGGGACACCGTCGGTGTTGAAGGTGTTGGGGTCGGGGAGCGGGTACTGCTCGTTGATGGTGTAGTAGCCATCGAAGTAGTTGCCCGGGTCGGCGGTACCACCGAAGTGGTGACGAAGACCGAGGCAGTGACCCATCTCGTGGACCTGCGTGTCGCGGTAGAGACGACGGTTGAGCTCGAACTCGACCCGGACCCGGGTCCAGTCGCGGTGCTCGTTGACGAAGTTGAGCACCGACGCGTCGGTGTACTCGTTCGGCGCCAAGTAGTTCTGGAGGCCTTCACGGAGCATCTGGTCCTGCGCCTGCAGGTAGCGCTCTTCGAAGTCGAAGCGGAAGGGCGAGATGTCATCCATCATCGCCTCGCTCGGGCTGTTCATGTCCACGCCCGGGGGGAGGAAGTCCTGGTTGCCTGCGGTGAAGCCGTCGGCGCCCGCGACGAGGCGTGACTCGATGTCGGTACCGGCGAGCTCACGGAGGCGGTCGGTGAAGACCGCCGCGCGGCCCTCAGGACCCCGGAGCTGCTCGGCGCGCACCATGGCGCTCTCCATGACGCCCTGGATGCCGGCGCGTACGCCGGGGTCAACCGCAACACCCTCGCGAAGCGCGGCGCTGAAGTCGATGCGCGGAGGCGCGGGGAGCTCGACGTGCTGGACCGCGTTCAGGAACGCACGGACGTCTTCACCCGTGTAGTACTCCTGCTCGGCGATGTTGCCGTTGATGAGGTCGTAGGCCTCGAGCGCGCTGGTGCGCTGGCTGTCCATCGCGGGGCCACCGATGTTGGCGTCGCCCGTGATGATCTCGCCGGTGAGGGGGTCACCCCGCATCTGCGCGACACCGAGGAACGGCGTGCCCGGCTGGTTGACGAAGCTGAGGAGCTTCCAGCGGATGTCGCCGCGCTCCTGGCAGTCGAGCTGCTCGTGCTCGTCGATGTTGCCGACGTGGCAGGTGTTCATGCGGAGCACGTTGATGCACTCGCTGCCGCGCATCTCGGTGTTGAGCCAGCCGTTGAAGTCGCTGTCGCTGAGGCCGGGGTTCGAGTAGTCGGGCTCAAACGTGAGCGGGTTGACCTCGTTGCCGTCCGCGTCGAAGCCGACGACGTAGCAGTCGTAGGCCTCGCCGCGCGCCATGCTCGCCTCGGCCGGCGGAACGAAGGGGTCGTAGCGGCCAGCGCAGGTCGCGTTGAGAATGTCGCCCGTCGTGGGGTCTTCCTGGCAGAAGCAGTATCCGCCCGGGTCCTCGTCCTGACAGCTCACCGTTGCGTAGAGCGGGCTCTCGCGACCCTGAAGCTGGCGCGCGGTGTTCATGAAGACCGCGTTCCACTCGGCGACGAGCTCGTAGGAGGGCTTGACCAGGTGGGCCGGGACCTCGCTGCTCGTGTACCAGACGATCTCGCGAGTCTCGCGCTCGGCGTACGGGGTGAGCATCGGCTGACCGTTGTCGTCGGTCATGATCTCGCCCGCGGCGTCGCGCTGGTACCAGTTGCGCCAGATGTTGTGGCGGTTCGCCGACTGGTTGGTGAAGTCGGTGACGCCGAAGGAGGGGTCGCCCGCGCGGTTGGACCGGTCGTAGGTGATCCGGTCGTAGGCGAAGTAGCCGGCACGGTTGAAGCGGTCGTGGTCCCAGGCAACAGGCGCGTACTCGCGGCGGTCGCTGACGCGAAGGAAGCTCGTGCGGATGAACATCTGCACGGTCGCGCACTCGGGAAGGAAGGAGAACTGCGCGCGGATCTCGTCACTCCAACGGCATGCCGTGGAGGTAGGCGAGATGAGGCCCTGCGACACGAAGCTCATGCTGTACATGTCGCCCTGGTCGTAGTCGCCGGCGTAGTCGTGCTCGCCCGGATCGCAGTTCTCGTCCTCGAGGCCGTCGCAGGCCATGAAGTGGAACTGGGGGCGCCAAGCAGAGGGGAAGTTCGACGCGTCCTGCACGAAGAGGGAGACCGACTCGCCCTGCGTGAAGCCGCCACCCGAGGTGAAGGCCGGCGAGACGAGGTTCTGCGACCAGTCGACGCGCATGAACTGCCGCTCGTACCAGTGACGGTCGGCCATGTTCTCGACGACGACGTTGCGCTCTTCGCCAGTGACGGTGTTGTACTCGCGGCGAATGTCGAAGTGACTCTCGATGCGGTAGGCCGCCACGGGCTGGCCGAGGTAGTCCTCGTCATCGTCGCCACGGACGTTGAAGGGGTCCTCGGGGTCGCCGACGATCTCGTAGTCGCGGTAGGCGTAGAGGAAGTCTTCGTCGATGACCCAGCGGACGCGGGGAATCGCGACGCCGAGGAAGCCAGCGGTGTCGTCGCCGCCGTTGGCGCCGACGAAGCCGGTCGGAGCCCCCTCGTACTCCATGTCGATGATCGTCGTGTGCATGTACCAAGAGCCGTCGAACGCGCTCTTTTCCACGACGTTTACACCGACGCGGTTGATCGGCGGCTGCGGGTCACCGCAGCCAACGGCCAACAGGGCCAACGCTCCAAGGAGCGCGATGGGAGTTGAGAGTCGCCTCATCTTCGGGGTCTCCAGCCAAGAATCTGTCCGAGACGCAGAATCATCGGACTGCTGGCGACTACGCGCGCCAGCAGAGTTGGTCACCAAGTTGCGGTTCGATTGCAGCTTGAGGTGGGAATTTGTCATTAGAAGGTGCCTCCGGCGGCCGGGCCCTGGGCCAGACCCTGACGGCGGCGCTGCCGCTCTTCAGGCGTAAGGTTGTCTTCTTCGCCGCCGGCGATGCCGTTGTAGACCTCGTCCAGCTGGAAGGTCGCGCTCAAGAAGACCTGGGTGTCGGGAGTGAACAGGGGGTTCCGAATGGAGCCGTCGGGGTTGTACGCCGAGGCGAGGAAGCCCGAGTTCTGGATGCCGATCGATGCGTTCAGCCATGGGGCAAACTGGTAGCCGACCGAAAGCGAGAAGAACGTGAAGTTCCGCCAGTGGCTGGGGCTGCCGTCTTCGAGGATGAGGGCCTCCTCGCGGGTGTCGACAGCGACCTCGGCGGGGGCGAGCCCGTAGCCGTGGGTCGTGAAGAAGAAGGCCGACAGGCTCACGTTGAGCTCGGCGAAGCCCGGGGGCGTGAACACAACGTTCAGGCCGTACAGGAGGACGTCGCTCGCGGCCGTGGCCGTCCCGAGCTGGTCGCAGGTGGCGGACGCCGAGGGCGCGATGGGCGCGGCGTCGCCCGTGCCAGCCGTGGGGGCGGGCGCGGCGGGGCAGATGTCGGGCTGCGGCTCGCCGACCTGGGTCACGTTGCTGCCCGCCCACCAGCGGCGGTACGAGAACACGCCGGCGAGGGTGAGGCCGGCCTCCGAGATGGGGCGCACCACGGTGAGGGTGGCGCCCGTCTGCAGGTAGCGCTGTGAGGCCTGACTGATCTTCGAGGTCGGAAAGCCGAGGCGACCGGCGACGATGAAGACGAAGCCTTCCCACGGGATGATGTGGCGAAGGTCAAGCAGCGTATCGGTGAGCTGCGGGTCGCGGTTGAGCGGCAGGCCGTCGGTGTCCGTGACCTCGATGCCGAGACCCTGGTTGGCCCAGAGGAACGTGGTGGGCGCGATGTACCAACGCGGCGTGAGCGTGAAGTTCTGCTGGTAGACCGGGTTGTAGCTGAGCTGCGCGTCCCGGAAGAAGGTGTTGAACGAGACCTGGTTGGTCCAGGTGAAGAAGGAGTTTCGCCAGGGAAGCGGCTCAGGGGCGGCGGGCGCGGCTTCTTCTTCAGCCGGTGCCTCAGCGGCTTCTTCTCCGTCGGGCGAGGCGAGTTCGTCCGTGGCGGCCGCCTCTTCGGTCGAGTCCGCTGGCTCCTCGGTCGGCGTGCTCTGCGCCTCGACGGGCGCAGGGTCCGTCGGAAGACCGGACGGCGGCTCGACCTCGTCATGGCCGTCGTCGATCCACTCGTCGGTCGCGCCTTCGTCGGTCGCGCCTTCGTCGGCCGCGGCCTCGTCGGCGGCTGCCGCGTCGGGGGTCTCTCCGTCGGGCGCGTCCGCGTCCGTGGAATCGGTCTCGTCCTCGGCGCCGCTGGCGTCGGGGGTCGTCGTGTCGTCGGTCTGCGCGGTTGCGACACTGGCAGAGCCCACCCAGAGGGCGGCTCCCAGCATCAAAATCAACCTGACCGACAGCGTCGCGTTCTTCACCGAACGTTCTCCGTTTTCGTCCGAACTCACCCCGATGCGCGTGCTCCGCTGCATCCAAGGTTCCAGCTCGGTGACGTGAGCCCCACCCAGAGGTCGCACCTCTGGCCCCAATTGGGCAGACCCCAATTGGGCCGCGTTTAAGCCCACGTTCACCGAACTGTCAAACGGTCCGGCGGTGTGCCGAGCCGCTCACGCCCGACGGTCGGGCGCAGTTCTATTCGTTTCCGTGGCCCGGGACAGAGCAAGGATTGTGCCGCGGCGGCCGCGATCTACCTAAACCACCGTAAACTAACGACTTTGTCAGAACGTCAGGGGATTCGGTGTTCGTTCGTGATCCGCGCCAGGCTGTCACGTCGGCGAACCGACCGATCCGGCCAACACAATGATTACTCAAGGATTCCATGCTGTTGCCGTATGCGACGAGATCCGCGCCGTCAGTACCGTAACGGAGCTGCGAGCCGTGAGATTCTTCCCTGGTGGCGTGTGGCATCTCACAAGTCAGTGACCGACAACGTCTGCACGCTGGCGATCCGGGGGAGCGCAGCCAAGCGCTCGAGGAGCTCGGGGGTCGCGGTGGCAACCATCGCGATGGTGAGCGCGCTCGGGTCGAGATGTTCGATCACGGCGGCCTTGGCGGCCTTCGCGCTGACTTGGCCGACGCGCCGCTCGAACCCCATCGGCCAGTCCTCTGGCAGACCGTATGCGAGCGCCTCCAGGCGAGGCTCGAGACGCTTGCTTGCGGTCTCGCGATCGAAGGCATGGCTCTTGATCAAAAAGCGCTTGGCGCGCTTCACCTCGGTTGCGCTCAGCCCCTTCGAAACCCACCGGTCCAGCAGCTCGAGCTCCAGCGCCAGACAGTCGACCAGCTGGTCTGCCCCCGGGTGGGTCCACATCGTCCACGCGTCGCGCTGCCGGTCCGCGCCCACCCGACTGCTGGCCCCATAGCTCCAGCCGCGCTCCGAGCGGACCTCCTTCATCAGCCGAGAGGTGAACGTGCCCCCGAACCCCGTGTTGCCCACCACCAGCGCGGCGTGCCCCGCGTCGCCGACCTTTGCCCCCAGAGTGCCGACGTAGAGCTGCGTCTGGCTGCGCTCGGGCTTGTCGACGACAAACACGCGCCGGCCCTTCTGCAGCTTGGGCGCGCGGGCGCGGGGGCGGCGGCTCGTGCCCTTCGGGACCTCTCGGAGCGCCCCCTCCAGCAGCGGAGCCACTTCCTCTTCGGTGATGTCGCCCGCGATGCCGATGAGGATGTGGCCACGCCGAACCAGCGCCTCGTGGCGGGCGATGACGTCGGCGCGCCGGATCTTCGCGAGGCTCTTCTGGGTCCCCGCAACGGGTCGGCCATACGGATGCGCGCCAAAGAGCTCCCGACGGAACGCGCGCGCGGCGAGGCTCCGGTCGTGGTCCCGAAGGGCCACGCGGTCGGCGATGGAGCGCCGCCGCAGCTTTGTGAAGTCCTTGGGCCGAAGCCCCGGCTGCGTGAGCATGCGCCCCACCAGCGCCAGGTAGGGCTCGAGGTTGCGGCGGAGCACCGTGCCTCCGAGCCGCATGTGCTCGTGCGAGACGCTGAGCCCGAGCGTGGCGCCCAGCCTGTCGAGCTGCTCGTCGAAGGCTTCGGCCCGCATGCCCTTGGGCCCGCGTCGCATCAGCCGGGCGGTGAGATGCGTCAGGCCCTCGAGCCCGTCCGGATCACCGAGCGCGCCGCGCAACACCACGAGCTCGACATCGACGAGCGGCAGCGCGTGCGACGGCTCCACACAGAGGGGCATCCCCATGATGTTCTTCACGATTCGGCTCCCGTAGGAAGGACGGTGACGCTCGAGCGGCGGCCGGGCTGGAGCACCTCGTTGGCCACTCGCAGGACGTCTTCGGCGCTCACCTGGCGGAGCTCCTCGAGTCGCCGGAACGTGTGTGTGGGGTCGCCCGCGACCACCCTCGCGTAGCCCAACTGCCCCGCCTTGCCGGCGGCGGTCTCGATCTCGGAGAGCGTGAAGAGCTCGGCGCGGCTCTTCACCTTCTCGATCTCCTTAGCGGAGACGGGCTCACGCTGCAGGCGGGCGACCTCCTCGTCGATCACGGCCACGGCCTCGCTCGCCGCATGCCCCTCGCGCATGGAGATCCAGAGGTCGAACAGCCCGCCGTGCGTGAGTCCAGCGACCCCGCCGCGGAACTGACTGACGATCTCGAGCTCGTCCACCAGCCGGCGGCGCAACCGCGCGCTGCGCCCCCCGGTCAGGATCTCGTCGATCACCTCGAGCACCGGGTAGTCGGGCGACAGATAGGGCAGCCCGTGCCAGCCGAGCGCGATCTTCTCTGTGGGGGTCGGCCAGCGGAGGGTCGCGCGACGCTCGCTTCGCTGTCGGCTGCGCGAGGGCGTCCGGCGGGACGGCAGCTTGGAAGGCCGGATCCCCCCGTACGCGGCCGCGATCTGCGCGAGCGTGTCCTCGACCTGCACATCCCCAACGATGACCACGGTGGCGTTGTTGGGCGCGTACCAGGTCTTGTAGAAGTCCCTGCAATCGTTGACTTTGTAGCCTTCGATGTCGGCCATCCAGCCGATCGTGGGCCAGCCGTGTGGGTGCTTCTTGCCGAACGCGAGGGCGTAGAGCCGCTCGTCGGCCGCGCCGCGCACGTCGTCCTCGACCGCCATCCGCCGCTCGTTCTGAACGACCTCCCGCTCGGACTCGACCTGGGGCTTGCGCACCAGCAGGTTGGCCATGCGGTCGGCCTCGAGCTCCACGGCGAGCGGCAGCTCCTCGGAGGGCAGAACCTGGTGGTAGTAGGTCCAGTCGATCCAGGTCGCGGCGTTCGTCTCGCCGCCGGCGTCCTCCATACGACGGTCGAACTCGCCCCATGGGAGGTTCTTCGTCTCGTTGAACATCATGTGCTCGAAGAAGTGGGCGAGGCCTGTCTTGCCTTGCTCCTCGTGCCGCGAGCCGACCCGAAACCAGGTCTGGTAGGCGAGCACCGGGGCGCTGTGGTCCGGGAGGATCAGCACCTCCAGTCCGTTGCCGAGGTGCCACTGTTGAAGTGACAGCTCGGAGCCGAAGGGTCGCTCGCCGACGAAGCTCCAGCGGGCGCGCTTGGAGGCACCGGCGTTGAGGCGTTCGAGGATCGAGCGGGAGGCGAGCGCGTGGTCAGCCATCGAAGGCGGCGATGGTGGGGCGGGGCCCGCCGGAGGGTCAAGCGCTCGGCCTCTTGCTGACGCGCGCGCCACGGGGTAGTCCGCTCGCCATGTCTCGCCCCGTTCGTGTCCGCTTCGCGCCCTCCCCCACTGGCTACCTGCACATCGGTGGGGCGCGCACCGCGCTGTACAACTGGCTCTGGGCCCGGAAACACGGCGGCACGTTTGTGCTCCGCGTCGAAGACACCGACCGCGCGCGCAGCACCGAAGAGAGCGTGAAGGCCATCTTCGACGCCATGAACTGGCTCGGGCTCGACTGGGACGAGGGACCCGGCAAGGAAGGCGGAACGGGCCCCTACTTCCAGACCGAGCGCCTCGGACTCTACCGGGAGACGGCAGAGAAGCTGGTCGAGAGCGGTCATGCGTACCGCTGCTACGCGACGAAGGAGCAGCTCGCCGAGGCGCGCGCCGAGCACGAGAAGCGCACCGGCAAGCGCGGGTTCAAGTACCCGGGCTGGTGGCGCGACAAGGGTCCGGCGGACTGGCCCGCGGGCGAGTCGTTTGTCTACCGGATCAAGATCCCGAACGGCGGGTCGACCGCGTGGGACGACCTCGTGAAGGGGCGCATCGAGTTTCAGCACAAGGAGATGCAGGACGAGGTGCTGCTCCGCCACGACGGCGTGCCGCTCTACAACTTCGGCTGCGTGGTGGACGACCTCGCGATGGGCATCACGCTCGTGGCGCGCGGCGACGACCACGTGATCAACACGCCGGCGCAGCTGATCATGTACGCGGCGCTCGGCGAGGAGCCGCCGCAGTTCGCGCACCTCCCCATGATCCTCGATGAGCGCGGCAAGAAGATGAGCAAGCGGGACGACGCCGGCTCGGTCGAGGTGTATCAGTCGCGGGGCTTCGTGCCGGACGCGGTGCTGAACTACCTGGCGCGGCTCGGCTGGAGCCACGGCGACGAGGAGCTGTTCTCTCGAGATGCGCTGATCGAGGCGTTCGACTGGGGCTCCGTCGGCAAAGTCGGCGCACGCTACGATGAGAAGAAGTTCCTGTCCGTCCAGGCGCACCACCTCCGTTTGATCCCCGGCCCCGAGCTGGCCGAAGCCGCGCTCCCGCACGTCGCGCCCGAGCTGGACCTGACGATGGACGAGCCCCGCCTCCTGCCGGCCGTGGAGACAGTGCGCCAGCGCGCCGAGACGCTCGCCGACGTCGGAGACATGATCGACTACTACTTCCGCGACCCGCCGACCCCGCACGAAAAGGCGACGAAGAAGTTCCTCAAGCCGAAGTTTCAGGACGCGGTCAGCAAGTTCCGCACGCTGGTCGCGGCGCAAGACGCGTTCGACCGGACGTCGCTCGAGACGGCAATCAAGGCATGGATGGAGGCCGAGGAGCTCGGCTTCAAGCACTACGCACAGGCGGTTCGCGTGGCGCTGAGCGGTCGGAGTGCGACCCCCGGGCTGTTCGAGGTGATGGAGGTGCTCGGCAAGGAGCGCTGCGTACGTCGGCTGGACGCTGCGCTCGAGACCATCGCGGCGCGGGCGGAAGAAGCCTGAGTGGCGCGGCGAAAGAAGAGCAAGCCGCGCAAGCGCCCCGACGGAGCGCCTGAGCCGGTGACGCAGTCCGTGGCCGCGAGCGGGGGCACCAAGGCCTGGGTCCCGCCGGGCGATCTGCCGAAGCCGTATGCGCGCTTCGGGATCGGCGCGCTGATGCTGAGCGTCGGGGCGGCCATGATGATGAGCCCGGCGCTGCAGACGCGGGAGGCGTTCCCGGCGTTTGTCGAGCAGAACGGCTCGTTGCCCATCGCGGCGCTCGCGCTGATCTTCGCCGGCTTCGCGCTGCTCTTGCACGCGGTGCACATCGCCAGCGGTGAGCCCCGCCCATGGGCGCTCGACCGAACGGACGGCACCTGGCTCAATCGCAAGCTCCACGAGCTGGACTTCCTGGCCGTCTGGAAAGAGCTGGACCGCGAGGCCGAGGCGGACCGCGCCCAGCGCCGCGCGGAGGGCAAGACGGGGTACGACTGGAAGCCGCTCGTCGCGTTCAGCCTCGGCGCCGTGTTCCTCGCGCTCATGGAGTACTACGGCCACAAGCCGCACATGGTCCGGCTCTTCGCCGACTGGCATCCCGCGCACCCAGGGCCCGCCGACCACTGGATCGACCACGTGCGCGCGTCGGCCTTTTTCGCCGATCGCGGACCCACGGGCCTGGTCGGGTTCGGGTGGTGGTCGCTCTGGCGCGTGCTCGGCTTCTTCCTGATGCCGGCGTTTGTCATCAAGTTCATCTTGAAGGAGCGCATCGTCGACTACGGGCTTCAGACCCGCGGCTTCATCGACCACGCGTGGATCTACGTCGGCGCCTTCATCGTCGTGCTCATCCTCGTCATCACGATGAGCTACGAGGAGAGCTTCCGGACGTACTACCCCTTCTACGACTACGCCTGGCGAAGCGGCTACGACTTCTGGACCTGGGAGCTCCTCTACGCGGCGCAGTTCTTCAGCCTCGAGTTCTTTTTCCGCGGCTTCTGGCTCAACGCCGCCAAGCGCGCGATGGGCAGCCACGCGGTCTACGCCATGTGCGTCCCGTACGTGATGATCCACTTCGGCAAGCCCCTGCCGGAGACGCTCGCGGCGATTCTGGCCGGCGTCGCGCTCGGCACGCTGGCCCTCCGAACGCGCTCGATCTGGAGCGGCTTCCTCATCCACGTGTCGGTCGCGATCAGCATGGATGTGGCGGTGCTGCTCCAGGGCCCCGGGCTGCCGGACGGCTGGTGGCCGACGTTCTGAAGAGGGGCCCCCGAATTCGTCGTGTTCCTACGGGTTTACGCACTGCGTCACAAACGTACACTGCGGCTGAAAACCCAACGATCCCGGGATGATGGCTACGAAGTAATACGACGAATTACATTTCGATGACATTGCCCGTCGTATAGAGGACAGCGCGCGACCCAGGGGGCTAGGGTCGCTCGCGATACCGCCGCGCACTCGATGCGGGCGGACCTCACGGGAAGTCACATGGAAATCTTCGTCCTCGTCCTCTACCTGCTCACGCTCGCGATCTTGGCCGTCTACGGCTTCCATCGCGGGCAGCTGGTCTACCTCTACTGGAAGCACCGCAAGCACGCGTCGAAGCCGGTGGCTCACTTCGAGTCGCTGCCGAAGGTCACCGTGCAGCTGCCGATGTTCAACGAGCTCTACGTCGCCGAGCGGCTGATCGAGAGCATCACGAGCCTCGAGTACCCGAAGGACAAGCTGGAGATTCAGGTCCTCGACGACTCGACCGACGAGACGGTCCAGATCGCCAGCGCCAAGGTCGAGGAGCTCGTCGAGCGCGGCTTCGACGCGACCTACGTGCACCGCACGGACCGGACCGGATACAAAGCGGGCGCGCTGGAGGCCGGGCTCAAGGTCGCCACGGGCGACTACCTGCTGGTGTTCGACGCGGACTTCGTCCCGACGCCGACCATCATCAAGGACCTCATCCACCACTTCACCGACGAAAAGGTCGGCATGGTGCAGGCTCGCTGGGGCCACCTGAACCGCAACTACTCGATGCTCACCCGCGTGCAGTCGATGATGCTCGACGGCCACTTCGTGGTGGAGCACATCGCGCGCAATCGCTCGGGCCGGTTCTTCAACTTCAACGGCACGGCGGGCATGTGGCGCAAGTCCACCATCGTCGACGCCGGCGGCTGGCAGCACGACACGCTCACCGAGGACATGGATCTGTCGTTCCGGGCGCAGCTCCGCGGCTGGCGTTTCGTCTACGTGCCGGACGCGCTCGCGCCGGCCGAGATCCCCTGCGAGATGAACAGCTTCAAGACCCAGCAGTTCCGCTGGGCCAAGGGCTCGGCGCAGACGGCGAAGAAGCTCCTGCCCATCGTGCTCAAGGCGAAGATCCCGTGGCACGTGAAGCTCGAGGCGCTGTTCCACCTCACGAACAACTTCGCCTACGTCTTCCTCATCGTGCTTGCGCTGCTTCAGCTGCCGAACATGATCCTCCGCCAGGAAATGGGTGTGCCGGAGCTGCTTCTGCTCGACGTGCCGCTCTTCGGCGCGACGAGCGTGTCCATCGTGCTGTTCTACCTGACCACGCACCGCGCACTCTACGACGACATGTGGGAGGCCATCCGCCGCCTGCCGCTCATCATGGCGCTCGGCATCGGGCTGTCGCTCAACAACGCGCGTGCCGTCATCGAGGGCATCTTCGGCAACGACGTGGAGTTCATCCGGACGCCCAAGCACGGCGTTACGGGCAGCAACCAGACCTGGACGAAGAAGAAGTACAGGGCCGGCAAGACGTTCTTCTCGGTCATCGAGCTGATGTTCGGCTTCTACTTCATCGCCACCATCGTGCTCGCCGGTGTCATCGGCGCCTGGGCCAGCATCCCGTTCCTGTTCCTGTTCATGGTCGGCTTCCTCTACGTCGGCGCGCTGAGCCTGTACCAGGCTCGCTGAACCGTCCTCACGAAACGACGGGCCGCGGCTTCCTTCGGGAACCGCGGCCTTTCTCGTTCCTACTCGACTCCGTCGTCTCGGAGAGTCGTGAAGAGCGCCAGCGACGCCGCCTTCGAGAGCTCTCCGAGGACCCGCTCGTCGCCGCTCCGCAGACTCAGCACGAGGGGTTGCCCGGGTAGGGAGCGGTCAAAATAGACACGCTCGATCCGCTCGACATCCACTTCGAAATCCCGCTGCGGCAGGGCCCCTTCGTAGCGCAAGTGCCCCTCGCTGAGCACGACCGAAACGCGCTGCCACACCCAGATGCGCGCGAGCACGAGTGCCACCAACGGGGTCACGCCAAGCGCCCAACCGATGGGCCCGCGCATCATCAGGCCGAGCGCCCAGAGCACGACAAACGCGCCGACGTAGAGGGTGGCCAACGCGGTCAGGCGCGCGAAGGCCCGGCCGACACCCACTCCCCGAAAGATGCGCGCGCTCATGAAGAAGAATGTAGCGCGCGTGCGCCGAGACGGGAGAGACGTCACCGTACCGAGGTGACGGAGCGACGCCGCGGGGTGCTTCTGCCCGCTCTCGGGGTGGTGTTGATGGCAGGCGCGGTGTTCTGGGGGCTTCGTCGGGAGCCGGCGCAGGAGTCCGCGCCAACGGTGCCGCGCGCGCCGGACGTCTCTCCTCCCGTCGAGGAAGTGCCCGCTCCCGCTGCCCCCCCGCGGCAGAGTCGGTCGTCTGCGCCGCCGCCCCCTCCGAGCGCCGCGGGCGCGCCGGCCGGCTGCCCCGGAGAGGAGCTGCTCGATCCGCCGGGGTTCGTGCGGCCATCCACCTGGGACCTCTTTGTCGTACGCACGATGGAGCTCCGCGACCGGCTTCCGCAGTTCACGCGTGACTCGAGCCCCGCGATGCGACGGGGGCTCACGAGCCTCAACGACGCAGCCCCGGATCTCGACGCGTTCTTCGAGGCGCCCGACCGCCACCAAGACGGGTTCGACCTCGCGATGGCGGCGCTGCTGCACCTCGGCACGCGTGCGCTGTCCCGTCGCGCGATGGACGACGCGCACCGGTTGGCGACCCGCGCGATGCGAGAAGCGCCGACCGACCCGCTCGCCCACGTGTTGAGCGCCACCGTCGCCGAGCGCACGCACCGGACGACCGACGCGCTTTCCGCCCATCGCCGCGCGGCGGAGCTCGCGCCGGACGAGCCCGCCATCCTCTTGGCCCAGGCCCGCGCCGCGAGCGCCGCCGGGGAGTTCGCCGAAGCCCGGGACGCCGCCGACGCCTACCTGGCGTTGGAACCCCGAGACACACGCATCCGGTCCTGGCGGGCCCGCATGCACGCGAGGGCGGAGGTGACCTCGCGTTTCGTCCGAGGGCGCGGCGCTGGCGTCGTCGTCCTTCACCCGGCAGGACTGCAGCGCGGCCAGGTCGACCGGCTGATCACCACGGTGCGGGGCGCGATGGATGAGACCGCGCGTCTGCTCGACCGCGACCGGCGTCCGGAGCTCGCGGTTGTCGTGTACCCGAGCGTCGAAGGCATGCGCGACGCGACATGCGCTCCGTCGTGGAGCGGAGGCGTCTTCGACGGCGTGCTTCATCTGTCGGCCGACACGGTGGAGCGCGAGGCCGTGCACACCATCCGCCACGAGGCGACCCACGCTCAGCTCGCTCTGGTCCGTGGGCGCATCCCGCATTGGCTGAACGAGGGACTCGCGCAACACATGGAAGGCGAGGTTCGCGACTCCACGCGCGCCTCGTGGGGGCGCATGGTGGAGCGCCGATTCTGGATCCCGTTCGCGTCGCTCGAGGGGCAGCTCGTGGTCATCGACGATGCGGGGGACGCCCGCCTCGCCTATCACCAGAGCCTCGCGATGGTGCGGTGGCTTCTCGACGCGCGTGGTGCGCGGGTCCTGCGCGACGCGGCCGACCGGATCGAAGCGCGGCAGGAGCAAGACCTCATGGAGCAGCTCGTCCCGGGCGCCGATGGGGAGGCGATGCTGGCCTACTTGGCGCGGGCTCTGGCAGCGGAGCCTCGCTGATCAGTCGATGGCGAGCAGCTCGATGTCGAACACCAGCATCCCAGCGGGGCGCCCCGGACGGTTTCGGTAGGCGAGCTCCACGGGGATCCAGAAGCGGCGACGCTCCCCCACGACCATGAGCTGGACCCCCTCGGTCCATCCGTCGATCACCCGGTTCAGCGGAAACGTGGCGGGCTCCCCACGGGCAACCGAGCTGTCGAAAAGCACGCCCGTCTCGGCGCGCCAGCCCGAGTAGTGCACCGTGACCTCCGACGTCTCGGCCGGATGTGCGGTCCCCGTGCCCGGCTGCAGCACCGTCCAAGCAAGGCCGCTCGCGGAGCGCGCTGCATCGGGTGGAGGCTCGGCCACGTCGGTGGGGGTCGGCGGGGGCGGGGGCGGGGCGACAAACGAGATGAGCTCGACGTCGAAGACGAGCGGGCCCTGAGGACCGCGCCGCCCCGCGTAGGCGAGGTCCGCGGGAATCCAGAGGCGGCGGCGCTCTCCCGCGACCATGAGCTGAAGGGCTTCCGTCATCCCATCGATGGTCCGGTCGACGCTGAGTGTCGCGGGCTCACCCCGGGGCAGGGACGAGTCGACGCGCTGGCCGTTCGGCGTCCAGCCGGTGTAGTGGATCGTGACGCGCGCGTTCGAGCCCGGATGCGCCTCTCCGTGCCCCACGATCAACACGCGGCTGGTGAGGCCGGTCGTGCTCACCTCGGCGTCGGCAGGTGGTGCGGCCACATCGTCGGGGGCCTCCAAGCGAAGCGGCGGCCGCGCTGTCTCTTCATGGCGCGCGTCGGAGACCTCGACGGAGGTGCCGCCACAGCCGATGAGCAGAAGGATGACGAGGGTGAGTCGCACGATCTCAGCCCACGCCGTCGGAAGACGGTCCCCACGTCCCGTAGGCCGAGAGCGCGGCGCTGCCGAGGTAAGAGAGCACCGCGAACGCCGCACCGGCCGCGGTGGAGACCATGGCCGCGGAGATGCCCTCGGCGAGCTCATGCGCGCGGGCCTCGGGCCCCACCTGACTCACCGCGTCGAACGCCGAGGCGAGGCCCAACACGGTGAGCAGGACGCCCACCAGTGAGGCGAGCAGCCCCACCCAGGGCAGCCACCGCGCGTGCCGAAAGAGTCCGCCGCGGTCCCGCGCAACACGCGACGCCCAGCGGGCGAGCATCACGGTGAGCGCGACCTGGAGGATCAAGCCGAGCACGGAACACGCGAGCTGAAGGAACACTAGATGTCCGAGGTGACAGTGATGAGCCTGATGAGCGAGCCTTCGGCGCGCGAATCAAGGCGCGACACGACAGAGGGGAGCCGCACTGGAGTGCCTATCCCTCTGGCCAACGACGTCTACTCAGTGACCGTGCTCTTGATTTTGAGGTCCGCGAAGTGACGCTCGTCGGCCGGCCCAGGCGCGCCCGTCATCAGGTCGTTGCCGCGCGCCGTCTTCGGGAACGCGAGCACGTCGCGCAGGCTCTCGGTCTCCGCCATCAGCATCATCAGCCGGTCGAGCCCGAAGGCGACGCCACCGTGGGGAGGTGCGCCGTACTTGAGCGCGTCGAGCAGGAACGAGAACTTCTCGCTCGCCTCTTCCTGGCTCAGGCCCATGGCCGAGAAGACCTTCGACTGCACGGCGCCGTCGTGAAGCCGGATGCTGCCGCCGCCCACCTCGACGCCGTTGAGCACGAGGTCGTAGCGATGGCAAAGCACCATGCCGGGGTCCTTCTCGATGAGCTCAACACACTCGTCGTGCGGGCGTGTGAACGGGTGGTGCGCGGCGACCCAGTCTCCGTCCTGCTCGCCGCGCTCGAAGAGCGGCGGGTCGACCACCCAGAGGAAGTTCCACTCGCCGCCGGTCCCGACGGGCGGGATCATCTCGACCTTCTTCGCGATGTGCACGCGGAGGTTCGCCATGCACGTGTGCACGAGCTGCTCCTCGCCGAACATCAGCAAGATCAGATCGCCCGGCTCGGCGCCGACGGCGGCGTTGATGGCCAGGCGCATCTCGTCGGTGACCTGCTTGGCGAACGGGCTCTGCGTCCAGCCGCCCTCGTCGTTCACCTTCGCGCGGCCGAGCCCCTTGGCCCCCATCTGCTTGACGAAGCCCTCGAGTTCGTCGACCTGCTTGCGGCTGAAGGTGTGCTCGGCCGGGATGCGCATCGCCTTGACGATCTCCTCCGGCAGCTCGGCGCGGTAGGTGCCATCGGCGAACTTCTGGGCGATGGGCTCCATCATCGTGATGCCGCCGCCCTTGTGCTCGACGACGAGCGGGGTGAGGTCGACGTGCGGCAGGCCGAAGCGGAGGTCGGGCTTGTCGTTGCCGTACTTCTCCATCGACTCCGCGAACGGGAGCCGCGGGAACGTTCCGTCGGGGTAGCGCTCGGTCAGGTCGATGCCGAGCACTTCCTTCCAGAGGCGGAATACGAGCGTCTCGCAGGCGGCGAAGACGTCGTCCTGGGTGACGAAGCTCATCTCCACATCGATCTGTGTGAACTCGGGCTGACGGTCTCCGCGCAGGTCCTCGTCGCGGAAGCAGCGGGTGATCTGGAAGTACCGATCGTAGCCCGCGACCATCAGAAGCTGCTTGAAGAGCTGCGGGCTCTCGGCGAGCGCGTAGAACTTGCCGGCGTGCAGCCGTGACGGGACGAGGAAGTTTCGCGCGCCGCCCGGCGTGTACTTCACGAGGAACGGCGTCTCGACCTCGAGGAAGCCCTGGTCCGCCAGCGCGTTCCGGATCGACCGATACGCGTTGGCGCGCATGCGCAGGTTCTTCTGCATCGGCGCGCGACGAAGATCGAGATAGCGGTACGTGAGCCGCGTCTCTTCGGTGGCGTTGACCTCGTCCTGGATCGGGAAGACCGGCGTCTCCGCCGTGTTCAGCACCTCGATCTCCCGGACGAGCACCTCGATGTCGCCCGTGGGGATCCGGTCGGAGCGCTTCTCGCCGCGGTCGCGCACCGTGCCGCGGATGGCGAGCACGTACTCCGCGCGCACCCCCGAGGCGACCTCGAACGCAGCCGGGTCGACCTGCTTGTCGAACGTCAGCTGCGTGACTCCGTCCCGGTCACGGAGGTCGATAAAGGCGACGCCGCCCTTTTCGTGCCGGCGATCGACCCACCCCATCAGGACGGCCTCGGTGCCGTCGTCGTCGAGGCGGAGTGCGCCGCAGGAGTGAGTTCGCTTCAGCTCGTCGATGAACCGGGCCACGTTCGGGGTCCTTTCGCTGTCCGGCCCTCGTGGGCCGGGTCGGGCGTCTTAGCAGCCCCATGCGCGGGAGGCCCGTGGTTCCAGGCGCGGCGGCGCCCAGCACGAACAAAGAAGACCCGAAACCTCATGCAGCCGCCGGCAGATGCAGCCAGCAAGATGGCGTATGCACTGCTGACCGCGTCCGGGGTGCACGTACCCGGGGCCCGCCATGAGGCCGAGGCTCTCAACTTCGGGACGCGATGGGCAGAGGCCGTGGATCGGAGCGATGGCCAGATGAGCGCCGTTCCGCCACCCGCGCTTCGGATCCCGCCACCCGAGCCGGACTGAGCTCGAATGCAGCGTCGTGGGGTGTCGACCGTGCGGTCCTCGAATCAGCCTACGGGCGTCGGCCGAAGATGAACCGGACCAGCGGGGCGCCGATCGCGATGGGGGCGGCGATCAACATCGCGAAACCCAACCAACTCCGCGGCTCGGGCCAGAGCGGGAGCGAGGCGATGAACGACACCGCGAAGGGCGCGAGGATCGAGCTGAGCCACGCCGGCGCTCCGGTCGGCAGGGCGCGGATCTTGGCCTTCAAGAGGAACAGATCCGACACGATCAGGGCGACGATCAGCGTGCAGCCGTAAGCCGTCGACAGCATCATCGCGATGACCCACGAGTCGACGCGGCCGTCGCTCAGGACGTCCACTCCGATCAGCAGGTGGAGCGCCGTCACGAGCGTCCAGAGGGTACCGAGCGGTCCGACCAGGGTCGGCCGCAGCCAGGGCGTAAACGACTGCATGTCGGTAGTACGACGCCGATCGGCGCCGATCGCCAGCAGATTCTTGGGGTTGCCCACGGAACGAGCGCGAGGATCGGGCCGAGGAGAGGAAAGGCTCGGGGGGTCATGTTCGTGTCCTGGGTGAAGAAGTCCGGTGGATCTCAGGGCGCCGACGACGCCGACTCGAATCACGAAGCGAACGTCGTGCGCACCAACCAAAGGCATCCGCCTTGCAATTACAACCCTGTTGCGATAAGTCGCCGTCGCGATGCAAGACGACGCCACCAAGACCGCCTCGAGACCGCCCGTCACTGTGCTCTCCGGCCTCCTCGGAGCCGGCAAGACCACGCTGCACAATCATGTCCTACTCAACCGCGAGGGGCTTCGGGTGGCGGTGATCGTCAACGACATGAGCGAAGTGAACATCGACGCGACACGTGTCGAGCGAGGAGGGGCGGAACTGAGCCGAACCGATGAGCGGCTCGTGGAGATGAGCAACGGCTGCATCTGCTGCACCCTCCGCGACGACCTGCTCGAAGAGGTCGCCCGGCTCGCGAGCGAGGGTCGCTTCGACTACCTCCTCATCGAGTCGACGGGGATCTCGGAGCCCATTCCCGTGGCGCAGACCTTCACGTTCGAGGCGGAAGACGGAACGAGCCTATCGTCGGTATCCCGGCTCGACACGATGGTCACCGTGGTCGACGCCGCGTCGTTCCTCGACGAGTACCAGCGCGCCGATAGCCTGCACGCGCGCGGCGAGGCGCTGGGCGAAGAAGACGAGCGCACGGTCACCGACCTGCTCATCGACCAGATCGAGTTCGCGGACGTGCTCGTTCTAAACAAAACCGACCTGCTCGCTCCGGAGGCACTCAACCACGTGGAGCAGGCGCTTCGTGCGCTCAACCGCCGTGCCCGAATCGTGCGCGCCGAGCGAGGCGACGTCGCGCTCTCGGAGGTCCTCGGAACCGGTCTCTTCGACTACGAAGCGGCCGCTCAGTCTGCGGGCTGGATGCGGGAGCTCATGGGCGAGCACACCCCGGAGACGGAGGAGTACGGCATCTCGAGCTTCGTCTACCGTGAGCGGCGGCCCTTCGACGCGGAGAAGCTCTGGTCACTCCTGCACGAGGACGGTCCATGGGACGGCGTGCTTCGTTCCAAGGGCTTCTTCTGGATCGCCGCGCGGCACGACGTCGCCTACGAGTGGGCCCAAGCAGGTGGCATCAGCGAGGTAAACCCAGCCGGGCGCTGGTGGGCGGCGGTGCCGAAAGAGCACTGGGGTCATCAGGAGGGAGAGCGACCCGACAAGAAGCCGGGTTGGCACGCGCGCTTTGGAGACCGGACACAAGAGCTCGTCTTCATCGGGACAGGTCTGGACCCGGAGGCGTGGCGCCGTGCGCTCGACGACTGCCTGCTGGACGACGCCCTGCTCAAGCGCGGCGCCGCGGAGTGGAAGCGGCTGCCGAGTGCGTTTCCTGAGCTTCCGGTCTTCGAAGCCCCTTCGGACGAAGCGGAACCGGCTCGGGCATGAATTCGGTCGCGTCAGCCAGCCCGTGTGGCTGCCGCACGCCGGTGCCTCCGCGGGTCAGGTTTGTCCCTCGTCCGCGGGTGCGGGCGCATCGCTGCTGCGTCGGGGTGGCTTTGTTTGCGGCGTGCATCTGCACTTCGACGACCGCGGCCGCGCAGGATCTCGACGGTGGCCCGGCCAGGACCGAGGCCGACTCGGGCGTGCCCTCGGAGCCCCCTTCCGAGGTCGACTCGGACGTGCCCACGGAGGCGCCCCCTTCCGAAGGGGCTCCGGATTCACGAGCAGCGCCCGCCGAGTCCGAGCCGGAGGAGGAGTCGCCAGCGGCGTTGACCCCACCCCACATCGTGCGGGCTGTACCTCCCGAGTATCCCGCCGCTCGGCTCTCTGGCCTCGCCCACCCGACGGTCGTGGTGATCGTCACCCTCGACGCCGAGGGGCGGGTGGCCGACGCGCAGGTGGAACACGGAGCGGGCGAGGACTTCGATGACGCGGCGCTGCGCGCCGTGCGCGAGTGGCGGTTCGACCCCGCCCGGAGAGGCGAGACGCCGACCGCGTCGCGCATCCGCATCGCCATCCACTTCGAGCTGCCTTCGTTCGACCTCCCCACGAGCGAGGCGGAACACATCGGACCGACGTTCGATGCGCGAGTGCAGAGGCCTCCGCCGGGGAGGGCGGAGGACGCGCCGCCGGAAGTGTCGGAGCCGACGCACCCCACCCCATCCGAAGACGAAGCGCCCGAGGTGGGCGTGACGGCCCGGGTCGAAAGCGAGACCCGCGTCGAGGACCGCGGCGCGGGCTCGTTTGAAATCGACCGGGACATCCTCGCTGCAGCCCCGCGTCGCGAGGGCGCCGACATGCTGCTGTCCGTTCCCGGCGTCTTCGCGGCGCGCGCGGAGGGACTGGCGATCGGTCACCGCATCAACCTCCGCGGCTTCGACGCCGAACACGGCCAGGACGTCGAGCTTCGCGTGGGCGGGCTCCCGGTCAACCTGCCGTCGCACATCCACGGTCAGGGCTACGCGGACGTGGGTTTTCTGATCCCCGACGTCGTCCAGCGGGTCCGAGCAACCGAGGGCGTCTACGACCCTCGGCAGAGCGACTTCGCGGTGGCGGGAACCATCGACTTCGACCTCGGGGTCGCGCGCGCGGAGCGGGGCTTTCGCGCGGCGTCGAGCTACGGGGCGTTCAACACGTTCCAACAACTCCTGCTCTGGGCCCCCGAAAGCGAGCGCGAGGCGACCTTCGGTGCCGTGCAATACGAACACACCGAGGGTTTCGGACAGCGGCGGGGGGGCGACCGCATCAGCGCGCTGGTGCAGGCGGAGGCGCGCTCGGGCGACTGGCGTCTGCGCGGTCTCGGGATCGTCTACGGCGCGCGCGCCGATCTCGCCGGAGTGCTCCGCGCGGACGACATCGAAGCCGGGCGCGTCGGCTTCTACGACACCTATGCCCACCCGACCGCGCAATCCCAGAACGCGCTCACCGGCCGGTTCCTGGGAGGCTTCTTCGGAACGTACCGTGCGGACGGCGGGTCAAACGGCGGGTTCTCGGTCTGGGTCGGCGCCGACACATTTCGACTGCAGGAGAACTTCACCGGCTTCATTCAGAGGTCCCGCGTTCTTCCTGGTGTGGCCGGGCGTGGGGACCTCATCGAGCAGCGAAACCAGACGTTGTCGGTGGGCCTCTCCGGGCGCTTTCGCACCGAAGCCTGGCGGCCTTGGGAGTGGCTGGCGGCCCGCGTGGAGGTCGGCCTCGACGGCCGTCTCGACTTCCTCGAGCAGGGCCAGAGCCTCCTGGCGCGGCGCAACGAGACTTGGGACCAGCGGGTGGACGCATCCGTATTCGGCACCCAAGGCGGGCTCTTCGCCGACCTGGAGCTGCGACTCACCCGACACCTTCGGATCAACGGCGGGGTCCGGGGCGCGCTCTTGCTCTACGAGGTGGACGACCGTCTCGGGAACTTCGCGCCCGACTTCCGGCCTCGCGACAGCTTCATCATGGGCTTTCGGAGGAGCGCCGGGGGCGCCACCGTCGGGCCCCGCGTCAGCGCCGAGGTGAAGCCCCTGGAGTGGCTCTCTCTTCGCGCCGCATACGGGCAGGGCTATCGATCGCCGCAGGCGCGCACCCTCGAGGACGGGGAGCGGGCGCCCTTCACGACAGTGCAGTCCGGCGACCTCGGCGCCGTGTTCGAGTTCGACCGGGTTCTCCGCGTGGCGGTGACCGGCTATTGGACCGAGCTCTCCGACGACGTCGCGTTCGAGCCGCGCGAAGGTCGACTCGAGCGCATCGGCGCGTCGCGTCGCCTCGGGGCGGTCCTCTACGCGCAGGCCCGGCCGCTCGACTGGCTCGTCGGCGCCGTGTCGGTGACCTACGTGAACGCCGAGCTCCTCGAGCCGCCGCCCGCCACCGCGGACAACCCCCAGCCCCCGTTCGAGCCCGGACAGAACCTCCCGTACGTGCCGCCCGTGGTCCTGCGCGCCGATGTCGGGGTGCGAGGGACACTGGTCGAAGACGTCTTGGGCGAGTCCCTTCGTGGACGTCTCGGCGTCGGCTACTCGCTTCTCTCCCCTCGGCCCCTCCCCTACGGAGGCTTCGCCGAGCCCATCCACTTGTTCGACGCAGGGGGCAGCTTGGCTTGGGGCCCCGTCGATCTCGGCGTGTCGGTGTTCAACCTCTTGGACACCCGTTTCGCGGCGTACGAGTTCTTGTTCACGTCGAACTGGGACCCCGAGGCGATACCGGCTCGCCTGCCCGCGCGCCACCTGGCCGCAGGGGCGCCGTTCAGTCTCATGGTCACCTTGGGGCTTTCGACGTGAGGGCCAAACCCATCGCGCTCGCGCTCTGCCTCGGTCTGTCGGCGTCCGGGTGCATCGATACGCTGACCGAGAGCACCTCCATCGAACTCGCCGTGCAGGGCACCAGGGTGGATGGCGCGTTCGAGGGTCGGGACGGTGTTCCCATCTCGTTGGAGCGAGCCCACATCGTCTTTGGCCCGGTGTACCTCTGCGCGGGGTTCACGGCGGGCAACCTCTGCGACGAGTCCCTGGCCGAGTGGCGGGGGGCGGTCGTGGTGGACGCGCTGTCGGCCGAGCCGACCGCCGTCGCGAGCATGGACGCGCTCACCGGAACGGCCCGCTCGTACATGTACGACTTCGGAATCGCGTCCAGGCTGACGACCCCGGAGATGCCCCTCGTGACGCCGGCGGCGGAGTCCCTCGGACCCGCGTCCGCGGTGGTCTCCGGGAGGGCCGAGGTGGAGGGCCAGTCCATTCCCTTCACGGTGTCGGTCCGCGTCGAACAAACGGGCGCTGTCGAGCAAGGCGTCCCTGTCGTCCGGAGCGGCGAGAGCGATGGGATCGAGCAGGAGATCCTGCCGGACGGTCAGACGCGCTTGCGGGTGCGGTTCGACCCCCGCCCGTGGCTCGCCACCGCCAACTTTCGCGCGCTCGTGGAGGACGCGGCGTGTGAGGCCGGACGGGACGTCGTGTGTGCGGGTGCCGTGGAGCAGACGTGCGCGCCGGACGGGGCCCTCGTGGCCAGCCGAGAGTGCGACGCCAACGGCCAGGTGTGTGTGCGCGAGCGGGGTTGCGTGGATCGACTCGAGCTCGGCGCCGAGAGCCAGCTCGGCCGCGCCCTCCGGAGTGGTGTGGAGGCCGGAGCGCGGCCGGAGTTCGTGTTTGAGGTCTCCCCGTAGACCTTGCTTTCCCGGGGGCTCTTTCCTGGGCAATCGGAGCTGAAGATGACGACGAAGATGCTGAAGTGGGTCCTGTGTGCGGGCGCCGTGGCGATGCTGGGCGCGTGCGACGACGGGAACGGAACGATGGACGCGGGACCCGGGGGCGAGGATGCGGGCACCGGCACGGACGGAGGACCGGCTCAGCTCGGAGACTTGAACGTGGTTCTCGAGGCCGAGGACACCATCACCGAGGGGCTCGTACCCGGCTCGACCGGCGAGACGATCCAAGACGGTTGGGCCGTGACGTTCCAGGACTACATCACCGTGATCGGCGACATCGACGTGCACCTCGCCACCGACGAGACGGTCGAAGCGGAGGCCGGCGACACGTTCGCGGTGGACATGGTCGCGGTCCCGGAAAGCGGTCTCACGCTCTGGACGCTGGATGGACTCGCCACGGGACGCTGGCAGTTCAACTACGCCATCGCCGGAGCGGGTGACGGTGCCATGCGTCACGAGAGCGTGACCGAAGCGCAGTTCAGCGAGATGCAGACCAACGACTGGACCTACCTCATCGCGGGCACCCTGACGCAGACCGGGGGACAGTCCTGCCCTCCGGCGGCGCTCGCGGTGCCCGGCTCCGCGACGGCCAACGGCAACACCAACTCCGGGGGGGACGCCTGCTACCACCAGGACACGATCTCGTTCCGTTTCGGCATTCAGGCCGAGACCGCCTTCGGCCCGTGTGAGATCGACGAGATGCCTGGCTTTGCGGTCACGGCGGGATCGTCGACGACGGTGGCCGCCACCCTTCACGGCGACCACATCTTCTTCAACGGGTTCCCCGAGGGCGACGAGGGCGGGGTCATGCGCCTCGCTCAGTGGCTCGCGGATTGCGACCTCAACCTCGACGGGGAGGTCACGCGTGAAGAACTCGAGATGATCGCGCCCTCCGATCTCCCGGAGATCGACACCCGCTACCAGCTCGGCGGCTCGCCCATCACCCCTCTGAACGAGATGTGGGACTACGTCACCGCCCAGGTGAAGACACAGGGCCATTTCCAAGGTGAAGGGGAGTGCCCCTTCGATGGCATGGCCCACGACCACGACTGAGCGAAAGTACGCATGACGGAAGACCAGACCATGACCCACGTGGTTGCCGTTCGGCTCCTCGAGCCCGCGCGACCTCCGTGCCTTCCGCCGCAACCGCGGCGCGTCCGTGATGAGGTGCGTGCCCGAATCCAAGCCTGGACCCGCTCGGCCCTCGCCCTTCCGCCGACCCGCGCGGTAGAGGTCTTCGAGTGGATCTCCAATGACCCGCGGACAGCGCGCGTTCACAGCGTCTTGATCGCGATCGACGGCGTGGAGCGCCCCCTGCAGCTGGCCGAGGCCTCGGAGCGCATCTCCGAGGCCGCACTCGTCGCTTGCGTTCAGGGAGTGACGAGACGGAAACCAGAGAGGCCTCGGGCCTCGATGGGCGGACGTCGCTTGGAGAGTCGGTGATGGGGCTGTCGGAGCGTTCACCAACCATGGCACCGTCCTCGACGAGCCTGCGCTTCGTCGACGAGGTCGTGGACCTGACCACGGTGTTCGACGCGGGGGTAAACGTCGTCGCCTTGCGGCGCGCCGCCCCGAAGCCGCTGCTCGAGGAAGGGGTCCGGGCAGCGGGTGAGGTTGGCTTTCGGAGGCTCTTTATGACCGAGTCGAGCGCCGCCGAGCACAACGTGTCGGCCGAGTTGCAGGGCTGGCCTCATCTCGCCGCCGACACGCGGTTCTGGGTGGAGGTGCTCAGCGAACTCACCGGCGCAACGCATGTGGGCGTGCGCCTCACCCGGATCGAGGAGGCCATGTGTCCTCGCTTCCACGTGGACGGAGTCACGGTTCGCTTGGTGACGACCTACGTGGGTCTCGGAAGCGAGTTCGTCTCGAGCGAACAGGTCGACCGAACACGCCTCGGTCACGCCGCCTCCGGGATGACCGACGCGACGAGCGGGCTCTTGCGGACCTCCGACTGCGTTCGCTCCGCCCAGGCCTTCGACGTGGTCCTTCTCAAGGGCGAGGCGTGGCCCGGCAACAAAGGCAGAGGCGCGGTGCATCGCTCGCCCGCCGCAAGCGCAGCCGCCCCTCGCCTGGTGCTGACACTGGATGCGCTGTGAGCGCCGCGAACCCTTCGAGCGCGTGGGACCGTCACTCCGACTGTTACGCGCGAGTCACCTCCCCTTTCACGGGCTACATCGCGCAGGCACTGTTCCATCACGTCGCTGGGCGCCTCCCGGCAGCGCCGCGGATCCTCGATGTCGCGTGCGGCAACGGAGAGCTGTCGAGAGCCGCGGCGCTGCATTGCCTCTCACTTCACGGGCCTGGGAACCGAGGGAGCGTGCTGGCGACCGACGCTTCTTCGGGGATGGTGGCGCTCGCGTCGAGGAACCTCGAATCCCTCGACGCCAGCGACATCGTGCGGTGTGAGGTGCAGGACGGTCAGGCGCTCAGTCTCGAGACCGCCTCGTTCGACGCGGTGTTCTCGGCGTTCGGGATCTTCCTGTTTCCGGATCGCCACGCCGGATGGCGGGAGGCAGCGCGCGTGCTGAAGCCGGGTGGCCTTCTGGCCACCGCCGTCTGGCGAGGTCCTCAGCACAACGCGCTTGTCCGTCTGCAGTCGGGGCCCGTCATGGCTGCCCTTCCCGACCGCGTTCGCGACGGGCTCACGCCTCCGGGATGGTTCGAGATCACATCTCGCGAAGGCCTCGCTCACGAACTGCAAGGCTTCGGCCTGTGCGATGTGGAGGTGAGCGTCTTCGACGCCGTTCTCACCGCTCCGACACCGCGCGTCATGTGGGAGATGATGTGCGACAACCCGCTCAGCCAGGCGGTCTTCGCGGCGTGCACCGAAGCCGAGTTCGCCGCCGTCAAGGCCTCGTGTCTCGCCAGCTTCCTCTCGATGTCCGGTGGCGTGGACCGCGCCGTTCGCTTCGAGGCGTCATGTCACTTCGCCGTCGCCCGCCGCACGTGAGCTTCAGGCTCACTCCATCACGGTCACTTCGGTCATGCAGAAGCCCTCGAGACCGTTGAAGTGCCCAGGGCGCGCATCCAGCACGAACTCCCGCAGCGTGTCGGCGCCGGTCATGCCGGGGATGTAGACGACGGGGTTGCCCAGGTCGTCCAGGAGGGGGTCGCCATCGACCGCCCGCAGCCCGCCGAGGGGGACATCGAGCGCGTCGAGCGTCAACGGGCCCTCGCCGTCCCAGAGCGCGGCCAGCGGCTCCACCCGGAGCGACGCGTCCTCGACGAATGAGTCGAAGAAGAGGTGCGTGATGTGCCAGGTGACCTCGTAGTCCGCGGCGCTGTTCACGGGAATGACAACTCCGTCCGTTCCGTCGTTGCCGGCCACACAGAACGTGTAGGCCGCGTCGACCGGGAAGCCGAACTCGAACGGCACGACCGTCACCGGGGTGCCGTCTTCGCGCACCGTACCCGCCGGGGCGACGAGGCGGCCCGCGTAGTACGCACTCCAGCCCTCACTCTCGAGCCGCGCGAGAAGCGCGGAGGAGACCCCGATGCTGCGGGTGCCCTCCTCGGGTGGACTGAGTTGGTAGCTGAAGCGGTCCCAGCGCTGCGCGGGGATGCCGTCGACCTCGAACGCCACTGCGGGCTCCGGGACGAGCTCGATGGCCACCGGTTCCACCGCGAGCTGGGCGTCCTCGCCGGCCCCGCTTTGGAGGCGCATGTCCGCCAACACGACGATCGCGTGGTCGAACTCGACGGCCCATCCGTCGGCGGTCTGCTCGGCAGTGATGCCCATGCGGGCCTCGTTGATCCCGTTGGCGCGCAGGACGAGCGATCCGACCGAATCTCCGCATCCGACGGCGAGGACGGCGCACACGGCGATGCCGACGAGCGCGCGGGCAGGTGTCGAGGTCGAAGGAGTCACAGGTTCGCTCCCTGGACGCCGACGGCGAAGGCGTCGGGATCGTGAAAATCGATCAGCCATGCACGCTGCAAAGGGTGCGGCTCGACCGCGCGGACGACTCCGTCCGAATCAGGCTCGAGCACGCCGTCGGCACGGAGCGCGTCGAAGTCCACTTGCTGAAGCCATTGCCCAGCGAACACCTCGAAGACCACGCGGGAGCTCTCCTCGACAGCTGCCCCAGGCGCGATGGAGATCCGGTCAACGCGCTGAGAAAGGGGGGTGTCTTCGAGGGTCAGTCCCGCCTCGAAGCGGATCGTCTCGCCATCCCGCCGTGCGGTGCCCGCAACCCATCCGTGGTGGCCGCGGGTGGGACCGTCCGGACCGGCCAACTCGCCGCGGGGAGAGTCGATCCAGACGCTCGCCGCACCCACCTCGCCCGCCTCGCCGAGGAAAGGACCTGTGAGCTGAACCTCGGGGGAGAGCGCGTCGACCACCACCTGCTCACGCCACTCGGCCAGCGCGGTCACCGCGAAGAGGTTGTCGTCGCCGGCGTGCGCGTGTGCGCTCGGGAGAAACGGCAGCAACGCGGAGGCGACGGGCGTCGGCGGAAACACGTAGGCGCCCCCGACCACCAGTCGCGCTTCGTCGAGTTCGATCTCCCACCCGGGGTCGTAGAGCGTGGTGCCGACACCCAGCGCGGCGCCATCGCGGGTCGCCCCCACGAAGCCGATCTCGAGCTCGACGAGCTCGCCCCCCGTTCCGCTCACGGCGCAGCCCGAGGGGGCCATCGCAGCCGTGAGGCTCAGCATGGCGGCGAGGACGAAGGCGAAACGGAACCGATGGATCATGGAGTGTTCTCCGTTTGCGCCGTCTCGTCTGCCCAGGGGTCGGCGGCGTTGAACTGGACATGAAACGTGAGGGTCGCCATCACGCGCAGCGGTGGCGCTGCCGTAAAGTGGCGGGCGGCCATCATGGACGGGGGCGCCGCGGGGTCGCCGAAGTTGGAGACGTAGTTGAACTCGGCGTTGCGGTAGCGAAGGTCGAGCAGGTTCTGGGCGGCCACTCCCACCTCGACCCAGCGCCACCGGACACTCGCCGCCGCGTCGAGCACAAACCACGGCTCGCTGAACTCCCCGAGCGGCAAGGGACGCGGAGACAAAAACAGCGCCCCGAGCGCGAGGCTCCCTCGGAAGGGTTCGCCTCCGATGTTCACGGTGTGGCTCGCCGCCCCGTCGAATCGAACCAGCCACTCCGGGATGAAGGGCAGACGTGGCCCGGCCACGATCTCGAACGGGCTCGCCTCCGGCGGCGGCAGGTGCGCCCGCGTGTAGGTCACGGAGAGCTGGGAATCGAACCAGCCACCAGCTCGCAGCCGCCCGTTCGCGGTGGCTCCCGTGCGGTGCGACGGCCCGGTCACGCTGTTGCGCCCATTGGCCGCGTCGAACACGAGATCCTGGCTGACACGGGTGTAGAAGCCCACCAACCCAGCCGTCAGGTAGACGCCTCGTCCGGCGCGTTCGTCACGCTCGTCCCCCGCCTCGAGCGCCAGTCCCGTTTCGGCGGCGAGCACCTCCGCAAACGGGGCGAGCTCACCCTCGGACAACGCCGCCGCATCCGACGACCGCGCGCCCAGTCCCGCGCTGGTGATCCAGCGGAGGCCGTCCGTGAGCGTGACCTTTACGGCGCCGCGCGGCTGCGGCAACACGCCGAACGCCGAGGACGCGTCCCGTCGCAGTCGCTCGCCGAACACGTCCTCCGTGCTGAAGTTCCGGTCCGTCACCTGGAAGCCAAAGCCGTCGAGGCGCACGCCGGCCATGACGGCGAGCCACTCGGTCAACCGGAGATCGAGGCGGGCGTAGGCCGCGAGGTTGGTGACGGTGAGGCCTCGGTCGAAGTCGGTCGCGTACGGCACGGCGGGGCCCACCGCAGGGCTGCGAATGCGGTCGAGCACGGTGTCCGCGAAGTCCTGCCGCGCGTAGATCCCGAGTTCGAGCTGCTGACGCTGCCCAAACGCCAAGAAGCGGCGGCGATAGCGGGCGCGCAGCCCGAGGGTGGCCGCGTCGTAGCGCTGATCGGTCAGGTCGCCGCGCTCGGGCCCCCCGTCGGTCCGCGGGTCTCCGGAGAAGCCCGTGAAGTTCTCTTGCACGCGCAGGCTTCGGCCCATGCCGAAGGCCATCAGCTGGACCTGGTCGGGCCCGCTCTCCCAGCTCACCTCAGTCGAGCCCCCCAAGCGGCTCGAGCTTCCTCCCTGACGCGTGTCGTACGTGCAGTAGAACTGCGAGAAGTCGTCGGGCTCGCAGGGCAGAGCGGATCGCCGGAAGTCATCCTCGCGAATCAGTCCCGGCTGATCCCAGCTGGCCACGCCACCGAACAGCAGGATGCGGAAGCCCAGCTCTTCGCTGAGCCGCCCTTCGTACTGCCCCATCGCCGCCAAATTGGAGTAGGCGCGGTTGACCCCCCAGCCGTCCCCCCCGTTGTAGACCAGACCGGCGACCGTGCCCGTCTCCTGCCCTTCGGGTCCCCACCACAGGCCGAGTCGACGCTGGCCGTACGAGCCGTATCCCGCCTGCCCATGCAAGCCCCGCTCGCGAAGGCCGAGTCGGTACTCCGCGCTGCCCGCCGTCGCGAAGTCACCCTGGGCGGGGTCGAACGGCCCCTGGATGACACGCACGCTCTCGACGAGCTGGGGCATGATGACGAGGGTGTCGGCGTACCCGTGGCCGTGGGCATTGGAGATCTCGTTGAGCGGGATGCCCTCGAGCAGGACCTCGAGGTCCTCCCCCTCCTCGGCGTCGAACCCGCGGAGGAACATGGCGGCCGCGTGGCCCTCGTTCTGGGTCTGCGTGACGAGCAGTCCCGGGGCCAGACTCAGCATGTTCTGGGCGTTGTCGCGCGGGACTCGCCGCAGCTCGCCCAGCTCGATGTCCATGTCGCTGATCGCAGATCGCTCGTCGTCGTCGAGCGTGCTGTCGACGTCGGCCTCGACGCCCAGCTCGCCCCCATCTTCCTCTGGATCAGACTCGGTGTCGGCAGGGGCAGCTGGGTCGTCGCCCTCAACGGGTTCGGTCGTCTCCGGGGTCGTCTCGGGGGTCGTCTCGGGGGTCGCCGACGCAGGGGGAGCGCTCTCCTCCTCCGTTGGGGTCGGCGGGAACACGACGCGGAATCGCACACGCGCCCGCACGGGCTGCCCGTCCACCATGGCGGGCTCGAAGCGCGACCGCAGCGCGTGCGCCCGAGCCGCGTCCGACACTGGATCTCGGACGGCATCGGGACGCGCCTCGACGACCACCATCTCTTCGATCGAACCATCGACCCGAAGAAGGAGTTGGAGCACCGCTTCGCCACCCTCGGGCGCCACTTCGAGCGAGGGCGCTTGTGGAGAGTGAAGGACACGCGGCGGATGGTCGTCCGGATGGGCCTCATCGGGATGCGCTTCGTCGGGCTGCGTGTCCGAGCCGCCGTCGACCGGTGCGCCGGGACCGGCGTCGGGCGGCTCGGCTTCGTCTGGCGGAGAGGGTTCGTCCGCGGGCCCCGCGTCCCGGTCAGGCGCGGGCGACGTCTCCACGGGAGGGTCGCCGGCATCCTGGGCCACGGCTGTGGTCGCGCCCGCCGCAAGGGCAAAGACGGTCAGTGCGACGGGGATTCGGTGGAGACAGCAGGACATGGGATGGGGACGGCAGCGGGCCAGAAGGACTCCCTACCCCCGCTACCGGTTTACTGCAACGCAGATACAACAGCACCCCAATCGACGCGAGGCCGACCGGGGTGCAGAGGTTCGAGCGCGAGGTTCAGAAGGCGATGAGCCCGATCTCGTCGTGGATCGTCGCGCCGTCGTTGATGAGGAAGACCAGCTCGGTCTCCTCTTCCGTGCCGTCCGGCTTGCTGATGGCGCCGATGGTGATGAGCGCGCCGTCGACCGGCATGTCGATCGGGCCCGCCGTGGTTCCGTCCGCGGACGTCTGGAAGTTGATGGTCCCGTCGTCCCCGACGTCGATGCCGAGCGTGTAGGCGCCGTTGGCGACCTCGAAGCCCGGGCCGGGTGCGACCGCGCCCTGCGCGATGGCCGCGACGATCTCCGGGTTGCCGCTGCCGTCGATGTTGTGAATCGCTACCGCCTGGTCGACCACGTACGAGGCGTGGAACACGCGGAACCGAATGCTGCCGGCGGCCGGCGCGGTTCGATCTTCGAGGATCGGCAGCGCGCCGAACGCACCGGTCGCCGAGGCGTCCGCGTCGTTCTGCGTGGCGAGCACGGTGTAGCTCTCGCCGTCACCGAGGGCGAAGTCGTCCGCCGTGATGACCGCGTCGGCCGCCGTCATGCCCGTCGGCGCGATGGCGATGTCGTAGGTGCCCGCGAGGAACGGCGCGTAGGCGCTGTTGCCCTCGAACTCCACCGCGGTGGCCACGGCCGTGCCGTCGACGAAGATGTCGACCGTGCCGGCCTCGGCCGCCAGGTGCCAGAACCGAAGGAAACCAACCTCGGCCGCTTCGAGCTCGGTCTCGTCGTGGATGTTGGCGCCCGCGTTCACGAGGAACACCAGCTCGGTCTCGGTCTCTCCGGCCTCTTCGCCGGGCTTGCTGATCGCGCCGATGGTGATGGTGGCACCCGCCGTCGGCATGTCGATCGGGGACTCCGTCACGACGTCGACGGCGCCGTCGTCGTCGATGTCGAGGCCGAGCCCGTAGGCTGCGTTCGGGACCTCGAGCCGCGCGCTCGTCACGGTGCCCTGCGCCAACCCATCGGCGATCTCGGGCAGCGTCACGTCGTTCAGGTTGTGGACGTCCACGTCGCTGTCCACGTCGTAGGCGGCGTGGAAGATGCGGAACGCGATGTTGCCGCTGGCGGGAGCGGAGGTGTCTTCGAGGATCGGCAGCGCGGCGAACGCGCCGGCCGCGCTGGTGTCGGCGTCGAGCTGGGACGCGATGATCGTCCACTGCTCGTCCTCGCCGAGCGCGAAGTCGTCCACCGTGATCACGGCCGCGCCAATGCCCATCCCGGCAGGGGCGACGGCGATGTCATGGTTGCCCGCGTCGAGCGGGATGAAGTCCGTGTTCGCCTCGAACTCGAAGTCCGAGAGCGTCTCTTCACCGTCGATGAAGACGTCGACCATCCCGGCGCCGGCGGCGAGGTGCCACACCCGGATCTCGCCCTGGGCGGTCGTGCCCGCGTCGGATCCACCGTCCGTGCCCGCGTCGCGGCCGGCGTCCAGCTCGTCACCGGCATCAGCCATGGCCGCATCGGTCCCGCCGTCCATGTCCTCCCCGTCGTCGTCACAGCCTGCGAAGGCCAGCGCGACCGCGAGAACCGCGAGCCACCGGAATTTGCGCGTCGTTTCTTTCATCTTCATCTCCAAGTTGCGGGTGTCGAGCCCCGGACGGCGCAACCGAACCACACTTGCAACTGGTATGCAAACGAAGCACGTTAGCGCTATGGACCGGACCCCAGCAGGCTGCTGCAAAAGGCTCTCGGATGGATCGCCAAGCGCGGTGCCGTGCGATTTCGATGGGGCCGACGCCGAAATGGTGAATCATTTCGCAGGGGCGACCCGGCGGAAGCGCGTCGTATCCCGCCCGCCGAGGCGCCGAAATGGGTTCGCCAGCAGCCTGCCAGTGCTGCTGGGACTGTTGTCGACCGCGTTGTTTTCGCTCGGCTGTGAGGGGCCGTCCTCGGAGGGCGACGCCGGTCCGGAGGCGGATTCGGGTCGGATCGTGGACGCCGGCGACGAGGACGCGGGTCCTGATGTCGACTCCGGAGGCGTCGTCCCCGTCGACATTCCCGAGGGCGAGGTCTACGAGACACGCGGGCGCCTCAGCATCGCGGACCGAGACACGCCCACCGCGCGCGTGTGGGACCTGGACGTGCGGGGCGAGGTGACGACGTACGAGGTGGGGTCGGGCTCGGTCCTGTACAGCGCCTCGAGCCGGCAGATCACCGCCGTGGTGGCCACCCAGCCCTCGGTCGGCTTCGACGTGTTCGGCGTCGGGGTCTGGGTCTGGGACCACGTCGAGCACTTCCACGTCTACAAGGATCCGTCGGTCATCCAGGTGGACGACATGCTGGCGCACCGAGGCAACGTCACCGATGTGCACGTCAACGGCGGCTGGGTCGTCGCGTTCGACGACACCACGGGAACGACGACGGCCCTCTTCGAGCGAAGCATCGGGCCCCTGCGCACGGATGTCGCACGCAGCCGCGCAGTCATCTTCCGGACCGTGGAGGGAGCCCCTCACGACGGGCTCGCGGTCGTGGCGCGCGGCCACCTCTTCACGACACGGGCGGATGGCGGGATCGACCGCTACGAGCCGACGAGCGACGGATTCGGAGACCCGGTGTTCCTCAACTGCGCGGCGCCGGGGGCGGCAGAGGCGTCGGGGTTTCGTGCGGTCTTCGATTGCGCGGACGGGTTCCTCGTCGTCCGGTGGGACGCGACGGCCGAGGCCTTCGAGGAGCTGCGGGTCCCGCGCGCGGAGGGCATGGAGCGGCCCTCTCGCATGATCGGGGAGGACGACCTCACCACCTTCGTGGGGCTCGTCGGCGACCGAACCATCGTGTTCGTCGACACGGACGCGGGCGCGGCGACGTCGGTCGAACTCGACGACGCGGTGCTCGACATGGAGATCGATCGAGACGCCGGACACCTCCTCGTGCTGACGGAGACCGGATCTCTCGTTGACCTCGACCCGGTCACGGGCGCCGAGCTCGGCACGCTCGCGCTGGGCGCCTCGTCCACCTTGTATGACGTGGCGGTCGGGGATGGGTTTGCGTACGTGTCGGAGCCCGATGCGGGTCTCGTGCACGAGGTCGACCTGTCCGATCTCACCGCGACCGGCCCCTTGGAGGTCGGTGGCACGCCGGCTCACCTGGTCGTCACGGCGCTGTGGCCGGGCGGCGAGCCCGTCATGCACTGAGCCGGGGACCTCTGCTCGGTGCATAAAACCGGCGGCCGCTGCGTCCCTGAATCCGTGAGCGGCCGCGAACCTCGTGACAATCCTTCGTCTGGACGGCACGTTGGGGCCGTGTCCCGCCGTCTCCGAGCCGCCATCGCGGTTGTGTTCGCCTTATCCGCCGCCACCGCTCTGGCCCAGGTCCCCACGGGACCCGAAGGCGTCGCCTGGACGACGTTTGTCGCCGGGCCCGGCCGAAGCCCTTCGCGTGCGACGCTCGGCGACGCACCGGGCCGCATCGACTTGGGCGACTCGGCGTGGCGCTGCGGCTACGGGCGAGCGCGGCACGCGGCGATCAGCCCGGACGACTGGTCCGTGCAGCGGGTGCTCGCGTGCCGGCGCGACCAGGCGACCGTCAGTGCGACCGCGTCCTGCCGCGTGCACGACGGCCGGGTGGACGAGAGCGCGGCGACGCTGAGCCTCGGCACTGTGGACGAAGACACGCACGTCACCGTCACCTTGTCCTGTCAGCCGCGGTAGGGCTTGCGGGGGCATCCCCCTTCCTGCGAGCGTGTACGCGATGCCATCGGAGCCACCGTCCGTCCCGCTCATGCGGGCGAGCCATATGCGCTCCAACGTCGCGTCGCTGGGACGCCTCGGCGACGACGCGGAGATCGTCCGGCGAGAGCGTCATGACGTGATCCGCCAGATCGAAGCGTCGGTGCGTACCGCATGGCTGCCCGTCGAACTGGACATCTCGTTGGGGCACTCGGTCTTTCGAACCTGCGGTCTCGCTGGGTACCTCGAGTACTGCCGGCAGGCGATCCTGGAGTCGACCCGCGGCCCCCTGCTCGGACCCATCCGGTCCGCGCTGATGCGGGTCGGGCTGGGTCCGGCGCATGCGCTCAAGCGGCTGCCGGCGGGGTGGGATCTCATCTACCGAGGCGCGGGCCAGCTCGTTCTCGAGGGGACACCGAAGGACGGTCGCGGCACGATGGTGCTCCGCGGCCTTCCCCTCGCGATGCGCGACAACGTCTACCTCCGGGGCATCGCAGCGTCCCTGGACGGAGTCTTGATCGTGACGGGGGGTCACGCGACGCGCAGCGAGCTGACGCTGTCGGGAGACGAGGCTCACTTCGAGCTATCGTGGAGCTCGAACGACGGCTGACCGGGGTCGAACGACCCACATCGCCGCAACCAGAAGCCAGAGCGTCGTCAGCCCGTAGAACACGGCCTTGATCGCGCTGACCCCGGAGCTTCCCACGGGCGCCTCGGGATGAAGCACTCTGGGAACCAGATACAGCCAGCCCAACAACGTGGCGGTGACGGTCGCGAGTGCACCGAGACGAAAGCGCGGTCGAGACGACAGGGGTCGCACGATCACCCAGGCGCCGCTCATCCCGATCAGCACCTTCACGACCGCGAGCGTGCGCGGTTCGGTCCACTGAATGGCGCCCCAGTTGGTGGACGCGGCGATGAAGCTCGCGACGAGGCCCATCAGAAGCAGCGCCACAGCCGACCCATACATGCGGTCGAGTGGTGCCGTGAACCGCGCCGGTGACGCGATGGCCGCGGCCGTGGCCGCGAAGACGAAGCCCGCTGCCAGCGCGAGTCCGGCCCAGGTGAGGCTCACGTGGACGTACACCGACTGGATCCCGGTTCCGAGCGTGCGCTCCGCAGGGGCGTTCAGCACAACCACCCCGCCGACCACGACCGCCAGGGCAGAGAGGATCGAACGCACCAGGGGACCGTCGAGGAACGCGAACCGGTTCACCATCCTGCCTGACGGTCTTCTCTGCACATGAGATTCACTATCACCCGGGCGCCCACCGAGCAATC
>JBGCFC010000241.1:0-39929 GCA_045106715.1 Sandaracinaceae bacterium
GACGAGGACCGACAGCACAGGCAACACGAGGAGCGCCACGCGTGAGCTGCGGAGTGACTTCAGCCAGACGCCCAAACGGTCGGTGAGCGCGCGGTGCCAATCGGTCGGCGCAGGCGCCGCCGGCATGAACGGCGGCAGCAGGTAGCGTGTGGACAGCAGCGCGACGAACACCCCGACCGAGGTCAAGACCGCCAGTTCACGAATGCCCGGGAAGTCGGTCCACGCGAGCCCGGCCAGCCCAGCGATGGTGGTGGTCGCCCCGAGCGCGAGGCCCGGCCAGATCTCCCTCACGCTCTCTTTGGCTCCGCCGCGGGCCGGCACGAGCGTGTGGTGATTGACCGCGTGCGCGACGTAGTCGATCGCCACCCCGATCAGCGTGGCGCCGAACGCCAAGCTCAGACCATGGATGCGCCCGAACATGAGCTGCGACGCGGTCAGCCCGCACACGAAACCCGCGCCGAGCGGAATCGTGCTGAGCAGCAGATAGCGGGGTGAGCGGAAAAGCAGGAGGAAGAGCACGACCACGCCAATGGAGCTGACGACAGAGATGCGTGTGACGTCCGTCTTGATCGCCGCCTCGCTCGCGATGGCGAAACGGTGCACGCCGCTCTCTTGCACCTCGAGGGGTCCGTGCGCCTCGCCGACCGCCTCGAGCGCAGACGCGAGCCCTTCGGCGAGCGGCCGGTTGGCGTTGCTGTCGAACGGCGAGCCGCGGCTCGCGAGGAACACGACGCCGCGCCCATCTTCGGTCAGCAGCTGCCCGTCGACGACGCGGAGCGTGCCCTGCTGCGTCTCCCGGAGACGTTCCAGGTGATGTGGAAACGAAAGCAGCGGATCCCGCGGCGCGACCTGCCGGACGAACGAGCCGGTCATGCCCAACAGACGCTGCTTGAGCTCACGCGCAGCGCCCCGGAGCGCCTCGTCGTCGAGCTCCACCTCGTCGGGGCGGTCGGAGAAGAAGAGGAGCCGGCGCTCGAAGTAGAGCTCGTAGAACGCCTGATTCATGTCGTCGCCCGGGCCGCGACGCACCCACTCGACGGAGTCCAGGGCCTCGAGCCGCTCCGCCAAGTCTGCGCACGCCGCGAGGGTGGTGGCTTCGTCTTCGGCGCCGATCAGCAGCGTGATGGAGCGGTTGAGGTCCGAGCTGCTCATCTCCCGCGCGATGCGGGCGAGCTCGCGATCCTCCGCTTCCGGCAGGAAATGCGTGATCTCGGTGGTGACGTTGAGGTGTGTGAACGTCCAGCTCGCCACGCCGGCCAAGGCCGCGATGACGACGAGCGCGATCGAACGTTCCCGCCAGAGTTGGCTCACAGCGCCCGGAGCCTAGGACACTGCGGCACAAGCCGCCACGGGCGCCTCAGGGGCGGGACGCCGCGCCCAGTCCGCCAGTCGCTCCACCGTGCATGCTCCAGCATTTCAGCGTCGGCCCGGCGACCTGGACACGCCGTCGCGCTCCCCGATCCATCCCGCGCGTCTGCGCCGCATGTTCTAGAGCGGGGTGCGCTCAGGGCCCCCCCCGAACCCGCAGGTTCAGAAGCGCGCGGGGGCCGGCTCTTGTCCCGACTTTTCAACCAGCCAGATGTACGAGCACGCCGAGAAGGCCGAAATCAGAACGAGGAGTCCGGCCAGGAGTCCGCCCAATAAGGTGAAAGAGAACAGCACATACGAGAGCGGAAATTCATCGACAACCTCGTCTGGCGCAGCGAGCCCGTTGAGACAACAGGTGGGCAGCACACACACGAAGAAAAAGACCATGCTCCATGCGACGAATGTGCGGACCAGCTCACCCCGGTGCCCTTGGCTCAGCGTGACGCTTTGGTGGAACGCTCCCGCCAGACCTGGCCTCTCCAGCACGCACGGCACGAAGGGCAGAAGAAGCACGAGGACATAGACCCCTGGCAAGATGAGCAGAACTGTGCCGATGAGCACGGCCGGGAGGGCAAGAAGCAGCCAGAGGGAAAGCGGTGCGATCTTCCGGCCCGAAGCCACAACGGATTCCGTCCACGCGCCCCGGTGCCCCCGAAGACGGCTGACCCCGCGATGAACAAGCGCCGCGTGCCCGAACAGTAGGAAGAACAGGATCTCCGGGCCCCATATCTGGGCGTCAGCGCCGGTCAGCGTCGGCCCGAACCAAACGGCCGGGATAAGGGTGATGCAACCACAGGCGATACCAAACATGGAAACGCCATCGGACCTCAGCACCCCTACGATGAGCGCCGGCAACGACCTCGGATCGGCTCCGGATGTCTCTGCGTCGCTCACATGGCAACGATAGCGGACGAAGCGCGAGAGCCGAACGTCCCACGTGAAGCCAGCGCTCTCCACATCGGGGCACCGTGACATCGGGTAGTATGCCGCCGTGCCCACTCACCTCTTCGGCGACTCGCAGCCCTTCGAGGGCGGCTACGACTTCCTCGCGGAGCTGCGCGCGTTTGTGCGCGCGGCAAGCCAAGTGTTGGTGCTGGCGCACCAAGCGGATGAGCTAGAGCAGAACTTGGGAGACCGCGCGCAGGCGCATCTGCACGCCATCGAGGCCATCCAGGCGTTCTTCGATCACGTTCAGGAAGGCGTCACCGACCGGGCCGCGCGCTCGGCGGCGCCCACGCTGATCGCGCCGTTCGCGAAGGAGCTGCTCCAGCAGGTCGAGGCGATCGGCGCGCGCGCCAAGCAGTCCCGGGCCAACGACCTGGACGCCGACTCGGTCGCGGTGACCTCGAGCATCCGCGACAAGCGCACCGAGCTCCGCAGCGTGATGGCGGCCTACCTGCTGACCGACCCGCTCCCCACGGAGTCGTGGGCGATGTCGCTCAACCTCGGCCACACCTCACCGCAGGGTCAGGTCGTCTTGTCGCACCCCGCCGGGCTCACCACGCGGTTCACCGTCGAGGTCAGCGCCAGCGGGTGGGCCAAGCCGCGCAAGGTTGGCGAGCTCTGCCCCGGGATGGCGCTCCAGGTCGGCATGAAGAAGGCGTTCCTGCGGAGCTCGCTCCACCCCGACATCCACACCCTGGACGACTTCTACCTCGGCGAGCTCGAGCTCGGCCCCGACTCGATGGAGGTGCATCTGCGCCGCAAGCCCGACGCTTCGCGCGACGCCTACGTGGTGGAGCTGGATATCGACGACGCCGGGCGCACCATCGCCCGGGTGACCAACCGTCGGGAGAAGGGCGGCGAGGCGGAGCCGTTCAACTCCCAGGGCGAGGACGTGGCGCGACTCCGGGAGCTGGCCACCGCGCTTCGACGCGAAGTCGCGCCCCTCGTCCGCCGGAAGCGGCGGCTCGTGGCCGCCCACCTCGACGGTCACGACATGTTCGAGCGTGGCCTCGCCCGGCAGCTGTTCGAGCGCATCATCGCGGCCATGACGCCGGTCGCCCTCGCGGTCGCGCAGCACTCGCCAAACCCGCAGGAGCTCTCGCTCAAGGTCGAGTCCGACGAAGGGCGCCGCGAGGAGATCTACCTGCGGAAGCAAGAGCTCATCGACATGGTCTCGCCGCTTCCCGAGGAGAAGCGCGCGCTGTTTCGCCCACTGGAGTTCCTGCCGCCCGCGCCGGCTCCGAGCGCGCCTCCGCCGCCGCCCGCAGAGTGGTGAACTACTCCTCGATGCGGAAGATTCGGCTGGACTCGCTGTCGCTGTAGCGGCGCCGGGCGTTCACGTTGCGAAACGTCGTGCGCGTCTGGTCGCCGTTGACCTCGACCATCAGCATCTCTTCGATGTTCACGCCGCTGCCCCGCATCGTGATCGTACGAACGAAGCGGCGCAGGTCACGATTGCGGGGCTGGAGCGACAGGACCCAGGCGTCCTCGCCCTCGCCCGCGGTGAGCTCCGCTTCGTAGTAGCGCTCCAGCGACGCTTGGTCGCCGGCGAGCACCGCGCGGAAGCTGTCGACGAACCCGCGCAGGACCGCGTTGCTGTCGATGTCGAGTTCCTCGGTCCGGCCACCGCTCCGCATGCGGAGGGTGCCGCCGTCGATCAAGGCCTGCGACGGGTCGGGCGCGGTGATGCGACGCATCAGGCGGTCGGGGTTCCCCGCGAACCAGATGTGCCCACGGCTCCGCACGGGGACCGCGAGCAACGCCATCGTCTTCTCTTCAGTGAACTCCGCCTCGAGCCCCGGCAGCGCCGCGAAACGGGAGAGCAGGCGTTCGAGCGACGGCGCCTGCGCCGAAGCGGAGAGGGGGAACAGCACGCCTGCGAGGACACAACAGAGCGCCCCGAACGAGGTCAACATTCGTCTCACGCGGTCTCCGACGCAGCGGGTGGGGTCTGGATTCGATCGAGAATCGCCTTCGGGGTTTCAAGCAGCAGCGCGCCAGCCGCGTCCGTCGTGACGAGCTCGGTCCGGGCCCGGGCGGCGCGACGCTGACGGCCGAGGTCCACCACCTCGTAAGCGACGTGAACCCGGTGCTCGACGTCCAGGAACCAAGCCCGCGTCTCGAACCGGTCCCCGTAGGTCAGCGGCGCGATGTGACGGCACTCGCTGTGGCCGATGACGAAGCGGTAGCCCATGTTGAGCAGGTCGGTCCCGTCGATGCAGTGGCGGCGAAACAACGCCGTGCGCGCGATCTCGAAGTACTTGAAGTAGTGGCCATGCCAGACGATCAGGAGGGGGTCGACGTCGTGAAAAGGCACCTCTCCCTCCACGCGCACGGCGTCTTCTGGGGGCGGCCGGCGCGAGAGGCTCACGGGAAGTCGACCTCGCCGATGGGCAACGCGTCGGCACGGTAGGCTGCGAGCGTCGCCTGGATGTCGGTGTCCATCCGCCGGTCGGCGTCGTTGAACGCGGCGTGCTCCCGGATGGCGTCCCGCATCTGCCGCGAGCGCGGATGACAGCGCTCCGGACCGCGCAGATCCACCGCCTGCGCGACCGCGAGCGCTTGGATCACCCCGACCGTCTCGGTCAGGTCGAGCACTCGATGCACGTCACGCGCGCTGATCGAGCCCATCGAGACCTTGTCCTGGTTGTGGCTCTCGGTGCTGCGCGAGAACACGCTCGCCGGCATCGTGAGCTTGAGCGCCTCCGCCGTGAGCGCGCTGGCGCTGATCTCCATCGCCTTGAAGCCGTGGTGCGTGGCGCGGTCGGGCCCCTCTCGCCCGACCAGGTTCGCGGGCAACCCCTCGTTGGTCAGCGGGTTGTTGAGCACGGCCAGCTGCCGGTCGGAGAGGTCGGCGAGGTTCGCGACCACGTTCTTGAGCGTGTCGGTCACGAGGCAGGCATGCCCGCCGTAGAAGTTGCCGCCGTGCAACGCCTCCTGCGCTGCCGGATCGATGAGCGGGTTGTCGTTGACGCCGTTCAGCTCGGTCTCGAGCATCTGCTTGGTCCACGGCAGCGAGTCGAGCAGCACGCCGATCACATGGGGGGCGCAGCGGATGGAGTACCGGTCCTGGATGCGCGGGCTGCGGAGCACGCTCGTGAGCGGCGCGCCCGCGTCCGCGTCGACCCACTCGTAGCGGAGCCGCGGCGGGCCCTCTTCGCGGTCGAGGATCGCGTCCCGGATCCATCTCGCCGCGGCGCGCTGCCCGGGGTGCGGCTTGAGCGCAAAGATGCGGTCGTCGAAGTGCGCGGGCAGCCCAAACAGGACATCCGACGTCATCGCGGTCAGCGTCGACATGAAGCGGCCCAGCCGCCGGGCCCGTTCCCACGCCAAGCACCCGAGCGCGGTCATCACGCTCGTCCCGTTCATGATGGCGAGACTCTCCTTGGGGGCCAGCGTGATCGGGGCGAGGCCGACGTCCGAGAGCGCCGCCGAGGCCTTCACGACCTGGCCGCCGACCCAGGCCTCCCGCTCACCGACGAGCAGCGCCGCGATGTACGAAAGCGGCGTGAGGTCGCCACTGGCACCGACCGATCCCTCCTCCGGGATGGCCGGGAGAATGCGTCGGCCGAGCAGATCCACGAGGCGCTCGAGCACCTCGACACGAACCCCGCTGTAGCCGCGCCCGATCGACGCCAGCCGCGCGGCGACCACCGCAGCCGCCTCCCGCTCGCCGATGAGCGCCCCGGTCCCGCAGCCGTGGTAGCGCAGGAGGTTGAGCGGCATCGCGGCGGCCACCGCAGGATCGACCGCGAACTCGGCCGAGGCCCCGAAGCCGGTGGTGATCCCGTAGATGTGCCGGCCCTCGGCCACGCCCTCACGGACGAAACGGGCCGAGCCCTCGATGCGCTGCCGCAGCTCGGGGTCGGAGTCGAGCACGGGCGCGGCGCGGCCGGACGAAAGGGCGACCACGTCCTCGACCGTGAGCGGGGATGCGCCGATGGCGATGGTGCGGTGGGGTGCTTCTGTCATGGGAGTCAATCTCGACGCGAGGTGTAGGGCGCATCTCGCTCGCGCGCCGCTCGACGGTTCAAGCGGGGTCCTTCGGAGCTTCGAGAAGCGCGAGCAGCGCCGCCCGCGGGAGCTTGCCCGCTTCGTTTCGAGGCAGCCGAGCGACGTTTCGGAGGCGGCGCGGAATCGCCATCGGGCCGAGCCAAGCGCGGAGGTCCTTCTTGAGCTCCGGCACGGTCCTCTCGGGCGCGACGACCGCGGCCCACACCTCATATCCGCGCGCGCCGCCGACTTCCTTGCCCAAGACGGCAGCATCCTGGACGCCCGGCAGCTCGGTCAGGCGCCGCTCCACCTCGGCGAGCGAAACACGGACGCCCCCAATCTTGAGCACCCCGTCGGCCCGCCCCCGATGCAGGAAGCGTCCGTCGGGCAGCATCTCGATGCGATCGGCGCCCTGGTACGGCCGCGGCTCGTCCGGGCTCAAGAAGGGGGAGTGCAACCGTAGCAGCCCCTCTTCGTCGGCGGACACCTCGACCCCCGGCAGCGCGGCCCAGGGTCCTCGACCCCCGCTCTGTCGCCAGGCGATCCCCCCGGTCTCGCTCGACCCGAGCACCTCCGTGACGGCCCACTGGAAGCGGGACTCCACCATCTGTGCGACGCGGGTCGAGAGCGGTGCGGCGCTGGAGAAGACACGACCGATGGGGGGAAGCTCACCCGGCTCCGCCACCCTCAGCCCACGCAGATGCGCGGGCACGCTGACGAGCACACCCGCCCCCGATTCGAGCACACGCGCAACCTCACCGGCATGCAACGGCGTGCGTCGAAAGAAGCTCCCGCCGGAGATGAGCGGCATCAGCACCCCAAAGAGCAGGCCGTAGATGTGGTGGGGCGGGACCATCGGCGCGACGCGGGTGTTCGGTGCGATCGCGAACAGCTCCACCAACGCACGCGCCTCACCGAGCAGCTGCCCGGCGGTCTTGGGGCACGCGGTGTGCGCGCCGGTGCTGCCCGAGGTGTAGACGGTCGCGAGCCGCTGCTGCGCTGGCAGCTGGGGAAACACGGAGAACGGGACCCGGCCCACCTTGCCTCGCGCGGCCGCCACGACCTGCGCGTCGCGCACATCGATGCCCTTGTCGACCCCGTCGACGTCGTGGATGACCGTCTCGACGCCCGCGCGGAGAGAGCGGATCGTCTCCAGCTGCGGATTCGGCGGCAGCGCGACCGCATAGCCCCGTGACCAGCAAGCCAACATCGCGACGGCGAAGCGATATCGGTCCCGGCAAATGACGAGGATCTCAGCGCCGGCCGGAGCGTCCGGCAACAGCTCCGCGATGCCCTCCACATGCCCGCAGAGCTCCGCCGCGGTAATCGAGCGGGTCTCGTCCCAGGCGACTTCGGCGTCGGGTTCGTGGCGCGACAGCATCAGCTCTCCTCGACCCTGGCCGCTCCAGGCGGTGGGAACAACCGGGAAAGCAACCGATCGTGCAGCCCGGTGCCGTAGGAGCGGAATCGAGCTGCGCGCAGCACGTACTCACCCGCGAACATGAGTCCCATGAGCCCGTACGCGATCCCACCGTTGTAGGCGGCCCACCAGAACTCCGATCCCGCCACCGCGAGGAGCGCCGCGACCGACGCGTTGGCCACGAAGAACACGCACCACGCGATCGTGACCTGACGGCAATGGCGGACCTTCCCATCGCACAGCCCGTCCTTCTCTTGCATCCGTGCGAAACGCTCGATGATGGGCGTCTCGCGCAGGCTGGACGCAAACGTGATCAACAGGGCCACGTTGGTCAGCACCGGGATCACGAACACGAAGCGCGGGTCGTCGAGGACGGCGCCAAGCAGCAGACACGCCAAAACGACCAACGGGATTCGGAGCACCGCGACGAGGTCTTCCCGAGCGGCTCGCCGAAAACGAACCGCCGTGACCGGAACGAGCACCCCGAGGATGAGCAGGCTCACGGAGCGCGCGCTGAGGTGGGTCAGCGCAAACCAGATCGCGACCGGGTACAGCATGACCAGCACGCTGGTGACCACTCCCCATACGACCTTCACGGACGAACCTGCACGCTGTCAGTCATGGCGGCGAGAGGTCGACAGGGTGTCAGGCGGCGAGATTCTGTTCCACATACGCAGCGAGGCTGCGCACGTTCTCGAAGATGCGCCGGTTCTGCTCGTCGTCCGCCTTGATGCGCACGCCGTATCGCTTGTCGATCGCCATCGCGAGCTCGAGCGCATCGATGGAGTCCAGGCCCAGCCCCTCGACGAAGAGAGGGTCGTCCGTGCCGATGTCCCCCGCGTCGACGTCATCGAGCAGGAGGGCTTCAACGATGAGCTGCTTGAGCTCGCTTTCTAGATTGTCCGTCATCCGACTCCTCGTCTGCGGTCCCTTGCCGCACGCCCCCCACAGACAGGTTTTGTTCCAAGCGGTCGCCGCGTCGAGAGAGCGCCCCTGAGGAACCGGAACGTGACCTCCGGTGCACACTCTCACGCCCTGCGACCGTGAACTCGAGACGCCGATTCATGCGCCTGTGCGGACGTGTGCGCAAGCGCCTGGGCCGCGTCCCGCCCGTGAGGAGGCTTGGCGAATGCGCCGAGCACGTTCGCGGCCGCCGTGGAGCACGTCAGACTGGGTCGGAGGTTTGGTAGCCCGGGATCTCGAACCGCCGGCGCTTGCTCGCCCACAGACGCTCCTGGAACCGGTTGTCGTCGCGCCACACGTCACCCGCGAGCACGCTGGTGAGGCCCCGCCGAAGCTCGGCGTCCTGATCCTTGGTGAAGAAGAGACCAGGCAGCAAGCGACGCTCGTAGAACGAACGAATCAACGTCGCGAAGACGCTGTATCCCGCCGACATGTGGGCGGCGTGCGCGTCCATGAGGGCAGGGTCGGCTTCGTTTCCGGCACGCAACGCCGGGATCAGCGCATCCATCGCGTGCGCTGAGCCGAGCATCCCGAAGCTAACGCCGCTCGAGAAGACGGGATCGAGGAAGCAGGCCGCATCCCCCACGCAGACCCAACGAGCGCCATGGGGGCGCTCATTGTGGAAGGAGAAGCTCCCGATTCGGCTGTGGGGGCCAGACGCGGTCGCCCCATCCAGCAAGCGAGACAGCTCTTCGGAGCCTTCGATCATGCAGTCGAGCCAACCGTCCGTGATGCCCTTCTGGCGCGTGACGAACCCCACGCTGAGGCGCCCCTGACCGAGCGGGATCGCCCAGAGCCAGCCATCATCCACGAACAGGATCTTGATGTTCCCGTGGGACCGCAGCTCCTCGGCAATCTCCGGCTTGAGGCCATCGAAGTGCCGAAACACCGCCGCGATACCGAATTCGTCGATGCGCTGACGGGTGCGATTCTGGCGGGCGAGGAAGCTGTCCTGCCCCGTCGCGTCAATGAGGTAGCGGGCGTGGTGGGTTCCCTTTGCCGTCTGCACGCTGACGCCCGCGTCGTCGAACGACACACCCGTGACTTTTTCTCCCTGATGCACCACCGCACCAGCGCGCTCGGCGCCCTCGAGCAGCCTCAGGTCGAACGACGCACGATCCACCTGGAAGGCGTGGCCCGCGGTGCCCTCCAGCGAATCCTCGAACGGGTACTCTGCGTACTCCCCCGCGCGCTCGTCATAGAACTCCGCGCCCCGCTTCAGGAGGTGCGGGGTGCCCTCAGCATGTTCGATCGTCACGCCCAGCCGATCGAGGAGATCCACGTCGCAGGGCAGGAGCGACTCTCCGATGTGGAAGCGCGGGAAGACCTCACGCTCCAGCACGAGCGGCCTCAACCCGGCTTGGGCGAGGAGGGTGGCGGCGGTGCTCCCGCTCGGCCCACCGCCGATGATCACGGCGTCGTAGGCGGAGCGGGCACGGGGGGCGGACGAAGACGACTGCATGGCTACCTCATCAGAGATAGGACTAGGCTCGTGTTGATCCCACCAAAAGCGAAGTTGTTTGTCATCACGGTGTGAGCCTCCGCTCGCCGCGGGTCGCCGATGATGTGGTCGAGCGGCGCGCAGCGGGGGTCCACGGTCTCGAGGTTCTTGGTGGGCGCCAGGTAGCCCTGCTGCATCATCAGGACGCAGAGCCCCGCCTCGATGGCCCCGCACGCGCCGAGCGTGTGGCCCATGTACCCCTTCGCCGAGCTGACAGGCGTCCGGTCTTGAAAAACACGGTGCATGGCTTCGCTCTCCGCCAGATCCCCCACCTCGGTCGCCGTGGCGTGCGCGTTGATGTAGTCGATCTGGTCGGCGTTGAGCTCGGCGTCTCGCAGAGCGAGCCCGATCACCCTGGCCATTCCGTCCGCCGAAGGGTTGGTCACGTGGGTGCCGTCGCAGTTCGACGCGTACCCCACGACCTCCGCATGGATCCGCGCTCCCCGGGCCTCGGCGTGCTCGAGCGACTCGAGCACCAGCGTGCCGGCGCCCTCTCCCACGACGAGTCCGTCTCGCTTGGCGTCGAACGGCCGAGGGGTCAACTCTGGGCGCTCATGGTAGCGGGTGCTGGTCGCGAGCATGACGTCGAACACCCCCGCGTGGGTCCAATGCAGCTCCTCGGACCCACCGCAGATCATCGCGTCGGCCGCACCTGCCCGGATCGCCTCGAGGCCGGCGCCGATGGCCTGGCTTCCGGAAACACACGCCGCGCAGGTGCTCACGACGCGGCCACGAATGCCGTAGTACTGCGCCAGGTTCGCCGCGCAGGTGTGGCTCATGAACTTGAGGAAGCTGGTCGAGGGCAGGCCCTCGAAGCTGTCCCGCGCGAGCAGCGGCCGTGCGAAGTCGACGTAGGCCGCCGACGATCCGTGTGTCGAGCCGTAGGCGAGCCCGGTGCGCGGCGCTCGAACCTCGTCCGGAGTGAGCCCTGCGTCCTCGATCGCGCGCTCCGTGGCGCTCAGGGCCAGGCGGGCCACCCGACCCATGCTGCGGACCTTCTTCCGGTCACGCCCCGCGAGCGAGAGCCCCATCACCTCACCGCCCAGTCGGGTCGCGAGGCCGTCGAAGCGGGCCCACTCTTCCTGGATGCGCACCCCGCTCCGGTCCTCCTGGAGCGCGCGAGACACCGTCGCGTGGTCGTCCCCCACCGGGGTCACCATGCCGAACCCGGTGATGACAACGCGTGTCAACCGAGGCCCCCGCTCACGCCGATGACCTGCCCCGTCATGTACGCCGCACTGTCGCTCACCAAGAAGCGCACGAGCCCCGAGACCTCTTCGACGGTGCCCACTCGGCGCATCGGGATCGCCTTGAGAATGTGCTCCATGGGCGCGCCATCGAGCATCTCGGTTTCGATGGGCCCAGGAGCCACGCAGTTCACGGTGATCTTTCGCTTGGCGAGCTCCTGCGCGAGCGCCTTGGTGGCGCCGATCAGCCCGGCTTTGGCCGCGGCGTAGTTCACCTGCCCGCGGTTGCCGATGACACCGCTGATCGAGCCGACGTTCACAATCCGCCCCCAGCGCTTGCGCACCATCGGCATGACCAGCGGCTGCGTGACGTTGAAGAAGCCGTCAAGCGTGACCCGGGTGACCCGGGTCCACTGGTCGCGGGACATCGCAGGGAACGGCGTGTCGATGGCAAAGCCGGCGTTGTTGATCACCACGCCGATCGGGCGGGGGTCCTCCAGCAGCGTCGCGAGGGCCGCGTCCGCAGCCTCGCCGTCCGTGACGTCGAACTTCGCGAGCACGGCCTCGCCGCCCATGGACTCGATCTTCGCCTTCACCGCTTCCGCGTCCGCGTCGCGGCTCCGGTAGTTGAGGATCACCGGGAACCCATCCTCGGCGAGTCCGATGGCGATGGAGGCGCCGATCCCGCGGCTGGCACCGGTGATGAGCGCTCGCGGGCGGCTGGTCGTCTCGGATGTCACGGCCCGGTCACCTACACGCCTCGCCCCGTCCCCGCAACCCCGGAGGAGCCACGCGGCTCAGACGGGGGTCACGTCGACGACAAAGCCCGGGCCCAACTCGGGCGCGCATCCAGGAAGGCCCAGCGGCACCGTCCCGGACAATCGCTCGAGCGAAGCGCGGAGCAGCGGCAGCCCCGCCGAGGTGGCATTCGCGGACATCGACGTGGGGATGGGGTAGTCCGGCGGGCTCTCCGCACGACGCAGCTCCGCGATGCGGAGGGCGCCTTCCCGAGGCTCCGACGCGAAGCAGAACCCGAGCGCCAGGGCACCGTGTGCCCCGAGCGCGTCGAGCGGCGCCGGCGGCACGTCATCGGCGACGGAGAGCAGCACCGCCCCCGGCTCGTCGTCGAGTAAGGTCCACGCCTCCAGCAGCGACAGCTCGAAGGTCGCGTCGCCACCTCCGATTGCGGTCGTGAAGCGTGTGTTGGACGTGCCGATGGACACGAGCCCGCTCGCCGCGTTGTGCACGCTGTTCTTGAAGCGGTTGGGGCTCAGCTTTCCCTCTTCCTCGAAGAGCATGCGGAGCAGCGTCACCATCGTCTCGATCTCACCGAGGCTCGAACCGTAGACGATCGGCACGGCCCCCGGATCCACGCCGCCCGCCTCGGCTGCTTGCGCGACCGCTTCGCCCAACATGTTCGCGAACCGGCTGGATCCACGCTTGAGGCGCCCCCCGACGAGCTTGCAGGGCGGCTTGACGACGTCTTGGTCCGGCGTTCCCACGCGCCACGCCGAAACGCTCGCGTACCCCGGGCTCCACAGCCCGACGCCGGTCAGGTAGATCGGTGAGAGACCGCTCACGGGGTCACCCCGACCAGCACGCTGACGTTCGATCCGCCGAACGCAAACGAGTTGCTCAACACGTGGCGGAGGCGCGCCTGGCCCGCCTGCCGTTGCACCTGGATGTGGATCTCGGGGTCGAGGGGCTCGCAACCCAGGGTCGCCGGCAGGCGCCCCGTCTCGATGGCGTGGATCGCGAAGACCATCTCAGTCCCGCCGGCCGCCCCCAGCAGGTGCCCCGTGAACCCCTTGGTGGAGCTGACCGGCACACGGTCCTCGAAGAGCGCCGCGATCGCCGCGCTCTCGGCCGCGTCGTTCAGCTTGGTGGCCGTGCCGTGCGCGTTGATGTGGTCGACGTCACCCACCGTGCGGCCCCCGCGTGCGAGCGCCCGCTCCATGGCCTCGCGCGCACCTCGCCCGCTCGGCTCCGGCGAACTCATCCGGTACGCGTCCGAAGACTCGCCCACCCCGAGGATGCTCACCTCGGCGTCCCCATCGCGCTCGACGAGCACAAACGCTGCGCCCTCTCCGATGTTGATGCCATCACGGCCCTCCCCAAAGGGCCGGCACGGATGCTCGCTCAGGATGCCCAGGCTGTGAAAGCCCTGCAGCGTCATGCGCGCGAGGCTGTCGATCCCGCCGATCAACACCGCGTCCACGACCCCGGACCGGATCAGCCTCTCCGCGGAAGAGGCGACCTTTCCCGACGACGAGCACGCCGTGGAGACCACATAGTTGGGCCCGCGCACCCCAGAGACACGGGCGAGGAGCTCACCCAGCGCGACGAAGTTGTGTTGCTTCTGGTAGTCGTAGCCGTCCGGGATGACGCCTTCGCCGAGCCAGTGCGAGAAGGCCTGCTCCGTCTGCTCCAGGCCGCCGGTGCTGGTGCCGAGCACGATCCCGACCCGCGTGGCGCCCCAGCGCGCGATCGCCGCCTCGACGGGCGCCCGCATTTCCTCGAACGCCAACAGGCCCAGGCGCGCGATCCGCGAGTCGAACGCCCGGTGGGGATCGTCCAGCGGCGGCATCTCGCCCGGCACGCAGCCCACCACCGTCTCGATGGTAAGCGGGAGCGGCGACGGCCCGAGCGCGCTTCGCCCCGCATCGAGGGCGTCGAGCACTTCGCGCGTCGTACGCCCGAGCGCGTTGACCACGGAGTAGGCCGTGACGGGGAGCGGCAGGGTGCGCTTCAGCACGAGGGGGGGGTACTCCAACCAGCCGGCGCCAGCAAACCGAGCGCCCGACGACGCCAAAAAGGCTGAGGTCGCCCGCGCGGTCCGTCCAGCACCCCTTGACAGGTGCGCTATGCTGCGGCGGTCGGATTGCTTGTATCGAGCAGATCCGGCGTGCTAGAAGGCGGGCGCCCGAGGCTGGAGCCTGGGAGCGCTCGACCGAGCAGGAGGCACGGGATGGATTGGAAGAATTTGGCTTTGTCCGGCGTCGTGGCCGGAAGTCTTTTGGGTGGCGTTGGTTGCGGCGAGGCGGGGTACGTCTTCCCCGCCCGTGACAACGCTTGTTCGACGGGGTCGCCGCCTTGCGCGACGGACACGCCCGCCGCAACAGAGGAGACTCGCACTGTCGAGCTCCCCGCGACCATGGCGGACACCACGCAGACCTGGGTGGTCTCGGTCGTGGGTTTGCCGGAGGCGTCGGGCGGTCAGGCCGCCGGGTTCAACCTCGACAACCTCGACTCGGGTGAGGGAAGCGACGGCACCTGCGAAGAGTTCGCCGCTGACTTCACGGGGATCAACGACCCCGCGCACGTCGGCGTCGACAACGCCCTTCAGGGTCTCGTCGGCACCATCGAGACGGCCGCGCTGGACGCCGACGACTGCGGCGGCAGCACGGACGGCTGCCTGGACCGCACCCTGCAGCAGCAGATCGCAGAGGGCAGCTTGCTGCTCATCATGGAAGTCTCGGGCATCAACGACTACGTGTTCGACGACTCGGTCATGGTTCAGCTCGCCCTCGGCGAGGTCCCCGGTGGTGGCATGCCCATGGTCGGCGGCGACGGACAGCTCGCGGCCGGTCAGACGTTCAACTCGATGCAGACGCTCGGCACCCCCGTGTCCGGCGACATCTTCCGCGGTCGGCTCCGTGCCCAGACCAACGGCCTGACGATCAACATCAACGCGGGTGGCTTCATGCTTCCCCTCGTCATCTCCGACGCGCAGATCCGCTTCGACGTGGCGACCGACGGCTCGAGCCTCAGCAACGGCCTGATCGGTGGCTCGATCCTCGGCAGCGACATCGTCGCCGCGGTCACGGAGATCGACCCCGACCTCGTCGAAACGGCGGAAGGCCTCATCTCGACCCTGGCCGACATCAGCCCGTCTGCGGCCGACTCGCAGGTCTGCGAAGCAGTCTCGGTGGGTCTGACGTTCGCGGCGGTCAACGCCACCGTCAACTGAGACGCTGAAACAGGTCACCCCCGGGTGGCCAAGCGAGAGAAGGAGGGACGGCATCCGCCGCGCCCTCCTTTTTTCGTTGGGTCAACTGACCACAACAGCGGGGCCGATGTCTACAAGCCACGGCTTTCAGCCCCCAACAGGTAGGTAACTGTCGGTTTCGGTGCTACGAATCGTGAGTTGAATCCACCATCAGAGTTGAAGAGGGTCAATCAGTACGGCACCCTCTCGCCTGGAGGTCGAAGCGATGGGGCATGCGAACCCCGGTGGGGGCTCTAAACCACAAGCCGGACCACGGGTCATCCCGTTCGGCAAGTACTTGCTGCTGGACCGCATCGCGGTCGGTGGGATGGCTGAGGTCTACACGGCCAAGTCTTTCGGCATCGAGGGCTTCGAGAAGATCATCGCGACGAAGCGGCTCCTGCCAACGATGGCGGAGGACCAGGACTTCATCAAGATGTTCATCGACGAGGCGAAGATCGCGGGGCACCTGACCCACGCGAACATCGTCCCGATCTACGAGCTGGGGAAGATCGGCGAGTCCCACTACATCGCGATGGAGTACGTCTGGGGCAAAGACCTGCTCCAGATCATGAACCGCTTCCGGCGCATGCGTCGGCACATGCCCCCGGCGATGGCCGCGTGGATCGCCTCGAAGATGCTCGAGGGGCTGGACTACGCGCACCGCAAGCGCGACCGCCACGGGCGCCCCATGGGCATCATCCACCGGGACGTGTCGCCCCAGAACTGCCTCGTCAGCTACGAGGGACAGGTCAAGATGATCGACTTCGGCATCGCCAAGGCGGCGAGCCGGAACACGAAGACGCAGGCTGGCGTGCTCAAGGGCAAGTTCGGCTACATGAGCCCGGAGCAGGTGCGAGGACTGCCGGTGGACCACCGCTCGGACATCTTCGCAGCCTCCACGTGTCTGCACGAGATGCTCACCGGTGAGCGGCTGTTCGTGGGCGAGAGCGACTTCTCCACCCTGGAAAAGGTCCGCAACGCCGACATCACGCCCCCCTCCCGGATGGTGGCGGACATCCCGCCGGAGCTCGAGGCGATCGTGCTCAAGGGCCTCGCCCGCGAGCCCGACGACCGCTGGCAGACGGCCGGAGAGATGCAGGAGGAGCTGCAGCGCTTCATCGCGCTGTCTCGCCCACCGTTCGGCACGTCCAAGCTCAACACCTGGATGCGCACCGCGTTCGCGCCCGAGATCGCCAAGGAGAAGGCCCGGCTCGACAGCTTCTCCAACGTCAGCCACCCCGGCATGGCCAACCCGGCGGCGATGCCCCGCGTGACCGCGGCCGCCCAGCCCGCGGTGCCCGGTCCACAGAGCGACGTTCTGGAGCCCCTCGACCCGCTCGACGCCATGAGCGAGTTCGACGAGGACGATCTCCAGGGGGAGTCCACCATGATCACCGCGTCGCCATTCGAGGCGATGCTCGAGGCCAAAGCTGCCGGCGGCCCGCCAGTGGAGGAGCTCGCCGAACAGGCGACACAGATCTTCTTCACAGCCGACGACCTCGAAGAGATTCAGGATGAGCCGGGGCTGAGCGCCCCCGCGGGCGGGCTGAGCCGCCCTGTTCCACCACCGCCGGGAGGTTCGCTGCCGGCGGCCGGTGCGATGCCGGCCGCCAGTGCAATGCCGATCGCCGGCGGGATGCCGATCGCTGGCGGGACGCCGATCGCCGGCGGGATGCCCGTCGCGGTCGCCTCGGCGCCCGGTCCCTCCTCCTCGGTCCAGGTCGCCAGCCAGGCGCCAGAAGCCGGCGGGGCCGACATGTTCGCCCCACCCCCACAGGCGCCGCAGCGGAACCTGCCGACGATGGAGGTCGAGCGTCACGGTCAGCTCGCCGGGCAGACGGTGGCGCCGCCCGAGAAGAAGAAGGGGGGCATGGGGAAGTACATCGCGCTCATCGGATTGGCCGCGGTCCTGGTCGCCGGTCTGACGGTGGCGTTGATCTTCGTGCTCGTGCCGGGCGTCTTTGGCGGCGGCGCCGCGGACACGGGTACGATCTCCCTGCGCGTCGCTCCCGAGGGAGCCGACGCCCGTGTGTTCGTCGATGGTGTTCAGCGGGGACGTGCGCCCCTGCTCTTGGAGCATGTTCCGACCGGCGACCGGTCGATCGAGATTCGCGCCGACGGCTACGAGCCCGTGACGCGCACCGTGCCGGTGGCCGAAGGCAGCACTGCGATGCTCGAGATCGCGATGACGGTCAGCGCCGCGGCCGGCCCGGCGATCGCCACCGCACCCGTCGCGCCTGCACCAGCAGCGCCGGTAGCCGCCGATCCCGCCGCCCCCGCGGTCGAAGGAACGGAAGCCGGTGATGTGCCCTCGGCGCCTGTTGCCGAGCCCGCCGAGCCCGCCGAGCCTGCGACCCCGCCGCCCGCCGCGGAGCCGGATCGTCCGGTCGTGATCGCGGCGGCGAACCCTCGACCACGGCGAGAGCCGCGTCCTCAAGCGGAGCGCACTCCACGCGTCACGCCCCGACCGAGGCCCACGCCGCGCCCCGAGACCACCTCCCGACCGCGACCCACACCGCGACCTTCGGGCGGCCAGGGCACCCTCACGATCAACACGATCCCCTGGGCGCGTGTTTTCGTCGATGGCCGGGATACCGGGCGCAACACGCCGGTTCGCAACCTTCGGGTGTCCCCGGGCCGCCACACCATCGGCCTGCGCACCAACGACGGCACCATGCACACCGTGCCAGTGACCGTCGAGCCCGGTGGCGAACAGCGAATCGTGCGGCGCCTGTAGCCGCGACCAGCACGCCGCCCTCCGCTCCTCGCCTTCAGGTATTCGACGCCCCGGCGGCCGTCGGAACCGCGGCGCGGAGCGAAGTCGGGACGCGCCGCGCTCCCCGAGGCGAGCGGGGCCAAGGTCGAACGCAGCAGAGAGACGAGGAGGACAGGAGGTCGTGGAGAGAATTTAAAGGTCCCAGGCCGCAGCCCGCCGCGCTACGGCGGATGGCGCGTTGGATCGCAACGGCTCCCCTCCTCGACCTCCTCGCCTCCTCCCCTCTCTGATCAATCACGCTCACGTGAGGTCGGAACCTTCGCGCGAAGCGAAGCCGGGATGCGCCGCGCTCCCCCAGGGCGAGCGGGGCGAAGGTCGAACGCAGCAGAGAGACGAGGAGGACAGCAGGTCGTGGAGAGTATTTAAAGGTCCCAGGCCGCAGCCCGCCGCGCTACGACGGATACCCGTGTCGGACCACACCGGGTCGACGGCGGCCACGTCCGACCACAGCGCCTAAGACCAGACCGCGTGCGATAACGGACGGCTCACTACGTGTCGGCTGACTCCGTGTCGGCTGACTCCGTGTCGGTTGGCCCAGCGTCGGACTGAGCCGCGTCGGCTTCCTCGGCATCTTCGAGCTCCCGGCGTAGCTCCGCCGCCTCGCGATCGGCGTTGGTGGGCCGTGCGATGCCGACCTTCAGTCGCCGCGCGACCGCGTCCTGCTGACGTCGCTTGTAGGCGTCATGGGACGCGTCGCCCATCTCGTTGCTCTGCTCGGTGAGCCGATCGATGATCTGAAACTCAGTCTGCCCGAAGATCACCTGGCCGAGCGCCCATGCTGCTGGGGGCGCCTGATCCATCACCTCCTGCGGAACCCGCACCGGCATGTCCACGATGAAGTGCACGACCCGGTAGGTCGGCGCCGTGAACTGGTTGTCGATGATGGTCCCCGCGCCGACCTCGAAGTCGGGCTTCAGCTGCAGGTGCGGGAGATGCCGTGACAGCGCGGGCTGCGACGCGCAGTAGCTCTGAAACGGAAACAGCGTGTTCGTCGACTCGGTCGGCACCACGTAGTTGAACGCAAAGAGGTGCCGCATGAGGTAGTTCATCATCGGGAAGATGTCCTCGGGCGACCGCGTTACGAGACGGAAGCGCAGCTTGTCGTAGATCTGCGCTGCGTGCGTCTCCGCTTTGCTCAACAGCTTGGTGTACAGACTGTCCTTGTTCTTCCGCCCTCCGATGAATTCCACGATCGGAAAGCCGCGCGCCATCATCCCGCCGATGATGCGGTAGGTCTTCTGCTCCACTAGGTGGAACAGCTCCTGGTCCGACATGGGCAACATGAAGAGCAGCTCGCGTGCCTCGAGGTGATGGATGATGTGCATCACCTTGAGGATCGCGCAGGCGCAGAGCTGCCGGTGCCCCTTGCCCGAAGCCAAGAGCATCAGCTCCCCTACCTCTTGGTGAGCGATCGTCTTGGGGATCGGGAAGTCGAAGTTGCGGCGCAGGTAACTGATGGCCGAGTTCTTGATCGCCTCCATGCGGGCGCGATCCGCCGAGCTGTCGACGTCGAGATCGTGCGCCTTGAGGAACTCGACCACCTCCTGCTCGTCGCGGAGATTTAGGCGATGCCAGTCGATGACGGAGCCGCCGCGCAACACCAACCGGATCGCCTCGAGCTCAGCCAGGCTGAGCTGCTCGAGCCGGCGTAGGTGGTGGTCTTCCGCGTTCAAGGCGTCCCATCATCGCGCAACGGGGGTCGCAGCGGAAGGGCCCCAGCAGAGGAGCTCACGTGGGGCCTCAGCACAGGGTGGCAGCGCCGGGCCGGAGCACTGGATTGGAGTCGGGTGCTTGGCTCACAAATGAAAGCGGCTCGTCGCCCGTGGCGAATCCGGGCGCGAATCAGCTGATCGTACCGGTGCTCGAGGACGATGCCTCAGCGCTCCGCGTGGCCGTGGTGGAGCGGCCGAGCGCCAGCGTGCTGCAGAAGATGCCGATCGTGACGCCGAGAACGACGAGGTTCCCCCAGAAGGCGCCCTGGCAGCCGCCGAGGGAAAGCGCGAGGAGCAAGACCAGCCCCATCGTCCACGTTTTCGACCCTCGTCCGCTCATCGAAACCTCCGAAATGCCCGCCGCGCCGTGGTGACCCGCGCACGTGACGTGCGGCAAATCAGGCTGGCTGCAGCACCTACATCCAACTACCTGTAGGTGGGATTCTCACAACCCGGCTCAGGCGTCCAGTTTCTAACAGGTCCGACCGCGTGGGGCCATCGAAATCGCGGCTGCGCAGACCCGGGTGGTCGACTCGCGTTCGGATGCGCCAGGTCCGGCAGCGAGCTGCCCCACCCTCGCCGCGCCGCTCCCCGCAGGGACACCGAGCGCGGCATTGTCCGCCGGACCCTCATCCCCCCTTGCGAATCCCGGCTGAAAAGCGAGACTACGCCCGATGAGCGACGACGCGCCCGATGTTCCCGCCCCCGAGCGCATGCCGCTCCTGCCGCTGCGCAACTCGGTCCTGTTCCCGGCCTCCGTGGTCCCGGTGAACGTCGGCCGGGCACGATCGGTCCGACTCATCGAAGAGTCGTTCGGTCGGGACCGACCCACGATCGGGGTGGTCTCCCAGATCACGGCGGAGACCGAAGACCCGACCTTCGACGAGATCCACCACCTCGGTACACTCGCCCGCGTGCTCAAGGTCATCCGCCTGAGCAGCGGGAACTACTCCGTGGTGCTGCAGGGCATCTCACGAATGGAGATCGTCACGCCCGTGGGACGCGAGCCGTTCATGAGCGCCGACGTGACGCGCATCCATGAGGCGCCGGTCAAGGACGTCGAGATCGACGCGCTCGCGGCCAACCTCCGTGAGACCGCGCGCCGTCTGTTGGATCTGCTCCCGCACCTGCCGCGCGAGGCGAGCGCCGTGCTCGACAACGTGCAGGACGCCGGCGCCCTGGCGGACCTGGTGTGCTCGAACCTCCCCGTGGGGACGAGCGCCAAGCAGAAGGTCCTGAACGAGCTGGACGTGCGCAAGCGTCTCCGGCTCGTGGCCGACCTGGTGGGCCGCCAGTCGCAGGTGCACGAGGTGAAGAAGGAGATCTCCACCATGGTGCAGGAGGAGATGTCGCGCAGTCAGCGCGAGTTCCTCCTTCGCCAACAGATGAAGACCATCCGGCGCGAGCTCGGCGAGGCGGACGACGACGATGAGGTCGAGCTGCTGCGCGAGCGCATCGCGCGCGCGGACATGCCGCACGAGGCCGAGAAAGCCGCGCGGCGTCAGCTGCGTCGCATGCGCACGATGAACCCGGCGGGCGCGGAGTACCAAGTCGCGCGCAACTACGTGGAGTGGATGGCAGATCTCCCGTGGAGCAAGAGCGCCCCGGTCCGGCTCGACGTCGGGGAGGCGCGGCGCGTGCTCGACGAGGACCACCACGGCCTCGACAAGGTCAAGAAGCGCATCCTCGAGTACATCGCGGTGCGCAAGCTCAAGAGCGACATCCGGGGCCCGATCCTCTGCTTCGTCGGTCCGCCCGGCGTCGGCAAGACCTCACTCGCCAAGTCGATCGCACGGGCGACGGCCCGCAACTTCGAGCGTGTGTCGCTCGGCGGGGTGCAGAGCGAGTCGGAGATCCGCGGGCACAGGCGCACGTACGTCGGCGCCTATCCGGGACGCATCATCGCAGCCCTCAAGTCGGCCAAGAGCCGCAACCCCGTCATGCTGCTCGACGAGGTCGACAAGCTCGGCGCGGACTTCGGCGGAGACCCGGCGAGCGCACTGCTCGAGGTGCTCGACCCAGAGCAGAACGGCACCTTCGCGGACCACTACATCGAGGTCCCATTCGACCTCTCACACACGCTGTTCATCGCGACCGCCAACCGACTCGACACGATCCCGCGTCCCCTGCTCGACCGCATGGAGGTCATCGCCCTCCCCGGCTACACGCGGGACGAGAAGCAGGCGATTGCCAAACAGTTCTTGGTCCCCAAACAGCTGAGTGAGCACGGCCTGACGCCAGAGCGGCTCGAGTTCACCGACGAGGGCGTCGATGCCATCGTGGACGGGTACACCCGTGAAGCCGGCGTACGAAACCTCGAGCGGCAGATCGCCTCCGTGTGTCGCGCGGTCGCCGTCCGCCTCGCCGAGGGTGAAGACGTGCGCCAGGACGCGGACCCGGACTACGTGGCGGACGTGCTGGGCCCCCCGAGGGCCGCACGTCAGGTCGCCGAGAAGGTGGCGCGGCCCGGCATCTCGACCGGCGTGGCGTGGACGCCCGGCGGTGGCGATCTGATGTTCGTCGAGTCCACGAAGATGGGCGGAAAGGGCCGGCTGCACCTGACGGGCAACGTGGGCGATGTGATGAAGGAGTCGGTCTACGCCGCCTACACGTACATTCGCGCGCGGGCCGAACAGATGGGCCTCGACCCCGAGTTTGCGGACCGGACGGACATCCACATCCACCTGCCGCAAGGCGCGATGCCAAAGGACGGCCCGGCCGCGGGCGTGGCCGTGTTCGTGGCGCTCGCGTCGCTGCTGACACAGCTCAAGGTGCGACCGGACGTCGGCATGAGCGGCGAGCTCACCCTCCGCGGTCATGTGCTCAAGGTGACCGGGATCAAAGAGAAGTGCCTCGCCGCGCACCGCGCGGGGCTGAAGCATGTGCTGTTGCCTGCGCGCAATGAGCCGGACCTGGATGAGCTGCCGAAGCAGATCAAGGAGGAGCTCGACATCCACTTGATCTCGCGTCTGGATGAAGTCCTCCCCCTCGTGCTCGATCTCCCGCCCGACCCCTCTCAGCCTCCGGTCGTGCAGGGCTGAAGAGACGCGTCGCACACACGATGACCAACCTCTCGCGGGCTTTCCGACTTCGTTCGACCCGCGTGGCGCTGGTCGTCGCGGCCCTCGCGGGCCTGGGTCTGTGCCTTTCGCCGGTGGCCGGCGTCCCCGGGATCGAGAGCGCCTTGGTGCTGGGCTTGCTCCTGCCTCCCTTCGTCGCTGCGATGGGCGCGCGGCTCGCGAGCCAGCGTCTCCGTGACGAGGACGGATCACCGGCGCTGCCGCTGCTCGGCGACGCCGTGCTGATCGCACTCACCATCGTCGGCCTCCCGAGCGCCTTGCTCCTGCTGAACCTGCTGCGCGTGCCGGCGTGCGCCCCGCTCGAGGGGCTCGCATTCCTGGCGCTGGGCCCCGGAATATCGGTCGTGCTCGCGGCAATCGTCGGTGTGCTCCTCGGGGTCGCGGTACCTCGCCCGCGGCTCGCCACGACCGCGGCCGTGCTCACCCCGATCGTGCTCGCGCTCCTCGGGGTTCTCCGTTTCTGGTCGACCCCAGCGGTCTACGCATACTCCCACATGGTCGGGTACTTCCCTGGCACGTTGTACGACCCCGACATCACGGTGACGGGGACGTACATCTCGTTCCGCGTGCTGACGCTGCTCTGGATCGGCGGCGCCGTCGCGCTGTTCGGGGCCGTGTGGGACGGCAACCGCCTGAGGCTCGCGCGTTCGACGGGCCGCCTGCTCGGGCTCGCCGCCTTCGCGCTGCTCATCGGCACACTCGGCGAGGTGTACGGCACCGACCTCGGGCACCGGAGCACCGCCGAGTCGATCGCGGAGGCTCTCGGCGGGCGGGTCGAATCCTCACGCTGCGTGGCGATCGTGCCGCGCGAGATGGCACGCGCGGACGCCGAGCGACTCGCGGAGGACTGCTCGATCCGGGTGCGCCAAGCGGAAGCGATCCTGGGCGTGCGACAGCGGGTCCCCGTCACCGCCTTCTTCTTCCGAAGCGCCGACGAGAAGCGCCGACAGATGGGCGCCTCCAACACCTACGTGGCCAAGCCCTGGCGCAACGAAGTCTACCTGCAGGTCTCGGAGTGGCCGCACCCCGTGCTGTTCCACGAGGTCGTGCACGTTGTTGTGGGCAATGCGGGCAGCGGCCCCTTCCGGGTCAGCGGCTCCCTCGGAGGTCTCATTCCGTCGCCCGCGATCATCGAAGGAGTGGCGGTCGCAGTCGCGTGGGGCGCGCGCGATGGGCTCACGCCGCACCAGTGGGCGGCGGCGATGCTCGAGGCCGACCTCGCGCCGGCCCTCCGCGACGTCGACGGACTCCGGTTCTTGCTGCAACCGGCCAGCCGGGCCTACACCACGAGCGGCTCCTTCGTGCGATGGGTGTTGGAGACCCGAGGCAACGCGGTGGTCCGCGCCCTCTATCGGAGCGGTGACTTCGAAGAATCCCTCGGCGTGCCTCTGGAGGAGGCCGAGCGCGACTGGCACCGCTTTCTTCGAGAAGAGGTCGAGCTGCCCCCCGAGGCGCGTGCCCTCGCCCAGCTGCGCTTTGAGCGTCCCGGCATCTTCGGGCAAATCTGCCCCCATCGCATCGCGAACCTGCGCGCGGAGCTCGGCGCGGACCTCCTGGCCGGTGACGATCGAGCAGCGCTTTCCACCTGCCGGAGCATCCTCGAGCTCGACCAAGGCCAGGCCGGCACTCGCGTCACGATGGTCGGCGCGCTCGCTCGACAGGGGGAATCCGACGAGGCGGAGCGCGAGCTGTCCCGCCTGCTCGGGCCCCCGTCAGCGGCAACCCCTTTCATCCACCGCGCGCGCCTCGAGTTCGCGGACGCACGCTGGGCGAGCGGTGCCTCGGACGAAGCCGACGCGATCTACGCCGCGCTCATGCAGGAACCGCTCGGTGAGGACTTCAGCCGCCAGCTCGAGGTGCGGCGGCTCGGCATCCAGATGGGCGGCCGCGGCGAAGCCGCGCTCCGAGGCCTGCTCGTGCCGAGGCGCGACGCCAACCGGGACGCCGCGATCGCGATGACGCACATCGACGCGCTCTCCGAGGCCCGCGAAGACGGCCTGGCCGACTACCTCGCGGCCCGGCAGCTCGGCTTTCGCCAGCGGTTCGATCTTGCCCTTCCCCGCCTGCAGCGCGCGCAGTCACGTGGCTTGCCGAGCGAACGGCTGATTCGCGAAGCGGCACGCCTCGAGGCCGTCGCGCGCTTCGGGACCGGCGATCTCGATGGCGCCACCACGGGTTTCCGAACGCTTCTCCGGCGCCCGGACACGGGCGCGGGCGATCGCGTCGCCCTCCTGGACTGGCTCCAGCGCATCCGTCTGTCCCGGCGCTGAGCCCGGCCAGATGCGACAACACCCACCGCCTGCCGTGGCTGAGTGTCGAGCGCCGACACCTGCGAGCGACGACGTCTATTCGGAAGGGGCGGAGGCCTCTTCGCCATCCGCGCTCGCCTCCGCACGGTCGGGATCGCCGGGCGTGTCCTCACCCGCTTCCTCTGCGGGTGCGCCTTCCGCTCCTTCTTCTCCTCTGGCGGCCGCTGCCTCGGCCTCGCGGGCCGCCGCCTCCTCGGCTGCTCGCTCCGCCGCGTCGATCACGGCCTCACCCGACTCGAAGTTCACCGGCTCGCTGCCGGTAAGCGCCCGGATCTGAGAGGCGATCGAGCAGTCCGTGGCCGCACCGGACGTCGCAGACGGCGCGCCCGGAGCACGCGCATTGTTGACCCCATCGAAGCGCATCCGGACCGGAATCAACAGGCCGCGCCCCTGAATCCGGGTGCGCAACAGCTGCTGGTTGCGCGTCAGGTCCCATAGATAGACGTCAACCGGGTCGTTCCGGCGGCTCTCCCCCTGCTGAATGACCAGCATGAACCAGTCCGCCTGCAGCATGCTCAGCACCACGGGCACGTCCACCTGGACGTGACGTCCCAGCTGGTCGTCGAGCACACGCAGCGCCATCATGTCCTGCTCTTCGCGCAGGTTGTCCACCCATTCGGGCGTGAGGAAATAGCCCTTCTCGTACAGTCCACGCACGCTCACGGGCGCCAGGCCCAGGCAGCGACCGATCGCGTCGGGCACCATCTGCAGCGCCGCCGACTCGATGTGCTCCTGGTCGACCGCAAAGTCGGCGGGCACCCGAAGGTAGAGCCCCTCCCCGGAACGCAATCCCGCGATGTTGAGCCGCGGGTCGACGTACTCTTCGGGCTCACCTGCCTCATGGGCGGTCTGCACGTAGCCCTCGATGCGCTGTCGGAACGCGAGGTAGCGCTCCGACACCTCGGTCAGCTGTGTCTCGTGCAGCACGACCATCTGGTCGCGAAGCGCTTCCTTCCGGGCGTCACGACGCACGAAATAGCTCGCGAAGACCGCACCGATCCCCACCACGCCGAGGATGATCCACTTCCACGGAATGCGGGGCCCAAACGCCGCACGCCCCTCGCCAGGGGCGTCGGGGCGCGCAGGTCGAAGGGCGGGTTCGTCAGTCGGAGGGTCGTCAGGCACGTTCTCTCGGCTGGCTATCTCAACCCTGTGGGAACAAGGTTTGGCCGGCATGGTGGGAGCGGTTACTCGCCGCCACCACCACCCGCGCCTTGGTTCACAGCGAAGCTCACGTTGGTGTACCCAGCCTGCGCGGCCGAGAACATCACCTTCTTGATGACGCGGAAGTCCACGTTCTCGTCGGCTTGCAGAATGATCGTGCCGGGGAACGGCTCACGCGGGTGCAGGACCGACCAGTTGCGACGCAGGGTCTCGAGGTCCTGCACGAGCTGCTCGATGCGCTCGAGGTTCGGCGTGCTCGCCAGCGTCTCGGTGTCCGCCATCCGGCGGTTGTCGAGCGTGACGACCGAGGGGTCGATCGCCACGATGGGCGCGATCTCGATCTCCTCCGTGTTGGCTGCCGTCGGCATCACCAGGTTCGGTCGCTGCGCAAGCAGCTCACCGGACGCGGAGAAGGAGGTCAGCAGGAACACGACCAACGTGATCAGGAAGTCGATGAAAGGAACGAGCGCGATCGGAACGTCGACGCCCTTCCGGCCACCGCCTGCCACACGATCGTGAACGAACTTGAGGGGGATCTGGTGAAGCAGCCGACGCCCGGGAGCGTGGATACCGTGCTGTTCCCCTGAACTTGAGTTTCCGCCACCCATCACGTTCTCCTAGAGGTGCGCGCCGTCGGACAGCGACATTTCCTCGAAGCCCTCGCCCACCACGATGTCCATGGCCGCGATGACGTCCTCGTACATCACGCCGTCCTCCGGCGCGACGATCAGGTCGCGTCGGTTCGGCTCCTGCTGCCGGCGATCGCGGAGCTTCTCGCGAAGCCCCTCGGTGTCGAACTCGTCGCCGCTCTTCGGCACCTCGATGTTGGTTCCGTCGGTCGCCGCCAAGACGTACCCGGTGTTCTTCACCTGGAGGAACAACCGGATGGTCTCCTCCGGGGGCTCGGCGTCCATCGGTGCCTCTCGGCCCGGCTGCTGCTGGTTCGCGTCGAGGCGAGCCAGCTTGTTCCAGACGGCCGTGACCAGCAGGAACATCACGCAACAGAGAAGGAGATCGATGAACGGAACCAGCGGGATCTCGCTGTCGACGCTCTTCTTGCCGCCGCCTCCGCCTTCAACGTTTACGCCACCCATGCTCTACTTCCCTCTTGATGAACTTCTGGTCGGTCCGGACGAGCCTCCTCCGATGAGGAAGCTCGACGCGGGACTCAGGCGCCCTGGATGTTGATCTTGGAGCGGTTGTTCACGACCAGGTTCATGACCTGGACGGTGGCCGCGTTGATGTCGTCGAGCAGGCTCTGCGTCTTGCCGTTGAGAACGGCGAAGCCGAGGAGCGCGAGGATGGCGGCGAACAGGCCGAACGCGGTGCAGTTCATCGCCTCCGAGATGCCCTTCGCGAGCATGGTCGCCTTGGAAGCGCCGTCCGCGTTCGCGACCGCGCCGAAGGCGACGATGAGGCCCGTCACCGTGCCCAGAAGGCCGGAGAGCATCGCGAGGTTGGCGAGAAGCGCGAGGTAAGGCGTTCGACTCTCCACCTTGGGGAGTTCGCGGAGCGCGGCTTCGTCCATCGCAGCCTGAACTTCGGCGTCGGGGCGGTTGACCTTCATGAGGCCGGCCTTGACGATCCGCGCGAGAGGCGCGTTGGCAGCGGAGCAGAGCTTGATGGCGCGCGCGACGTCGCCGGCGAGGATGCACTTCTGCATCGTGGCGAGGAAGACGTCCTTGTTGATCGAGCTGCGGTACAGGTAGATCGCGCGCTCGATGATGATGCCGATGGCGATGATCTGCCAAACGAGGATGGGGTACATCCCCCAGCCGCCTTCTTCAAAGTGATGCGCTAGCGTAGCCATGTTGCCTGATCCTCCTGCAGTACCGTGCTCGAGCCGTCGAATCGAAGACTAGAACCCGGTTCGCGTCCACCGCCTCAAATCGCGGTGAAATGTCTCTCGATGGAACTCCCACGTTCAGGGGAACGGGAGCTCGCCGTTGGATTCGGAACGTACCGTGGAAATGTGCCGTGGTTCGAATGGTACCGTGGTTCGAATGCCTGCCGTGAGGGCGAATGTCCTTCGACTGGCACTGCTCCGTTGAACACTGCTCCGATGGGCACCGCTCACCGGAACCCGAACCCCCAGGGGGGATCGAGTACGACAGCGCGAGCGATGATACAGGGCCCGTCCGGCAAGTCAACAGCGATGATCGCATGGTCCGTCACCTCTCGAGCGTCCCTCGGACGGGCCGCTTCCGATTCGACCCGACTCGTCTCGCGGAGCGCAACAGGCGGGGTCGACGTCGGGTTAGAGGCGCGACGGAGCCCGAGGTTCCAAAAAGATCAGATAGATCTGAAACCGGAGAATTCCCGGGTCCTTGTCGTTGACAACGCCACTGAGGCTCGGTTAGCTTCCGTCGTCGATTTCGGCCTGGCGCCGGAGCCCTAGTACATGAAGACAGTGCCCACCGAAGGCCGTCATGCAGACGGTCGCCGAGCGCTCGTTCGATCGAGCCTCGACGCTCGGCGACGGCGCTCGCGGGTCGCGGGTACTGGTCGCGCTAGGGCACAAACGGTTCGCCACGCAGGGACAATGTCCAGGCAGGGACAATAAGGAGCCTCGCTGATGCACGCTATCTGGGAAGCCCTCGTAATGGGAGCCCCGTTCTCCTTCATCAACATGGCGGTGCTGGCCTTGGTTCTGGCCATCATCGCGGAGCGGTTCGTATACATCCTGTCGAAGTACCGGGTGAACACGACGGAGTTCATGGCGCAGATTCGGAAGCTCGTTCAGGCGGGCAACATCGACCGCGCCATCAAGCTCTGCGAGGCTGCTCCGCTGCCGCTGCTGCAGGTGGTGAAGTCGGGCCTCACTCAGGTCAATCGAGGCGAAGAGGCCGTCATCGCTTCGATGGAAGAGCGGATGTCGGAGTTGATGCCGGAGCTCGAGAAGCGGGTCGCCGCCCTCTGGACCCTGGCCAACATCGCGACCCTCATCGGTCTCTTGGGCACCATCACCGGCTTGATCAAAGCGTTCGGCGCGGTTGCGCACGCTGACCCGGCCGACCGGTCGCGCATTCTTTCCGAGGGGATCTCGGAGGCCATGTGGAACACCGCGCTCGGTCTCGGCATCGCCGTGATCTGCATGATTTTCCACCTGATCATCCACGGCATGACGACCCGCATCAAGCAGGACATGGAGCGGGCGACGATGAAGCTCGAGAACCTCCTCCTGCTCAAGGGCCGCTGATCCGGCTCCGCCGGAGACGACGATGGCTAAGCTCACCCCACGGCAGCGCGCTTACATCCGTAAGCGCACTACGGCGCACTCCCCTGATCCTTCCGAGGAGATGGGCGAGCTGAACATCGTTCCGTTCCTCGACATCGTCGTGAACCTGATCATCTTCCTGCTCGCGACGGTGCAGTCGGTGCTCGCGATCGCCCAGCTCGACGCGCAGCTGCCGACCCTCGGACGGCGCGTTGGCCGCAGCGCATCGGACTCGGACAGCAGCACGCTCAACCTGAGCGTCACGATCACGGCCGAGGGCATCATCGTGAGCGGCTCGGGCGGCAAGCTCGCCCCCGGGTGCACCCAGACGCAGTCCGGCCGTGTGATCACCGTTCCTTCGCGGAACGGGGTGCTGGAGTGGTCGACCGAGGTCCGCGCCGGGAGCGGCCGGGACGCCACCATTACCTCGCAGGTCGGCCCCACGTCGACGGCACTCACAGAGTGCGTCCAGCGAGTGCACGAGCGGTTCCCCGACGAGTCTCAGGTCATCCTGACCGCGGACCCGGAGATCGAGTTCGAGAACGTCGTCGGCGCGATGGACGCGCTACGCGGCCCGGGCCCGGAACCCCTCTTTCCTGACGTCATGCTCTCCGCGGGAGTGCGCTGAACGCGCGGGCACACGATGGCTGACAAGAAGGAATCAGGACAGGACAAGCCGAAGACCGCATCGCAGATGCAGGTCAAGGCCATCATCCGCCGCAAGCTGAAGCGGCAGCCCGAGCACGGCGAGCAGGGGCTCAACATCTACCCGCTCATGGACGTCATGACGATCCTGCTGGTCTTCATGATCATGCAGTTCGCTCAGGAGTCGGCGAACATTGTCCAGTCGGATGAGCTGCAGATCCCATACTCGACAACGGAGCGCGAGGTCGAGCAGTCGGTCCCGATTCAGATCTCGCGCGATGAGATCGTGGTCGACAACCTCCCGGTGATCTCACTGCGGAACGGGCTGGTCGATCCCCAGCACAAGCAAGGCGGCGGCAACGGCTTCCTCATCACGCCGCTGCACGACATCCTCACCCAGCACCGCGATCGGCTCCGCCAGATCGAGCAGCTGAGCGGTGGCTCGCAGCCCTTCACCGGGGCTGTGCAGATCATCGCCGACAAGCGAACCCCCTTCCGCACACTGTCGGAAGTGATCTATACCCTCGGCCAGGCCGAGTTCTCGAGCATCCATTTTGTCGTCCTTCAGGGCGGTTGATAGGCTCTTCACGACGAGTACGGATGCGTGGCATCCGAATCTCCTTCTGCACACGGGCAGCACATGAGCACCGAAGCGTCGATTCTCAAGGGTAAGGGCCTCGTCTCGAACCCCGAATTCTTCATCACGTTTACGCTTTCCATCCTCTTCGGGGTTGTCGGCTCGGCCGTCGTGTTCACCTCGTGGCTGGACTACGGAGACGAAGGCTTCGAGGGCATCCGGTTCTGGGCGATCGGGCTCGTGACGGTGCTCGCCGCGCTGTTCGCGATCGCTTGGTTCTCCGGGCTCGGCGAGAAGCTCTTCGTGATTGTCGTAGCCGCGTTCGGCGCCTTAGGAGGCGTGATGTCGGTCATCACGGTATCGTTCCTCTGGGCGATGCCGGAAGCCGACGGCGGTCATGGACAGCCGATCTACGCGGCGCTCTTGGCGCTGGTCATCATCATCCTGCCGATTGCGAGCATCGCCGGCGAACGGATCTTGCCTCTGTTCGTCGGGTTCATCGCCGCGATCTGGGGCGTGCTCTCGGTGATCGTATTCGTGATGGTCGTGTTCATCGGCGTGGAAGAATAGTCGACGGCTCCGGTCCTCTGCTCCGGTCCTCGGCCGGATCGGCGACACCTCGAACCAGCAGCGCCGCGCACCTCCGGGTGGGCGGCGTTTGCCGTTCTGCGGTGGCGTGATTCGGGAGCCGAGTGCGCTGGAGTGGACACGCATACCGATGATGCGCAGGCGAACGGCGAACGCCGGGGGCGCGATGCATCGGCGAGGAACGACGTGCCGCAGGGGGCCGGTCCGGCCGCCGAGGCGCGTTACGCGCCTCCGCCGAGGACGTCTAGGAGCGCAGCAAGAACATCATGACGATCAGTGCCACACTGGTGACCATGCAAAAGCCCAGGAGGCCAGCGAGAACGAGCACCGCCGTCTTGCCACCGCCCCTGGGTTTCTGGGCGTTCGCGTAGGGCACCGCGCTCCCTGAGGGTGCGATCGGAGAGGGCGTCGCGTTCGCTGCGGGCCCCGGATTCGTCGGCGCATTCGCCGCGGGGACAGCGCCCCCGACATGAGCCGACCCGGCCGCGTACCCGCCTGAGACGTCCGGCGGCCCGACGGGGATCGCCAACGCCGAGGACGCATGCGCGTCGCCGGCTCGCTCAGGTGCACTGCCTTCGACGATGACGGAGCTCGAGGGACCGAGGGCGGCCATATCGGAAGGAAGGGCGGCGGGTGACGGGAACGCCGGGGCCGCGATGTTGCCCATCGGTGGCGCCGGCAGCGAACCGGCGGGCTTCGCGCCCGCCGATTGCAGGGCGGGGTCGAGCCAGACGCGGGGGGATGGCACCGCCTCGAACGCCGCGAGCATCTCACCCGCATCCGCGAAGCGATCTTTTCGCTCCTTTGCCATGGCTTTGCGGAGAAGAACGTCCAGCAGAGGCTGCGCCTTGAGCCCTTCCCGTCCCTCAGACAACGACGGAACCGGCTCCAGGAGGTGCGCTTTGAGCATCTCCATCCGGCTCTCGGTCTCGAACGGCCATGACCCCGTGATCAGCTCGTAGACGACCACACCCGCGGAGTACACGTCGCTACGCGCGTCCATGGGGCTGCCGGTGCCCTGTTCTGGCGACATGTAGGCGGGGCTGCCCATGACCGACCCGGCGACGGTGAGCTTCTTCCCCTCGCCCCAGCGCTCATCATCCACGAACTTCACGAGCCCGAAGTCGAGCAGCTTGGTCTGAAGGCTGCCGTCCGGCTTCCGCACCGCAAAGAGGTTCTCGGTCTTCAGATCGCGGTGAAGTACCCCTTGCGAGTGCGCGAACGCGAGCCCCTCGAGAAACTGCCGCGCCACCTCGTAGCCCTCGGAGGGGGTCAGGCCCTCGTCGTCGACCACCGCGTCGAAGCTCTTCCCTTCGAGGAACTCCATGACCAAGTACGGCATCCGACCATCGGCGACGCCGTAGTCGAGCACACCGAGAATGTGTGGATGCTGCAACCCGAAGAGCGCGCGGGCCTCGCGCTCGAACCGCTCTCGGAGATCGGCGTCTTCGCTGCAGTCGTCGTTGAGGATCTTGATGGCGACGGTGCCCGTCCCGTCGAGCTTCTCCGCGCGAAACACGACGCCCATCGCGCCCTCTCCGAGCTCGGAGGCGAGACGATAGCGGCCGTCGATCTCTTTGCCGATCAGGGCGGTCATGGTGTCGCCACGGGACTGCGCAGCCCGGGAACTGTACCAGGACCGCGATCGTTTGGAACCCTGAGCCGCCGATGGACTCCAACCCTCCGTGCGTCGCGAGAAGCCGCCGCCGCATCACGCCTCGGGCGCGGTGGGGGGCGCTTCAGTTCGGCGCGGTACCCAAAGAGGAGGACGAGGATGGCGAGCATCTCGGTAGGTGGCGGGCCCGGCGGCAAGAAGTCAGTGGACAGCGAGATCCCGCTGGTTCCCTTCATCGATCTCCTGCTGTGCTGCGTGATGTTCCTGCTGGTCACCGCGGTGTGGAACCAGCTCGCCTCCGTGGAGGGCGCGCTCGACACCCCCGGATCCCCAGACTCCGAGATGACGCAGGTGGAGGACCGAATCCCCCTCATCGTTCGGCTCACGGAGGCCGGCGTCACCCTGAGCAGCGAGGCGGGCGACCGCATCGATGTTCCGCTCACCGCCGATGGGGAACTCGACGGCGAGGCGCTCCACGAGCAGCTGTCCGCGCGGCACCGGCTCGAGCCCAACGAGGACACCGCCATCGTCACGGCCGACGACGGCGTTCGTTACGCGCGCATGATCGCGGCCATGGATGTCGTCAGCGCGAGCGGCTATCCGCGTGTCACCGTCAGCGGCACACCCTGATTCTGAGCGAATCCCGATAGCCGCCCCGAGGCCAGCGGACACGAGAATCAGGAGGCCCCGCTTGACCGGACCGCCGGGACGACGACGCTCGTCCTCATGAGGGCATCCGTCGCTCTGGTTCGAGCGAGTGAATGGAGCCCGCTGCCGAGCCGCCTCTGCGCAGCTCAACGTCTTGATCGTTGGCAAGTATCCGGAGCTGGTCGCGCGATGAGCGGACGGAACGCGGGTGCAGCTGGGGGACGAGGACACCTCCGGCGAGGTCCGCGGTCGATTCCGCCGAGACCTTCGCAGCTCGGTCGCCGCTGAACACCCGCGAAGTGACTTGGGTGCGCCAGCGATAGGACCCACAGCAACTGTCTTGATGTCCTCGGGCCTTTTCGGCGCGTCGCTCCTCGCCGATGCACCGTGACAGGATGAATTCGATCTCCGTGCGCCGCGCCCTCGACGCACGACTCGGCGTCACTCCTCCTCAACGAGGCCGAGCATCGCATCGTCGTCGTTCCTTGATTCGTTCGCCGATGGCACGCCGCACGAGCGTCAGAATCACCCTGCCAGGGAACTAGAGGTCGTCGAGCGTCTCTTCGTCCGAGGGCGGCGGGTCGAGGTCGTCGAGCGTCTCTTCACCGGTGGGGGGATCGAGGTCGTCGAGCGTCAGGTCGCCGTCGTCCATGTCGTCGAGTGTCAGGTCGTCGTCGTCCATGTCGTCCAAGGACAGGCCGTCGTCATCGCCCATGTCGTCGAGAGACAGCCCGTCGTCGCCCATGTCATCGAACCCGTCGTCGCCCGGGTCTTCCATGTTGTCGATGTCGTCCGCCGACAGCTCCTGCGTCTCGCCAGCAAGCCCGGGAAGGAAGGTCGACAGCGGCGCCCAGTAGGTCGTCACGAGCAGCGCGATGACGAGCAGCCCGATGAAGGGCAGCACCGCTGTGTAGAGCCGCGTCACGGGACGCTCGAACCGGAAGCTCGAGATGAAGAGGTTCAGCCCCACCGGCGGCGTGAGGTAGCCGATCTCGAGGTTGAGCAAGAACACGATGCCGAGGTGATACGGGTCGATCCCGAAGTGGTTGGCGATCGGCACGATGAGCGGCACGACGACCACGATCGCGCTGAAGATGTCCATCAACATGCCGACGACCAGCAGGAAGACGTTGAGTGCCAGCAGGAACATCCAGGGCGACTCGATGAACTGCTCCATCCACTCGACCATGAGCTCAGGCACGCGCGCCTGAATCAGGAAGCCGGTGAACCCGAGCGCGGTGGCGAGGATGACCAAGATCGCGCCCAGCATGGTCATGCTGTCCTTGATCACGCGCGGCAGCCCCGTCCGGAAGTCGAGGTCCTTGTAGATGAAGACCTCGACGATCAACACGTACGCACTGGTGAACGCCGCCGCTTCGTGGATGCGCGCGAACCCAGTGAGCAGCGCGGCGATGAGCAGGAAGGGCAGGAGCACCTCCCAGCCCGCCTCCTTGAGCGCCGCGCGGGCCTCGCCCTGCGTTGCGTAGGTCGCCGCGAAGTAGCCCCCGATGATGATCGCGCCGACGACGTAGAAATCCGCGGGCGATCCCATGAGCAGGAAGCTCGGGTCGTCGTAGATGGCGATGGACGCGCCGACCGCCGCGCCGCCGAGCCCGCCGACTACCCCCAACAACACGCCGAAGAAGCGCGAGGCCTGCCGGAGCTGCTCCGAGCGCTGCTCGTTGATCGCCCCCTTGCGGCTGCGCTGACCGATGATGATCGCGTAGATCGCGAGGATCCCGACGGTGATGATCCCGGGCAGGATGCCGGCGAGGAACAGCTTGTCGATGAGGATCCCGCCAACGACCGCGTAGAGCACGATCGGGATGCTCGGCGGGAACAAAAGCCCCAGCGAGCCACCGGTGGTCACCAGGCCGAGCGAGAACTCCTCAGAGTACTTCTCCTGGATGAGCGCCGGGAACAGCAAGCCACCCACGGCCACGATGGTGATGCCGCTCCCGCCGGTGAACGTCGTGAAGAACGCGGACGCGAACAGGCAGACGACCGCCAGACCGCCCGGCAGCCAGCCGAACAACGCGCGAGAGACGCGCACGAGGCGCTGCGGCGTTCCGCTCTCGGCCATGAGGTAGCCGGCGAAGGTGAACAGCGGGAGCGTCACCAGGGTGGGCGAGTCGGCGAAGCGCTCGCTGAACACGTCGACGGCGACCGAGGTGATGGTCCCGTCCTCGGAGAAGAGGATCATGGACGCCGCACCGAAGATGGCGAACAGCGGCGCGCCGAGCATGGCGAAGATGATCAGCAGGACGACAAACAGGGGATCCATGGCTCAGCCCTCCCCTTCGTTCGAGGTCGGCTTGGGGGCCGGCATGTGGGGTGATGCGCCCTCCGCATCTTCGAGCTCACCTCGATACAACTTGAGGAACGAGCCGACTGCGCTGGCGAACAGCCGAACAGCGATGACGATGAACATCGCGGGCACGATCAGCTGGAGCGCGGCGTTGCCAGTCTCGACCGGCACGTTGATCACGGCGAGCGCATCCCGGACCGCGCAGAAGATGCCGGGGGCGTCTGCGCTCGCATCGGCGAGCTGGGCGGCGGTGGCGTCGCACACATGGAGCGGTCCGCTGTCACCGAAGACCTCGTAGACCGCGGGGCGCTCGTCGGCGTTGACGAGGACCGCGGACCAGAAGGCGCGTCCCAGGAAAAACGCGACCACCGCGGAGCCGAGACTGGCGATGCCGCGCATGACGAGCTTGGTGCGAGGCGGAGCCAGCCGAGGGAACAGATCGATGCCGATGTGGCGCCCTTCTCGGGTCGCGAGCGATGCACCCAAGAACGCCAACCACAGCGTGCCCTTCTGCAGGAACGCGTCGACCCACTCGAGGTGGGCGAGGGCGTCGTTCGCCCACGTCGCCTCCCAGTCGGTGGCGAAGTGCCGCATCAGCGCCTGCATGCAGCCGGCGAAGATCATGGTCACCAAGAACGACGTGGCAATGAGCGCTTCGCCGCGCGCAATGCCTTCATCGAACTGCTTAAGCTGCTTCACGAGGTGCCCTCACGCATGAGGCGGAAGGGTACCTGAGCCCCGAGGGCTGTGGCGAGATCTCTGGGTCCCGTCGCTGCTTCGCTTCGGAGAGGAGGTCCCGACCGCAGGCGAGCCTGATTGAGCAGAGAGGGGAAGAGGTCGAGGAGGAAGTCGTGGCGATGCGGCCATGGCCGCAGTCGACGCGGTGGCTGTGATCCGACACGCGTCCATCCGACGGACCGGGCGACGGAATGAGAATGGGCGACGGAATGAGAACGGGCGAGCTCGAAAGCCCGCCCGTTCCGTCGGCCCGGAAGCCGTGCTGCTGCGTCGACTCAGTTCCGAGTGGACGCGCGCTCTGCGTCCGATGGCACACTCGAAGACCGACGATGTTGATGGCGTCGGCCTCGCCGCCGCGGAAGGAACTCTACCGAACCTTCAGCGACCGCGTGCGGCCGCCATCGTGCGCTCCATGAGTGCGCGCGGGAAGAGCCGGCCAGCCAGGCGGTTGCGCGTCTGGGTCGCCGCCTGCGTCCACTCGGCGCGGTGCGGGTCGGTGTCGACGGCCGTCAGGCCGTGCGTGGTGGTAAGCGCGCGGTAATAGCGGGCGTCGTCGCGGCGGATGCGACGAACGAGCGTCGAGTGCGCCTGCGCCGAGGTCTCGTCGAGCGCGGTCCGGAGGTCCTCCGGAAGCGACTCGTAGCGGGACTGCGACAGGATCGTCGCGCCGATGAGGATCGTGTTGGCCTGCTCAGTGACATGGGTCACACGGGTGTGCCACTGCAGCGCGCTGGCGGCGGTCGCCGACGCGATGACGGTGTCGACCTGACCAGTGCTGAGCGCGGGGAGCACCTCGGGCACGCCGAGACGCACGCCGTTGGCGCCGACCACGTCGAGGAACGTGCCGAACATGCTGTCGTCACGCCACTGCCAGGGACGCACGGAGCGGAGATCGCTCGGGCGCGTGATGGGCTGGTTCGAGAAGATGCGGCCCTCGCCAACATCGCCCCAGCCGAGCAGCCGAACGCCGTTCGCCTGGAACTGCTCGGAGAACTCGTCGTTCATCGCCGTGCGTGCGCGGTCCAGCTCGCGGTAGTTGTTCACCACGCCCGGCGCCTGAAGCACCAGGATGGGACGCACGATCAAGCTGAGGCCCGTCGAGGTAACGGCGGCCCCGTCGAGCTGCCCGATCCGGATCTTCCGGATGACGTCGCGCTCATCCCCCTGCGAGCCACCCGCGTACACACGAAGCGAGAGCCGCCCGTCCGTCGCCTGGCGCAGGCTGTTGTTCCACGCGCCGAAGACCCGCATCCACGAGGAGCCGCGGGGCGCGAGCGTCGCGATCCGAAGCTGGATGTTGTCGTCTTGCGCCTGCGTGGCGCGCGGGGCCGTGCCCGGCAGCGTCACGAGGCCCGCTACGAGGAGCCCCAGCATCACGAGTTGTCGCTTCTTCATGTCCACCATCCAAAACCGTCGTCAGCGAGCAGCGTTCGTCGAACGTGCCCGGCGCGAGGGAGACTATCACGGGGGTCGAGACGAGGCGCAGGGCCCGCTCGGGTACGAGTGAGACGAGCCGGTTCGGCGCCCATTCAGATCCAACGCGGATCGGGGAGCGCGGACTCCAACCCGCCTGGCGCTCAGAACAACTGGTCGATGCGGCCCATCCATCGGAGCGCGCGTCGACGCGCCATGCGGTTGGTCAGCCGGGCTTCCTCACGGGGGTCGCCTCCGTCGATGACCTCCCGCAGCAGCCGGATGAACAAGTTCCGGTTCTGCGTCTGCACGGCGTAGGTCCGGGCGTAGGTCACGTGAACGGTGAAGAACTCCCGATCGGTCGCCGCGAGCGCCTGCTCGAAGTACTCGCGCGCCTGCTCCGGGTCACCGCCGAGTGCCGGCGGGAGGGCCGCGTTGACGACTCCGAGGAAGATCACGCCGGCGTAGTTGTAGTACGTCGGGTCGAGCTCGACCGCGCGCTCCACGAGCGTGCGCGCAAACGGCAGACTCAGAATCATCTCGGGGTCATCACGCCCCGCGTTGATCGCCGAGCCCCAAGCGTAGCCGGTCCAGAAGAGGATCGGCACGTCTTCGGCGCTGTTGTAGTGCTCGTTGATGTAGGCCTCGAACTGCGGGTGCCCACCGGTCATGGCGTCGTCGATGCCGGGATCCCGGAGGCGCATCAGGTGCAACCCCACGTTGCGACCCCGCTCGTAGAGCAGGCGCGCACGGCCGAGCAGGCGCTCCTCCTCCTCGAGGTCCCCCTCGTCCTGCGCCTGCTGCATCTCGTCTTCGACCCAGCCAAAGCCGTAGGAGACGTACGCCCGCGCCAGCGTCAGCCCCAGCTTCTCGTTGTCTGGGATGATCCGGAACACCCCTTCGAGCTGAAGGATGTTGCCCGGCAGGGCTTGGCCCACCATCTCGTAGTCCCAGTGCCGCTCGAGCCCAGACGCGGCGCGTCCGAACATGTTGGCGGTGGACTGGGCGGTGAAGCGCGTCAGGTCGCAGCCGGTGGAGCTCACGGAGAGCACGCACCCGAGGGCCACGAGAAACAGCGGTGTACGCGCGCGACGGATCGTACGGATCATGCTGGGTGAGTACGCAACTTGGCGCCGGCCTGTCAATGAGGGACCGTGCGGCATGTCGCGACGCGCGCCAAAACCCGCCAAAGAGCCGTACCTCGAGCGGGTCGCCCTTTGGTACCTGGAACGTTACGGCGGCTCGGAGGCACAGCTCCGCCGGGTGCTGCGAAAGCGGGTCTGGCGGTCGGTTCAAGAGCTGGACACGGACCCCGAGGAGGGTGCGGCGGCGGTCGAGGCCGTGGTCGCGAAGCTGATCCGTCAGGGATGGCTCGACGACCGCAAATACGCCGAGTCACGCGTCCGCGTGCTGCGAAAGCGCGGCAAGTCGGCGCGGGCCATCCGCTCGGCCCTCCGCCAACGTGGCGTGGACAGCGCGATCATCGACGCGCTCCTGGCGGAGGGCACGGACGATCTCGCGGCGGCCCGAGAGGTCGTCCGGAGACGGCGCTTGGGCCCGTTTCGGGACGATGAGAAGCGGGAACTCATGCGCCAAAAGGACCTCGCGAAGCTCGCGCGCGCAGGTTTCTCCTACGACATCGCGCGGCGCGCTCTCGAACTCTGACGAACGGCCCACAGGAGGGCCATCAGGACGAGAAACGCCCCAGACCGTCGGTTCGAGGCCCCCACCCGGCTCACGGTACAGCCTCCTTCTTCGCAGTCGAGGTCGA
>JBGCFC010000242.1:0-34154 GCA_045106715.1 Sandaracinaceae bacterium
GCGGCACAACGGTTCCTTAACGGGCTTGTAGTCCTGGTCAGACCAGCGTCAGCTGGCCCGGCCGAACCCGGTCACCATCGAGCGCCACGCCCTCCAGGGTCAGGAGGTGGCGTTTGCGCTCGAGACCGGCCGAGTAGCCGCCCAGCTCGTAGCCCTTGGCCACGATCCGGTGGCAGGGCACCACGATGGGAATGGGGTTTGCACCCATCGCGGCGCCCACCGCGCGCATGGCCCGCGGCGAGCCCACGTCGGCCGCCAAGCCGCCGTATGTGCGTACGTGCCCTCGCGGAACGTCGCGAAGAGCGGTCCACACGCGCTGCTGGAAGGCCGTGCCGACGAGGCTCACGGGGATGGAGCTCAGCCGGATGGATTCCCCGGCGAGGTAACGCGACAGGGGCTCCGCCAGCGACTTCACGAGCGGCCCCGAGTCGCCCCCGAAAGAGAGCGCGACGATGCCGGCGTCCGTGTACGTGACGGTAAGCGGGCCGAGCACATCGTCGTGCAGTGTGCCCTGTTTCACCCCTTCGTTCGGGCCTGGCTCGGTGGTACGTTGCTCGGGCATGCGGTTTCGTCGGCGAATGGGGGGCTTGCTCGTGACGCTGTTCGTGGCGTCCTTCGTTTCGGGCTGCGGTCCCAGTCTGCGCGGGGTCGCTCAGGGCCGGGTCTACTTCGAGCGATGTTACGCCGCGGACTTCGACGCGCGCATCCCCGTGGCCGAAAAACACGCCTGCTGGACGGCCTGGAACGAGCACTACACGCGCGGTCAGCCGCACGAGCGGATCCGCTACGCCGCCGATCGCCTCGCCGCCATCGAGCGCGGAGAATCCGTCGAGGGCTTGCCCGGCCTGCGCGAGAGCCCGATCGGCCGCACGTCCGCGCCGATCACGGTCAGTCAGTCGACCGACGTGGAGCCGGAAAACGAGCCGGCGCCGCCCGCCGCCAACATCGACGCCGAAGAGCCCGAGACGCCCGCGCGGCGGCGCCATCCTCCCCGGCTTCCGAGGGCCTCCAACGAGGAGTGCGCGAGCACGGCCTGCGAGGCTCGGTGGCGCGTGTGCGCGGAGGCCTGCCCCGCGTTCGAAGATGCGTGCGAGACGGCATGCGAGGTGGAGATGTTCGCCTGCGCACGCGGCTGCTTCTGATCCCCACCCTCACGGACCATCCCCAAACGGGGACACCCCGCATCGCGCTCGGTTTGCGGCGTCGCCGGTTCCGGTGACATAGTCGGCCGCCGGGAGCCGCGGACCCTCCGCTCATGCTCATCGCCGGCGTCTACGCGCTATGGCCATCATCCCCTGGATTCTGCTCGTCACCGCTCTCTCCGGGCTTGCGCTCGGGGTGCTCGGCGTGATCGCCACCATCTGGCACACGAGCCGAAAGCCGTCGCAGCTCGCGACTGACCGCTTGCCCCCCGTCTCGATGCTCAAGCCCATCAAGGGCTGCGAGGAAGGGCTCGCCGACAACCTCCGCACGTTCTTCGCGCAGGACTACCCGGCCCCGATCGAGGTGGTCTTCGCCACGACGGAACCGGACGACGCCGCGCTGCCCGTGGCGCGCGCTGTCGCCGCCGAGTTCCCCGACGTCACGACCAAGTTCGTCTTCAGCGACCCCAACTTCGGCTTGAACCCCAAGGTCGCCAACCTCGAGGGGGCGCTCCGCGGCGCGAGCCACGAGCTCGTCCTCCAATCCGACGCCAACGTCCGCGTTCGCCCCGACTACCTGCGCCGGGTCGTGAGCGAGATGATCGCCGAGGACGGGCACCTGCTGAGTTCGATGGTCGTGGGCGTCGGAGAGCGCAGCGTCGGTGCCACGCTGCACAACCTCCAGCTGTCGGCGTTCATCGCGCCCGGCTGCTGCTTCGCCCTCCACTTCTTCGGGATCGCCTGCGTCATCGGCAAGTCCATGCTCTTCCGCAAGAGCGACCTCGAGGAGGTCGGCGGGCTGGGCTTGGTGCGCGACATCCTGGCTGAGGACTACGTGCTCGGGCGCCACTTCCAGCGCGCCGGCAAGAAGGTGCTCCTCTCGACCACCACGGCCGAGAACGTGAACGTGGACGCGACCGTCGAGTCGTTCCTCGCGCGTCACGTCCGATGGCTGAAGATGCGCGCGACCATCCACGTGCCGGGCTTCGTGGCCGACCTGGTCGCGAACTCGACGGCGCTCTCCCTGCTCGCGTTCCTGACCAGCGGCTTCGACCCGTTCTTCGGCGTTGTGCTCATCGCCCACGCGCTGGTGAAGGCCACGGCCGACGTCTACCTGCTCGGACGCACACGTGGAACGCCCATGCGCTGGCGGCATCGGTTCTTGGCCCCGCTGCGCGACATTCTGATGATGGCCATTTGGCCCTGGGCGGCGTTCAGCCGCTCCATCGAGTGGCGCGGGAGTCGCCTCCGCCTCGGGTGGAACACACGCCTGCGTCCCGATCGTGGGCCGCTCCCGGTCCGCATCGCGCGCCGCATGCTCGCGCGCTCCTGAAGCTGGTTCAGCTGGCGCGTTCGGCGGAACGGGTGCCTGCGTCCGCTTCGACGCCGTCGAAGAAGTCGCAGAGCAACTCGGTGACCCGCTCCGGTCGGTCGAGCGCCGAGAGGTGCCCCGCCCCTGGGACGAGTTCGAAGCGCGCACCCGGGATCCGATCGGCGATCTCCCGGCTGCGGATGGGGGGCGTCGCGACGTCACTGGCCCCGACGATCACCAACGTCGGCGTCCGTATCGCGCGCAGACGGTCCCGAATGTCCACGCGATCAAAGATCACGGCGTCGACCGAGGTCCCGAGCGACTCCGTGTCCATGCGGCTCAGGTGATCTCGGAACGGCTCGATGACCTCACGGCGCGACTCACGGGTCACCGACGCGAAGAACATGGGCTCGATGCGATCGAGGAGTGGCCCGATCGCGCCGATGCGTCGCGCGAGAAACGCCATCGCGTGGTAGCTCGGCAGCTTGCGCCGCGACTCGCGGTGCGCGCTCGTGTCGAGCAACGCCATCGAACGCAGCCGCGTCGGGTACGCCAACGCCACGCGCATCCCCGTCATCCCGCCCCAGGACAGCCCCGCCCAGTGCGCGCTCTCGACATCGAGCGCGTCCATGACCTCCGTGGCCGCGTGCGCACACTCTTCGAGCGAGAACCCCCGCCGGATGGGCGCGCTCCGCCCATGGCCGGGTGCGTCGATGTTGATGACGCGAAACCGCTCGGCCAGCGCCGGGACCTGGAAGCGCCACATGCCGCCCTCACACAGCAGCGAGTGCCACAACACGAGCGGGGGGCCCTCTCCGCGCACCTCCACGAACAGGCGTCCTAGACGAGTGTCGATCAACATGCCGTCAGAGCTTACCTGGGCGGCCGTCGCGGGTCAGGTGCGCCGCAAGACTTCATCGTTGGCCGGACGCGGAACGTCCAGGGTCAGCCCTTTGCATCACCGCTCAGCTTGTCCTGGGTGCGCAGCTCGAAGTCGCTCATCGCGTGCCGCTCGTGCAGCTGATGGGCGGGCTCGCCCCAGGCACGGTTGACGATTCGCCCACGCTTCACGGCCGGTCGCGCGGCGATCGTGTCGGTCCACCGGACGACGTGCTCGTATTCGTGGACGGACAGGAACTCAGCCGCGTTGTAGACCTTGTTCTTCACGAGCGCGCCGTACCAGGGCCACACGGCAATGTCGGCGATCGAGTAGTCCTCGCCGCCGAGGTACGGGCTCTCCGCCAGCCGCCGGTCGAGCACGTCGAGCTGCCGCTTGGTCTCCATCGCGAAGCGGTTGATGGGGTATTCCATCTTGCTGGGCGCGTAGGCGTAGAAGTGACCGAACCCGCCCCCGAGGTAGGGAGCGGAGCCCATCTGCCAGAACAACCAGTTGAGCGTCTCGGTGCGCGCATGCGGCGTCTCCGGGAGGAGCGCGCCGAAGGACTCCGCGAGGTGGAGCAGGATCGATCCCGACTCGAACACGCGAGTGGGTGGGTCCGTTCGATGATCCATCAGCGCCGGGATCTTCGAATTCGGGTTCACCCCCACAAACCCGGAACCGAACTGCGCGCCCTCCTGGATGTTGATCAGCCAGGCGTCGTACTCCGCGTCGAGGCCGCGCTCGAGCAGCTCCTCGAGCATCACGGTGACCTTCACCCCGTTCGGCGTCGCAAGCGAATACAGCTGAAACGGGTGCTCGCCGCGCGGAAGCACGGCATCGTGGGTCGCGCCCGCCACGGGACGATTGATGGAGGCGAACTTACCCCCGCTCTCCTGGTCCCAGGTCCAAACCTCTGGCGGCGTGTACGTCTCTTCGGTCATCGATTCGCGCTCCAGTCCACGGGGGTGCTCCCTTCCTCGTGCCGACTGCGTCTGAACGCAAGGCCTCTACCCATTCGCACAGAGCGGACAGCCCATTCAGTGGCGAGCCTGCCGTATGATCTCGAGGTGGAGGTGGTCGAGCAGTTGGAGACCGAGCGGGGGCGCATCGTCGTCCGACGAGCGCGGCCTGGCGTGCTGGTCTCGGAGGCTGGCGGCTACATGGACGCGCCCTTCGCCGACATGCTGATTCAGGTGGGCACCCACGAGAACGACTTGGTCCCTGGGTTCGTGCACTTCATGGATTGGCGTGAGGTCACCGGCTACACGTCCGAGGGACGTCGCCGTTGCACAAACTGGGCGCTGCGACAGCAGGCGCCCTACCCGCGGCTCGGCATCCTGACGAGCAGCAAGATCGTGCACATGGGGGTGTCGGCCGCGGCAATGGCGCTCGCCGTCGTCCACCGCGAGTTGGAGTCGTTCACCGACCCAGCCGCGTTCCGCGCTGCGGTGGCCGAAGCCTGCAGGGCCTGAAGTTCTCTCCGCCACCGCCGTATCGAGCAAGAGTGACCCTCGTCGGCCAACTGCAGACGGACCGTGGCGAGATCCGCATCGAACGACGGCGGCCGGGTCTGCTCGTCTCGAGGACGTCAGGCCACATGGACGTGCGCTTCGCCGACCTCCTGATCCGCGTCAGCGAAGAGGAGATCGTGCTTCACGGCGTCTTCACGCACTTCATGGACTGGCGCGACGTCGTCGGATACGACTCCGAGGTGCGAAGGCGGTGCACCGCGTGGGCCATCGCACAAGGCGCGCCGCATCCGCGGATCGCCATCCTGACGTCGAACCGCCTGGTGCACATGGGCGTGAGCGCGGCGGCCCTGGCCCTCGCGCTGACCGGGCGATCCCTCGAGTCCCACACCGACCCGGCTCGATTCCAAGCCGAGCTCCGAAACAGCGAGGTGCTCGGCGTTCGCCGCGCGAGCTGAGGGGGGCGCGAGCGCGCGGGTAGACAAACGACAGCTCAAAGACTGTCGACAAATCGGAGACGGGGAGCTCGAGGGGCTTGCCCCCTCGTCCGTGGCGCGGAAGCGCCACCAGACAATGGTGAGTTCTCGAGATTGCAATCATGTCGCGCGGAGCGCGGCCGCACGCGCGAGTACTCAAAGACTGTCGACAAATCGGAGACGGGGAGCTCGAGGGGCTTGCCCCTCGTCCGTGGCGCGGAAGCGCCACCAGAAAATGGTGAGTTTTCGAATGTGCAAAAATGCGCGAAGCGCGGCCGCACGCGCGAGTACTCAAAGACTGTCGACAAATCGGAGACGGGGAGCTCGAGGGGCTTGCCCCTCGTCCATGGCGCGGAAGCGCCACCAGACAATGGTGAGTTTTCGAATGTGCAAAAATGCGCGAAGCGCGCACATTCGAAAACTCAGTGCGCCGCGTTCCACGTGGGGCCGATCCCGACATCGACGACCAACGGGACCTTGAGCGCCATCGCGCCCTCCATATGCGTGCGCACCAGCGCCTCGAGCGCCTCGTCCTCACCGGGCGCGACCTCGAACACCAGCTCGTCGTGCACGGTCAGCAGCATGCGGCTGTCCAGCTCCACCTCGGTCATGGCCGCGTCGAGCCGCACCATCGCGAGCTTGATGATGTCAGCCGCCGTCCCTTGGATGGGGGTGTTGCGCGCGACCCGCTCCGCGGCCGAACGAAGCCCTCGGTTCCGGCTTCGGATGTCGGGCAGCGTCCGCCAGCGATCCAGCAGCGTGCGCACCCCGCCGCTCTGTCGGGCCTGCTCTACGGTTTCCTCCATGAACGCCGCCACCCCGGCGTAGCGTGAGAAGAACGCTTCGATGTAGCGCGCGGCCTCGCCACGCTCGATGCCGAGGTTCCGCGCGAGGGCAAACTGGGTCTGGCCGTAGATCACCGCGTAGTTCACCGTCTTGGCGTCGCCGCGCTGCGACCGTGACGGCTCCTCGACGTCGAACAGCGCCCGCGCAGTGCGCACATGCACGTCCTCGTCGGCGACGAAGGCGTCCACCAGCTCGGGGTCTTCGCTGAGGTGTGCGAGCACGCGCAGCTCGATCTGCGAGTAGTCCGCGCTCATCAGACGCCACCCCGCACGCGGGATGAAGGCGTCTCGGATCGCGCGGCCCGCGTCGGTCCGGATGGGGATGTTCTGCAGGTTGGGCTCGCTGCTGCTCATGCGTCCCGTCGCCGCGACCGCCTGGTTGAACCGTGTGTGGATGCGTCCCGTGTCCGGATGCACCGCGCGTGGCAGCGCATCCAGGTACGTCCCCCGCAGCTTGGTCAGCGAGCGATGCTCCAGGATGATCTCGGGAAGCGGGTGCTCGGCTCGCAGCTCCTCGAGCACCTCGTGGTCGGTGCTGCGTGCGGTCTTCGTCTTCTTGACGACGCGGAGCTCCAGCTCGTCGAAGAGCACCGTCTCCAGCGCCCTCGGCGAGGTGATCTTGAAAGGGTGCCCCGCGAGCGCGTGCGCCTGGGTCTCCAGCGCGTCGATGCGCGTGGTGTACTCCGCCGAGAGCCGCTGCAAGAGCGGCACGTCCACCCGCACCCCCCGGTGCTCCATGCGCGTCAGCACGCGGGCGAGCGGCAGCTCGACGTCTTCGAGCAAACCGCGCAGCCCTTGTCCGTCTAGCCGAGGCGCCAGCAACCGGGGCACCGTGCGAACGAGGTCGGCCCGTAGCCCGGCCCAAAGGCCCACGCGCTCGACCGCCACGTCGCAGAGCGCCTTCTGAGAGCCGCGGCGCTTGTCCGTGAGGGTGTCGTATCCCTCGAGCGGCCGATGAAGCTCGCTCTGGCTGATCTCTTCGAGCGAGTGTCCGTGCCGCTCCGGGTCCACGAGATAGCTCGCCAGCATGCTGTCGAAGCCGACCGTCGGGAGCGCCACGCCCCAACGATGCAGCAGGCCCAGGGTGCGCTTCGTATCTCCGAGCTGAACGGACACGCCCGCGTCGAACAGGGACCGCAGCGCCGACGCCACGCGCTCCACCGAGAGCTGCGTCGGAGCCCCCGCCCCGAGATGTCCGGTCGGGATGTACGCGGCGCGACCGGCCCGCGGAGCCAGCGCCACCCCGGCGATGACCGCCCGCAGCACGTCGTCCCCCTCGGCGGCGACGTAGAGCCCGACCTCTCCCTCGGCCTTGGCCTCGTCCAGCAACGCCTCGAGCGCGGACTCGGTGTGCACGACCTCCACGGTGTCGAGCGCCGGCGGCGGCGGGGCCAGCTGCGCCAGCAACCGGTGGAACTCGAGACGGGAGAACAGGCTGCGAAGCTTCGACTGGTCCGCTCCCCCGTAGTGCAGCGCGGACAGATCCATCTCGAGCGGCACGTCTGCGCGCAGGCTGACAAGGTCTCGCGAGAGATACGCTTCCTTCTTAAACTCGGTGAGCTTGGCGCGTGTGCCCTTGCGCTTGATCTCGTCGAGGTTTTCATAGATGGCATCGAGCGTCGGCTGCGCGCCCAGCAGCGTGGCGGCCGTCTTCGGCCCGACCGACTTCACGCCCGGCACATTGTCCGAGCTGTCCCCCGTCAGCGCCAAGTAGTCCCGAACCTGCTCGGGCTCGACGCCCATTTTGGCGACGGTCTCCTCACGCCCATAGATACGATCGCGCATCGTATCGAACATGAGAACGTCGTCGCGAACCAGCTGGAGCAAATCCTTGTCGGCGCTGACCACCACGGTCCGGAGCCCGGCCTCGCGCGCACGCTCGACGACCGTGGCGATCACGTCGTCGGCCTCGAAGCCCGGCACCACAAAACACGGGATGGCGTAGGCTTCGATCACCTCCTCGAGGCGGTCGATCTGCTCGCGGAGGTCCTCCGGCGGCGCCGGCCGGGTCGCCTTGTACTCCGGATAGATCTCCTTCCGAAACGAAGGCCCGGCGGGGTCCAGCGCCACCGCGAGACGCGCCGGCTGTTGTTGCTGCACGAGGGCCAGCAGCATCTGCGTCACGCCGTACACCGCATGGGTGGGCTCGCCGCGGCTCGTGCTCATGGGGGGCAACGCGTGATAGGCGCGGTACACATATCCCGACAGGTCGACGACGTAGAGCACATCCGGGTCGCCGGGAGGGGGGAGCGCGGTAGGCATGCGGCGCCATCATGAGGCCCTGACCTGTTGGCCGCACGCAGAAGCTTCGACGGGCGGGCGTGCCTTGCTCGATGCGCCAGTCGCGTGCTAGAGCGCGCCCTCGGGCGGACCCAGGCCAGATGGTTTGGGCACGCATACGCGCGGCAATCGCGCCGCGCCGACGAGATGAGGATATAGGGGTATGTTCGAGACCCTCACCAAGGGTTTTCGCGCCGCGCGCAATCGGCTCGCGGGGGTCGCGGAGCTCGACGAGGCCAACATCGACCAGGCGCTGCGCGACGTGCGGCTCTCGCTTCTCGAGGCCGACGTCGAGCTGGGCGTGGTCAAGCGCTTCCTTGGCACCGTCAAGGAGAAGGCGCTGGGCCAGGAGGTCCGCACCCGGGTCTCGCATCAGGGTCGCAAGATCAAGGTCGGGCCGGCCGAGGCCTTCATCAAGATATGCCAGGACGAGCTGACCGCGATGATGGAGGCCGAGGGCGACGCTCTCGTCTTCCGTCCCGCGCCAGCCCCCACCGGCATCATGATGGTGGGTCTCCAGGGCGCGGGTAAGACGACCACGAGCGCCAAGCTCGCGCGCTTCCTGCAGAAGGAGGGCAAGAAGCCTCTCCTCGTCGCCGCCGACATCCAGCGCCCGGGCGCCATCGAGCAGCTGCGCGTACTGGGCGAGCAGATCGACGTCCCCGTCTTCACCATCCCGGGCGGTCGCCCGGTCGACATCTGCGAGAAGGCCCAAGGCGAGGCCCGCAAGCAGAAGTGCGACACGATCATCTACGACACCGCCGGACGGCTGGCCGTGGACGAGCCCCTGATGAAGGAGCTCGGGGATATCAAGCGCGGCACGAAAGCGCAGAATATCTACCTGGTGATCGACGCGATGATCGGCCAGGACGCGGTCAAGACCGCGCGGTCGTTCAACGAGCTGCTCGGCCTCACGGGTGTCGTCCTCACCAAGCTCGATGGCGACGCCCGAGGTGGTGCGGCGCTGAGCGTCAAGGAGGTCACGTCAGCGCCCGTCCGCTTCGTCGGCATGGGCGAGACGCTCGACAAGCTGGAGGAGTTCCGGCCCGAGGGCATGGCCAGCCGGATCCTCGGCATGGGCGACATCGTCGGCCTGATGAAGGACTTCGAAGACGTCGTCGACGAAGAGAAGGCCGAAAAAGACGCGCAGCGCATGCTGCAGGGTCGCTTCACTCTGCACGACTTCCTCGAGCAGATCCGCACGCTTCAGCAGATGGGTCCCCTGCAGGACTTGTTCGAGAAGCTGCCTTTCTTCGCCGACAGCGTGCCGGACGGGTTCAACGTCGACGAGGGCGAGCTGAAGCGCGCCGAGGCGATCGTCAGTTCGATGACGAAGCAGGAGCGCCTCGACCCCGAGGTCTTCGAGAAGCAGCCCACCCGCATCACCCGTGTGGCGAAGGGTTCCGGGCGCGAAGACAAAGATGTTGTCGACCTGCTGAACCGCTTCATGTTCATGCGGAAGATGATGGGCAACATCGGCCAGCAGGCGGGGATGCTCCAGAAGATCCCTGGCATGAAGCAGGCGGCCATGGCCCGTCAGCTCAACAACATGGTCAAAACCGGTGGCCTCGAGGGCAACCCGATGATGGCCGGGCTCGCGGACCAGCTGCTCGAGGCGGCGGTCGCGGGTGAGGGCGGTCCGGCCGGCCTCGCGGGCCTCATGGGCGGCGGCGGCCCCGGCGCTCCGTCCCCGCGAAGCCGGCCCAACAAGGCCAAGAAGAAGCAGCAGCGCAAGAAGCAGCGCAAGGCGCGCAAGCGGTCGCGCAAGAAGTGACCCCCAAGAGAGCTCAGGAGAACCCGATGAAGATGCGACGCACCCTCCTCCTCGTGGCCGCGGTGGCCAGCCTGTTCGGCTGCGTCGAGCGCGCCGCGGAGCTGTCTCCCGCCGACCGTGAGCGGCTCCGGGAGCACGTCGGAACGGAGCGCCCAAGCCCGGAGCACGAACTCGACGTCCAGTTCGACAACGGCATCTCGTTGATCGGCTACGACATCACCACCGAGACGGCCACGCCCGGCACCGCGTTCAGCGTGACGTGGTACTGGCACGCCGCCCAGGACATGGACGACGGGTGGGTCCTGTTTACGCACGTGGCCGACGCGGCGGGAGAGAGCCGCCTCAACCAGGACCGCGTGGGCACGGTCCGCGAGATGTACCAGCCCGGCCGCTGGCGCGAGGGCCAGTACATCACGGACGTCCAGGAGGTCACGCTCCCAGCCGACTGGAACAGCGACCAGGCCGTGTTCTACCTCGGCATGTGGAACCCTCCTCACCGCCTCACGGTGCGGCGGGGCCCGAACGACGGCGACAACCGCGTGCGCGCGCTGGCCCTCGAGGTGAGCAGCAGCCCGTCGGCGGCTGCCGACAGCCCCGCCGCGGCGCAGCGCCGCGCCGCTGGCCCCACCCCGAGCCTGCGCGCTCCGCAGGCGAACATGCCCATCGAGATCGACGGTGCGCTGAACGAAGCGGCATGGGCGAACGCCGGCCGCACACAGGCGTTTGTGAACACGCAGACGGGTGGCCGCGCCCCCTTCACCGCGACCGTGCGCACGCTGTGGGACGACGAGAACCTCTATGTCGCCTTCGACGTTCAGGACACGTTCATCCAGAACACCCACGACGAGCGCGACGCGCACCTCTGGGAGCAGGACGCGGTCGAGATCATGATCGACCCCGGCGGCGAGGGCCGGAACTACTTCGAGCTTCAGGTCTCCCCTACCGGCCAGGTCTTCGACACGCGCTACGACAGCCGGCGCAACCCCCGCCCCATCGGACACGCCGACTGGAACGCGGACATCACGGCGGAAACCTCTCTGCGGGGTACGGCCAACGACGCCGAGGCCGACGAGGGCTACACCGTCGAGATCGCCATCGCCTGGTCCTCGTTCAACGCCGGTGCGCCGGCCGCAAGCCGCCCCGCCCCGAACGCCCGCTGGCGAATGAACTTCTACGTGATGGACCAGCACTCGGCCGAGGAGAACGACGACCGCGCTGCCGGCTGGTCCCCCACCCTCGAGGGCGACTTCCACGTGCCGGCGCGCTTCGGCAACGTCACCTTCGCCGGTCCGGCACGCGAGGTGGCCGCGGCGGACGGCCAGGCCCGCCCGGCGCGACCGCAGGTCATCGAGGCGGCCGACGTGCTCAGCCCGACGACGGTGCGCGCGCTCCGTGGGGAGTTGGGCAACCAGGGCAACGTCGCCCTCCGCCGCGCCCTCCAGCGGCAGCGGGCCCACTGAGCTGCAGCTTCACGACGGCCCCGCGCTTGCCCCGTTGCCCTCCAGGCAGCGGGGCTTTCTTGTGGGCCACCCATTTGACGCCCCGCCGACCCTTCACGCGCCAAACGCGATGACACGAAAGCGGCGGAGCAGGACCACGACGAGACCGCACTGGACGGCAGTGCCGATGAAGAGCGGCAGCCCCCATCCCGACTCGCCCGCGGCGGCGAGCCAGTACGCCTTGCAGACGAGGAACGGGGGGAACACCCCGAGCGCCCACTGCCAGGGCACGTCGACGAAGAACCCGACCAAGATGCTGAGGCCGGCGACACCGCCGAACTTCGTGTAGGCCAGGCCTTGGACCTTGTTGTCGGCGTAGCTCGCGAGCAGGAGCGTCACGATGGGAGCCGTGACCGCGGCGCCGGCGCTCAGGGCGAGCGCCGCGTGCCACGGGACGGGCGCGTGGCCCAGGATCGGGCCGAGCAGCAGGGCGGAGACGAACGCGAACCCCGCCGGGAGCGCGACTCGGTAGCGCAGGTACCGGGACAGCGGCAGCGGCGTCACCTGAAGCGCCGTCAACGTGCGGTCTTCCTTCTCGTCCAAAAGCAGGAAGCCGAACGCCGTCCCCGGAAGCAACGCCACCTGCCATACACGGAGGAACGCCACGAACAGCGGGAAGGTGTCTCTGAATCGCAGGTCCGTGGACTCGGAGGGGAGCAGCCCGTTCGCCGCCAGGGAAGCGTCGATGGCGGGCAGCGCGTACCGGCCGCCGAGCCCCATCAGGAGCACCATCACGAGCAGACCGAGCAGCATGCGGTCGCGCAGCACGAGCCGAAGGTCGTTCCGCCCGAGCTGAATCCACGTACGCACCGCGCTCATCGTCCCCCCTCGATGACGTGGCGCCGAAAGGCCCGCCGGGCGAAAATCCAGAGGGCCAGCAGCGTGCCCCCCGAAACCAACACGGCGTACACCCACTCCCAGGGCGCCAGCTCGGTGAACGCGCCGCGGATGAACATGGTGGGCGCGGCAGTCGGGATGAGGAGCCAGGCGGGGTGGGCCAGCGCACCCACGAAGTAGAACCCGGGCAACTGCATGAGCGTCGCCAGGGCGCTCATTGGGATCAGCGCCTCCATCAGGCGTCGGTAGCGGACGACCAGCGCCAGCCCACACAGCACGTGCATCACCGCGAGGAGCACCACCCCGAGCACGATCAGCGGGCCTGGGACCGGCACCGCGCCGCTCCGAGACAGCACCCCGAGCGCGCCCACCACGATGAGCAGCGCCTCCAACGCAGCCAAGCCGCTCAGCGTGATCACCTTCGAGAGCAGGTACTCCGCCGGTCGCAGCGGCGACACGATCACAGCGTCGAGCGTGCCGTCGTCGCGCTCGAGGATGAGCATCGCCATTGCGTAGAGCAGGGTCGAGCCGCCGACGAACATCAGAAGCGCCATCGGTACGGTGCCGGCGAGCCGGTCGTGGGGAGAGAGCCACGCCAAGGCGCCGCCGACCACGACCGCCACCCCGACGGAGATGCCGTACAGCTGGTTGCGCGCCTGGAGCACGACGTCGGTTCGGACCGCCGCGGCGAGGCGCCGGATCATCGGCGAAGCGCCTGACCGGTCACGTCGATGAACACCTTCTCGAGAGTGGTCTCCTGAGAGTGGATGGCCTCGATCTCATGGTCGCGCAGCGCGTCGAGGAACGCGGGGTCGTCGGCCAGCCCGTCAAGCGCGAACTCCTGTTCCTCCGGGCCGTCCGGCCCCGACCAGCTGAGACGGACCGCGCGCCGTCCGTGCGCCTTCTTCAGAACGTCCGGGCGGTCTTCTGCCGCGATGCGACCGTCGACCAGGAACGCGACACGGTCGCAGAGTTCGTCGGCGACCACCATGTCGTGGGTCGTGAGGAACACCGTCGCGCCGCGCTCCTGCTGACGCCGCACGAGGCGCTTGATGTTGTCGGCGTTCACCGGGTCGAGACCGCCGGTCGGCTCGTCCAAGAAGAGCACCTTCGGGCGGTGGAGCAGGCTCCTGGCCACGTTCAAGCGCGCCTTCATCCCCTTGCTGAAGTCGGAGACACGCTGGTCGGCCGCGGACTCGAGGCCCACCCAGGACAGCACCTCGCCGGGGTCTTCGATCGGGCCGCGGTAGAGGCCACCGAAGTGGGAGAGATTCTCGTGCGCGGTCAGGCGCTGATGGTGGTTGGGGAGTTCGAAGCTCACCCCGACGTGTTCGTACAGCTCGGCGCCCCAGTCTCGCACCTCCCTGCCGAGCACCGCGGCCCGCCCGTCGTACCCACGACACAGGCCGATGAGCACCTTCTGCGTCGTCGACTTGCCGGCTCCGCTCGGCCCCAGGAAGCCGAACACCTCGCCTTCTTCCACCGCAAACGAGATGCCACGCACGCTCGGCTCGGCGGCTCCTGGATAGGCGTACGTGAGCCCGTCGACGTCGATCATCGCGGTCGGGTTTGGGGGCTGAACATCGCTTCACGATACCAGTAGCCAGCGCTGGTACGCGGCCACGTTTTCTCGTACACAGGCGGACATGTCTGTCCTCGTGATCAACTGCGGCTCGTCCAGCGTGAAGTACCAGGTCGTCGGCTCCGACGGGGAGGCCCTCGTGGCCGGCCGCGTCGAGCGCATCGGAGAAGACAAGACGCACGTCGAAGCCATGCGCGAGGTGCTTTCCGCCAGCGAAGAGTTCGAGATCGAAGCCGTGGGCCACCGCGTCGTACACGGCGGCGACCGGTTCCACGACGCCACGCGAATCGACGAGGACGTGATCACCGCGATCGAGGCGTGCGTTCCGCTCGCTCCCCTGCACAACCCGGCCAACCTCGCGGGCATCCGCGCCGCGCGCGAGGCCCTGCCCGACGTCCCGCACGTCGCCGTGTTCGACACCGCCTTTCACGTCCGCATGCCGCGGCGCGCGAAGGTCTACGCGATCGATCGGGAGGTCGCCGAGGCCCATCACATTCGCCGGTACGGCTTCCACGGGACGTCCCACGAGTTCGTCGCGCGCGAAGCGGCGCGCTTTCTCGAGGAGGACTTGGCGAACCTCCGCGTGGTCACGCTTCATCTCGGCAACGGCGCGAGCGCATGTGCGGTCGAGCTGGGAGGCAGCGTCGAGACGTCGATGGGGATGACGCCGCTCGAAGGCCTGGTGATGGGCACGCGGAGCGGGGACTTGGATCCCGGGGTCGTCTTGCACCTTGCGCGCACGCTCGGCGTCGACGAGACCGACACGCTCCTGAACACCCGCGGCGGGCTGGCTGGCCTCAGCGGGCTCGGCAACGACCTGCGCGACATCCAGGACAAAGCCGAGTCGGGCGACGACCACGCGCGGCTCGCGGTGACTGTCTTCGCTCACCGATGCCGCAAGTACATTGGCGCCTACGCGGCCGTGATGGGCGGCCTCGACGCCGTCGTTCTGACCGGCGGAATCGGGCAGAACAGCGTCGAGATGCGGCGTCGCATCCTCCAGCGTCTCGAGTTCCTCGGCGTGCGGCTGGACGAAGACAAGAACCGGGACGCAAAGGTCGACCATGCGTCGCCCGTGGCCGACGTGAGCGAGGACCGTGCCCGCGTGCGCACGCTGGTGGTGGCCACCAACGAGGAGCGCCTGATCGCCGAGAAGGCCGCCGCCGTCGCAGCCGGCTCGAAGAAGGTGCACAACCCCGGCCCGATCCCGATCGCGGTGAGCGGACGCCACGTCCACCTCGATCGCGCGGCGATGGACGCGCTCTTCGGGGAGGGCAGCGAGCTGACCGAGTACCGGCCACTGAGCCAGCCGGGACAGTTTGCGTCCGAACAACGGGTGAGCTTGATCGGCCCACGCGGCCGCATCGACCGCGTGCGCATCCTCGGCCCGCTGCGGCCGGCCTGCCAAATCGAAGTGTCGCGCACCGACGAGTTCAAGCTGGGCGTGGACGCCCCCGTCCGGCACTCGGGCAAGGTGAAGGGGTCGGCCCCGATCACCCTCGAGGGGCCGAATGGCACCCTCCACCTGGAGGAAGGCCTCATCTGCGCGTGGCGACACATCCACATGACGCCCTCCGACGCGGAGGCGCACGGTGTCAAAGACGGCGACTATGTCGAGGTCAAGATCGCCGGCGGTGTGCGCGACCTGACGTTCGGGGACGTGCTGGTCCGGGTCAAAGACAGCTACGCCCTGGAGATGCACATCGACACCGACGAGGCCAACGCCGCCGAGCTGAGCCGCGGCGCCGAGGGGGACCTGATCTACACCGACGTCGAGGGCTCCAGCGCGACGCTGAGCCGACGACGCTGAGCCTCTGGCGGCGCATGCGCGCACATCGAGGGGCTCCTCCCTCGCTCCCACCCCCGACCGATTTCGGGGCCGAATCGTAGGGTCAGGTCCCGTTGCGTAGCTCAGGCGGAGAAGCCGCCGAGCATCATGCGCGCGGGGTCGATGCCTGCGCTCAGCAATGCGGCGCGCCATCGGTCGGCGGCGGGTACGTCGAACACGATCTCGTCGTCGAGGTCAACCGGCAACCACACTCCGCGACTGAACTCGCCATCGAGTTGGCCCGCAGACCACCCCGCGTACCCCAGCGCCAGCAGGTGCCGACACGGCCCTGTGTCCTCGGCGATGGTCTTCAGCAGCCGACGCGAGGCGCTCACCGCAAGGCGCTCCGTGACGTGAACCGCATCTTTGGAGACATCGGGCATGTCGCGCGGGTCGAAGAGAATCCACCCCGACTGGGATGCGATCGGCCCTCCGAGGTACACCCGCGTCCGCTCATCGGCGCCGTCGGCCGACTCGAGGCCCAACACGTCGGCCACCTGCCCGAAGCGAACCGGCGCGGGGCGATTGATGATGAACCCGATGGAGCCCTCCTCGCCGTGCTCGACCAGCAGCACCACAGCGCGCTCGAACGCCGGGTCGCGCAAAGACGGCGCGGCTACCAAGAACCCAGGCGCGAGGGTGTCGGCCATCGTTCGCTACTGTGCCATCGAACCGGGCGGGCTGCCCCCGACTTCGCGACGCAGCACGATGTAGAGGTAGCCGGGTGCATACGGGATCACGTCGGACACCCGAAAGTGTCTGACGACCCAGGGCATCGCCGCCACGCGGTGCTCGACCGGGTGACCGCGAAACGCCAACAGCCGGCCCTCCTCGACCTGTGGGGGGACGGTCGAATGCAGGATGATGACGGCCGGGTCGCGCGTCGCCAGCCAGCCCGGCTCGAGGCGTTTGTCCACGTGGCCCCCGGGCAGCCGCCCCACCTCGGGGTCGGTGATGCCGCCGAGGTCCACGACCTCCGCCCCGCTCCGATAGGCGAGGAAGCCGACGTCCACCAACGCGACGCGGCCGTTCACCTCCCCAAGCAGCGCGGCGAGGCGCGCGCCCTCGGTCTCGCGGGCCGTATGGGTGGCGGGCAACTCGAACACCGCGATCGTGGACACGATGAGCGGAACCAACGCTGCGCCCATCACGACAGGCACGCCTGCTCGGCTCTTGGAAAACGCGCCGGCAACCACCACGGCGCTCAGCGGCACGGCCGGCAAGAGCAGCCGGAAGCCCGGCATCCAGTCTCCGCCGGCCAGCAGGACCGCCGCGCCGTGGGCCATCACCACCGCCGCGCCGGGCCGCCACTTCGGGTCCCGGACCGCCGCCGCGAGCGCGAGCGCACCGATCCCGCCCCAGACCACCCCGATGCCCCTCAAGACGTACCCGGCGCCGTCCACCAGGTCCGACGGTTTGGCGGACGCGCTCAGCGGCAGCGGCGTGCCGAACATCGCCGCCCGAAACCCCACTACGCTGAGAAGGCCGAGCGCGGCGAGGCCCCAGGCGGGCGCCCTCCCCGGCCGGGGGCAGAACAGCAGCGCAACCAACGCGGCGGGAGCCGTCTCGGGACGGAGCCAGGCCAGGACGAACACCGCGCCGCCCAGCCGCGCGCCCTGCCCCCAGGTCGGCTTCGTCTCGAGGAGCGCGAGCCCCATCGCGGTGAACGCCAACACAGACAGACCGGTCTCGAGCCCCCCCACGCCCCAGATTCCCAGCAGTCCCGTCGCGGAGACCGTCAGCGCCGTCAACCATCGCGCCCTTCCACGACTGAACTGGGTGGCCCAGGCGCCGGCCGCGCACACCGACCAGAGGCCCAGCGCCTTGCTCGCGAGCAAGGGGGCGCCACACAGCCGGGCACCGATCGTGGCGGGCAACAGCGCGAGCGGCCCTGTCACTCCGTCGGTCGCCGCGCCGTCATTCATGGTGTAGCCGAGTCCGCTCGCCAGACGGCGGGCGTAGCGCGCCAGCACATAGGCGTCATCGACCGTGAACGGCCACGCGAACGCCCCCCAGGCGAGCAACGTGCCCCCGGCGAGCCACGGCAGGAGACGACGCGCCCCCGTCCTTGATACAGTCCCGTCCCGCAACGCTAACCCTGCGCGGCCCCCGTCCGGCCGGCCGCTCCACCACGCCCCGCATGCTGCGCACACGGATCATCGCGAACACCCTGACGGCACTCGTCATCAGCGCCGTCTTCGCGACCGCGATGGCGTTCGTGAACCGTGCCGAGACCTTCGTGGAGCCGTTTCGTGTCGAGGCGGGCGTGCCCGCCCCGGTCACCCTGCGCCTGCCGTACACACGCGGCGTTCACTTCGTCGGCGACCGCGCCGAGCCGTGGCTGACGGACACGCCGGTGGTCGCCCGCGGCGGTCGCATCGACGACCCCGAGCTGGAGGCCGTGGTCACCTCGTTTGAGGAGCAACGCCGCCCGCCGTCGGCCGCCGATCTGTTCGGGCTCTGGTTCGTCTATTTTCTCATCTCCCTGATGCTCACGACGTATCTGCGCGAGCTCAGCCCGGGCCGCGGAGCCCTGCTCCGCACGCAGCTGGGACTGATGACGCTCGCGCTGGTCCTGCTCGTGGCCGCCAAGGGGCTGTTGCTGTTCACGCCATACCCGGCGCACGGCATGCCCGTGGCCGCGATGAGCCTCTGGGCCGCGTTGTTCCTCGACCGAAGAACCGCGATCATCGTGGGCCTCGGCATGGCGTTCCTGACCGCCTCGCTGGTGGGCTTCCGTCTCGAGGTCGCCGCCGTCTACCTCGCGACCAGTCTGGCCGCGGTGCTGGCGCTGGGCAGCAAGAAGAAGGGCGCACGTGTGCTCTCCTCGGGCGTGGCCGCGGCGGTCGCGGGCGCTTCGATCTACCTGGCCGCGCGGGTCGTGTTCTCCCGGCAGTACAACGTCTTCGAGGAGTTCGCCGACCCGCTCACTGCCCCCATCGTCGCCGCGGCCGTCGGTGGCCTCGCGTCGGGGATTGTGGCTTGGTCGCTCAGCGGCGTCGCGGTGGTCGTCTTGGGCTCGGTCAGCCGCGCACGTCTGATGGAGCTCAGCGACCTCGACCAGCCGCTTCTCAAGAAGATCGCCAAGGAAGCGCCCGGCTCCTGGGAGCACTCGCGCGCGATGGCCAACCTGGCCGAAGCGGCCGCCAACGCCATCGGTGCCGACGCCCTGCTCACGCGGGTGGGCGCCTACTACCACGACCTTGGGAAGAGCTGCCAAGCCAAGTATTTTGTCGAGAACCTGCAGCCCGGCGAGCCGACGCCGCACCGGAAGATCCCGCCCGACCTGTCGGCGGACGCGATCATGGCGCACGTCGTGGAAGGCGTGAACATCCTGCGGCGCGGGAGCATCCCCGAGCCGGTGGTGGAGTTCTCCTACACGCATCACGGCACCAGCGTCATCGAGTACTTCTGGCACAAGACGCTGGAGATGGGGAACCCCCGCGAGCGAGACGAGAACTTCTTCCGGTATCCGGGCATGCGCCCCCGGACCAAAGAGACGGCCATCCTGATGCTGGTCGACTCCATCGAAGCGGCCTCCCGCACCATCGACCCGCCCGAGCGCTCGAAGTTCGAGGAGATGGTCCAGCGCATCATCTTCGTGAAGCTTCGTCAGGGCCAGCTCGACGAGTCCGGTCTGACCCTGCAGGAGCTGCGCACCATCTCGAACCAGGTGGTCGACTCCCTCTGCAGCAGCTTCCACAGCCGCATCAAGTACCCGTGGCAGGAGAAGAAGGACGGCGAGGCCGCGGGCCTGCCGCTTCCCGGAGTCGCCACGGAGGAAGATGTCGCCAAAGCGCGCGCTGCCAGCGAGGCGAAGGAGGCGTCCGAGCCCGCGCTCGAGCAGCGTCCGTCGAAGCCCGCCCCCGAGCCGTCCTGAGCGCCTGCTACACTAGAGTCGCCTATGCGACTCCGCCTGACGCTCCTTTCCGCCCTCGTCCTCACCGCGTGCGCCTCCGGCGGCGATGGTGGCGGAGGGCGACTCGACAGCGGAATGGGCGGGCGAATCGCCCCCGATGCGTCCCCGTCGGAGGACGCGGGCCCCACGGAGGACGCGAACCTTCCCCGCGTCGACGGCGGCATGTCGGGCTGCGGCCCTGGGCAGCATGCGTGCGGCGCGGGGTGCGTCGACGACCTGGCCAACGAACCCGCCAACGGCTGCCGGCTCGGCTGCGGCGAGCCGTGCCCGACCCCTCCGGACGGAACAGCATCGTGCAGCGCCGACGGGATGTGCTCCTCGGGGGAGTGCGAACCGCCCGCCATGCTCGTCGACGGCGAGTGCGTGTGCACCCCGATGGACTGCGACGGGCTCGGCGCGATGTGCGGCGCGCCCGACGACGGCTGCGGAACGCCACTCGACTGCGGCACCTGCGCCGATGGCGGCACGTGCGTGGGCGGCTCTTGCGGCTGCATGCCCGACATGGACGAAGCCAACGGCTCCCGCGCGGAGGCCGACGCGCGACCTTTCCTGGCGGTGCTCAACGACTCGGACGACGACGAAGTCACCTTCACGATGTTCACCATCGACAGCGCGGCCGACGAAGACTGGTACCGCGTGGACGTCGAGGACGGGGCCGACGGCGGGGCGCCGGTCATCGAGGTCGAGCTCAGCGGCATCCCGTCAGGCTCGAACTACGACCTGTCCGCGTTCTGGACCTGCGACGAGGGCACGCCCGGAGAAGACTGCGACGCGGGCATGCCTGACTCCGAGCTCGGCTTTGGTTGCTCGAGCAACAGCAGCGGCACGACCAGCGAGCTGGTCATCATCGACTCGTGGTGCGGCATGAGGTTCAGCGGCGACCCCGGCGTACTCTACGTCCGCGTGCGACCGGCGACCGTCGGCGGCACCTGCGAGCCGTACACCCTGCGCATCAAGGCTCGCTGAGCGCCAGCGCCCGCTACTCGGGGATCGGCTCGCCGAGCTCGCGCTTCTCCGCCCGCTTGGCCTCGATGGTCTCGGCGAAGGGGTTTGCGCAGTCCGGGTCGAACTGCGAGCCAGAGCAGCGGAGAATCTCCGTCACTGCGACCTCGTGCGGGAGCGCCTTGCGGTACGCGCGGTCGCTCGTCATCGCGTCGTACGTGTCGGCCACGCTGATGATGCGGGCGATGAGCGGGATGTTCTGCGCCTCGAGCCCCAGCGGGTAGCCCCGCCCGTCGAACCGCTCGTGATGCAGATGCACCCCTGGGATCAGCGGATGCAGGAACGTGATCGGGGTCAAGATGTCCTTCCCGTACTGCGGGTGCATCTTGAAGATCTCGTACTCTTCCTGGCTGAGCTTGCCTGGCTTGTTCAGGTTCATCACGCAGCCGATCTTGCCGATGTCGTGCATCAGCGCGGCTTGCCGGACGATCTCGACCTGGCCCTCATCGAGCCCGAGCTTGATGGCGAGCAGCTGGGCGTACGCGGCCACGCGCTCGCTGTGACCCGCCGTGTAGCGGTCCATCTTGTCGATGGCGCTCGCCAGGCCCTTGATCGTCTGCTGGAACGTCGCCTTGAGGTCTTCGTAGAGCTTCGCGTTCTCGATGGCCGCGGCGGCGCGGTTGCCCACCATGCGGAGCAGCTTCCGCTGGCCCTCGTCGAAGTTCTTGCCGTGCGTGTAGCTGACGACGCCGAGAAAACCGATGACCCGCTGACGCATGCTCAGCGGTGTGGCCACGAAGCTGTTGGGGGTCAGGTCGTCCGGGACATCCAGGAGGTAGTGCTTCGCCTTCGGGCCCGAGACCCGCAGGTTGTTGCTGTCGACGAAGTGCTCGGCCAACGTCTCCGGGTTGAGCCCACCGACGCCCGAACGCGGCCGAAAGTCTGGGTGCAGCTCGCAGGCGCGCTCGTAGAAGTGGCCCTCGCCATCGTCGAGCATCACCACGACCTGGTCGGCGTCCACCTCGTGGATCGCCGCGTCCGTCACCGTGCGCATGACCTCGTCGAGCGACAGCGACGCTTGGATCGCCTCCGACACCTTGTAGAGGGAAAGCGCTTCCTTGAGCCGCAGGTTCTCGGTCTGGAGCTTTCGCTTCTCGAGGCCCCGCCGGATCGTGTGCACGACCTCTTCGACCTTGAACGGCTTGAGAATGTAGTCGTACGCGCCGCGCTTCATGGCGTCGATGGCCGTCTCGACGGTGCCGAAGCCCGTCATGATGACCGTCACGACATTCGGCGTGTGGGTGCTGATCGCCTGGAGCAGGTCGAGCCCGCCCATGTTCGGCATCTTGAGGTCGCTGAGCACCAAGTCGTACTGGTGGCGCGACAGCTCGACGAGGGCGGCGCTTCCGTCCTCCGCCGTGCGCACGAAGAAGCCCTCCATCGAGAGAAAATCCGCAAGGATCTCGCGGATCACCTTCTCGTCGTCAACAACGAGGACGCGCGGCGCGTCTTCCTGGCTGTGGTATTCCATCGGGAGCGCAGGCCTACGAGCCCTAGGTATTCCGAACCCCCATGAGTGTCAACGAGACGACGTGCTGTCCGATGGAATCGCCAGCGATTCGCCGGTCTCGTTTCGCGCCTCGGCCGCATGGGGATCGACGGTGACGCCCCACCCCTTCCTGCGCGCGAGTGTGCTGCTCTACGGCGGCATGTCGGCCGTGGCGTTGCTGTGGGGATGGCTCGCCGACCGGCCGCTCCTCTTGCTTCATCCTGAGCCCTGGTGGCAGCTCGAACCGTTGTTCCAACACGCTGCATCGGTCGCCGGCGGCCTCGGGCTCGGGCTCGTCACCGTCCTGTTCTCTCAGCTGGCCGCGCGACGGTTCAGCTGGGCGCGGGAGCTGCACGCGGGGTTCCGTGGACTGCTCGGAGAGGTGAGCGCGCCGGTCATCCTCGGGCTCGCGCTGACCTCCGGCATCGGTGAAGAGCTGTTCTTTCGTGGGGCCATGCAGCCGACCTTGGGCTGGGTGATCACCTCGATCGTGTTCGGCGTGATCCACATTGGCCCCGACCGACGTTTCCTCGCCTGGACCCCCTTCGCGATTGCGGCCGGGTTCGCCTTCGGCGCCCTGCACGAGGCCACCGGCTCGCTCGCGGGGCCGATCGTGGCGCACGTGCTGATCAACTACCTGAACCTGCGGTTCATCGTTCGCACGGACCTCGGCCCGCCCGCTTGAGCCCCTCTCGACACCCGAGTCACAGCGTCTCGAGCAAGACTTCGAGGCGGTAGTCGGCCGCGTTTCCCCGGCCTCCGTCGCGCACCCGCGCGATGTACCAGCCCGGCTGCACGAGATGCCCCACGGCCTCCTGCGGAGTTTCGCCGCGGGAGTCGGCCAGGCGGTCTGCCCTGAGGTCGAGCAGCTCGAGGTCCAGGTCCTGATGGTCCGCGCCGCGGCCCGTGCCCTGAATGGAGAGCCGCAGCATGAGCATGCCCGTCTGTTCGACGTGCACCCGGTAGGTGTGGATGGCCGCGAAGCCGTTCTGCGGCAGGTTCATGCCGCCTCCCGGCGCCGGCTGGGTCATCCCATCAATCCGGCCCGTGAGCGTCATCCCCGGAGTGACCGCCCGGGGCCACGCCTCGTCGAGTGTCGCCGGAAGGAGCGCGTCTGGAGATTCCCCCGTCGCCGTGAGCATCGCCGCGAGCGTGTCCCGCGGGACTGTCTCCTCCGAGACGAGGTGCAGCAGGAACGAGGGAAGCGAGGCGTAGCTCCCGCTCTGTTGGAACTGCGTGATCATCGCGCGGAGAACCGGCGCGGGCCCCAGGGCCACAGGGTCTCCGTCCTGGTCGGGCAACCCGCTGTTGCCTCCATCGCTCAGATCCCACAGCACGCGGGAGACGGTCGTCTCCGACCCGAGGCCCACCACGTCGTCTTCATCGGGCACGCTCTCGAGCTCGGCGTCAACCCGCAGGCTGCCCCACGGCTGGACGCCGATCGTGTCTTGGTAGAGCGGCTCGCCCAGCACCGCCAGCGCGAACCACGTGGCGCGGCCCTCTTCCCAGGCGAGCCCCGGGTCGATTCGCGCGCCGGTGGGATGCATGCCCCCGGTCGAGGAGTCTCCGCTCAGCCGGTCCATCACGAAGTGACCGAGCTCGTGCAGGATGATCGCTTCATCGTGCTCGTCCGTGTCGGAGATCGAGGCCTGGCCTGGGTCCCCGCCGAGCAGCTCGAGCGCGTACCGCCCGGAGCCCGCCGGCTGTTCGCCGCGATAGAAGCTCCACTCCCGCGTGCCGCCCCGGATCCAGTAGACGAACACGGGGGGCAACGTCTGGCCCGACCACGAGGTCGCTGCGTCCAGACCCCTGAGCAGCGTGTCCACCACGTGGAACGCCCCGCCATCTCCCGTTTGATCCTGCGCGTGCAGCGAGACGGCCTCGGGGTCCTCGATGGGGACGTCGACCGTGTGTGTCTCGCGGCCCCGCGCGTCCCTCGCCACCGCGATGTCGTGCCCCCGCACCCGCACGCGAGCCGAGACTCGAACAGCGCGCGCATCGGACGGCCCCTCGAGGGTGTACACCCCGTCTTCGTCGGCCGACCCCTCGGAGACGACCTCTCCATTGGCCCCAATGACCGCGACTTCGACGTGGCGCGCAGGCCTCACCTCAGTGGCCTCGCTCGTGCCTTGCTGCGTAGGCTGGCGCGCGTCGTACGTGATCCGCCCAGAGAAGCGGCGCGTCTCGACATCCGCCTCGCCTCGCACGGGCGTGCCGCCGCATGCGCTGAGCAGCACCGCGATCAGCAGCGCCGCGATCAGCTCAGCGAGAGTCGCAGGCTCACCCAAGCGGGAGCGAAGGCTGCGGCAGCCCTTCGATGATGCGCCCCACGAGCGCCTCGAGGTCGTCTTCGGAGTGGAGGAAGTCGTGTTCTTCGGCTTCGACATAGAGCTTGGGACCCCTCGTGTAGGCGTCGAACCAGCCGTCATAGCGGCCTCCCAGATCGCGAAGGTAGTCCATCGGGATCGAAGCCTCGTACTCGCGGCCGCGTTGGGCGATCAGCGTACGGCAGCTGTCCGGGTCGCGCCGCAGATACACCAGCAGATCGGGCGCCGGCAGCTCGTGCAGGAGCTGGTCCGCCACGAGGCGGTAGGTCTCCCAGTCCCGCGGATCCATATCGCCGCGATGGTGGAGGTTGGCCGCAAAGATGCGCGCGTCCTCGTAGCAGGTCCGGTCCTGGATGGCGCTCACGCCCCGCCCCAGGAGTTCGCGGGTTCGTCGCACACGAACGGCGAGGAACCGGAGCTGCAGCGCCATCGCCCAGCGCGGCATGTCCCCGTAGAAGTCCGCGAGGTACGGGTTGTCCGCCGTCTCTTCGTAGTGCGCCGTGATGCCGAGCCGCTCAGAGAGCCGCCGGGTCAGCGTGGTCTTGCCCGAGCCGATGTTGCCCGCGACCGCCAGGAAGACTCGCCCCGTCACGCGGCGGAGCGTACCAGACTCCGCTCCGGTTCGGCCGTCTGGATCCCGCCCCCCGGATGCGGACGCTCGATCCGACGGCCCCGCAGACAGGTGTACGTTTTTTGCGCTATTCCTGGCCGGGCGCCAACCCCACGAGATCGTGTAAGAATCCACAAATAGCAAAAGCCGATCGAATCGAACCGGTCCACGACGTTGTTGACGCAGGGCCCGCAGCTACCTAGCCTCTAGCCTGGTTCAGGAGAACTCTCCCCGTGCAGGACTCGGACATCAAGACCAGGGTGACGCCCCTCGAAGAGCTGCGACCGCAGCGCTCGGGTTCGGACTGTCTCGTGGTGATCTACTCCTCCGACCAGCGCCAGTTCGGCAAGCGCTACGTATTGGGGGACGAGCCGCTGAGCGTCGGACGCGGCGGCGAGAACCGGATCATGCTCGACAACGACAGCGTCTCGCGACGCCACTGCCGGGTCGAGCGGCGCAACGTCACCTGGTACGTCGTCGACCTCGACTCCACCAACGGCACCTACGTCAACGACGACCAGGTGACCGAATACGCGCTGCGGCGGGGCGATCAGGTGAAGGTGGGCGACACCATCCTGAAGTTCCTGTCCGGCCAGGATCTCGAGGCCCAGTACCACGAGACGATCTACAACATGACGATCGTCGACGGCCTCACCCAGATCAACAACAAGCGCTACTTGATGGACACGCTCGAGCGCGAGATCCCGCGCGCCCGCCGCCATCAGCGTCCTCTGTCGGTGGTGATGTTCGACATCGACCACTTCAAGCACATCAACGACAACTACGGACACCTCGCCGGCGACTACGTGCTCAAGGAACTCGCGACGTTGTGCAAGAGCCGCCTTCGGCCGGACGACATCCTCGCCCGCTACGGCGGAGAAGAGTTTTGCGCCCTGCTGCCGGAGACCTCGCTCGCAGGCTCGGGCACGATCGCGGAAGACCTCCGGCGCCGCGTCGAGGAGCGTCTCTTTGAGTTCGAGGCGGAGAGCATGCCCGTGACCATCAGCCTCGGATGCGCCGAGCTCGGCGGGACGATGGACGTGGTTCAGCTGCTCAAGGCCGCCGACGAGAAGCTCTACGACTCGAAGCGCGGCGGCCGCAACCGCGTCAGCTACTGAGTCGAGCCTGCTCGCCACCTCCACGAGCCTGGCGTGACCGGCTACCGCGTCGCCACCGAGGCGGAAGACCCGTTCGCAGTCGATCGAGTGCTCGTGCAGAAGCAGCGGTTTCGACAGCAGGTGGTGATGCACACGGGCCTTTCGGTCGTCACCCTCGGGATCTGGTTGCCGGTTCTCGTATGGGCACTCTTGTCGGGGGCGGCTCGCAAACTGGCCGATGGGTATGAGGTCCGCATCCGTGGCGGCATCCTTACGGTGGGCAACGCGTCCACATCGACCTCCATCCCGCTCGAGACGATTGAACGCGTCTCGCTTCGCGACGGCGTGCTGACACTCGTCCAGCGCGCGGCCAGCGCAAAGGCGGCCGGTGCGCAGACCACGGTCCTCGGCCTGCTCGATCCCGCCGCGGCCTCCGAAGCGATCCTCGAGGCGCGCGAGGATCACGTGCGACGCATCCATGCCGGCGGTCGACAGCCCGCGGTCGAGACGGTCGAAGCCGTCGTGCCCCCCGAGCGACGACGCGCCTGACGAGGCGAGGGTCTCCGCCGGCTGTCTCAGGGGACAACGGGCCGTCTCAGACTGTGACGGGGTTCTACGTCACTCTCCGACCGTCACCAGCAAGGCGGTGATGTTGTCGAGACTGCCGAGGTCATAGGCGCGTCGGGTGAGCCTCTCCGCATCGACCGGGCCCGTGAAGAAGCCCTCGAGCATGCGGTCGTCGATCACGTCGGAGAACCCGTCGGTGCACAGAAGGAAACGGTCGCCGGCCCGCACCGAGTCCACGCGGATGTCGGGCGAAGCGGGCGCGCCCTGTCCGAGCGCCTGCGTGATCACGTTCGACATCGAGAACGCGGACTTCGTCTTGGGCAGCCAGCCGACGCCCGCCGCTTCCATCTGGGCGTACAGCGAGTGGTCCCGCGTCATCGCCTTCACTTTCCCGTCGCGCACTCGATACACCCGGCTGTCGCCGACGTGCGCGATCAGCACGCGGTCTCCCTCGAACGCGATGCTCGCGAGCGTCGTGCCCATCTGCCGAAGCGGACCCACCGCGCGTCGCGCGACCTCACGATCCGCGATCCGGATCGCCATGGTCATGCGCTGCGACGCCTCTGCTTTGGAGCGCCGCATGCCGAGGCCGTCGTCGCCCAACAGCTCGAAGTAGCTCTGCAGACTCGCGAGCGCGACGCGCGAAGCCACCTCACCACCCTCGTACCCGCCCATGCCGTCCGCGACCGCGTACAGGCCTTGCTCAGGCAGCGCGAGCAGCCCGTCTTCGTTGTTCGAGCGACGTCCGACGTCGCTCCGGCCTTCGTGTTCGATCCGCATCGCCCGATACCCGTGCCAGACTCGTGCCAGCGTGCAGGCGTACCCATACGGAGACAGATCGCGGGCTCTGGACGGCAGTTCGTTGGGCACGCCGGTGCTCGGCGTTTCAGAACCGAAAGGCTTTTCCCCACATGCGAGGGCTCGCCCCCACGTCGCGTCAAGCCGCTGACGCGACGTGGCGCCGGTCCTTCGACGCGTCAGAATCCGCGGCGAATGCGCAGCAGATCGACCAACTCGTGCGCCGGCTCGAGGACGCGAAGGCGCAGGTCGAGCAGCAGGTCGTCCTCGCGGAGCTCCCCATCCCGGTAGGAATCGGCCATCGCCGACCACACCGCGTCCAGGTCGTCACCCAGCGTCACCGGCGCCTCCTGAGGTGGCTCGGGCGCGGGCGCCGGCTTGCCTTCGACCACCGCGGCGCGAATGGCCGTCGTGGCCGCACGGTCGTCGTCATCGACGGCTTGCGCGACGAGCTGATCGAGGATGCGGAGCCAGGGTTCCTGCGCGTCGGAGTCCGGCGGAGGGGCGACGCGAGCCAACGCGAACGCCACGCGGGATGGGGTCGTCTCGCGCTGGTCCCACATCGCCTCGGGAGCCCGCTTGCCGAGCCGCGCGCCCGCCTCGAGCGCATCCGCGGGGTATCGGAGAAGCGACGCGAGCTTCAACGCCTCCCAGTCCGTCCACGGCACCGCGGGCACACAGCGCCCCGCACGGAGGTAGCTCTCGAGCGCCTTTTCAGGCTCGCCCATCCGCCGGTTGGCGTGGGCGACCGTGACGTGCGCGATCGAGACGTCGGGCTCGATCCCGGCGTGGCGCTCGCCTTGGATGAGGTACTTCTCTACTGTGAACTCTTCGGCGTAGTCAGCGGCGGTCCACTCCGCCACGCAGAGCCTGCACCAGCCGTCGAACGTGCGATGGATCAGCCGGCGCTCACCCGAGCCGAGGTCGTAGTCCACGATGGGCCACGTGTCGGCGACAGGCGCAGCGCTGCGATCGAACGCCAGGTAGCTGCCCGCCTCCGTCTGGTGGAACGGGAGCAGCAGCTCGGGGTCGAGGAAAGACACATCCGCGTCCTCCGCGAGTGCCTTGAGCCCGGCCTCGATGGTGTTGCCGGGGCCCGGCTTGGCGCTGAGCAGCACGCCGTTGGGCAACGTGCCGCCGTCGAACACCCCCAGCACGAGCTTGAGGTCGGCCGGGAGCGGTGATCCAAGCTGGTGCTCCAGCGCGGTCACTTCCTTGGCCTGCGCGGGTCCCTCCACGCGCACCGTCTCAGACGACGCCTGCTTTTGGACCCACCGAATGAACTCGCGAACACCCCGATGCATGCGGCCCGAAGCCTACCACCGTCGGCCCGGTTTCTGGCGACCCGTCCGGCAAGCGGATAGCTTCGCTTCCATGCGCGCGCGCACGCTGCTGGTCCTCCTATGCCTTCTCGGAAGCCTCGCCGTGACCTCACGGACCGCGGCTCAGGCCGACGAACCGGCGGGCGTCGAGGGGGTCGAGTCCGAAGAGCTGCGGGCGCTGCGCTTGTTCGAGCAGGAGATCTTCGGGGGCCAAGCGCTCGCCGTCGCGCCCGATCCGGCGGCGCGCCTCCGCTTCACGGACGCGCCCTCTGCGCTGACGTCCGAAGCGCCGGCCGCCCCGCCGACCGCGGTGGCGGACGGATCGCGCGATCTCAGCTGGCTGCGCGGACTCACCCTCCCGGACATCCCTGTCCGGTGGGATGCGCGCGTGATCCACTACCTCGAGTTTTTTCGCGACGACCCGCGGGGCCAGCGTTTCATCCGTGCCTGGCTTCGGCGGGTCGACCGATACGGCCCGATGATCCGCCGTCAGCTCGAGGCCGCCGGGCTGCCGCGCGACCTGATCTTCGTCGCGATGGTCGAGAGCGGGTTCGACCCGACCGCGCGCTCCCACGCGGGAGCCGCCGGAATGTGGCAGTTCGTGCGCCGGACGGGCGAGGAGTTCGGTCTCGGCGTCTCTCACTGGGCCGACATGCGGCTCGACCCCGAGGCCGCGACCGTCGCGGCGGGGCGCTACTTCACGCAGCTGCACGCGCGCTTCGGCACATGGGAGCTCGCGTTCGCGGCGTACAACATGGGCTATGGCGCGCTGCTGCGTTCCATCCGCAAGTACAACACCAACGACTACTGGGCGCTGTCGCACACGGAAGCGGCCCTCCCCTTCGAGACCACGGTGTACGTCGCCAAGATCGTCGCCTGCGCGATCGTCGCCAACAACCCGAGCCGCTTCGGCTTCGACGACCTGGAGCGTGAAGCCCCGATCGAGTGGGACACGGTCGAGGTCCCGGGCGGCACGAGCCTCGCTCAGGCCGCGCGTGCCGCCGGGACCAACCTCGCCACCCTCCGTCGTCTCAACCCTGCGCTCCGACGAACGCGGACGCCCCCTGGACAAGCCCACGCCTTGCACCTTCCAGCCGGCTCCGCGGACCGTTTCCGCGCCCGCTTCCGGCGGAGCGGGCGGGCTCCCCACCCCCACACCATCCGCTTCGGCGAGACCCTCGCCTCGCTCGCCCGCGCGGCGGGCACGACGGAGTCGGCGCTGCGCTCGCTCAACGACATCGAAGACAGCCACTCGGTGGGGGTGGGCACCACGCTGCTCCTGCCCGCGGGACGCACCGCACGCCGCGTGAGCGACGACGAGCCCCCGGTCATCGCCGTTCCCGCGGGACCGCGCAGTCTGCCTGGGCGACGGCGCGTGTTCTACCGCGTCGTGCGCGGCGACACCGCCGCCGAGGTCGCACGCTTCTTTGAGGTCACCGGCACCGAGCTCCGGCGCTGGAACCAGATCGACCCTGACGCCGCGCTTCAGCCGGGCATGTTCCTGCAGCTGTTCGTGCCGACGGAGTTGGACTTGTCGCGGGCCTTGGTGCTCACCCCGGACGAGGTTCGTGTGCTGGTCGTCGGAAGTGAGGCCTTCTTTGCGTTCCACGAGTCACAGAACGGGCGGGTCCGCTTCCGCTACGTCGTCGAGTCGGGCGACACGCTCTCGGAGATCGGCCAGCGCTTCGGGCTCCGGACCGCGTCTCTGGCGCGCATCAACCAGATCTCCCACCGAAGCACGCTCCACCCGGGCGACGTGCTGGTGATCTACACGGAGCGCAGCCGCGTGCCGGCCGAGTATCGCGCCGAGGCCATCGACGGCGACGCGCTCCACCCCGGTGGAGAGGCCACCGCGGAACGAACCGAGCCGGCGATCACCGCTCCGGAGCCCACAGCCGCTGCCCCCGCCGAGGAGCCGGCCGCCGATGCCCCGACGGAGTCAGCCGCGGACTTCGAGGCGCAGACGGGAACCGACGGCGGGACCGAGGCGGATGCCGACGCTGAGGCCGACGACGAGGCCGACGCTGAGACCCAGGCCGTGACGACCATCGCGGCCTGAGCGCAGACGCGGAATCGTCCCAACACCCCGTGGAGCAGGCTGGGGGCGCGTGTGCCGAAACCGTGAGTGTCACGGTCCCGGGCGGGTGAATGGCACACGCAACCCACCCCACGGGGCATTGGAATCGTCAGCCTTACGATCGACCCCGGAGGTCGGATCGACGGGTTATGGTTCGAACCGATGATTTCCATCCCTGAAGCGCTGGCCGAGATGGCTCCCGCCTTCGTTCCGCGTCCCGTGGAGCGGGTTCCGCTGACGTCGGTCCGCGGACGATGCCTGGCCGGCCCCCTGACCGTGCGCCTCGATGTGCCCGCGTTCGACAACAGCGCGATGGACGGGTACGCAGTGCGCGCTCACGAGGCCGTCCAAGACGCCGCGCTGCCCGTACGCGGGGAGTCTCGCGCAGGTGGCGCGTGGCCCGAGCCGCTCGCGCCCGGGAGCGCCATGCGCATCTTCACCGGAGCCCCGCTCCCCGAAGGTGCGGACGCGATCGTCATCCAAGAGGACACCAAGCGAGACGCCGACACCGTCACCGTCACGGAGTCCGCCACGCTCGGCCGGCACATCCGTCGACAGGCCGAGGTACTGCGAGCGGGCAGCTCCCTCCTTCCCGTGGGCACGCGACTGGACCCCGGCGCGATCGGGGTATTGGCCAGCCAGGGAATTGCGATGGTGCCCGTTCGCACCCGGCCTCGGGTGGTGCTCCTCTCCACCGGTGACGAGCTCAGGGAGATGGGCTCGCCTCCCCGTCGCGGCTCGCTCATCGACTCGAACACCTATGCGCTCGCCGCCGCAGTCGAAGACGCGGGAGCCGAGGCGATCTGCATGCCGCTCGGGGCCGACGACCGCGAGTCGCTCACCGCCGCCGTGCGCGACGGCCTGTCGTCTGGAGACGTGCTCATCACCACCGGTGGGGTGTCGGTCGGGGAGTACGACCTCGTGCACACGGCGTTTGAAGCCGCCGGCGTCGAGCCTCGCTTCTGGAAGATCCGAGTCAAGCCGGGCAAGCCGGTGCGGTTCGGGGTCGCCGGGGCGGTCCCCGTGGTCGGCCTCCCCGGCAACCCCGTCAGCGCGCTCGTCACCTTCGAGGTGTTCGTCCGGCCCCAGCTCCGGCGCATGCTCGCCGATCCTTCGCCTTTCCGCGCGACACGCGACGTCTCGCTCGGGTGGGCGGCGCGAGCTCCGGCCACGCGAACGGAACTCATCCGGGTGCGGTTCGAAGGCGACACCGCGCGACGGACCTCGGCCCAAGGCTCGAACATGTTGACCTCCATGGTCGGCGTGCACGGCTTGGCGGTGCTGCCCGCCGGCGCGGGGATGCTCGACGAGGGACAGACCGTCCGCGCGATCGATCTCCGCGGGCCGAGCTCAGACGTGAGCCCGTTCGCGTAGCCGCCTCTCCACGACCGGGTAGTCATGGACGGGGCCCAACGCCGGGATACACTCCGGAAGCCGCCATGCCCCTCCCCCCCGAGCTTCGGCGCCCCCTCCACGCGACGGAGCTCCGTGTGCGTGCGCAGCGAGCGTTGGACGGCGGGGTCCTGTTCGCCCTCCCCGGTCTCGGCCTGGCTGGCCTCACGCTCGCGCTCGTGAAGACCGAGGCGCTGCCCGAACCGAGCGCGGTGCCCTGGCTGGTCCTCGCGGCGGCGTTTCCATTGCTCGGCGCAGCGGTCGGCGCGCTGCGGCGCGTGCCGTCCTGGCTGCCCTCCAAGCTCTTGGACCGCACCCACGGGCTCGATGACCGACTCACCAACGCGGTGACGTTCGCCGACCACGCCGAGCCGACCGCGTTCATGCGCGCCGCCATCGAAGACGCACTCGAGCGCGCTCGAAGGGGCCTCGAGCCGTCGCGCGCGATGCCGCTGTCGGTCCCCCAGGACGTCCTCTCCGTCTTCGGTGCGGCGCTCGGCGTCCTGGCGCTCGGGGTGCTCGAAGTCCCGCGCTACGTGGAGCGCCCGGTCGTGATCACCCACAGCATCGACGCGGTCGCGCTGCACGCGGACGACCTCGACGCGTACGAGAGCGAGCTTCGCGGCCTGCTCGACAACCCGGACACCCCCGAGCCCGTGCGCGACGCGGCGCACGCCTTCAACCGGATCGTCGAGGACCTGGCCGACGCCCGGCTCGACCGCGCTGAGTCGCTGCGACGCATCGCCGAGCTCGAGCGCCAGCTTCAAGCGACCCGCCCCGCCGGCGCGGAGCTGATGCGCGAGTCACTCGAACAGCTGGGCCAGGACCTTCGCCGCGCCGACCTCGCCGAGGAGCTGAGCGCGGCGCTCCGGGACGGAGACGCGTCGCGCGCAGAGGCGGAAATGCGACGGCTCGCCGAACAGCTGCAGCAGGACGACGAGAGCCGGGCCGAGCTCGAACGGCTGCGACGGGCGCTTTCACGCGCGGCCGAGAACCAACCCTCCGACCGCACCGAGGAGATCCAGCGGCGCGAAGAGGAGATGCAGCGACTGTTGCGGCGACAGCAAGAGCAGGCCGAAGAGACGCCTCGAGCCGAGCGGCGCCTTCTTCAGCGACGGCAGCGGGAGCTGGACCGCCTCCGTCGCGAGAACCAGGAGGCGATGGAGCGGCGGCGGCAGCTCGAGCGCCTCCAGCGGGAGATGAACCGCGCCGCCCAGAACCTTCAGGACCAGCAACGAGAGCAGGCCGGTGAGGACCTGGAGCGAGGCGCCGAGGACCTCAACCGCATGGCCCGTGAGCAGCTCTCCGACGAGCAGATGCGGAACCTGCAGCAGCAGCTCGAGCAGCTCCGAGAACAGATCCGGCAGCAACAGCGCGCCCAAGGTGGACAGCAAGGCCAGCAGCAACGCGGCCAGGGGCAGCAGGGTCAGGGTCACGGGCAGCAAGGGCAGAGCCAGATGGACCGCTTCGTCATGCGAGCGAACGGCGAAGGCAACACCCAGCTCCGAATGCCTGGACAGCAGGGCCAGGGACAGCAGGGCCAGGGACAGCAGGGCCAGGGACAGCAGGGCCAGGGTCAGCAGGGCCAGGGTCAGCAGGGCCAGGGACAACAGGGCCAGGGACAGCAGGG
>JBGCFC010000243.1:0-8054 GCA_045106715.1 Sandaracinaceae bacterium
TGCTCGATGAGGTCGACGCGCCGCTCGACGAGGCCAACATCGGACGGTTCGCCGAGGCGATCCGCTCCATGACGAAGCACTCCCAGTTCATCGTCATCACGCACAGCAAGGCGACCATGCAGATGGCGGACGTTCTCTACGGCGTGACGATGGAGACGCCCGGTGTCTCGAAGCTGGTCGCGGTCGAGCTGCGCAAGGGTCAGCGGAAGCTGGGCACCGGCGAAGAGAACGTCGCCGTCGCCTGACGCGAAGAACGCGGGCTCGGACGGCGCCGCATCGAGTAAGGCGTCCTGCCTCCGCCTCGGCCATCTACTCGGCGGCGATGCGGGCGACGGTCGAGAGGCTGCCTCCGTTGGACCACGTGATCGAGCGTGGGCTGGCGTCGCCGTCGTTGACTTCGAACACGACCACACACGTCGTCGATTCGCCCTCGGGCACCGAGCGCGAGTCGCATCCGTCCACGGCCACGTTGGTGCCGGCCGGGCTGGCGTTGACGGTGCTGTTGTCCGTCAGCGTGAGCTGAAAGGCGATGGGCGCGACCGGCAGCGGGCCCTCGCGGACCGCCGAGAGCGTCACGGTGGCGACCTCCAAACGATCCGTGAACGTCGGGATGTACGCGCCCGATCCACGGGCAGGGACGGATTCCACCCGCTCGATCGAATCGATGGTCAGGACGATCGCCGGGCCGGAGCCCGCGTCGCTGCCCGCGTCGGCTCCACCTCCCCCGTCGCACGCCGCGAGCAAGAGGACGGCTGCGAACGCCGCGCTGAACTTGTGTGCCATGCGCCCGACGATGCCCGTCGCGCCCAGGGCGAGCAAGCGGGACCCCGCATGCTGGAGCGTGTCCGATCTCCGAAAAGTGTTCCCGTTCCGTCGCACAGGGACTGCAGGTGCCTGCTACTATCGCGCCGCCGAAGGGAGAACACCGTGAAGGTCGCCATCGTCGTCTTCCCTGGATCGAACGCGGACTGGGACGCGCTGCACGCTGTGCGGGACGTTGCTGGGTTCGAGGCTCGAACCGTTTTTCACCAGGAGGACGGGCTCGGCGACGCCGATGCGGTCGTCATTCCCGGGGGATTTTCGTACGGGGACTACCTCCGGGCTGGGGCGATCGCTCGCTTCAGCCCCATCAGCCCGGCCATCGTCGCGTTCGCGGAGCGCGGCGGCCCCGTGCTCGGGATCTGCAACGGATTCCAGATCCTGACGGAGCTGGGCCTCCTGCCGGGCGCGCTGACGCGGAACGCGCACCTGCGTTTCGAATGCCGGGACGCCTGGCTGAGCGTCGGCGGCGGCGGCCCCTTCACACACGCCCTTCCTCCTGACTCGGTGCTGCGTTTGCCCATCGCGCACGCCGAGGGGCGCTACCAGTGTGATCCCGAAACGCTCGAGACCCTCGAGGACGAGGAGCGCATCGCCTTTCGGTACTGCAGCCCCACCGGAGACGTGCTCGATGATCCGACGGTCAATCCCAACGGGTCGCTGGCGAACATCGCCGGCATTTACAACGACACGCGCAACGTGCTCGGCATGATGCCGCACCCCGAGCGTGCGACGGAGGCCGTCCTGGGCAACGAAGACGGGTTGAAGCTCTTTACCTGCCTGCGGATGCACCTCGACACGGAGGCGGCGTGAGCGATGTGAGCGGTCGGGACACGCTGCCGGGGGCCCCTGTCCCGTTCCCCGGGGAGCCGATGGCCACGCGCGAGGTCGCCGCCTCGTTTGGCCTCACTGACGCAGAGTGGGACCGCGTCGTGTTTTTCCTCGGCCGCGACCCGACGTACGCCGAGCTCGGCGTGTTCAGCGTCATGTGGTCCGAGCACTGCTCTTACAAGAGCTCGCGTGTCCACCTGGCGCGGCTGCCGACGGAGGGCCCGGGGGTCGTGCAAGGGCCGGGTGAGAACGCCGGCGCGGTGGACATCGGGGACGGGTTCTGCGCGGTCTTCAAGATGGAGAGCCACAACCACCCGTCGTTCATCGAACCCTACCAGGGCGCGGCGACGGGCGTCGGCGGGATCCTCCGCGACGTGTTCACCATGGGCGCGCGTCCGGTGGCTTCGCTCAACAGCCTGCGGTTCGGCAGGCCTGACCACCCCCTCACGCCGGAGCTGCTCCGAGGCGTGGTCGCGGGCATCGGCGGCTACGGCAACTGCATCGGCGTGCCGACCGTCGGGGGTGAGGTGCAGTTCGACGCCAGCTACGACGGCAACATCCTCGTCAACGCCTTCGCGGTGGGCATCGCGTCGACCGACGGACTGTTCTTCGGCAACGCTGAGGGCGTCGGCAACCCCGTCCTCTACGTTGGCGCGCGCACCGGTCGAGACGGGATCCACGGCGCGACGATGGCGTCTGCGGAGTTCGATGAGGAGAGCGAGAAGAAGCGCCCCACCGTGCAGGTCGGGGACCCCTTCATGGAGAAGCTGCTGCTCGAGGCGTGCCTCGAGATCTTCCAGACGGGCTGCCTCGTGGGTGTGCAGGACATGGGCGCGGCAGGGCTCACGAGCTCGTCCGTGGAGATGGCGGCGCGGTCGGGGAGCGGAATCGAGCTCGATCTCGATGCGATCCCGCGCCGCGCCAAGGCGCTCTCACCGTACGAGATGCTGCTCAGCGAGTCGCAGGAGCGCATGCTGATGGTCGCGCACGCGGGCCGCGAGGGCGAAGTGCTCGCGCTCTGCGAAAAGTGGGGGCTCGACGCGTCGGTGATCGGCGAGGTGACCGACTCGGGGCGCTTCGTCTGCATCGCGACGCCAGGGTACGACCCGCTCGACGAGACGCCGGGTGAGCGCGCGCCGCAGCCTGTCGTCGACATCCCGATCGGCGCATTGGCGGACGAGGCGCCGAAGTACGACCGGCCGCAACGCGCGCCTGCGCGGATTCACCACGGCGCGTCGCCGGTGCTCGAAGACGCGGCGTGCGGTGACGAACTGCTCGCGCTGGTGGGCAGCGCGAACCTCGGCAGCCGCCAGTGGATCTGGCGTCAGTACGACCACATCGTGCGCGACGGAACCGTGTTTCGGCCCGGCGAGTCCGACGCCGCCGTGATCAGGGTGTTCTGTGAGCGTGACGGGGAGCCGACGCGCGAGAAGTTCCTGGCGTTGAGCGCGGACTGCAACGGACGTCACGTGTCGCTCGACCCCTTCCAGGGTGCAGCGATGGCGGTGGCGGAGTGCGCGCGCAACGTGGTCGCCTCCGGTGCCCGTCCGCTCGGGCTAACCGACTGTCTGAACTTCGGCAACCCCGAGGTGCCGGAGACGATGTGGAGCTTCGCCCAGTCGATCGACGGCCTTGGCGCCGCATGCCGCGCGCTGGGTGTGCCGGTCGTGAGCGGCAACGTGAGCCTCTACAACGAGACCGACGGCCGGCCGATCTTGCCGACGCCGACGGTCGCCATCGTGGGCCAGCTCGACGATCCGTCGCACCGCTTGCGCACCGCGTTCACGCAGCCCGGCGCGTTGATAGGTCATCTCGGCCCGGCTTCACGCGGCGCGCTCGGGGGGTCCGAGCACCGGGTTCGTCAGCGCGGATCGGTGGGCGGCGAGCCGGTGGGAATCGATCTCGAGGTCGAGGTGGCCGTCCAGAAGGCCATGCACGCGCTGGCCTCGGCCCGGCTGCTGCAGAGCGCGCACGACGTGAGCGACGGCGGGTTCGGGGTGGCGATGGCCGAGTGCTGCATCGGGGCGGGTCTCGGCGCGGTCGTGTCGCTTCCGGGCGACGCATCGATGGCGGCGTCGGCGCGTCTGTTCAGCGAAGAGCCTTCACGGCTGCTCGTGTCTTTCGACCCCCATCGCCGCGGCGCCGTCGAGGCGGTGTGCCGCGAGCATGGAGTCGCCTTCGAGGTCATCGGTGAGGTGGGTGGCGGGTCGCTGCGCATCGAGCCAGCGCTCGACGTGTCCGTGTCCGAACTGACAGTCCGACACCACCGCGCGCTCGAATCCATCGTCGGCGTCTGAGGGGCGCGCGATCGAACGCGGCGTGCGTGAACCGTGCGCGCCCCGTTCGCCTGTCCAACAACACGGTTCGGCGCCATGGAGGTCAAGAATGGAAACGGTCGCGGTCTTGGGGATGGGTCTCTTGGGTCGGGGGTTCGCGGAGAACCTCCTCGAGAAAGGGCACGCTGTTCGGGTGTGGAACCGCACCGCCTCACGCTGCGCGCCCGTCGTGGAGGCGGGGGCGACGCACGCCGAGTCTCCTGCAGCGGCGGTCGAGGGCGCCGACCGGGTGCACCTCGTGCTGGCGGCCGATGCCGCGGTGGATGCGGTGCTCGAGCAGCTCCGGCCTTCGCTGGGGGCGGACACGTTTGTCGTCGATCACAGCACCAACCTCCCCGCTGGAGTCGCGGCCCGCTTCGAGCGTGTGCGCGCGGACGGCGTGAAGTACGTGCACGCGCCTGTGTTCATGGGCCCCTCGAACTCGCGGGACGCCACCGGGCTGATGCTGCTGAGCGGCCCCACCGAGGACGAAGCCGTGCTTCGGCCGAAGCTCGAGGCGATGACCGGCAAGCTGCTCTTCTTGGGCACCGCGCCGGACCAGGCCGCGAAGATCAAGATCACGGGCAACGGCCTGCTGATCATGATGATCGCCGCCATGGGCGACCTCTTCACGATGGGGGAGGCCTCCGGCCTGTCGCCCGAAGAAGTGCTTGCGCTGTTCGAGCAGTTCCAACCCACGGCGGTGGGCATGGGGAAGCGGGCGCTGCAAGCCACCGAGCGGCCGGTGGGCTTCGAGATGACGATGGCGCGCAAGGACGTCCGCCTGATGATCGAGACGGCGGGCGGCCCGGACAAGCTCACCGTGTTGCCGGCGGTCGCCGCCACCATGGACGCGATCATCGAAGCGGGGCATGGGGACAAAGACTGGGCGTATCTCGGCGATCCGAAGCGTTCCAAGGGGTGACCCATGCATGGGCTCGCGCTGGGGCCAGTCGAACTGCCGTGCTGCTCCTCGTGGTCGCGCTTGCCAGCGGGTGCTGCTGTGATCCTTCGCCGCTGCTCTCTCTCCTCCAGCGTCAGACCGAGTCTGTGGCCGAACGTGCGGCGCCCGCCGGGCCCGCGCTCGCCCGTCAGCCCGAGCCCGCCTTTCCGACATCCGCCACGTTGCTCGCGCCGCCGGTGGTCCCGCAGGCCCGGCACCTCCGCGCCCTCTATGACGAGGCGGAGGCCAACGAGGCCGCGCGCATCCGGCACGGCGTCTTGATCTGCCGCGTCACCGTGACGGGCACCGGCTACGATGAGTCCTTCGCCGGAGGCGCGGACGTGGCCATGCAGCTCACGGTGGGGGAAGGGCCTCCTCGACCGACGACGCGTCAGACTCCGGAGCGCATCTACTCGTTCCCCCTGCACGGGATCCGGCCGGGCTTGGGTCTGCACGTGCGAGTCATCGACAAGGACCTGTTCCAGGACGACCTCATCGGCGAAGGCGCGTCGGTCTTCCGCGGTGGCGAGACCCAGATTCTCACCGAGGGAGCGGAGGTCCGCTGCCGGGTCGCGGCGGGGGAGGACATCGAGGAGCTGCGGGGCTTCACGCTCTCGTCGGTGCGTGCTGCCGTCGAGAGCCTGTCGGGACGCGAGCCTGATCTGCATGTCTCGGGGTTCGGGGTCCCCGGCGACGAAGTGCACGCGCTGCGCGCGGCGGTCTACGGAGCGCTCGCCTGGTCGTCGCCCGATGACCCCGAGCTGCTCGCGACGCTGGCGCCGGTCGATGGTCTTGGCGCCGCGTGGCAGGCACGCGTCGATGCGGCGATCACGCAAGCGGCGACGACAGGTCCCGCTCCTGGGTCGCCGGTGATGCTCTCCGGGGTGGGGCGGGTATCGGTGTCGCGCCTCGTTTGTGAGAGCGAGGCCCTCAACGCGATCGTCGCCCTCGGCGACGCCATCGAACCCGGGCCGGGCTGCATCGCCACGCTCACGGTCGAGCCCGAGTCGGCTGGAACGATGTCCCTCGCCACGACCTCGCTGTGGGCCGTCGGGCTGGGCCGCGAGGGGACAGAGCACGTACCGCGGGTCCGCGCGCGCGGGGTCGGTGGCCGCTGGCTGCCGCAACGCCCCACTCCGTCTGCGACTCCTCACCAGGCCGGGGAGCAGCGCGCGTGGGTCTTGGGCTTCGAGCCTGGGCGTCCCGAACTGCTGCGCGTGGTTCATCGGGGGAGCGCCGTGCTGTTGCGCACACGCTGACCTCCGAGCGTGACTTCTGGCGAGGAGGTCCAGGCCGCGCTGCGCCGCGCCATCTCCCGCTTTGTTGACGGCCAGAAACGAGAGCGTCAGGTTCAGGGCATGTTGCGCGTCCCGTTCGCTGTCCTGCTGCTCGTGTGCCTGGCCCCGGCGGGAGCCGTCGCGCAGACCTCACCGCTCGGGGCGCTGTCCGCTGTGCACGACGCGTGTGCCTCCATCGGAGCGCGCCGCCACGCCGATCTGTACACCGTCGACGTGGACCCCGGCTGGCGCTTCGGCGGCGCTGAGGACGGCACGCTCTACGTCGACACGCGTCGCAATCTCAACGCGCTCGAGGGCCGGGTCTCGATCCTCGTGTCTGGGTTCGACCCCATCGGGTTCGAGGCGGACGGCGAGCAAGTCGCGCGGCTCCGTGAACTCCAGGAGGCCGGCGCGCGTCTCCGGCTGGGCTTCTTCCTCGGCTTCGACAACCCCTCGCGTCAGCCGTGTCTGGTCCGAAACGAGCATGCGGTGACCATCGTGCGCGCGGACCTCGCCACGGCGGAGCTGGTCAGCAGCGCCGGTGAGGTGATCACCCGGGCGGAGACCGACCGCCTGGCGGCATGGCAGGACGACCACGACGCGTTGACCATTCCGGGCGAGGGCCCGCGGGGCGCCGTTGGGCAGGCGCGCTTCGCTGACGGACAGTCGCCCCCCGAGACCTGGCAGCGCGCGCTCACCAGCAATGGCGTGCGTACCCGTTTTGGTCGTTGCCATGCCGAGGGTGTTCAGCGTGGGGCTGCGGTGGAGGGCCAGGTGGTGGTCCGCCTGAACATCGAGACGCGCACCGGGCGCATCCGTCGTGCCGATGTCGCGCTGTCTTCTCTCGGAGATTCCGAGGAGGCTGAGTGCGTCGCGCAGAGCCTCGGCGGCCACGCGAGATTGCCGGCTGGCCCGAGCAGCTGGCAGGCTGAGGTGGTGGATCTCAGCGTGCCCGTGCGTCTCACTGCGCACTGAGTTTCGAATGTGCGCGCTTCGCGCATTTTTGCACATTCGAACTCACCATTTTTCTGGTGGCGCTTGCGCGCCACGGACGAGGGGCAAGCCCCTCGAGCTCCCCGTCTCCGATGATCGACAGTCTTTGAGTCGTTCTCGCGCGTGCGGCCGCGCTCCGCGCGACGTGATTGCACGAGCGCGAATTCGCCAGTAGCTGCTGGCGCCTGCGCGCCACGGACGGGGGGCGAGCCCCTCGAGCTCGCCGTCTCCGATGGATCGACTGTCTTTGAGGTTTCGTTCGTGCGGCCGGGCTGAGCCGGGCGCGATACCCTCGTCCGCATGGTGTATCGAGAGCACGCACTCAACGCGCCCGGAGAGGTCGACGACGACCCGAACCGTTCGTTGTTGGCGATCGACGCGTCCGGTCGCGCGGGTCCCCATGCCGGAGACGCCAGCGGCGGCGCGGACGGACGGGGCGCGGGCGCGGACGGCCAGCCGGGCCGAAACGCGCGCGCTGCTGGCGTCGGACAGGCGGGGGGGCGCGTCTCGGTGACGATCGCGTCCGCCTCGCAAGAGCCACGGGCGGTGCGGGTGTACGGTCGCTGCTTCTCGGCATCGGGGACTGAGCTCGAGTCGGAAGAACACGTGGTGCGGTTCGACGCAGGCGGGTTCGTCGACTTGGCTGCCATGGGCGGGCGCGGCGGCGACGGTGGGGCCGGCGGGCGGGGCGGTGACGGGGCGCGCGGTCGCAGTGGCTCCAACGCGACGCGATACAGCTCGGGGACCGACGGGGGACCGGGCGGAGATGGCGGAGACGGCGGCCTCGGCTCGAGCGGCGGCGCCGGCGGCATGGGCGGAGAGATCCAGGTGACCGTAGACGTCGCCGATACGCACTTGCTCATGCTCGTTCGTCCC
>JBGCFC010000244.1:0-10286 GCA_045106715.1 Sandaracinaceae bacterium
CCCGCGTCTCAGAGGGGCCCGGTTCTGCTGGCGAGGCGCGTCGCGACTTCCGCCGAGGACAGCTGGCCTAGGCGTCCTCGTCGGGGGCGCCGCCGAGCACGAGCTGCCCCGGGAGCTGATCGCGGTGCTTGTCCAACACCATGTCGATGCCCTCGCGAATGTAGACCGCGACCGGCACCTTGGTGCGGCGGTTGAGCAGCTTGAGGCGCTCGTTCTGTTCGGGCGTGATGTAGATCGTCGTGGAGATTTTTTTCCGAGCCATGGTGTGCCTCACCCGCGAGACATGAGGTTACATGGCACCATACATATTGTCGATCGCGACTCGGCTCGCGGAGGGGTGCCGTGAACGATCTTGGTGCGCCGCACGACGAACTCGGTGTGAAACCAGCTCAAGGGGCGCAGCCAGTCAGAAAAGCGCGACGCCGACAGGGTGAAGTCGGCTTGCGAGCGAACCGGGTGCCCGCCTATGCTCCCGACACCCGGGACCGTTCCGGGCAATGGGGAGAACTGCGCCGAATGACGGGCAAACGAATCGCTGTCTTGTTCCTCGCGGGCGTCCTCGGCGCGTGCGGCGGGCCAGAAGCCGTGGACGACGCGCTGGAAGGTTCGCTCGGCGACGAGGAAGTGCGTTTCCAGTGCGACCCTTCGGGGCGCCAGGTGCGCGAGGTCGACGTCAACAACGACGGCACGGCCGACATCCGGCATGTCTTCGAGGGCGACCACGAGTCCTGCGCGCAGTACGACATGAACTTCGACGGGATGGTCGACGTCACCCGTTTCTTCGTCGAGGCGTCGACCGAGATTCTGCAGGAGGAGCACGACTTCGACTTCGATGGTCGTGTCGACATGATCTCCTACTTCAACGAGGGCGTGCTCACCCGCAAGGAGCTGGACACGAACTTCGACAGCCGGATCGACACGTGGGTCTGGTGCGCGGGCCGCTTCTACGCGCGGCAGGAGCGGGACCGCCATCACACGGGGAGCGCGGATACCTGGGAGTTCTTCGACGACGGAGTGCTTCGCGAGGCGCGCTACGACGACAACAACGACGGCGAGCCGGAGCGGTGGGAGTTCTTCACCAACGGCCGCCTCAGCGAGCTTCGCCGCGACACCAACCTGGACGGCGAGGCCGACCAGTCGGAGGAAGTGCCTCAGGAGAGCGCTGGTGAGCGCGAGACGGCGCTGACATGCGATGGCTCCGCCGCGCCCGCGCCACGCCCGGATCCGCCCGCGCCCACGACGAGCGGGGGCGAGACGCCCGACGAAGAGCCGGACGACGGCGAGCTCGCCGAGCCGAACGACGAGGGCACGCCGTGGGAAGGCGTCTCCGACGTGCCGCCGCCCGAAGAGGGAGCCAACACGGGCGAATCCAGCTCCGATTCTGGGGGTTCGGAGTCTGGGGATTCGGAGTCTGGGGATTCGGCGTCTGGGGATTCGGAGTCTGGGGATTCGCAGTCCGGGGACTCCGGCGGCTCGGGTGATACCTCGATTCAGGGCAGCGCTCCCGATGGCAGCGATGCGGACACGGTCGTCGAGCCTGCCGCCGACGAGACCGGGACGGAGGCCGAGTGATGCGCACACGAACCGACTGGGTGGGTGCGCTCGCGATCGGACTGGGACTCCCCCTGCTGGGGCTCGCGCCCGGGTGCGGAGGCAACGGGGACGCTGCGGCCCGCGATGGAAGCGACCGCTCCGAGGCGATGCAGGGGGCCGACCGTCCGGAGGACGACCAGGGGCGCTGCGACACGGAGGGCGCGCGCATCGAGGTGAGCGAGTACGACACCTCGGGCGACGACTACCCCGACGTGCGCCGCGTCTTCCGCCGCATGGGAGATCCGCCGTTGACCCGGCTCGTACTCGTGTGCCGCGAGGCGGACCTCAACGCCGACGGAACGAAGGACGTTGTCCGATTCTACAACGACGAGGGCCGGCCCACCCGCGAAGAGGCGGACCGCAACTTCGACGGGACGATGGACATCATCACGTTCTTCCAGAACGGTCGCATCGTTCGACAAGAGCAGGACACCAACGCCGACGGGCGGGTCGACACGAAGATCTTCTTCGAGCGTGGAGAGATGGTCCGCACGGAGCGCGACATGGGCAGCCGCAGCACGGCGGCGACCTGGCGCCCCGACCGCTGGGAGTATTTCGAGGACGGCCGGATGATCCGGATGGGCACCGACATCGACGGGGACGGCAACGTCGACCGTTGGGACCGTGACTCGAACTGGCTCGAAGAGCGCCGTGCAGCCGAAGAGGCGGAGACCGAAGACGAGGAAGACGCGTCGGCGGACGCCGACGCGGACGCCGACGCCGACGCCTGAGGGCCGCTGGCGTGAGCCACGCGCCATTCGTGCTACAGCCCCCCGTTCGCGCGCTCCACCTGGGCCGAGCGCGAGCGAGGAGGCACGATGGCAGCCGAGCGTTTGCAGAAGATCTTGGCGCATGCCGGAGTCGCCTCCCGCCGCGCCGCCGAGACCCTCATCCTCGACGGGCGTGTGCGCGTAAACGGGCGCATCGTCCGTGAGCTGGGCACGCGCGCGATCGCGCACAAGGACAAGATCGAAGTCGATGGGCGCCGCATCGTCGTCGAGAAGCCCGTCTACTACCTCGTCCACAAGCCGCGCGAGATGGTAACGACGCTGTCCGATCCGGAGGGGCGCGCCCACCTAGGACAGCTCTTCGAGCGCGTCTCGGAGCGGGTCTACCCGGTCGGGCGACTCGACTACCACACGAGCGGAGCGATGCTCGTCACCAACGACGGCAAGCTCACCGACGCGCTGCTCAACCCGAAGCGCGCGGTGCCCAAGGTGTATGTCGCCAAGCTGAAAGGCCACCTCGGCGTGGCCGAGCTTGACGCGCTGCGGAACGGCGTGGAGCTCGACGATGGCTACGTCACCAAGAAGGCCAACGCCTTCGTGGTGCGCGAGGAGCCAAAGAACACGTGGGTGCAGATCACCCTCACCGAGGGCAAGAACCGGCAGATCCACCGGATGGCGGAGGCGATCGGGCACCCCGTGCGGCGTCTCGCCCGCACCGGTTTCGCGGAGCTGACGACCGAAGGCCTGCGCCCCGGTGGCACGAGGCCGCTGACGCGCAAGGAACTCGAGCGGCTCGAGAAGAACTACCTCAAGCCCGCCCAGGAGGCGAAGGCCAGGGCGGCCGAGGAGAGAGCGGACGAGATGTCCCGCCCGCAGCGGCAGCCTCGCAGTGCGCCGCGAGCGGGAGCCCGGCGTCCGTCCAAGCGGCGTGGACCCGGCAAGAAGGGCGGTACGCGATGAATGGGCTCTTTCACGAAGGCAGCCTCGAGGCATCGCTGGACGAGCTGAAGGCCGTCTACCGGGTGATCGAGGACCACCACGAGCAGTACCCCGAGCTCGAGGACAACAGCTTCCTGGCGAGTCTGAGGGAGCTGTTGGAGGACGCGGCGACGGCGGATGGAGTGGACATCGAGGACGACGACGCGTGGGCGGCGTGGCTGCGTGACGCCGATGAGGAGTTGGCCACGAGCCCAGGCAAGGTCCTCTTGAACTGACATCGGGACCTTCCCGATCGGCCACCGTAGCCTTGCGATCTGCGGCCGTGCCTTTCCGAGAGGCCGAAGGTCGTCTACCTTTCCGCTCTGGAGGTACCGATGTCCGATCCCAAGAAAGAGCTCGTCACCAAAGTCCGCCACCTCGTGGACCTGCGTCACGGCGGTGACTTCAACGCCGCGTTCCGTCACTACGCCAACAGCCACTCGGCCGACGCGAAGGTCAACCGCGGAGAACTAATCCAGCTGCTCACGGACGCGGGCATCGGCAACAGCCTCACCCGCGGACGCTGGGCGTCCGGCGTGATGGAGGAGATCGACACCGACGGAGACGACAAGATCTCCGCCTCCGAGTTCGCCGGCGCCATCGGTCGCTGACCTCGCCTGCATCGCACCCTCCAGAAGGGGGGATCCAGCGGCCAGTCGGCCGCGGAATCACGCGCCGCGCTCTTCGGAGCCCGGCGCGTGATGCGTTTGGCGGGGCGTCCTCGACCTCGTTGACGTCCCCGCCCTCGGACACCCACGAGGGCGCCCGCGTGCGCGTCCGACGGCGCTTCGGTGCCGGCAGCAAGGTCGGCCTGGCACGCGTTGGGGACGTCGGAGCAGCCACCCCAGCGCACGCCAGGCCGCGCAGAAGCGGAAAAATGCGATCTGGTTTCCGTAGGAAGGCCGCTGATCCTGGCTTTCTCGGGGTCGGAGTGGGATCGCTGGCCTACGCAGACCTCAGAACAGCGGTCGAATGCCGGAAAACGATGCGAAATTGAGGCATTGCAGCCTCGCCGCGCCTGAAAAGGCAGGGATCGAACGGCGCCGAGACGCGGTTCACCCTGGGATCTTGGGGGTCAAACGGCCCAAAGAATGCGCATCGGGCGGACGTTTTTCCTTGCGCGCAGCACCGGTCCGAGCTGAAAGGGCTTCGTCAACGACGCGCCGCCTTGGCGCCAGAACTCAAGGGAGGGCCCAATGGCCAAGAAGAAGACCGGTGTGAGCAAGGCTCTCACCAAGACGCAGCTCCAAGCCGAAATCGCCGAGAACACCGGCCTCACCCGCAAGCAGGTCGCGTCCGTGCTCGACGAGCTGGGCGAGCAGATCGAGCGTCACATCCGCAAGCGTGCCGTCGGCACGTTCACCCTTCCGGGGCTCCTCAAGATCAAGACGGTCAAGAAGCCCGCCACGAAGGCGCGCACCGGTGTGCCGAACCCGTTCAAGCCCGGCGAGACGATGGACGTGCCCGCCAAGCCCGCGACCACCAAGGTCAAGGTCACGCCCCTCAAGGCGCTCAAGGAGATGGCTCTCTGAGCTGTCCCTTCGATTGAGAGCGTGCACCCTCGGGTGTGCGGTCTCGCGATGGTGCCCGCCTCTCGAGGCGGGCGTCTTCGTTTAACCGAGGGTCTTCGTTCAACAGAGGGTCTTCGTTCACGGAGGGTGCGAGGGAGCGGTGCCGCTGACAACGCTAGCGATCGGTGAACGCGGTGACCCGGCGGCCCAGCGCGTAGCGCAGCACGGGCCCGATGCGCCCCAACTTGGGGTCGGGAGCATGGCCGCGTCCCATGCGGTCGATCTGAGTCTGGTACCAGCTGCCCTGGATCACGGAGTCGAGGTTCGCCATGCCGGTGGCCAGCTGCACCGACTGCGCCGCCTCCGCCGAGCCATCGAGCAGACGCCGTGTGAGGTGAGGGTCGACCGCGAGAGGGCGCGCCATGCCGATGACGTCCACCGCGCCGCCCGCCAGCGCGTCGTCCATGCCGGCGCGTGTGCGGAAGCCGCCCGTGAGCCAGAGCGGGGTTCGGACGCGGGCGCGCGCCTTCTCGACGTAGTCCATGAAGAAGGCCTCGCGCCGCTGGCTGCTCTTTCGCGTCGGCACGGTCTCCTCGAACATCTTGGCCGACTCGTAGGTGCCGCCCGAGATCTCGATCAGGTCGAGGTCGTGGTCGTCCAGCTGCTCCAAGAGCGCCATGGATTCGTCCTCGCCGAAGCCGCCCCGCTGGAAGTCGGCCGAGTTCAGTTTGAGCGAGACGCTCACCTCGGCTCCGACCGCCGCTCTCACGGCGCCGATCACTTCGAACAGGAACCGCGCGCGTTTCGCGTCGCTCCCGCCCCAGTCGTCGTCGCGCAGGTTGGTGCGTGGGGAGAGGAACTGGCTCACGAGGTAGCCGTGGGCGCCGTGGATCTGCACCCCCTCGAAGCCGGCCTTGGCCGCCACGGCCGCGGTGGTCGCGAAACGCGCGACCAGCGACTCGATCTCAGCATCGGTGAGCGCGCGTGGCGTCGCGAACAGCGGACCCGCACCTGCGAGCCGCACCGCGGAGGGGGCGACAGGCTGCTTGCTCACGGTGCGCGGCGCCTGGCGGCCGGGGTGATTGATCTGCATCCAGAGACGCGAACCATTCCGTGTCGCGGCCTCCGACCACGCGCGGAGCGCCAGCAGATCCGCCTCGTCCTCCACCACGACATTGCCGGACTCCCCGATCGCCGTCCGGTCGACCATCACGTTGCCCGTGACCAGGAGCCCTGTGCCCCCGTCTCCCCACTGCTCGTAGAGCCGGACCAACTCCTGGCTCACGCGGCCGTCGCGTGTCCCGAGCCGCTCGCTCATCGCGCTCTTGGCCACCCGGTTGGGCAAGTTCGGCCCGTGGGCCAGGGAAAGAGGATCGGCGAGTGTGGGCACGTAGGTCTCCGGCAGAGGCGACACCGCGTCACCGTCCCGCCCGAATTCGGTCCCTTTCGGTCGCGCGTCAATCCCGCGTGAACGAAGGCGCGGGTGAGCCAGGCTCCCGGGCTGGCGCCGTGCCCGGGCCGGAAGGTCATCTGCATCCGGCGACGCACCCGCTTCGGTGCGCCGTCGCAGCGCTGCATCTCGGAAGGATGCCGCGCCCGCAACCTGCACTGGAGCGTTTCACCCCTCGCACACGCAGCAGTGCAGACGGGGTCGGGGCCGCTGCGTCAGCCGGTAGCGATGAGGACCCAGCCGAGGGCGATGAGAATCCGCCGGAGAGCACCGATTCGCGGCGTCACGGCGCTTGCCCGACGACCAGTTGGTTGATGTAGACCTCGAGGTGCCGGGCGTGGTGTGCGCGCATCCAAGGCAGTCCATCCTCGACCCGCACGATGCCGAACCCAACCTCGTCGAGCAGCGGTACGAGCACGTCGTGATCGCCGCCGAGGGCCGGATCGGGGGTGGAGACGACGAGGCGTCCGCCCGGGCGGAGGCAGGCGAGCGCGCCGGCGAGGAACGCCGCCGGATCGTCGAGCAAGTCCACGACGTTGGCGGCCACGATCCAGTCGAAGGTGCCGCCGGCGAAGGGCAGGGCGTGCGCGTCGAAGACGGCGGGGCTGGCTCCCTTGTCCGCGGCGTGAAGGGCCGCTCGGAGGGACATGTCCCCGGAGACGACCGAACCCCGACGGAGCAGTGCCGTGGTCGCCGTCGCGGCGCCGCAGCCGACCTCCAGGCCCGCTCCTTCGACGTGGGCCGCCAGCCGGTCTTCGAACGGCTGCGCTCGGCGGGCCTGGACCCATTGCGCCAGCTCGGTTGCGGCGGCGGAGCCCACCTGCATCCCCACGTTCGCGGCGCCGACCTCGGCGCCAACCCAGTCGTCCGAGAATCGGTCGGCGGCCACCCCTCGCGTGCGCTCGGCCCAGCTGTTCAAGCGGTCGAGATCCGGAGGGGTCAGACGCCCGGTTTCGGCCAGGGTCGCGAGCGCAGCTTCCCGGTACCGGGCACACCAGACCGCGGGGTCGGGCACGAGGATCGGCACGCCGCCCAAGACGGGAGTGACATGGCCGCAGTCGCAACGCAGCTCCCCCGCTCGGGCAGGCGCCAACGCGCTCAGGCAGCGAGGGCAGGCAAACGACGCAAGCTCGCTCACGGGTGCGTCACGCGAGGAGGGCTTCGATGTGGGGGCGGATCGATGCGGGCGTGGCGCCGGGCTCGAAGCGCTTCACGACGTGGCCTTGCGCGTCCACGAGGAACTTCTCGAAGTTCCACTGGATGTCCACGCGACCCAGGTCGTCCTTCTTGCTCGCGGTCAGCGTGCGGTAGAGCACGTGTGCGTCCCGCCCGTTCACCTCGATCTTCGCGTACATCGGGAAGGTGACGCTGTACTTCGTCGTGCAGAACGAGGCGATTTCCTGCGCGTTGCCGGGCTCTTGCTTACCGAACTGGTTGCACGGGAAGCCGAGCACCGCGAAGCCCTTCGGGCCGAGCTCCCGATGCAGGCCTTCGAGGCCCTCGTACTGGGGCGTGAAGCCGCAGCGGCTCGCCACGTTGACGATCAGCAGCGCCTTGCCGGCGTGCTCCCCGAGGGTGGTCTTCTGGCCGGCCAGCGTCTCGACGGCGATGTCGTGAATGGATGCGCTCATGCCCCGGGGATAACACGGGTTCGTTCCCGCGTCGGCGTCGGGCCGCGGCTTCAGAGCTCCTTCAGTGCCGTGAGCACACGCTGGACCTCGGACTGCGTGTTGTAGTGAAGCGGGCCCAGGCGAAGCACGCCATCGGGCATCAGGCCGAGGTGCTCACACAGGGTCAGCGCGTAGTGGTGTCCCGACCACGTGAAGATGCCGCGCTCGGCGAGTGCGGCCGCCATTTCGCGCGGGCGGTGGCGACGGTGAGTGAGCGAGACCGTGGGCGCGCGCTCCGAAACGCGAGAAGCATCGGTGAGCCCGTGCACGGTGATCTCGGGCATCGCGGCCAGTCCGCTCAACAGCGCCTCGGCCAACCCCGTCTCGTGCGCTTGGATGCGGTCGAACGCGTCGACCAGCTGCGCGCGCCGTGAGGACCCTTCGCCGAGGCTCGCCAGGTACCGGAGCGCCGCGCCGAGCCCGGCGATGCCCTCATGGGACTGGGTGCCGACCATCCACTTGCCGGGGATCGTGGTGGGCGCGGGGCGCAGCTGGTCGGCGTCGAGCGCTTCGAGCAACGAGCGCCGGCCGTACAGCACGGACACGTGAGGGGCGAAGAACTTGTAGGCGGAGCAGGCCAGGAAGTCGCAGCCCCAGGCCCGGACGTCCATCGCCCGGTGGGCGGCGTAGTGCACGGCGTCCACGAAGACGAGCGCCCCCGCCGCGTGCGCCTGTTCGGTCAGCTCTGCGACGGGGGTGACGGTGCCGAGCACGTTGGACGCGGCGGTGAACGCCACGAGCGCGGCACCGCGGTCCAGCTCACGTGCGTAGCTCGCGCGGTCGAGGGTGCCGTCCGGGCTGACATCGATGTAGCCGACGCTGAAGCCGTGGCGGGCCGCCATGCGCTCCCAGGGGGTGATGTTGGCGTCGTGGTCCATGCGGCTCAGCACGATGTGGCTGTCTGGCGGGAGCGAGGGGCCGGGCGCGTGGCTGAGTTGAAGGGTCAGCGCGCGCATCGTCGGGCCGTAGATCACTTCGCCCTCGTCCGGGGTGCCCAGGAGATCCGCCGTGGAGGCGCGGGCCTCGGCGAGAATGGCGTCGGAGTCGACCGCAGTGGCGAACACGCCGCCTTTGTTTGCGTTCGCGTGCAGAAGGTAGTGGCGCACCGCGTCGGCCACCTCGAGAGGCACCTGACTGCCTGCCGGGCCGTCGAGGTACACGGCGGTGCTCTCACCGTGAGTGCGCGAGAGGGCCGGGAATCGCGAGCGGATGGCGTCCAGGTCGAGTGACATGGCGGCGACGCTACCCGATCCCGGACGGGCGTGCGCATGCCGGACGTGAAGGTTTGGATACAGGGGCAGCGGACCGTGCGGGGAGCACCCCTGGCTGGGCCCGGAACGACTGTTGCTTTGCATCGGGGCGATGGACGGGCCGCGGGGGCTCGCGCTTGGTGATGGAGTGGCGATGCGATTCATGCGAGTGGTGCTGTTGGTGGGGCTCACGGGCGGGTGCGGGCTGGCGGGGGCCGACAATGACCTCCGCGACTTGGAGGTGTCGCTGGCGGCGGCCACGACCATCGGGCAGTCGGGGGCGCTCGCGTTGAGCGCGATGGAAGGCAGCGGCAGCGTGCAGTGCGCCAGCGTGGTCACGCAGTGCACCGAGTACCCGTGCGAGGGAGAGGTTCGGATCGACTACGGGGCCGGCTGCCCGCTGCCGTTGGGCGGCGAGGCGATCGGCTCCACGACCGTGACCGGCACCTGGATGTCCGGAGAAGAAGCGGTCCTGGACTTCGCGTTTACGGACGTCCGGGTCGGGGAGCGCAGCGGCGTCGTGGTGAGCGCCACGACGATCGACGTCTCGCGGGTCGACGGTGTCACGTCGGTGGAGTTCGTGGGGACCCAGGCGGTCGCGCGCGGGGCGGTGGCGGTCGCTGCGACCTCGAACTGGGACGTGCTCATCGACGACGCGGGCACGCCGGGCGACTCGAGCGACGACATCTTCACCATCGACGGTTCCAGCACAGCGGCGGGCGGCGTGCAGGCCCGTGTGGTCCAGGTCGATGAGGCTCGGATCGAGCCGGGGTGCCGGCTCAACCCCGTGGGCGGCACCGCCTCCATCACGGAGAGCGGACTGAGCATCCGCACCGACGAGATCACGTTCGGCGCGGCATGCGACGGGACCGCGGAGCTGGAGCCCACGCTCGGCGGGGCACGCACGGTCTCGATGGACTTCTTGGAGGATTGAGCCGTTGGTCGCGGTGCGCGCGCCCTTGTCGCGGGAAAACCAACTCCGCGGTTCGGTGGTGTCGCCCGCGCGCCACGTCGAGGGGCGTGGCCCTCGAGCTCAGCTCCCCGTCTCCGATGGAACGGCCGGCTTTGAGCGTCGGGCCGTTCAGCGCTCGACGCAGGCCGGTCGG
>JBGCFC010000245.1:0-2562 GCA_045106715.1 Sandaracinaceae bacterium
CACCGGGGCCACCACAGTCGCCGCGTCCGGACACGCGCGCAGAAGTTCGCGCGCGAGCGTGCCGCCGTTTCCCGCGGCCACGACCGGATCGTCGAACGGGCTCACGAAGGGCACTCCACGCTCCGCCGCGCTCGCTCGGGCCGCCGCCTCCACGTCGTCGTAGGCACGCTGCTGGACGAGCTGCACACGCGCCCCCGCGTCGGCCATCCCGCGGCGTTTCACCTCGGGCGCGTATCGCGAGACGAACACGGTGACCGTGACGCCCAGCGTCGCCCCCGCGCGTGCCAGCCCATAGCCGTGATTGCCCGCCGAAGCCGTGACGACCTCCCGCGCGTCGACCGTGGCGAGTTTGCTCAGCGCGCCCCGGAACTTGAACGAGCCCGTGTGCTGCTCGGTCTCGAGCTTCAGCCACACCCCGTCTCCGAGGGCGGACGCGCGTTCGAGCGGGGTCTCCTTCGCGTGGCCCCGCACCGCCTCCATCGCCCGGTCGAGAGTCTCGAGGTCGATCCGCCAGCGCTTCGCGTTCTTCACGCTGGAGAGGGTACTGCTATGATTCGTGGGATGCTTCGCCGACTGGCTTTGGGGTGCACGGTTGCGCTGGTCGTGGGCTGCGCGTCGGGCGGAGGCGCCGCAGACGCGGGTATGACGCCCCGGGACGCCGGCCTGGAGGATGCGGGACGCGACGCGGGCTTCATGCCACGCGATGCCGGACGAGACAGCGGTCCACCGGTCGACGCCGGTCCGATGGACGCGGGCATGCCCGACGGCGGACCGGACGCAGGGCCCTTGCCCGACAGCGGCCCGACGCCGGACAGCGGGCCCGTGGACTCGGGCATGACGGGCGCTTGTGTGCCGGCGCCCGGCCAGGTGCTGATCAACGAAGTGATGGTCGCGTCCCAGTCCGGGGGCGGTGACCAGGGAGAGTGGTTCGAGCTCCGCAACCGCGGCAGCTGCACCGTCAACCTCGCTGGCCTCGTCCTCGAGGGAACCAATGGCGCGGGCGCCGCCGTGACCCACGACGTCGTGAGTGGGCTCCTGACTGCGGGAGGCTTCTTCTTGCTTGCGCAGAATGGCGCGATGGCCGCAAACCACGCCCTCCCGGGCGTCGACTACGTCTACGGTGACGGCAGCGCTGGCATCACCTTCAGCAACTCGAGCGACAGCCTCACGCTCACCTACATGGGCGCCACCATCGACAGCATCGGCTGGGGATCCACCGACCACCAGCCGAGCGAGTCCCGCCAGCTGGACCGGGGCGCGAGCGCCAGCGGGAGCAGCATCGGCGGATCCAACTGGTGTCGCTCGACCGCGGTCTACTCCTCGACGACCGGCGGCCCGTTCCGCGGAACCCCCGGGGCGCAGAACGCAGACTGCCTCTAGCCAGGCGAGTTCAGGTTAACGTTCACTTCCTCGTACTCGTAGACGCGCACGCATTCGTGAACGTCCTCGTACTCGTTCAGCATCGTAGGTCCCAGTGCCCGCTGAGTGGACCCAGACGAGCGCAGGTTGCCGTCGGCGCCGGCGCGGTTCACGACACTCGACATGTCCACCAGCCCCGACTCTGGCTCCAACCCCGACGGGCTCTGCGCGGCCGCGGAGGGGCTCTCCTCTCGGCTTGGTCTCGCAGGCTACGACGACGAGAGCATCCTCCGCGTCGATGCATGGATGGATACTGCGGACTTCCACCGCGAGTGGGCCGGAGCGACGCTCAGCCACCGCGTATCAGGTCGGCGCCTACCTCGGCGGTGGAGTCTGGGACTGCGTACCGAACAGCATCCCCCGCGTGAGGATCGACCGTAACGGAACCCACTTCGTAGGCCCCTTCGGGAGGTCCACAAGCGGGTCCTCAACGGCCCCGAGGACAATCTTCTCGCGCTGCTGAAGCTGGCCGAGGAACTCTCGTCCGGCAGTCCCCCCGAGTCGCCGTCCGAACCAACCCGAGCGCTGGAAGAAGCGCAACGCTACGGCGGGGAGGGCCCCAACCCGATCGGCTGCATGGCGGCGTTCTTTCTCGGGGTGGTGCTCTTGCCGATGGCAACGCTCGTCCTTTTGACGCTTGTTCTCAACGGCGGGAATGCGCCGCTCATCGGTTCTGCCGTCGCATCGCTCGCGGGCCTGGGCTGGTTTGCGCGCGCGACGTACCGCTACTTTCGCGTTCCGCCAGAAAGCACGTACGAGCTGGGCTCGCTGCGATGGGAGGCGGAGCTGGCGCTCCTGCCGCTAGAAAAGCGACTACGCGCAGCAATGGCCGATCCGAGCCCCGATTCCACGCAGATCGCGTTCTACACGGAGCAGATCCACGAGGTCGTGGCGATCATCACCGACTCGGTCGACGCGCCTGGGCGTGGCTATCGGGGGTTCGACGAGTACGGCACCGACAGCTCGTGGGCCAGGGCGCGTGCCGGGGCCGGTCCCGAGGACATCTAGATGGCCGAGGCGGAAGTCGTGATGCGGATCGACGAGCGTGACGGGGTCCCGCTGGGGGTGCGGCGTGACGAGTCGATGCGGTGCATCGGCGAGGAGGGACGCGCCGCAGCGGGGCCCGCTCCCGCCGCCGAGGCG
>JBGCFC010000246.1:0-8719 GCA_045106715.1 Sandaracinaceae bacterium
GTGACCGAGCCCAAACGAGCCGACGCCGAGCGTGCCCTCGGCCTCGGTGCGCCGCGCCTCGCGGGGCCGCAGCCGGAGCACCCCGCCGACGGGGGAGACCCCCAAGAAGGTAGGCGCCCCGCCGCGGTAGACCTCGACGGAACCGATCGCCCAGAGCGGCAACGTCGACAGATCGAACGCCGCGCCATCGGCCGAGGTGAGCGGCACGTCTCCGAACAACACTTCCGTCTGGCTCGCGTCGGCGCCGCGCAGCGACAGGGTCGTGCTGCTGCCGTACCCCCCCGTCGACAGCGTGCGCGCCCCGGGGGCTTCCCGCACCGCGTCCTCGAGCGTGTCCATGGCGCGCGGACGGTCCCGCGCGTCGATCTCCGTGGCGCTCGCGCTCGGGTCGTCTCCGCCGGTCCGCGCCATCGGCCGCTCGGCCTCGGCCGTCACGCCCAGCTCCTGCGCCTGCGCCGTCGACGCGAGCGCGATCCACGCGACGACCCCGTACCAGCCCAGACGCAACAGCCGGTCCTCCCGCGATCAGCGGTAGCCCTTGGCCTGCATCAAGAACAGCCGGGCGTAGCGCCCGTCGAGCGCGAGCAGCTCCTCGTGAGAGCCCCGCTCGACGACGGCGCCTTCGTGCAACACCGCGATCGTGTCGGCCATGCGCACGGTGCTGAAGCGGTGGCTGATCAGGATGGCCATGCGGTCCTCGGCGAGCGCGCGGAAGCGCTCGAAGATGCGCGTCTCCGCCTCGGCGTCCATCGACGCGGTGGGCTCGTCGAGCACGAGAATGTCCGCCTCCTCCCGCATGAACGCGCGGCTCAGCGCGACCTTCTGCCACTGCCCTCCGGACAGCTCTTTGCCGTCGGCAAACCACTTGCCCAGCTGGGTCTCGTAGCCCTTGTCGAGCCCCTCGATCATCTCCGCGGCGAGGCCCTTCTTGGCCGCGGTGCGCCAGCGCGCCTCATCGTCGATCGCGTCGACGTCCCCCACACCGATGTTCTCTCCGACCATGAGCTGGTAGCGGACGAAGTCCTGGAAGATGACGCCCATGCGCCGTCGCAGCGCGCGCGGCTCCCATTCCTCGATCGACAGCCCGTCGAGCAGAACCCGCCCCGACGTCGGCCGGTAGAGCCCCGTCATCAGCTTGATCAGCGTCGTCTTGCCGGCGCCGTTTTCGCCCACGAGCGCGAGCTTGTGGCCCGGCGGCAGGTGCAGGTCCACCTCGCGGAGGACGGGCGCCTTCGCGCCCGGGTAGCCGAACGTGACCTTGTCGAAGCGAAGTCCGTCCTGCGGGCGCGGACCAAACGTGGCCTTCCCCGTGGAGGCGCCGGTCGGCCTCAGGTCCAGGAAGCTGAACAGCTCGGAGACATAGAGCAGGTTCTCGTACTCGGCGCGCACCTGGCTGAGCACCCCACCGAGCGCGTCCTGCGCCTGGCGGAACACCACCAGGTACATGGTCATGTCGCCGAACGTGAGCTCACCGCGCACCGCCTGAAGGGCCACCCACGCGTAGCAGCCGTAGAACGCGACGAGGCCCAAGAGGCCGAGCAGATAGCCGATGACCGCCTGCCGGACGGTGAGGTTGCGGTCCTCGGCGTAGTGCTTCTTGAAGATCTCGCGGTAGCGCCCGAGGAACAGCGTGCCGAGGTCGAAGAGCTTCACCTCCTTGGCGTGGTCCTGCCGGGCGATCACCGCCTCGAGGTACGTCTGCTTGCGGGTCTCGGGTGCGCGCCAGCGGAAGAGCCGGAACGAGTCCTGGCTGAACCGGGTCTCGAGCACGAACTGCGGAACCGCGGCGACGACGACCACGAGCAGCGCCCACGGCGCGAGCTGCCAGAGCACCACCCCGTAGGCGATCAGCGCGATGGCGTTCCGTACGAAGCCGAAGCCGCCGAGCACAAACGAGAGCGGGCGGTACGAGGCGCCGCGACGCGCTCGCGTCATCAGGTCGTAGGTGTCGGAGTCCTCGATGTCGGTGAGCTCGAGACTGAGGGCCTTCTCGAGGATGAGCTCGTTGATCTCCTGGCCGAGGCGCGTGCGCAGCAGGGAGTCGGTGAGCCAGAAGCCGCGCTCGACGAGGCGCTGCCCCGCGACGAGGCCCAGCTCCAAAAGAACCCACCAGAGGATCGGCTCCAGCGCCGCGCTCGGGCCGATCAGCCAGGTGGCGATGACGCTGTCGACGATCTGTTTGCCCACCCAGGCGATCGCCGCCGGCATGACGCCGGAAACGAGCGTCAGCGCGAAGAGCGAGAGCGTGGCGACGGGGTGAGAGCGAAAGACGAGGCCCAGGACCCGGCGCGCGACAGGCAGAAGCCCGATGAGCTGCTTGGCATCGAACGGCTCCTTCTTCTTCGCTGGCGGGGGGGACATGGCCGGGGAGCCTACGGTCGTGCGCCGTAAATCGCCACCGGTTGACCCGCGCCTCGCTCGCCGCCACGCTCGACGGGTTCGTGGTCTCCCGGTACGCGGGAGCGAGGCGCCCCTGGCGCCGAAGAGGGAACCCGGTGGAAATCCGGGACTGCCCCGCAACGGTTGTAGAACCACCGCAGCGGTAAGTGAAAACGACCGCCGTCATGAAGCACTGAGGCACGCCTCGGGAAGCGACGGCCAGTAGGCGCGGTTCCATTCGGGATCGCTCGTTCACGAGTCCGAAGACCTGCCACGAATGCCGTGTCCATGTCGGGTGCGGCTCTCCGGAGCCTCGAGGGGAGGCCGCCGTGAACCGAGCTCGAACGATCCCGTGGTGGATCGCAGTGATCGCCCTCTCCGGGTGCGCGTCCGCGCGCGCCGAGGTCGCCAGCGAAGTGGTGGAGGCGCCCGGCGCCACGGGGGAGGGCTTCCTGGACCCGGAGCTCGCCGTGAACGGCGTGCGTGGCGGGGGCGCGACCATGCAGAGCCTGGACGTGTACTCCATCCGGCCCGGGACCCACCTGGTGTTGGGATGGGGCGGGCGCGCGCTCATGGACGGGCCAGGCCCGGACTTGTTCGTGTACGAGAACGCGTTCGCGTACGGCCAGGACGGCGCGCATTTCATGGATCCGACCGTTGTCGAGGTGAGCGCCGACGGGGAGCGCTGGACTGCGTTCGAGCACGACTACGTCACCGCTGACGAGACGGTGTACGAGCCGCAGCCGTCGGCGTGGCGCGGTTTCGCAGGACTGCAGCCGGTCGCGCGGCACGCCGAGGACAACCCGCTCGATCCGTTCGAGCCCGAGGCCGGCGGCGACGCATTCGACCTCGCCGATCTGCCATCCGAGGCGCGCGAGGTGCGCTTCGTGCGATTGAGCCCCGCGTCCGACTGGACAAACCCCGACACGGGCATGCCCTTCGTGCGCGATGTCGTGAGCGACGGACCGGACATCGACGGCGTCTTCGGCGTCGTGGCGCCATGAGGTCCGCGACGACCCTCCTGGCGGTGCTTCTGTTGGCCTGCGCGGAGCCGCCGTGTCCTCCGGGGGACCCCACGGAGCCGCACGCGGGAGCGGGCTTCGCCCTCGTGTCTTCGGACTACAGCTCGACGGCCATCGGCTTGCTCGATGCCGACGGACAACTCCTGACCGAATCGTTCGTCGACTCCGGCAGCGTGGCGGCGGGGTTGGTCGCGGCTCTCAGCGGTGACGTGGTGCTCCCGACGGGCACGACGGGGCCCTGCCGACTCACGCTCGTCGATCGCCTCAACACGGACGTCGTCACCACGCTGGACCTCTGCGCGGGCGGGATCGTCTCGCAGCTCGACCTCGGGGGGGCGTTCGGCGCCAACCCGCAGGACGTGCTGGTCCTGCCCGATGGTCTCGCGCTCGTCTCCCGCTACGAGCGGAACGAGCGGGCCGCGCCCGATTCGCTGGACCGCGGCAACGACGTGGTGCTGGTGTCGCTGTCTCCGCCCGAGGTCCGCGCGCGGTTCGATCTCTCGCCGCTCGACGACGGAGACGCGCTCGCTCGCCCGACGCGAATGGTGCGTCTCGAGGCCGGCAGCCAGAGCCGTGTGCTCGTCGGGCTCGCGCGGTTGAGCCGCAACTTCGAGACGGTGGGAGCCGGCGCGATCGGTGTGCTCGATGTGGAGAGCGGAAGCGTCGAGCCACTCGTCTTTCCGGGCACGGCGAGCTGCGACACGGTGGTGCCGGTGCCGGACTCGTCCAGGCGCGCGGTCGTGCAATGCAGCGGGCGCATCTTCTCCACGGAGGAGCAGCGCCGGGACTCGGTCGGGGTGTTTCTCGTCGAACTCACAGACTCCGGTGATGTGGACCGGACGGCTGAGTACCGGGCCTCGATGAACCCGGGCCGTCCTGTCTACGACACCGGCGCGGTCGCTCTCGGTGGCACGCGTGTGTTGATGGTTGCCAAAGGGGATCTGCTCGCGGACGTGCCCGACCGGGTCGGTGTGCTCGACCTCGAGACGAACGCGGACACGCCCTTGTTCGAAGCCGGCTCCGCCTTTGTGATCGGCTCCGGCGCGACCGACGGTGAGCAACTGTTGCTGCCCGACGCGCACCGGGGCGCGGTGCGGCGCTTTACGCTGCCGGAACTCACGGAGCGCGGCCCGGTCGTCACGGCGGCGTGCCGAGGGCTTCCTCCGCGCGAAGTGCGGCGCCTCTGAGCCCGCGCTACGGTTCGGTCCCTTGCCCGACCTCAGCCTGCCGTTCTCCGCGACCTTTGCGCTCATCGCCCTGTGCGTGGCGGTGTCCCTGCCCGGTTTCTGGGCCCTCAAGAAGCGCGAGTACCGGGACTACTTCGTGTTCGTCCCCAACGAGGTCGCCAAGGGCAAGGGCCTGGTGGGCGCGCTCCTGTCGCACTTCGCGCACGGGGACGTGGGGCACCTCGGGCTCAACATGTTGGTGCTCTACTTCTTCGGACCGAACGTCGAGAACGCGCTCGGGGTCGGGCCGTTTCTGATCGTCTACGCGGTCAGCGGTCTGCTCGGCACGCTCGCGGTGTTTGTGCTCCGGCGCAAGGACCCGAAGCACTCTGCGCTGGGGGCGAGCGGGGCCATCGCGGGCATCGTCTTCGCCACGGTGGTCGTCGCGCCGACCTCCACGTTCATGATCCTCCTCTTGCCGATCCCGATCCCGGCTCCGATCTTCGCGGTGCTCTACCTCGTCGCGTCGTCGCTGATGATGGGACGCCGCGATCACATCGCGCACGAGGCGCACATCGGCGGGGCGGTCGCGGGGCTCGTCGCGGCGGGCTTGCTCTACCCGCCCGGCTTTGGCCCGCTGATCCAGACCGTGCAGTCGATGATCGGGTAACGGTGCGGCGCGATTCACCGTCTCGCACCGCCGTCGCCGTGGCGCTGGCTCGCGCGGTCGCGGGCGCGTCCGCACCGTCGCCCGACCTCTTCGCGGTCGAGCTTCTCCCGAGACACATCGCGTCCCTGGCCCGCGGAAGCGAGCGGCTCGGGGCCGCGCGTCGCTGGCTGGCGCCCGGGTTCGTCGACCACCTCGCGCTTCGCACCGCGGCCATCGACGAGGCCCTCTTGGCGTCCCTCGCTGCAGGGGTCGACCAGGTCGTTCTGCTCGGCGCCGGTCTCGACGCGCGCGCTTTTCGCATCCCGGAGCTGGTGGCGGCAGACGTGTTCGAGGTCGACCACCCCGCCACCCAACGCGCCAAGCGTCGCCGCGCGCGCATGATGACGTCAACGAGCCGGACGCATCGCTACGTGCCGGTGGACTTCGAGCGGGATGACCTGTCCGAGGCTCTCGGGGAGGCGGGGCACGACTCCTCGCGGCCCAGTTGTTGGGTCTGGGAGGGCGTGACGATGTACCTGCCGGAGCCGGCGACGCGGGGCACGCTGTCGTCGCTGCATGCACGGAGTCCGGCCGGCTCCCGGCTCATCGCGACCTACGCGCGGCCGCTGTCTCGCCTGGGCCCGTTCAGGCAGGCGGTCCACCGCGCGTTTGAACGGCTCGGTGAGCCGCTCGTGGGTCTCATGACTCCGTCGCACTTCGGGGATCTCTTGGCGGACGAGCGGTGGACCCGGCAATCGGACAGCGGCTATCGCGACTGGCGCGCACGGTACGGGTACGGAATGCCGCTCGCGTTCTCCGTCGCGGAGCGATTGGCGGTCGCCGCATGTGCACGCTGATCGCCGTTCGAGGTCGGCATCCGCGCTACCCGCTCCTCGTGGGCGCCAACCGGGACGAGTTCTACCAGCGCCCGTCGACGCCGCCGGTCGTGACGGGGGAAGCGCCCCGTATCCTGGCTCCGCGAGACGAGTTGGCGGGCGGCACGTGGATGGGCGCAAACGACCGAGGGCTGTTCGTCGCGCTGACCAACCAGCGCCAACATCAGGCGCCGGACCGCACCCGTCGGTCGCGCGGCCAGGTGGTGCTCTCGCTGCTCGCCGAGTCCAGCGTCGCGGGCATCGAGGCGCGGCTCTCCCAGACGGACCCGAGCGAGACCAACGACTTCAACTTGCTCTTCGGCGACGTCGACGCGCTCCGGGTCGCCTACAGCCGGGCGGGCCAGTCCGAGGTTGAGGTCGCGCCGCTCGGGGCGGGGGTCTGGGTGTTGCCCAACGACCGCATCGGCTCTCTGGACTTCCCGAAGGCCACCCGGGCGGCCGCAAGCATCGAGGCCCTCTCCCCGGACGCGCTCTTCCCGGACGGTCTGCGTGACGTGCTGTCCGACCCGACCCTGCCCCCGCTCGAGGAGATCCCTGAGCCGCCTCCTGGCTCGCGGTTCGACCGTGCCCTGCTTCGACGCCTCCAGGCGCTCTGCATCCACACGCCTCACTACGGGACACGCAGCGCAACGCTGTTGGCCCTTGGCGCGGCCGGAGTCGAGCGCTACCTCTTTGCGGACGGTCCCCCGTGCACCACCGAGTTCCACGACTTCGCCTCGCTGTTCTCCTCCTGACACTCACGGCCAGCCTCGCTGCGTGCTCGGAGCCCGCGCGCGCGCCGTCCGGCCTCGAGGTCGACCCGTGGACGCCCATGGACGAGGCGTCCCTCGACGCGCGCATCGTCGAAGCGCGACGGCAGGCGTCGGCGTCCGACCGCCGCGTGCTTCTCGACTTCGTGGCCGACTGGTGCACCGACTGCCGAGAGGTCGTGCGGCTGAGTCACCTCGAACCGGCCCGTCAGACCATCGAGGAGCGGTACGTCGTCGTCTACGTCGAGGTCGGCCGCTTCGACCGGCACCGCGCGTGGATCGAGCGCTTTGAGATCGACCGCATCGCGACGCTGGTGGTGCTCAACCCGGAGTCTGGGGAGCGGGTGGCGCAGCGCACCCTCGAGCCGTTGACCGGCGAGCAGCGCGGGATGACGGCCGAGGCTCTGGCGGCCTGGTTGGAAGACCCGAGCTGAGAAGGAGCCGGGTGATACAACCCGGCCCGTGACCGTCGCCACCACGCTGTTCCTGCTGCTGATCGTCGCCTCGCTCGTAGCGATTCTCGCCAAGCGTCTTCAGATCCCCTACACGGTCACCCTCGTCATGGCGGGCCTCGGACTCGGGGCCATCGACAGCCGCCTGCACCTGGTGGACCTCGCGGCCGTGCGGCTCACCCCGGAGTTGCTGTTCGATCTGTTTCTGCCGGCGCTGTTGTTCGAGGCCGCGTTCCACCTGAGCTGGCCGAAGTTCAAAGAGAACATCAAGGCCATCTTGCTGCTCGCGGTGCCCGGCGTAGTCGCGGCGATCGGCATCGCTGGGATGCTCGCCTTCTACCTGGAGCCGCTGGCCGCCGCGCGGCTGCCGCTGATGGTGGCGTTCCTCTTCATTGCGATGTGTGCCGCGACGGACCCGGTGAGCGTGGTCGCGCTGTTCAAGGAGCTGGGCGTGCCCAAGCGCCTCGCCGTACTGATGGAGGGCGAGTCGCTGCTCAACGACGGCGTCGCGGTCGTCGCCTTTATCGTCATCGGAGCGACGCTCGGGCTCGGCGCCCACACCGAAGAGGTGACGGCGATGTGGGTCGCGCGTTTCCTGCTCTGGGAGATCGTCGTCGGCCTCGGCATCGGGGCGCTCGTCGGTTTGAGCGTCAGCTACATCACGACGCTGGTCGACGATCACCTGGTCGAGATCATGCTCACCACCATCGCTGCGTTCGGCAGCTACCTCTTCGCCGACGCCGTGCACGCGTCGCCGGTGCTCGCGGTGGTCGCCGCCGGCATGGCGACGGGCAACGTGGGCGCGCGCTACGGGCTGACGCCGGCCAACAAGATCGCGGTCGAGAGCTTCTGGGAATACGCCGTCTTCGCCGCGAACAGCTTCGTCTTTCTCCTCTTGGGCAAGGAGATCGATCTGGCCCGCATGTTCTCGCACTGGCTGCCCATCCTCATCGCGTGGGGCGCGCTGATGGCGGCTCGTGCGGTGGTGGTGTTCGGGGTCTCGAAGGTGCTCGACATGACCATCGAGAAGCTCCCGAAGCGCTGGCCCGTGGTGCTGTTCTGGGGCGGGCTCCGCGGCAGCCTGTCGATGGTGTTGGCGCTCAGCCTTCCTCGCGACTTCGAGCAGCGGGACCTGCTGATCGATCTGACCTTCGGGGTCGTCCTGATGTCCATCCTCGTGCAGGGGCTCTCGATGGGCTCGGTGCTCAAGTGGGCGGGCGCGGTCTCCGGTGGCGCGAAGCATCGCGCCTACCAGAGCTTGCGAGGCCGGCTTCGGGCGGTACGCGAAGCGCTCAGGAGCCTGGATGGGTCGCTCAGCTCGGGGGAGATTCACCAAGAGACGTACGACACGCTGCGCGCATCCCTCGGTGGCCGTGAGACGGCGCTGGAACAGGAACTCGAGACGC
>JBGCFC010000247.1:0-11858 GCA_045106715.1 Sandaracinaceae bacterium
AAAATCCCCGGCATGCGTCGGCCGCGTGCCTCCAGCAGCCTCGCTGCGCTCGCCCGGAGTCCGAATCTCAACGCGTACGCCGAGCGGTTTGTGCGCTCCATTCGCGAGGACTGCCTGAACCACATCGTCCCCCTCAGCGAGCCGCACCTCCGCCGCGTGCTCGGTGAGTACGTCGAGCACTACCATCTCGAGCGCAACCATCTCGAGCGCAACCATCAGGGACTCGGCAACGCGCTCATCCAACCTCGCGCGGGTCCCGCGAACGACACCGGCGAGGTGATCCGAGAGCAGCGCCTCGGCGGGCTCCTGAGCTTCTACGAGAGGCGGGCTGCATAGCGGATCGAGTTTTGGAACACTACGGGGCCAGGTGCGGCCGCTCAGCAATCCACGTCGCGTTCATGGGTGACTCCTTCGGAGCCAAGAACACCCTGCGGGGATGCGAAATTCCGGTCGACGAGTTTCACTGTCTCCTTTTCGAGAAACCCCAGCGATGTCGATCGGTTGTGGACGCGATCACTGCGCATAACGAGATCCACACCCCTTTCGGCAACCCAGCGATGTCGATCGGTTGTGGACGCGACCCCTTTCGGTGGGTGTGGCTCTCCGCAATTATTGATGAATGAAAACGCCGACCTGAATCGGTCCTCGGGGATGAGCCACGTTAGCGCGGTGACGGCGCCTCGAAGCAGGGGAGACGTGCCGCCGACGATCGATGCGCGCGCGGTGGAGGTCTCGGCAAAGAACGCCAGCGCGTGCTTTCGCTGTCCGGCATTCGGCCGGGCCCCATCCGAGAAGACGAGCCGGCGAGTCGCACCGCACACACGGCAGGCGGAGATGGCCGCGGCCCAATCGCTGTCGTGAATCTCTCCGTTCGGATGGGCAGCCACCATCAGACCGCCCCTGAACTCGGCGACGAGCGTGGGCAGCGCCAGCGAACTTGTGTCTGACTCCCCGGACCCCATCCGCTCATTCCTCTGACTCCCCGGACCCCATCCGCTCATTCCTAAGGGAGCGCCCTACCCCTGTAAAGGAAGGACTCGGAACCACCGCGTCCATCGCACCGCCCGTCTCGCCGTGGGCGGGTGCCGAGGCTGCGCGCCAAGCTCATCAGCTCGTCTCCAAACGCTACGAGAGCAGGTCGCTCGCTGGAAGACCGGCGCCAGGAAGCAGCGGTGCGGGACAGCCGCGTCAGTGCAAGGCGAAGACTCGGCCGCCGCAAAGAGTGGCGGCGAGAACACCTGAGCGGAGACGAGGTCAGAAAGGCGAAGTGGGAGCTCGGCCTCCAGCGCGCCACATCGAGGCCGATCTCACGCCAGGAGAACAGGCCCTCCGGCACAGAGCGTCGCCCGTCCGCACGCCAAGATCGCGGAACCGTGCCTGTCAGCTGGGCTCCGCTCGAAGCTGCTTGGTGCTGGACTGCTTCGTGGCCACGGCCGCGACCCACACGATGGTCGCCGAGTTGGCACGCGCGTGAAGCGGTGGTTGCACGCTCGAGGCCGGCGGGGTAGCTGCCGCTCATGCTGCGGGGCTACGTTCTTCGCTTTCTGGCGCACATGGCCGCGGGCGGCACGCGCGCGGAGGCCGCCTCGCTGGTGTGGGCGCCGGTGCGTGGTCTGGTCCGGTCGCGCGCCCAGAAACACGCGGTCGCGGCCGCTTTCGACACAGAGCACGCCGACGATGAGGCGCACGTCCACCGGATGGCGTACCTGCGCGCCCTCTCCGTGCCTACGACCGATTCAAACGACGTCGAAGGCGTGCGAGCTACGTTCGACGAGCACCGGCGACCCCGGAGTGAGCGACGGGCGGCGCTTCGGCTTCTCGTGGCGGTGTTGGGGGTGTTCGGAGTCTGCGCGGTCGGGGTGAGCGCGTGGGTTGGCCTGAAGCCGGATCCCGCCGTCCCTGACGAGGGGCCGAGCGAGGCGGCCCGTGAGCGCACGCTCGACGAGATCCTCGGGATGGAGGAGCCCGAAGAAGCCCATCCGCTCCAGCCGCTCTTCGAAGAGCGACTCCCCAGCTACGTCGTGGCGCTCGACCGTCGCTCCTCGGGGAGGGAGCGCCCGGCTCCGGAGGATGTCGCTTCCCGCCGCGCCGAAGTGCTCGCGGCGCTCGAGGATTCACCGGCTGCGCCCGCGATGGAGAGCGTGCTCGATGCGGCGGAGGCGTACGTCGACGCGGAGGAAGGCGCCGACGCGTCGAGCTGGCTGTTTGCTCTGGTGGGCCTCTCGGATGCGCTGCGTGATGCGGCCGTTCCGTTCTACATCGACGCGACCCTGACTCAGGATCGACGAGCGGGGCGCCGCCGGGTCTTGCTGTCCACGTGGGCGATGCACGCCCAGCGCACGTTCGTCGCCGGCGACCTCCGCGTGACCGCGCTCGACATCACCCGCGTCGACTCACTCAACTTCGAGCGCTCGTTGCTGGGCTACACCCGCCCGGAGTCGCGCTATGCGCTCGTGGTGCGGGACCGAATCGAACGGTTCTACGTGCAGGACATCCTGCCCTCGGTGCACGACGCGGGGGAGTCCGTGATCGTGCGCGGCTACCAAAACGAGACGGGGATTCACTGGGTCTCGGACTTCGAACAGTGGGCCCACGAGGACCTGCGTCAGGAGGCCGAGGCTGTGGTCTTCGCGGAGATGCAAAGCGAAGCCCCGCTGAACGCCTTGGCGCAGGCGGTGGTCGCGCGGCGCAACGGCATCTCTGCCATCAATGCGTCGATTCGGGGGGTGCGACTCCGCGAGCCTCGGACGTACCGGTACGACATTGACACCCTCGACGGGATCACCCGTGAAGCGGATCGAGACGCCGTGCGACGGGTTCGCGAGGCGCAGGCGCAGCTGGAGCACGACGACATCGCCCGCGCCTACCGAACCCTGATCGATGCGCGCTCGCTTTCGGTGGCCGAGCACGAGGTCCAACACCGGCTCGACTACGAATCCGACCGGCTCATCACCGTACCCGAGGAACTCAGCCGTTATACCGGCGACACCGGCGAGCTCGAGGGGATCAACCGTCGGGCCGAGCGCGCGAACGCGGAACTCTCGGCGTACCTGTCTCAGATCGCGCGCCGTCCTTCGCTCGCGTGGACGTCCTTGGTGCACGTCGCCGCGTTCCTGATGAGCCGTCAGAGCTGGAACATGCCGGAGGCCTACGCGGCGGTGGCGCTCTTCGAGTCGATCGCCGATACGGCCGGCATCGCCCACGATCCCCTCATCGAGGACCGTCGCATCGTGCGGGCGGAGGCGTCGCGCATCTACGGAGAGCTTCGCGGTCGGCCTTCCGCTGAGTTGAGCGAACTTGCGGGTCGCACCTGGGCGCGCCTCTACGGGAGCGAGCTCGCGGAGCTGGCGCTCGAGGAGTGAAGTCGCTTCGGCACCCGTCCTACGCTTTCCATCGAACGTGGAGGACGACTCCATCGCTCGTCGGCTTGCTCTCGACGCGCACGCCCTTTCGGCCCGCGATCGTGAGGATCTCACGCACGGCGATGGTCAGCCCTCGGCGTGCGTACGGATGGCTGCCCGCGTCGGGGAACTCGGTCACTCGGACGAGGGCCGCCCCGGCCTTGTTGTACTCGGTCTCGATCCGCCCTCCGTCGTAGCCGCGCTTGAACATCCGCGGGACGCGCTTGAGGATCGTGCCCTCGCTGACCACGCGGAGCAGGATCCGCCAGACCGAGTTGAACGTCCGGCGGACCGCGATCGTGACCACCTCCTCGTGCAGCCGGTGGGGGTCCACGCCCAACGCGTCGCCGGCGGCTTCGTACAGTGCGCGAAGCGACCGATAGTCGACCCAGCCCATCGCCAGGGTCTCCTCGATGACGGTGCGCTCCGCGTCGGGCAAGCCCTCGACCACTGCGTCGAAGCGGTCGCCAAGCCGCTCCCGAAGCAGCTGTCGGTGCTGCTCGAGGACGGCTCCACTAAAGCGCACCTCGTTGGCCATCGTGAAGAAGCTATCGCATCGCGCCGGAGTTGGGGGGCGATTGCCGCCTCAGCGCGCGAGCACGACCGCGCGTCTTCCCGGGCCCATCGTTCTCTCTTGAGCGGCGTCTGTCAGGTCTCTCCGTCTTCGCGAGAGACGGGGAAGAACCACGCGGCCGGCGAGCGAACCAGGCGCCGGAGCAGCATCCACATCAGCGTGCCTCCCTGCGTGAACGAGACCCGGCGCGATTTCAGCGTCACGAGCAGCGTGAGCCCGAAGCTGACGACGAAGTTGACGAAGCCGATCCCGATCACCCCCAGCAGCACCACCAGCACCTCCGCAACGTCGATCAGGTGTGGCGCATCCAAGGTGGTCACACCGACGTGAGAGGAGGAGAACGCGATGTGTCGGATGTCGAGCGGCAGGCCGACGATGATCCCGAGGACGCCGGTGGAGCCGAGCATGAAACCGAGCGCGATGTTGCTCACGAGGGCGCCCGCGTGCTTCGTGAACGCTTCGGCGAGCCGAGCCTGAGCGCGCCCGAGGAAGCGGAACCGGGGGTGCTTGGCGAGGCGAACGCGCAGGCTCGTGTACACGACGCGGTTGTCGACGGCTCCCTGAATGAGGCCCGACGTGAACAGGAATAGCCCCGCGATGGCGGCGTAGAGAAGCGTCGGGCCGTCGAACGGGTGGTTGTCGAACAGGAGCTGCCGCGCCTTCGCCTCGTCGGCCGTCACGACCCCCATCAGCTGCTCCAGGCCGTACGCGATGGCGATCGCGACCGGGAACGCCATGAGGAGGTTGCCCAGGAAGGACACGAACTGACTCCGCCAGACGAGTACGACCATCGAAGCGACTTCCGACAGCCCCTCGGCGCGGCTCCGGGCGGTGTCGAGCTTCTTGGCGATCGCGGATGCAGTGATGGCGGGCTGCTTGGTCGCGAGCGTGGCGCCTGTGAGGTAGATGAGCAGAAAGCAGACGGCGTAGTTGGTCCCGTACACGAGCGCCTTGGCGGCCAGGGGCAGCGAGAGCTTGGAGAGAAAGAGCTTGAAGATGGCGAAGACGCCGACGATGGCGCCGCCTCCCATCGCTTTGAGGAGCAGGGATCGGTAGGCCGCGACGCTGGACGCGACGTATTTGGAGCCCTTCGCCGCGGTGTGCTCGGTGATCTGGAACGCCCACAGGTCGAGGCTGTGACCGAGACGTCGCCGGAGGCTATGCCCGTCCTGCACCGCCTCGAGCAGATCGACGAAAAGCGCAGCCAGGGCGTCCGCGAGCGCTGCGCCGTCGTCGGGCCGAACCACGTGGAGAAGACGGCGAAGCCGCTCGAGCTGCTGGTGCATGCGGCGGGTGAGCCGAGTCAGGCGGAGGCTCGTTCCCAGCTCGGCGCGCCGCTGCCGCAGCTCACGGACGAGCGCCTCGCACGCGTCGAGCATCTCGCGCGCGCGGTCGAACGTCTCCGCGTTGCCCGGCCCCTCCTCGTGGTCGACGAGGAACGCTTCGATCGCGGGCGCCAGACCCAAAAACGGGGAGCGTGAGGCGTCCACGAAGGTGAGCTTCCCGTCGAGCTCTTCATCGATGCCCGTCGCGGCGACCCGCGCTGCCAGCGCGCGCATGGCGGTGGCCACATCCCGATGGGGCCAACCGTCGACGTCTTCGGGGCGCAGCAGGCACGCGAACCAGGCCGCCCACTGTGCCCTCGGAATCGCGGTCACCCAGACCCAGTCGTCACGGCGGAACACCCGCGGCAGCCATGCGCGCGCGTCGACATCGGAGAAGTCCCGAGGCAGCGCCGTCTCACGAAGCGCGGCCGAGAAGGTGGATGCGACGCCGCGGTCTTCGAGCACGCCCGCGTCCACCAGCGCGTGCAGCATCGCCATGCTGCGGAGCTGCTCGACGAACCGCTCCCGCAAACACACAGCGAGCTCGGGCGCGTGTTCGAGGCAAAGCGTCATCGCGCGGAGGGGGGCGCCGGGGTCGCCGCCTCGTGCCGGGCGCGCGAGATCCACCAGAGCGGCGCACATCTGCATGCCGTCCGGCTCGCTCACGCGATGCCTGATTGCTTCTTCCATTCCTCTCGCCGTCTACGCGACCCGATATCCTATAGATCGAAGTGCCCCACGAGCACCGCCGAACTGGAATACGGCCTCACTCCGGGCCGGAGAAGCTATGGGGTGTGCGAACGGGGTGGCGCCGCTGGCCAGACTTCCAGGACGTCGCTCACCGGGACGGCGCTCGGCTCGGAGCCATCGTGCCATCGGACCACCACCTGCTGTCCCTCGGTCGAGACCAGCGTGCCTTGGTAGAGGCTGGTGCCGTTCCAGAGCGCGGTAACGTGAACGCCGGGCTCCGGCTGCGCCGAATCGACGGGCGGGCATGGCGCGATCACGGAGAGCTCCTCGAGCCAGCGCTCGGCCTCGCCGACGCGGATCTTGGTCGGGTCGCCGCGCTGCTCGACGGTGGCGACGGGATTCGTGGAGCGGACCCAGTAGCGTTCGCCAGGCGAGGCGTCGACGGCGGCGTCGCCGGGAGGTCCGCCTCGCTTCCGTCGAGGAAGCTCAGGTGCACAGTCGCGCCGGAGATCGACGCCACGGTGGCAACCCAGACGCGATCCGTCTAAGCGCGGCGCCGCTTTCGGTTGCACGTGAGGCTAGGCGACCACGCCGTCCGGCTCGAAGGAGAGGACGGGGCCGGCCTCACGGTGCGCGTGACCACGACCGTATCGCGCGTCACCACCGTCCGCTGCGTGACGGCCGAACGGCGTTGCTCGGTGCGCGAAACGGAAGCGCGACCGGAACCGTAGAACCGGGTCAGGGGCAGACCGGCCCGCGACGGCCGGGTACGATCACCTCGAACACCTCGCTTGTGAGCGGCGCTACGCCGTCGTCGCGCAGGGTCACCCGAAACGGGAAGCGTTGGGCCGCATCGTCAGGTGAAACAAAGTCGTTCTCCACGACGATCTCGAACTCCACCCGCGTCCCTGGCGTAACGGACTCGAATCGCCCGCCGCGGACTGTCGCACCGTCCGAAGGGATCGCCCGCAAGGGGCGGATGAGACGGATGAAGCGCGTCGCGTCGATCGTGTCCCCCGCTACGTCCGTGGCGACGGCATCGACAGACAGCCGGGAGTCGTCGACCAGCGTCGTGACCGCGTCCAGCAGCCTCGACACCCGAGGGCGGCGGTCGCCGCCCAGGTCCGTGACGATCGGCGCGCCCTCGGCGTCGACGGCGCCGGTGTCCGCCGCGATGGCTTGCAGGTCTCGTTGGGCGGCCAAGGTCAGGGGGCTGCCGCCGGCGAACACGCCCACCACGCGGAGGCCCGCCTGCGCCAGGGCATCGAGGGTTTCGGGGTAGGTGTGGGGGCGTGGACGCACGCTGCTGTAGGTCGCCGGATGGGACGGGCCGTTGTGAAAGGGCGCGTCGGTGAACAGCAGCACCAGCGGCACGGCGTCGGGACGAAGGCACGCCGCGCCCACGGTGTCCGGCGGGCAGTCGGCCGGCGGGATGTAGCCCCCGAGGCCCTCGCCGGTCGCGAGTTGGTAGAGCGCCTCCAGTGCCGATTCGGGCGTGTCTCCGCCCCCCGAGGCCGCCATGTTCATCACCGCGCGCTCCAAGTCGTCCACGCTGGAGGTGCTCACCTGGAGTCGCTCGAACGGTTCGTCCCCCGTGTTCCCAAACGGCGCGAACCCAAAGTCGCGGTAGATGGCCACAGCCATCTGCAGATCCGGGATGGCGCGCTCCAAGCCAGGCACGATCCGGGTTCGAAGCAGGGCCTCCACCTCATTGATCAGCGGCCCCATGCTCCCGGTGTTGTCCACCAGGAACACGATGTCGGCGGCTTGGATTCGCGCGTCGAACCCGATCCGAAAGGTCTGCCGTCCCCCGCCGAACGGGACTTCGATGCATGGCGGCGTGGGTGGTCCCGCGTCGGGGCCGGCGTCAGGTCCTCCATCAGATCCGCCGTCCACCCCGCCGTCGCGGCCGCCGTCCGGTGTGGGCCCGGAGTCGGGCTGAGCCGCATCGGGCGCGCTTGTGCCGCCATCGACCGGGACGTCGAGACCGGTCCGCGCCCCACACCCGAAAAACACCCCCAGCACGGCGAACGCGATGCACTTGGCAGCGGCGGAGAGAGGAACGACGACACGCATGCCCCCGCGCGATGCATCGGGTGTGCCGGACGCGCGATCGCCAAAGAACGCTGCCGGGAGGTCGACTTCGTAACGTCGGTGACGGGGCACCGTGCGGTTCGATACGGTTTCCGCTCTCCGGGAATCCGTCGGCATGCTAGACGGCCGCGATGGGCGACGGGCACCTCGAGCTGGTTTGGAGTCGCGTTCGCGGCGGACCGGAGGGTGCGTTGTTGGCGCTGATGGACGCAGCCGAGCAGGACCCGGTCGCCGCCGAGGGGCTCATGGCGGCGTACAGCCAGATGGCGGAGCGTGAGCGCGGGCGCCTCGTGGAGACCATCATCGCCGATGGCAGAGCGGCTGGGCGCCCCGTCGGTGGGACGTTGGCGCTGCTTCTCGGCGCGGAGCCGAACCCCGACCTGGCGCGCGCCATCGCGCGTGGGCTGGACGCCACAGTAGCCCGGCCCGAGTTCGACCGCGGATGGTGCTGGGGAGACAAGGCTGCCGGCGGCACGCTCATGGTGCGACACCTGCACGGGGCGTTCGTGGAGGCGCTCTCCGTCACGTGGGACGGCAATCAGCTCCATGCAGACGGGGACCGCCTCTCCGCGTTCGAAGAATCGAGGGTCCGGCAGCACCACGGCGTTCCCCCGGACGCGAAGCCGATCCGGATGGAGGAGGCGGTCGACCGCATCGCGGGCGCGGTGTGGCGCGTCCGGCGAGGAGGGGGCTCTCTGCCGTCGGTGCTGCGCGGCTTCGCCCACGTCTTCGGCCCGCCCTCCCCCGCCGCACCGAACGCGGACTGCGCGATGGTTGACGGACCGCTGCCCGATGGTGTGGAGTGAGTCGAATGTCCCGGGCTGAAGACGATGCCTTTGTCAAAGAGCACGAGCCGCTCGTGCGCAAGCTCGCCCTCAGGGTGAGAGCACAGCTTGACCTGACGACCGAAGTCGAAGAACTCATGGCCTACGGCTTCGAGGGGCTTCTCGAGGCGCGCGGCCGGTTCGACCCGGAGCGAGGGGCGCAGTTCACCACCTTCGCGTACTACCGCGTGCGGGGGGCGATCCTCGATGGCGTGCGCCAGATGGCCTATCTGCCGCGGCGCATCCACGCCGCCCGCAAGGCAGCCGAGACCCTGGACCGGGAGTCGGAGGGGGTCGCCGAGACGCGCGCGACGTACGGCAGCGATGTGGCGAAGGTCGCCGCGGCCCGGGCGGCGCAGAGGATCGAAGACATCCTCACGAGGACCTGCGCCGCGTATCAGATCTCCGTGGTCGGCCAAGACGTGGAGCCGGAGCGGCCCGAGGAATCGCTGATCCGAGCGGAGGAGCGCGCGCGGGTGCATGAGGCGCTCAAGGTGCTGGATGACCGCGAACGAACCCTCGTCGTGGGGTACTTTTTCGAGGACCGCACCCTGGACGAGATGGGCAAGGAGATGGGGATCTCCAAGTCATGGGCCAGTCGGGTCTGCAGTCGTGCGCTCTCGAGGCTCCGCAAGGTCCTCGAGTCGACCGGCTGAGTCTCGAGCGACCGCGAGTCGCGCCTTCGTTTGCTTCGACCACTCGGGTCGAGGCATGTGCGGGGTGCGGCCGTCGCTACGGTACGCAGCCCGCCAGCGCTCGCCGCAGCGGGCTGCCCTCGCAGGCACGTGGCGCAGAGACGGGATCCATCGGGCGGGCGAGCATGCGCAGCGCAGGCTCGAACCGCCTCGCCTCGTTGACCTGCTCAGGACTCAAGCCGAGTGCCTCCCCGTCGCTCACCAGCCGCCGGGTCACCGTGAGCGCCTCCGCCCACGCCCCGCGCTCCCGAGCGAGCTCCGCCCGCATCTGAAGCGCCTCAAGGTGGTCCGGCGCCCTTCGCATCAAGCTGCGCAGGGCCGCCGCCGCCCGGTCGAGCGCCCCCGCTTGCCGAAGGGTGCGAGCGAGCGTCAGCCACAGATCCACGGACTCGGGACGCCGGACGAGCCCCGCTTCCAAAACCTGCCTTGCGTCGTCCAATGCGTTTCGCTGGCGATACGCTTCGCCGAGCAGAGCGTAGGGCCGCGGGTCGTTGGGATCGCGTTGCAGCGCCTGCCGGAACCAGCCGATCGCCGAGCCACGATCGCCCGCTCGAAGGAACGCCTGCCCCGTGCGGAGTGCCTGCTCCACCCGGTTCGGGGGCGTGTACTGGGCGGCCGCTGGCCTGGGCAGGCTGAGCAGCAAGATCAGCGCGAGGGTGGCGCGAAGCACCGTTCCAGGGTAGCGCCGTGCGCACGGGTGCGCTCGAAAGACCGCACCCCTATACTCCGCCGTCCCTCGCGCCAGCAGGAGCCAGCGAACCGTGTCTTCCCGATCATCGGCCCTCCGCGGCGGCATTTCGAGCCGCGGCATTTCACGCAGTGTCGCGGCTTACATCGCGTTCTTCCTTTCCGGCGCATCGAGCCTGATCTTCCAGACCATCTGGACGCGCATGCTTCACCACGTCTTCGGGGCGGCGCCGGTGGCCATCAGCACTGTGCTGACGGTCTTCATGGCGGGCCTCGGGCTCGGTGCTTGGCTCGGCGGCAAGTACGCGCACCGCATCAAGCACCCGATCATCACCTACGCGGTGGCGGAGCTCGGGGTGGGCGTCTGGGGCCTGCTGATCCCGTTCCTGGTTCGCTCGGACGGATGGCTCGCCACCGTCAACGCGTTCCTGCGGGCGGAGTTCGGCGCCGAATCCGGGATGTTCATGATCGCGCGCTTCCTCTGCGTCGCGCCGATCCTCCTCGTGCCCACCACGCTGATGGGCTCGACGCTGCCGCTGTTGACCCGTCACTTCGTGGCGACGGATCACGAAGCGCGACAGGCCGGCGCGCAGGTCGGCGTGCTCTACGCCCTCAACACGTTCGGCGCGGCCACCGGCCCGTTGCTCAGCTCGTTCTTCTTGCTGCCGAACTACGGGCTGTCGATCACCAACCTGACCGCCTGTTGCATGAACTTCGGCCTCGCGGCGCTCATCTTCCTGACGCGGCGCTCGCTGCTCGAGGGGAGCTGGACGCCGGGCGAGCGACTGCTCTTCTGGCCCGGCACCCGAAAAGACGAGCCGAAGAAGGCGCCGCCCGCGGAGGTCGAGCCCATCGAGGCGGAGGCCGACCCCGAGCCGGTCGCAGAGAAGAAGCCGCGGAAGAAGAAGCGAAAGAAGCCCAAGGCCAGGGCCGCCGAGGGGGCGTCGTCCGAGACCGCCGCTCCGAAGAAGCAGAAGAAGAAGCGGAAGAAGGATAACCCGGCGCCACGACGCGACGAAGAGCTGCCGATCCCCGAATTGGCTCGAAAGGCCGCCTTCTTCGCGTTCGCCGCCAGCGGCGCCGCCGCGCTCTGTTACGAGGTCGTCTGGTCACGCGCGCTGGCGATGACCATCGGCTCCTCCATCTACTCGTTTGCGCTCATCCTGGTCACGTTCCTCATCGGGATCGCCGGAGGCTCGGCGGCGATGAGCTCGTTCCTCGGCGGCAAGTCCAAGCCGTATATCGGCGTGGCCTTCGTCTCGATGGTGCTGGTGGTGCTCGCCAACATCCCGTGGGCCGTCGACATCGTCGATCCCTCGGACACCACCCACCGGTTCGGCGGGAGCATCACGAGCTACCTGCTCCTCTGCCTGGTCTACATCGCGCCCATCGTGCTCGCGCTGGTTTGGGTCTACCGGCGCCTCGCGCAGGAGCGCTTCGAGGACATGCTCTTCCGGGACGGCGTGACCGTCTGGCGTCCGCTCATCACGGTGGTGATGGCGAGCATCCCGGTGGCTGCCGCGGTGGTGAACACCCTGAGGTTCCCAGGCCATCTGCCGAAGATCATC
>JBGCFC010000248.1:0-31520 GCA_045106715.1 Sandaracinaceae bacterium
CCGAGCGACGGAGGACCGAGCGACGGAGGGCCGCCCAGCACGTGCGGGGATGGTGTTTGCCAGGTCGAAGACCTCGATGTCTGTCTCGCGGAGTGTGACCTCGTTCCCACGATGACCGGACCGGAGACGCCGGCTGGACGCGTGACGACGAGCGGCGACTTCGACCTGGAGCATCCCGCCTGGCATGCATTCGACAGCCCCGCGCCAGACGTGTCGACAATGACGGGCGCGTTCTGGCTCAGCGAGGAGAACGTGGCCCCCGCGTGGGTCGCCTACGACTTTCCCGATGGGCCTCATCGGGTGCTCCGCTACGGCATCCGCTACGGCAACGGCCCCGCGCTCGTCTCTCGCGCACCGAGGCACTTCGCGCTCGAGGGATGGAACGGCCTGGAGTGGGTCACCGTCGACACGCGCATGGATGAGACCGACTGGGTCGCTGGCGAGTGGCGGCTCTTCGACATCGCGGGCGCCGGCACGCGCGGATTCGTGAGCTACCGCGTGATCGTGTTCGACGACAACGACCCGCGCCTCGGGATCTCCACCATCTCGATCGGCGAGCTCGGCCTCTGGGGCATCTGAAGGGGTCACGAAAGACGGGCCTCGAGACTATGCTCGCCCGATGCACATCGGACGTTCCTACAGTCTGTTCCAGACACTGAGCTGGTCACGGCGCGACATCCTCCTCCCGCTCGCGTGGGCGACCACCGCCACCTTGCTTCACGAAATCGCGGGCTTCGGGTGGCTCGCCCTTCCTTGGCTGCCGATGGGCGCGATCGGCGCGGCGGTCGCCTTCTACCTCGGGTTCAAGAACAACGCGTCGTACGACCGCACCTGGGAGGCTCGGAAGATCTGGGGCGCGATCGTGAATGCGAGCCGCAGCTGGGCCTTCTCATCTCGCGACCTCGTCACCGATCTGCACGCTGAGCGAGCCGTCGACAAAGGCGAGCTCACCGTCGTGCACGCCGAACTCGTGCATCGCCACGTCGCTTGGATGGACGCGCTGCGACACCAGCTCCGCAAGGTGAAGACCTGGGAGCACCGAGGTGAACTGCTGGAGAAGGTGCGCAACGAGACCGTCCCGGAACGTCAGGAAAAGCTCGAGGAGCTGCTGAGTCGGTGCGTATCCGCCGACGAGGCCGAGGAGGTGCTCGCAACGCTCAACCCTGCAGCACACCTTCTGTCCAACCAGTCGCGACGGCTCTCGGAGCTTCGCGCCACCGGCTGGCTCGACGGCTTTGGCCACCTCGCGCTTCAGCAGCAGCTCGTCGAGCTCATGGCCCAGCAAGGCAAGGCGGAGCGCATCAAGAACTTTCCCTTCCCGAGGCAGTACGCGACGGTGAATCGCCTCTTCGCGATCCTGTACGCCCTGCTCGTGCCCTTCGGCATGCTGGACGCCTTCGTCGAGTTGGAAGGCGGCAGCTTGATCTGGCTGGCGGCTCCGTTCTCCGCGATCGTGAGCTGGGTGTTCCTCACCACCGATCGCATCGGAGACTGGAGCGAGAACCCGTTTGAAGGCCTCGTCAACGACGTGCCGATCTCCTCCATGGCGCGCGGCATCGAGCGCGACATTCGCCAGATGAACGGCGAGACCGATCTGCCGCCGGCCCGCGCCCCCTTGGGTGAGATCTTGTACTGAGCCGCGCTACAGCCGCTCGCCGAGCAGACGGCACACGTCCGTGGTCGTCACAATCCCCGTGAGCCGGCCTCCGTCGACCACCAGCGCCGACCCGAGGCGCCGCTCCTCCAGCTCGCGCAGCACTGGCCCGAGCGGGGAGTGCTCCTCGACCGTAAAGGGGGCCGCGCTGCCGAGCAGCCGAACGGCGAGCTTGGAGTTTCGACCGACCATCGCCTCGGCCACCTGAAGGTCACGGTCGGAGATGAGCCCGACGGGGACGTTGTCCGCGTCGACGATGGGCAGGTGCCGGATGCCGTGCGCATCCATGAGGTCGCGCGCGTTGGCCACCGTATCGGCGGCGCGAAGCGTAATGGGGAGCGGGCTCATCACCGAGGTGACCGTCGGCATGGCGGGCGGGATGCTGGCCCGCAGTGGAAGCGGCTCGGTCACGAGGCTCAGGAAGTCGTGCTCGGTCACGATCCCGACCAGCCGCCCCTCCTCCACCACCGGCAGGCACCCGAAGCGATGGTCCTGCAGCAAGCGCGCAGCGTTCATCGCGGGGGTGTCCGGGCTCACCGTACAGACCGCCATCTGCATGAGGTCGGCCACCAGAACCGTCCCGCCGCCTTGGACCTTGGCCATGAGGATGTCGCGGTGCGTAATCAGGCCCACCAGCCGGAACGCGCTGTCGACGACCGGGATGTGACGCAGGCGCACCCCCCGCATCGCCGACTCGGCCAGGCTCATGCTCTGGCCGGCCGTCATGGCGAACACGTCGGTGCTCATCAGGTCGGCGACCGTGATCTCGCGGTGGGTCATCGGGGGGTTACGTACGCCCCGATCGCCCGCTCACAACGCGAAGTCCTTTCCGATGGCCTCGACGCTCTTGTCCCAGAGGAGGTCACGCGTCTCGGCGTTGTCATAGAAAGGCTCGAGATCGAACGCGACCGCCCGCCCCTTGAACGCCGTGTTGCCCTTGCCCGGCCCATAGAACCGCCCGGACCGCGCGTCCGGCAGACACATGCCGCTGAGGATGCCCATCGCGCCATCCTCCGTCGACTGGGCGATGCGCATCAGGGCCGACGTCAGCATGCTGCCCATGCCGCCTTCCTTCACTGAGTTGGTCTGGAGGTTCGTGTTGGCGAAACCCGGGTGGGCCACGAGCGCTTTCACCTTCGACCCCTTGGCCGAGAGGCGATGGTGAAGCGCGGCCGTAAAGGCGCAGTTGGCCAACTTGGACTGGTTGTAGCGGAGCCACCGGGGGCCCTGGAACATCGCGTTCAGGACCGCGTTCCCGTCACCGCCGAGCTGCCCGCCGTTCTTCTCGAGGTAGCGCGCGAGGAGCGTCTTCTTGGGACTCATCCGCGCGACGCTCGAGTGGTTGACGATCCGGGCATCCCCCCGGGCCTCCGCCGCCTTCTCGAGGAGCGGCATGAGCTCCCGCGTCAGCAGGAAGTGCGACAGGTGGTTGGTCTGCATCTGGACGTCGTAACCGTCCTTCGTCGCTTGATCGGCGAGCGCCATCACGCCGGCGTTGTTGCAGAGAACATCGAGCCCGTCGGGACAGAGCCCCTGCACCGCCTCGGCAGCGGCGGCGACAGACGCGAACGACTGAAGGTCACACTCGACCTGGTGGAGCAGCGCGTCCGGGAAGGCCTTCTGCAGAAGGGCGTAGCTCGCGTCCGAGCGGCTGGACGCGCGGTTGAGCAGCAACACAGTCGCCCCGAGCTCGGCCACTGTGTGCGCCGCGGCCTGCCCCGTTCCCGAGGTCGTGCCGGTGATGGCGACGGTCTTGCCCTCCATCGAAGGAAGCGACGCCTTGAACGTTGGGAAGTGAACCGATGTGCTGTCTGCCATTGCGACGCGAATCTAGCAGTCTTCAGGGACTTGGCCTCCGCGAACCCATGCCGCACTCTTCGTCGCATGAAGACGCGATGGTTCGTGCTGGCTGCCATGCTCGCGGGATGCGGGGGCGAACCGCCTGCGGACGGCGGGGTGAGCGACGCCGCCCAGGGGGACGGCGGTGCCGCCGACGCGGGCGTGGACGCGGCGCAAGTGGACGGAGGGGCGGACGCCGGCAGCTCGGACGCCGGGGGCCCCGACGGAGGCCCCGACGGCGGCACCGACGCCGGCACGGACGGCGGACCGCCGGAATCGGATCGGCTGTTCGACGTCGCGGAAATCATCGAGGGGCTGCCGCCGACCGCCCGGCTCTATGCGAGCTTTGCCGGCGATGCCGCGCGCGATGCGATCTCGATCGTGCGCGACGACACGGACTTGTCGCTCCAACGCGTGACGCTCTACGTGAACGAAGCCGGCGTGTTCCGAGAGACCGCGACGCTCACGATGACCAGCTTCAGCGCCGGCGTGGTGGACGTCTCGGACTTCGATGGAGACGGCGTGCGCGACATCGCGGTGCTCCGGCGGGACAGTCCGGGGCGGTTCTGGCGTGTGCTCTACAGCGCGGGGGACGGAACGGTCGCGCGCGAGGAGGAGATCGAAGGCCGCGGCGACCGCGCCGGCTTCGCGGACTGGAACGGCGACGGGAAGACCGACATCGCGCTCCGGCAGGCCGACGGTCTGGCCGACGACCTGCGCCTCTGGATGTCGAACCCGACGGACGACTCGCGCGCGTTCGTCGACCTCGGGGTCACGCTGACCGACGGACGATTCGTCGCGGGAGACTTCGACGGAGACACGCGCCTCGACCTCTTCGCGCTCCCCGACCAGGTCTACCTCCAGGGCGCGGCCGGCTTCGGACCGGCGATGGAGCTCGCGGCCTGCGGCGGGTGCGGGAGCGCGGCAGCGGGCGACCTGAACGGCGACGGGCGAGACGACCTCGTGGCGGCCGAGCTGCGGACCGGGGCCGAGGGCACCGTACACGTGTTCGAGGCCAACGCCGACGGTTCGTTTCGCACCCACGCCACGCTCACTGTGGACCAGCCCCGGCGGGTCGTGCTGGCCGATGTGGACAGCGATTCAGAGCTGGACATCGTCGTCTCGGACGGCATCCGTTTTGCCGCCGCGGGCGCCAAGGTCTTCGAGGTGCTCTTCGGCGACGGGCTCGACTTCACGGGAGACCGGCGCCGCATCGGCAACGACACGACCTGGGAGGACGTCGAGGTCTTCGACTTCGACGGGGACGGGAACCAAGACCTCGTCAGCAATGGCCGCTTCGTCACCTACAACGAGGGCGGTCGGGCGCTCCGGGCGCCGAGCGTCTCGTTCTGGGTGGGGGGAAGCGGGGGACCGCGGGTCGCGCGCTACGACGGCGACGCGCTCCCGGATGCGGTCTTCCTCCAGACCGGCGGCGACGTGCAGTACCGCGCGATGCGGGCCGACCGTACCGTGGGGGACGCCGTCGACTGCACGCACCCCGGGCCGGGGATCGCCAATCAGATGCTGGACGTGGACGGAGACGGGCGCCTGGACATGCTGCGCATGCTCACCTCCAGCGACCTGGATGTGTGGTTGAACCGCGGCGGCTGCGACCTGGCCTCCGTCGCGACGAGCCCCATCCGGCCGCGGCAGTTCGGTACGAAGGCGCTGGATGTGACCGGAGACGGCGTCACGGATCTCGTGTGGCGGGAGGACGACTCGCTCGAGGTGTCACCGGGCCTGGGCAGCGGGGTGTTTGGCGCGTCGCTGTCGAGCTCGGTCAGCGCAGAGTGGGGCGAGGTGCTCTCTGGACGCGTGGACGCCGGCAGCACCCCCGATCTGCTGAGCGTCTCGGTGAGCACGGACACGGTGACGGTGCTGCTCGGCGACGGGGACGGCTCGTTCACCGAGGGTGCGTCCGTGCTGGTGACCGCGCTGGTGGCGGCCTACGGAGAGGATGCGGACGCGGACGGGGACGTCGACCTCTTCTCCGTGGCGCGGCCGACCTTTGACGCGACGATCGTCTCGCTCCACCGGAACGAGGACGGCGTCTTCGCGGCGCCCGTGACGATCGCGACGCTGAGCGGCTTCCCACAGCAGGTCCGGCCGGCCGACTTCAACGGAGACGGCGCGGCGGACCTGCTCACGGTGGACACGGAGATCGCCGAGGTGTTCGACCTGAGCGGCGGCGCGCCCATGATGCTCCAGCGCTTCCCGTTCACGGACAGCGCACAGATCGTCGACGCGGACGACGACGGCGATCTCGATCTTGTCGCCCACGACGAGCGCAGCACACGGAACCTCATGGTCGTGATCCGAAACCGAACCGTCGACTGACCGCGAGTGTGCGCCGAGGACATCTACTCCACGGGGATCTGCACTTCCGTCAGATAGCGGGCTGGATTCCCGCGGAAGATCATGCCGGGCCCCTTCAGGTAGACCTCGCGCGACGGCGTGAGCGGCCGGAGGCCTCGCTCCCTGACCTCGAGAAACAGCCGCGCGTAGACCGACGCGATGCGGTCGTAGGGGCCGCGGTGCACGAGGCAGAGCGCCCGCCCGCCGGGCAGCTCCCGTACGCGCACGTCGTCGGGCAGCCCGGCCTTGGAGCGCTTCACGGGGAAGAACGGCTCGAAGTCGGCGTCCCCCTCTTTGTACTCCTCGTCGTAGACGAGCATCGACGCTTTGCCACCGATGCCGAACCCGAGCGCGCGCCCGAGGCGTTTGAACACCTCACCGCACTGCGCGAAGTGGCCGTATGTGCGTATGCCCGCGATGAGCTGGGGCGGCAGGGTCTTGTCTTCGATCTGGAACTCGTGGTCGGTCATGGCGCGGGCCTCCTTCTCCTGGTGGATGACGGAGTCGAGCGCGCGCGAGACGGCGCGAAGGTGGGTGAGGCGAGCGGCGATGTCGGCCCGGCGCGCTTCGAGGAACGCGATGGTGTCCGCGTCGTCCCCACAGTCCGCGAGGATGGCGCCGATGTCGTCGAGCGAGAAGTCGAGCGCACGGAGCGCCTTGATGGCTGTCGCCCGCTCGACCGCCGCGCCGTCGTAGGACCGATAGCCCGTGCGCGGATCCACATGCGTCGGCATGAGCAGCCCACGCTCGTGGTAGTGGCGCAGCGCCTTGACGGTCAACGCGGTCGCCCTCGATAGCTCTCCGATGCTCAACATGGCGCTCGCCTCACCTCATCCCTCCCGCCGCTCGCGGCGTCGATCCGGTTGGAGACAAGGTCTGCGGCCTCCCCCGAGGGGAGAGTCAAGCGGGGATGCGGGTCCGGCCCACATCCGACGGGTGCGGCCCACGGCGACGAAGGCAATAGGCGTGGGCGAACACAACGGTACGGCGCTTGCCATGGACGAGTCGCCTCGTGTAAGCGGGGCGGACACCCAAAACGAAGGAGACCCCATGACCATTGCCAAGATCGTCGAAATTAGCGCCGAGTCGTCCACCAGCTTCGAGGATGCCATCCGAGAGGGAATCGACCGCGCGAGCAAGACGCTCGATCAGGTCAAAGGCGCGTGGGTCAAGGACCAGCAGGTCCTGATCGCCGACGGCAAGGTGACCGGCTTCCGCGTGACCATGAAGGTCACGTTCGTGATGAAGTAGTCACTCCTCGGACGCCTCTGACTCCGCCGGCGGATCGGGCTCTGCGTTGGGCACCACCACCTCCGCGGACACCAACGGCGGAGGCGCAGAGGGTGCCGCCGGAGACGGAGTCTCCACCACCGGCTCCTTCGGGGGCCGGGGTGGTGGGCTGACGATCTCGTTCTGCGTGACCTCCTTGGTCACCATCGGTGGCGGCTGGCTGCCGACGATCGGGACCATCGAGGGCGGATCGGTCGGACTCGCCACGGGCTCGACGCGCGCGGGCGGCGCCTCCGCCAACAGCGCCTGTCCGCCCGGAGCCACCATCTTGGGCATGCCCGGCGCGGCGCCCGGCCGCCGGTCGAGGCGCGGCTCGCCGAACTCCTGCAGCGCCACCAAGTCCAGCCTCTCCACCGCGTCCGGCGAAACGCCCGTGAGCTCGAGCTGGACGTCGTGTCCGTCGGTGTGAATCCGCATCGCGGGCAGCTGCACACCCAGGTCGTTCAAGGTCGGCGCGCCCTCGTCGGCGTCCGTGTGGCGCTCGATCGTGCCCGCGCTGCCGTACACCGTGAACGCGTCCGCCTCGACGTGAATCACCCGGCGCTCCGCCGTCTCGGCCAACGCGCGGCAGAGCGGCTCGAGGCCGCTGCCTCGCCGGTTCAGCTCCGTGATTTCGCCCAGGTTCCAGGGGGCGTTGGGCGCCAGGTCGATGGGCACGACCGTCCACGCCGCCTCCTTCATCTTCAGGCAGAAGAGCAGCCTCGCGGCGTCCATCACGCCACGCGCTCCGACATCGGCCTCGCGACGCGGCGCTTGCAGCAGCGACGCCAGCGTCTTGGCCGTCAGCGCGGCGGGGCCTTCGAGCAGCACAACCCCGAGGCCGTCACCCGCCGCGCCTCGAAGGGACGACACCCCTGGCGCCATGTCCCCGTCCACGACGCCCGACCCACTCAGGCGCGCCCGGCTCTCGGCCTCCGCACGCGCCGCCGATCGCAGCGCGTTCACGATGACCCGTCCGTCCGGACGGTCGAGCCCTGCGTGCGCGAGCCGGAGCAGCGAGCCCTCGGGCTCCAGGACCTCCAGCGCGGACGCGCCGTCCGCCAACAGCTGCTCGACCTGAGCCCGATCCCCGGCGGTCACCGCCGCGTGAAGCATGTTTGTCGACATGAGGGCGCCGAGGATAGCGCAGCTGCGCACAAGGGCGGGTAGACTCTGCGCGTGGGGTGCGATGGATGTGGGCGAGAGGGGCCGGTCTCGCGGTGCCGGCCGTGCGATGTGGTGGTGTGCGAGTCCTGTCTCGCGGGGACGGAGCGCTGTCCGAGCTGCCAGCGGCGGTTCCTCGACACGGAGAACGAGCGGACCGTCGTCCTGTCGCCACAGGGCGCGACGTCCACCTCGGTGCGTCCGGAGGTGGACACGCGGGGCCGCACTTGGGGCGTCGTCACGGCCATTGCGCTGGCGCTCTTTGGGCTTCGTGCGCTGCGGGCGCTGATCCCCAGCAACGAGCCCGACCCAGAGCAACTGCAGCAGCAGTTCGAGGCGCTCCGTGCGTTCGAGTCCCAAGATGCCACCGAAGTAGACGCCTTGGGGCGCGCGGCCGACGCGCAGCGCGCTCGCTTCCAAGCCGCGGCGATCGCCCCCGGTTGCCGTGGGGTCGTTGACCCGGTCGAGGTGCACTGGAGCGGAGAGGAGGACCTGCGTCACGTCCTGCGGCAGCACCTGGGAACCGAGGGCCACGGTGCAGCGATCCTGTCGGTGACGGAGCTGCCGTTCGAGCTCCCGGCCCCGCCCGCCTTCCCCCCCGAGCGGCAGCTCCGGCTGACCGTGCTCGAATGGGAGGATCCCACCCCTTCGATGAGCGGCTTCGTCGTCGCGACCATCGAGGACCGATCCCCCACCGCGGACCGCACGTACTGCGAAGCACGCGTGCACATCACCGGTCAGGCCCCAGCGTCGATCGACGCGGCGCGCTTCGATCTCCTTTGGACGGCGCTTCGGCAAGGCGCGCTGCAGCTGCGCCCGACCCCGTGATCGCGCGCTTCGCCTCGATGATCTACAGTCCCGGCCCGTGAACCCCGTGGTCAGCCTCGCGAACGAGCGCGACGTCTACGCGAACCTGCTTCGCGACAGCCGTGGCCTGCGGCGTGACCAGGCCTCGGCGCGCGACGCTTGGTACGCGTCGTTGCCCTGGGACCAGAAAGAGCAGTCGCTCTTCGAGCTCGAGATGCTGCTCAAGGGCACGGCCTGCTTCGGCAACCCGCGCAACCACCCGGGCGCCCCGCGCGCCACCGCGGCCGTCGCCCACGACTTCCAGGAGGAGCTCCGCATCGTGCGGGAGGGGATGATCCGGGTGAACTCGCTCGTCCGGAACCTGCTCGGCGACCGGGAGAAGGCTTACACGTTCAGCCGCTACCTCGAGACGGTCATCCCCGAGGACTCCACGCGCGGCCAGCTCCTTCAGGAGCAGCTCACCCAGGACACGCCCGACGAGTCCCTGTTTGTGCTGCGCAACGCCTTCGGCAGCATCCAGGACCTCATCGACGGCGTGCTCCGGCTCGACCACGTGCCGAACCGTCTGTACCTGGCGCTGCACGGGACCATCGCGCGCGAGGTCGGGCGCAACGTCTTCTTCAACCCGCTCATGGCACTCGAGTTCCGGCAGGAGTTCGACCGGATCCGAAACGCCGAGGTGCTCGAGGCGCTGCACACCGTCCGGGCCGACGCCGCCCACCGGGTCGTCGCGCTGACGATGCTGAGCCTCTTCCGCGTCCTTCGGTACCTCGAGCTGGTGGACCACTACGCATCCAGCCCCACGAGCGCCCGGCGCGCGTATCTCCTGCTCGCGGTGCTGCGGAGCGATCTTCGCGCGCTCACCCGCTACCTGGGCGACCGCGCGGGCAAAGCGATGGCCGACGGGCTCGAGCGCGACATCATGGCCGTGCACGCCGTCGAGGTGCACGACCACCGCGCGCACCTCGTCCGCGAGATCGAGTGGCTGTCGGCGGTGCGAAGCGCGCTGGAGACCGCGGCCCACGGCCTGCGCGTCGACGTGCGCAAGATCTTCCGGCACGACCTTCCGGCGCCGTCCGAGGGCATGCCGGGAAGCGAGCTCGGCCCCGCGTTGATCCTCGCGAGCGCGGGGCTGCGGGCCTCGGTCCACCACGCCATCCATGGCCTGTGTCGAGTCTTGGCCCCGGGTCGCTCGGCTCCGCAGCTGGCGCTCGACATGAACGCCCGGCGCGCGGCGAGCGAGCGGCTGCGGCGGGAGGTCTGGATGTTCATGCAGATCCTCCGCGCCTTCATCGCCAAGGCGCAGGCGACCGGGCAGGTGGCGGACCGCTGGGCCGGCGCGGGCAACGTGCAGTTCGTCCGGGATTTCCTTCAGCACTTCCGCGCGATCGGCTACCAGCTCGTGCGCGCCAACGACTACGAGCGCCTCGACCCCTTCCTCGCCGCGCTCGGCGAGCTGCGTGACGTGGACCTGCTCGAAGAGGGCCGGATGCGGGAGGCGATCACCGAGTGCACGACGTTCTACGGCTTCCTCGAGGAGCTGTTCCGTGAAATCTCGCAGCGCTCCGAGCTGCGCAAGAGCCGCTTCGACCGCCGCGACGCCACCGAGACGCTCAAGGTCTACCTGGGTCGCTGACGCGCCTTCGGATGCATCGGCGGTCCGACCTCTGCTAGCTTGGTCTCCGTGGCACGCCATCTCCGGTCTTCCTTCGCCTGTCTCCTGTTGCTCGCCTCCGCCTGCAGCGCCCCCGGCGCCTCGGTCGACGCCAACATGCCCATGACTGACGGAGGCCCGCCGCCTCCTACCGACAGCGGGCCGACGCCGGAATGCGTGTCCAACGACGAGTGTGAGTCGGGCTTCCTCTGCGCCGCCGTCGGCGGCGTGCCGACGTGCGTGCCCGACCCCGATCCGCCGCCGCCCGGCGACGGCACCGACTGCTCCCCGTGCGACGCCCCCGGCGAGTGCCGCGGCGGCGCCTGCATCCAGCCTTCGACGACCGGCGCATTCTGCGAGTTCGACGACGCATGCGGCGAGGGCCTGCTCTGCATCGCGGGGCGCTGCACTCCGGACCCGCGCGTGCCGACGCCGTGCTCGAGCGACGCCGACTGCTACGCCGGGCTCACCTGCGGCGACGCGATGACGTGCGTGTGCACCTTCACGACCGACTGCCCCATCGGCACGGTGTGCCGCGCCGGGACCTGCGAGCCGGAGGGCGGCGACACCCCGTGCGTGTCCGACGACGAGTGCGGCGAGATGGAGGTCTGCGACGGCGCGTCGTGTCGCCCGGACGCCGTCTGCATGATCGAGCACCCCGACCTGTCGGGCGACTGGGACATGACGAGCATCCTCAACATCCGTGAGGCGCTGCCCGACTGGCTCGAGAGCTTCCTCACGACGATGGAGGAGCCGCTCCGTTTCCTCGCCGGGGACGCCAGCTGCTTCGACTTCGGGCTTCCGGACTGGGTCGAGAACGAGATCTGCGAGCTCGCGCGACCGCTCATCGAGGACCACGTGCCCGCCTGGGTGCGCCCGCTCGCGCGCGCCATCGCCGATATGAACGACGTGCTCAGCACCTGGGAAATCGAAGAGACGATGACCCTTGAGGCCGGCACCGCGACCGACAGCTACCGCGGCACCCACACTTGGGACCGCATCACGATGTACTACCGCGGCGACCCCCTCGTCGGCGTGCCGGAGACCATCCGCGACTGGCGTTTCACCCCGAGCCCGTTCAACGCCTCGGCGGTCTGCGGCCGGTTCCACATCGAGCGACACGACGTGAACGTCTCCATCGCCGCGCTCATCGCGTGGGCCGTCGACGTGCTCGTCTACGCGCTCAGCGACGCGATGTACGACAGCCTCGGCGACGCCATCGCGGCGGCGGCCAGCGGCTTCTGCGACGCGCTCGCGAACTTCGCGCAGTCGGTCACCGACTTCTCCGTGGAAGACACGGTGAGGGACATCTGCACAACACAGATCGCAGCCCAGACCGACCGAGCGCTGCGGCGCCTGATCGAGGCGCGCGTCGGCATCGACGCCGTGACCCTGCGCGGCTCCGCCGACGTCGGCGGCCCCAGCTCGCTCAACAACGGCGTCTGGGACGGCACCCTGATTGGCCGCGAGTTCAGCGGCACCTTCCGCGCCGTGCGCTGAAGGGACGCGCGCGCGGCCAACCCTCTTGCGAGGGCTGGCCGCGACAATCGATCAGCAGCCGAGTGGGATCGACGAGCCGTTGGCGCCGTCGGGCCGGACGAGCACCCGGTCGGGCAACCCGGCCTCGGGCCGCGTCATCAACACGCTCACGCCTTCGTGCGGCACACTCCCGCCCGGCAGAAGAAGCGACTGCACCCCGAACGTCGCTCCGCTGCGCGGCCGCGAGAGCCGATAGGCCCGAGGTCGGCCGTGGCTGGCCGTCACGCCTGCCTGCTCGATGATGGCGACGACCCCGTGGCCGGCCTCCATCTCGACATCGATGTTCGAGTAATCGATGGCCTCCTGGGCGAGCCGTCGGCTCCCGAGGCGCTGGTTGGCGGTCGTCCCCGTCTCGCGGCGAGAGAACAGGCGAATCTCTTCGGGCCCGGAGACCGCGTAGGCCACGACAAGACCCTGCCGCTGCGTGAGGCTGCGATAGTCGCCCGCGATCGCCAACCCCCGCACCGTCCGGCCGCTCGTCAGGAAGAGGCCGGTCACGACCTGTGAGTCCAAGTTGTAGACCTTGTAGGTGATGCCAAACGACCCGACCCACGCCACGAGGTGCTCGCGGAAGCCGTTGCTGTTGACCGCGAACCGCTGCGTCGAGGATCCGATTCGCGTCAGCCCGCTGACCGCCCCACTGCTGTTGGAGAAGCGCATGCGCTGGATGTCGCCGTCGGTCTCCCGCCAGTAGATGTACGAGTCGACGCTCCCTGGCGAGATGTGGACCTCCACCGCGGAGGCCGGGATGAAGCGCGTCCAGCGATACGGATCGGAGGTCGTCGGTGTGGACTCGAATCGTTGCAGCCGGATGTTGTTCCCGTCGAGGTAGGCGTAGAACATGTGATCGGCGCGATTGGTGGCGAAATCGAAGTCGTCGTCTCCGTCCACCCGCACGCGGCCCGACGCGCGCCCGTCGTTGTCGTAGCGGTAGAAGTAGTTGCCGAAGATCGAGTTGTACTGACGCCACACGGCGGCTGCGCCGAAGCTCATGCTCCCGACAATGGGGTGAGCGAGCGCGACGGAGTGCGACGGCTGCAGCAGCGGCTCCCCGACCGTCCGGCGACCCTCGTCGACACGGCCGTCACAGTCGTCGTCCGCATACGAGCAGGACTCCGTGGGGGGGTTGCACGACGAGGCCGACGGCAGCCCGCAGCTCGAGGTACAGGTCCCACTCCCGGTGCTGCCGCAACTCGTGGTGCACGCGACCGTGCTCGCGCGGACACAGGTGAACGTCTCGTCGCGTTGCCCATCACAGTCGTCGTCCAGGCCATTGCAGGTCTCCGCCGGCGGTCGACATGCGCCTCCGGTGGGCCGCTCGCACATCCCCGTGCACGTCCCCAGACCTCTTGTCCCGCACGACGTGGTGCAGCTCACGGTGTCTCCCAACATGCAGCTGAAGCCCTCGTCGACGTCGCCGTCGCAGTCGTCGTCCACCCCGTTGCAGGTTTCGCTGGGCGGGCTGCACGCGCCCCCCGTGGGGACCGCACAGCTGCCGGAGCATGTCCCTGAACCGGTCGTCCCGCAGCTCGTCGTACACGCGACGGTGTCGCCCACGGCACAGGCGAACGTCTCATCGCGAGCGCCGTCGCAGTCATCGTCCATCCCGTTGCACACCTCCGCTGGAGGCAGGCACGCCGCGCCGGTCGGGATGCCGCACGCCCCCGTGCAGACCCCGGTCCCGGTCGTGCCGCATGAGGTCGCGCAGCTCACGGGCGAACCGAGCACGCAGGCAAACGTCTGGTCCGCCGCGCCGTCGCAGTCGTCGTCCATTCCGTTGCAGGTCTCAGAAGGCGGGGTGCACGACGCCGGTGCTGCCGCGCCGCACGTGAGCGAACACGTCCCGGTGCCGGTCGAACCACACGAAGTCGTGCAGGCGGCCGTGGATCCAGCCGCACACCCGAAGCCCTCGTCCGTGGTTCCGTCGCAATCGTCGTCTGTCCCGTCGCAGGTCTCCGAGGGCGGCACGCAGGCCTCCCCCGTCGGCAGCCCGCAGGCATCCGTGCACGCTCCGGTACCGGCGCTTCCGCACGACGTGGTGCAGTCCACCACGGTGCCCGGCGCGCACGTCTCCGTCTCGTCGATGCTCCCGTCGCAGTCGCCGTCGCGTCCATCGCACATCTCCGCCGCACCGTCGTGGCAGGCACTGCACCCGTCATCGCAGTCGCCCGGCTGCAGCACGAACCCGGCGACCGGATCGCAGCTCTCGACCGTCGCCGTCGGGTCGCCGAAGCCGTCCCCATCGAGATCGCGGTAGTGGGTATCCGGATCGTCGCAGGTCGGGGGCCCGGTGTCCGGGAGCGGGGGAGCCGCATCCACAGCAGCATCTGCGCCGGCGTCCGCGCCAGCATCCGTGCCCGCGTCCTCTTCGGGGGCGGCATCCATCAGGCTGGCGTCCTCGAGCGGCAGCGCCCCATCGGCTCCGGCGTCCACGTCCAGCTCCGTCGAATCACAGCCACAAAGTCCCTGGGTCACAAGCCCCAGAACGATCGCGCACAACGCATCTCGCCTTCGGCGATGCAGTCTCATCACGTGTCTCCTCCAAGTCGATGAGCCGCTCCATCGGGCGGGAGGCACAGCGGTTTCGTGGGAATCGAAGCCGGCCCAACTTTGATCCGGGGCCGACCACCGCTATCTTGAATCTGCGCGTTGGAGCGCACAGTGCCTCACTTCAAGCGATGCGATGGCTGCGGGGGCCATTCCCCGCACTCCCACGAGAGCTGCCTCAGCTGCGGCCGCTCGCTCGAAAGTCTTCGGCACTTCGCCACTCCAGGACGTCTCGCGGGGGTGGGGAGCCCCGCCGCGCTGGCGGTTCTGTTCTGGCTCGCGCTCCCCGAGGGCGCGCTGCCGCCCGCGGGCGAGGCCATGCTGGAGGGCAGCCTCCTCGGAGTGGGCCTGGCGCCGCTCCTGATCGCGCTCGCGTGGCTGACCGCGCGCAAGCACCGACGGGATCCGAGCAGCTTCGCGGCGCGGGCGGAGGAGGCGGAGCTGCGACGGGACGAGATCGAGTCGGACCTGGCGCGGACCGAGGCGCGCATCCGAACCGCGAAGTACGAGATGGAGCAGGAACAGAGCGCTCGCCTCCTCACCAGCCTTCGCGCGGAGTTGCAGCAGGACCGCAGGCTGCGAAAGGCGCAGCGGCGACTCGTCCGGCAGCTCGACCAACGCCTCCAACAGCTGGGCGTCGAACGCTTCCGCGGCGAGCTGCTCTACTTCGAGGCGCACCGCGAGGATGCGGAGGCCAACCCCGAGATCGCGATGGAACTCGCCCGGAAGATCGAGGACACGCGCGACCAACACGGCGAGGGCGGCCCCGCGTGGGAGCAGGCGCTGGAGGACGCGCGCGCGCTTCACCATCAGCTGTCCCGGGGGATCGAACGGCTCGCCGCCGCCCGGCGGCTCGACCCGCTTCGGTACGCCGACCTGACCCCCTTCGAGCCCGAGGACGCGCTCTCGGTGGACAGCGAAGGCGACCTCGGTGGACAGATCGAACACCACCTCGAGCGCATCGACCGCGGATTCGAAGCGCTCGATGAGCTGCGTCGGGAGCTCAGCGGCGACGCCGACGCGAGCGGGCTGCGCATGCGCGTCGACGACGACGTGCTCGCGGCCCTCGACGCCGAAGAGGAAGAGCTGCTGATCGACGAAGGCGCGCGGATCTCTGTCACCGGCCTCTGACGCAACCAAGTCGAGCTCGCGCCGATGCGGTGCGCACATCAGGGAGACCGTTGTGACTTACCGACTCGGAACCGCGCTGGCTGTCTTTGCCCTCCTCATCCCAGGGGGATGTCAGAGCGGTCCTTCGACCGAGGGCGAGCTGGGCGTCGCGTCCATGAGCTACGCGGACTCCCATCGAAGCTGCGACCAGAACTGCTCGCTCGAGGTTCCGCTCGCCGTCGGCGCGCGCGCGTGGGTGTTCGTCGAGGTGCCGTGGGAGCGGGGGGCCTACACGGTTCGGGCGGCCGACCCGGAGGTCGTCTCGTTTGGTGCGTCCCGCTCAGCCGACCACCACCAGCTCCGTGGTCTCGCACCCGGCGACACGATGCTGGAGCTCGTCGACGAGCGCGACGAGCTCATCGACCGGTTCTCGATTCAGGTCCGACCCATCGCACGCCTCACCGGGGTCCCGGATGGCACCGTGCGTCTCGGCGCGCGGGAGCGCGGGTACGACCTCAAGGCGTACGACGCGCTCGAACGGCCGCTCCGCGGGCTGCAGGCCATCGACGTCGAAGCGCCGGACTTCGTCGACGTGACCCTCCCGGCCTACGGCACCACGCTCGAGAACGTGAACACCCCGGGCCGGTTGGGGGCTGCGCAGCTCCCGGAGGTGCTGGTGCTGCGCACGGATCAGTCGGAGCAGTCCGGGACCGTCACGATCACCTCGTCGGAGAGGAGCTGGAGCTTCGAGGTGTTCGCGGCCGCGCCCGAGGTCGCGTCCATCGTGCTCTCGGTCGAGCCGGAAGACGAGAACGCGACGGTGACGGCCGAGTTCACCGTGGAGAACACGAGGGACAGGGTCATCCCCTGCTGCCGATGGAGCCTCGTGACAGAGGACGCGGACGCGGGGCTCAACGGCGAGACCTGCGCGACGGTCGGGGTCTTCAACGCCGACCTCGACCGCCCGCAGGAGGTCGAGGTCCTCTGTGAATCGGGCGGAGCCGAGGCCCGCGCCACCGTCTCCCTCAGCGCCGGATCGTAGTGCTCGTTACCGTCGGCCAGCCCGCTCAGAACACGTAGTAGGTGCCGCTGTCCATCACGCAGGCGCCGTCGGCCGGGTCGCCGCCCGTCCGGATGATCTGCGACTCGGTCGGCTCCGCGTAGGCGCCGCTCATCTCGATCTCGATCATGCGCACCATCGCGTCGGACAGCAGGGTGACGAAGTAGCAGGGCACGGTCGGCTCGAGGTGCTCGCCGCCAACGCCGGAGTCGTCCGTCAGGAACAGGTAGCGACCGCCCGTGAGCTGGGCGCCGCTCCGCATGCTGATCTCGGTCCGGAGATCCACGCCGCTCGAGGCGATGGGGTAGACGTGCACATCGAGGTTGGCCGCGGTGCGGAGCGCTTCGGTGAGCGCGCCCGTCTGCTCGAGGTGGTGAGGCGCGTCGGCAACCCAAAACGCGATCCGCGCGACATCCTCGCCGTCGCGCCAGTCGAGGTTGCTCATGTCTTCGAGCGCCGCGTGCGACGCCTCGGGAAAGTCCCCGCCGCCGTTGGCGCTCTGGCTCTCGAGATCGCTGCGCAGCGCGTCGACGTCACGGAAGTCGTACACCTGCGTCACGTAGGCGTCGGTCTCGTCGCGGTAGACGACCAGCGACCAGCGCGTGTCGGCGTCGGGGTAGTCCGCGGCGACACCCGCGGCGATGGCGTCCAGCTCGGTCTGCAGGTAGCGGATCTCGTCCGACATGCTCCCCGTGGTGTCGAGCACCAGCGCGATGTCGAGGCGTGTGTTGGCCTCCCGCTCGCCAGCGAAGCGCGCGCGCGCCGCGTCCTGCTCCTCGGCCGTCAGCGGCAGCGTGTCCATGGGGTTGTCCGCGAGCAGCGCCTCGAAATGCTCGAAGTTCCGGTTGTCGTCCCAGGCCCCCGCCGTGAGCGTGCCGGGCTCAGGGTCCGTCCCGCCGCCAGGGGTCGAGCCGGACGAACCCATCGACGAGGGCACACCGCCCGCGCTGTCAGCCCCTTCGCCGACAAAGCGCGATGAGGTGTCTCCTTCGGCCGCACAGCCACCCAACATCAGCAGCAGCCCTACGCTCCATGTCCATCCGTTCCGCATCGTCATTCCTCCACGGGAAACTAGACAGCAGGAGCCATGCCATCGGCAGACGCCATCGTTCCGGCTTCGTTTCGTGGGCCACGGTGTGCCGAACGGGCCGACTCGCACGGCTCGCGACTCCGGTCGCCGCATCGTCGAGACCGGCAAGGTCTGAGGCCCCCGCCCCCTATCTCGCCGACGCGGTCACCCAGGCGCGGCGAGACCCTGCTCCCGTGGCCAGGCTGCCAGGCTCGATGGCGATCGAGAGACGAGCTCCGAGCACGTCGGACGGATCCATCCACGAGCACGTCGATCCATCACCTGCCGATGGACGACGCCTGGCATTGGGCCGGTCTTCGCCATCGCCCAGCGCGCCGGACAGATCCCCTGTAGCGCCCATGCGGGCTATCCTCCCGGAGAGCGCTCGCTCACATCGGCTCACCATCGGTGTCAACCCCGCTCGCAACACGAACCAAGACCCATGAGTTTCACATCGCATGCCCTGTGTCCCTCCAGACGATGGTTCTTCGTCTGCGGCATTCCGCTCTTCGTCGCCTGTGGCACGACCCCCGATCCGCTCACGGATGCCGCCCCTGCGGACGCAGGTCCAGACTCGTCCGCCACTCTCGACGCGGGCGCCCCAGACGGGGGCGACAGGGGCGACGGGGGCGACGGGGGCGAGCCCGATGCGGGCAGTGACGCGGGGCAGGGTGACGGTGGCAGTTCGGATGCAGGGCGCCCCGAACGCCCGCCCCAAATTACATTCTACACCAACTTTGAAACGGACCAGTGGGGTCCCGATGGTGAACGCGAGCCTTCCGGAGATTTCTGGGAGGTCGACCACGGGCTGCCCAGGACAACCGACCACCCGGACTCACCGCTCAGTGCGGGTCGCGATGGCACTGGAAGAGCACTGTGGCTCGGTTCCTACAACGATGACCCGACAAGAAACGAAGTCGGGAAGGACAACGCGCTGAGCTTCGGAGAGCATTGGGTTGGTGTTTCCGTCTACATTCAGACACCCTTGGATGACGATCGGATCATCATTCAGAACAGGCTTCTTGCCGAGGGGAGTAGCCGCACCGTCAACGCCATCTCGCTGAGGCAGGGTCGCGAGCCGGGCCGGCTCTACTTCAGCCTTCCGACGGACGTCGACTTCGTCGACACTCTGCCGACGAACGGGGCCGGCTCGAACACAGAGTCGGTGTTCTTCGACTACACCGAGAGAGAGTGGGTCGACATCGTGATGCACTATCGAGGTGGTTTCGGCGCCGACTACGAAGGGCCGGACACTTCGGACATCGCGAGCACCATCGGCTTCGATCCGAGAAGTGATGGTCTCATCGAGATATGGGTGAACGGGGTGCAGATCGTGGACCATGTGGGAACCACAGCCTTCCGCTATGCCCGAGACGGCGAGGAGGCAACGGGAATCATCGCACCGAAGATCGGCCCCTATTGGTCGACCGCAAACTCGCCGAATGGAGATGTCTACTACGACAACTACAGGTTGTGGGTGGGGCCCGGCGGAACCTACGCGGACCTCGATCCGAGTCGGTAGGCGCGGCGCGAGGATCCGAGAGGATGCCCGCTGAGGGGTCAGGGAGATTGGCTTTCGTGTTCGCGTAGGGGCGACGCCTGGCGTAATCCACCGCCAAAGGTGAGCGCTTGCCGGACAGCAAGATGAGCGAACACACATTGGCTCACTTGACAAAAAGCCGAGTGGATTCGGCTACTAAAGAACGTGCCGATGTGTGCCTTAGTGACGCATGCGGGGGTTGATCCGGCGAATCGGGTGCTTAGGTTGCGGCTCATGAGACTCGACCGACTCACGACAAAGACCCGCGAAGCGCTCGTCTCCAGCGAGCAGCTCGCCACCAAGGCTGGAAACCCGGAGCTCTACCCGGAGCACCTGATGCTCGGGCTGCTCGGGCAAGGCGAAGGCGTGGCGGCGGCGATCCTCATGAAGGCCGGCGCCGACCCCCAGGCGGTCGCGCAGCGGTTCGCCGCATCGCTGGCGTCGATGCCGAAGACCCAGGGCGGCGCGGAGCCCACGATCTCGCGCCGGCTGCGCGCGCTGCTCACCGAGGCGTGGGGCGAGACCGAGCGCATGAAGGACGAGTACACGTCTGCTGAGCACGTTCTGCTCGCGCTCGTCAAAGGCAAGGACGAGTCCGCCAAGCGTGCGCTTGGGGTGGAGCGAGCCGCGCTCGAGGGCGCCATCGAAGAGGTGCGGGGGAGCCAGCGCATCACCGACCCGGACCCGGAGGGCAAGTACCAGGCGCTCGAGAAGTACACGAGTGACCTGACCGCCGAAGCCCGGAGCGGAAAGATCGACCCGGTTATCGGGCGGGACGAGGAGATCCGCCGCGTGATGCAGGTTCTGAGCCGCCGCACCAAGAACAACCCCGTGCTCATCGGCGAGCCGGGCGTCGGCAAGACGGCCATCGTCGAGGGCATCGCCCAACGGATCGCGTCGGGCGACGTGCCGGAGTCGCTCAAGAACAAGCGGCTGCTCTCGCTCGATCTCGGCGCGATGCTCGCTGGCGCCAAGTATCGAGGCGAGTTCGAGGACCGCCTCAAGGCGGTGGTGAAGGAGATCGAGTCGGCCGCCGGGGCGGTCGTGCTGTTCATCGACGAGCTGCACACCTTGGTCGGCGCGGGCGCGGCCGGTGGCGCGATGGATGCGTCCAACATGCTCAAGCCGGCGCTCGCGCGCGGTGAGCTGCGCTGCATTGGCGCGACGACCCTGGACGAGTACCGCAAGCACATCGAGAAGGACCCAGCGCTCGCGCGGCGCTTCCAGCCGGCGCTGGTCGGCCAGCCCACCGTGCCGGACACCATCGCGATCCTGCGCGGGCTCAAGGAGCGCTACGAGGTGCACCACGGGATCCGCATTCAGGACAGCGCGATCGTGGCCGCGGCCACGCTGTCGGACCGCTACATCACGGACCGCTTCCTGCCGGACAAGGCCATCGACCTGGTCGACGAGGCGGCGAGCAGGCTGAAGATGGAGATCGAGTCGCTTCCGGCCGACATCGACCGGGTGGAGCGCAAGATCACTCAACTCGAGATCGAGAAGCAGGCGCTCAAGCGTGAGAACGACCCGGCCTCGGCAAAGCGTCTCGGGGCGCTGGACCTCGAGCTGGCCGAACTCAACGAGCAGAAGACGACGATGCGCGGGCAGTGGCTGCGGGAACGCGAGTTGATCACCGCCATCCGCGATCAGAAGAAGGCCGTGGAGGACCTCCGGCTCGACCTCGAGCGCGCGCAGCGCACCGCCGACTACGAGCAGGCGAGCCGCATTCAGTACGGTGAGCTGCCCGCCGCCGAGAAGGGCATCATCGAAGCGCAGGAGCAGCTGGCCCGCGTCCAGGCGGAGGGCTCGTTTCTCAAGGAAGAGGTCACCGACGAAGACATCGCGAGCGTGGTGAGCAAGTGGACCGGCGTGCCCGTCCGCAAGATGCTCGAGTCCGAGCGCGAGAAGCTGCTGGGGATGGAAGACCGCCTCGAGAACCGCGTGGTCGGGCAGCGCGACGCCGTGGTCGCCGTCAGCCACGCGGTGCGCCGCAGCCGGGCGGGGCTCGGCGACCAGGACCGGCCCATCGGGAGCTTCCTGTTCCTCGGCCCGACCGGCGTCGGCAAGACCGAGCTCGCGCGCGCGTTGGCCGAGTTCTTGTTCGACGACAGCCGCGCGATGGTCCGTCTCGACATGAGCGAGTACATGGAGAAGCACGCGGTGTCGCGGCTCATCGGCGCGCCGCCCGGCTACGTCGGCTACGAGGAGGGCGGCCAGCTCAGCGAGCCTGTGCGGCGACGCCCTTATTCGGTCGTTCTCTTCGACGAGGTCGAGAAAGCGCACCCGGACGTCTGGAACGTGCTGCTTCAGGTGCTCGACGACGGCCGCTTGACCGACGGACAGGGGCGCACCGTGGACTTCAAGAACACGGTCATCATCCTGACCAGCAACGTGGGCAGCCACCACATCATGCAGCTCGAAGACGAGACGCAGATGCGCGAGGCGGTCATGGGCGATCTCCGCGCGCACTTCCGCCCTGAGTTCCTGAACCGGCTCGACGAGTCGGTGGTGTTCAGCCGGCTCGAGCAGAAGGATCTCCGGCGCATCGTCGACATTCAGCTCGAGCGCTTCCGTCGCCGCCTGGCCGACCGCGAGCTCACGCTGTCGATCAGCGACACGGCGAAGGACTTCCTCGCGGAGGTCGGCTACGACCCGACGTTCGGCGCGCGGCCGCTCAAGCGTGCGATCCAGCGCCACCTGGAGAACCCGATGGCGGAGAAGATCCTATCGGGCGCATGGAGCCCGGGCGACACCATCGAGGTCGACCGAGGGAACGACGGTGCGCTGACCTTCGACAAGCGAAGCCCCGCCTCGGGTGAGGTCGTCGTGCAGGCGTGAAGAGAGCGGGCGTCGTCGCTCTCTGCTCCCAGCGTCACGCGTCTTCGCGCACGACAGGCGAGCCACGAAGCGTCACCTCGCCGGGCCCTGAGTCCTTTCGCACGCTTCGATCCGCGACACCAACCCGTCGAGCAGGGCCTGGGCCGCCAGCCGGCGCTGCTCGTATGGGACCGTGTACATGACACGAATCTGAATGCGCCCGGTGGTGGGGACGACCAGGACCTGATGCCCGTTCGGATCGACGAACACATGAAGCTGCCCGATCTCGGCCCCGTGCGACCAAGCCGCGTCCACGCATGCTCGGATGACACGCGCGCCCTGAAGCGGATCGGCCGGCTCCACGCGATAGGTGAGGTTTCGGATGCAGGTCGGCTCGTCGAGCAGCTCCATCAGCCGAGGGTGACGACGATCTCGCTGCGTTCGTGGCCCTGGGCCAAGCAGCGTGTCGTCTCGCTGCGGAATCCGAGGCCGCTGCCGCGAAAGAGCTCGGCGTACAGCTCTGTGGTGAACTCCGGCCTCGATTCCCAGTCAATGCGCTGCGCGAGCACCATGAACGCAAGCACGGCGCCTTCGAGGAAGTAGGAGCGGGGCTTGTCAGAAAGGCCGAACCGCGCGCGGTAGAACGGCGCCGCGTAGGTGCTGGTGGCGGAGACGACGAGTCGCTCCCCCGGCTGGAACTCCTTGATCGTCCAACGGCCGAACCCCAGACCGCGCGCGATGGCGGTGCAGCCCACGACGATCTCCGTGGGATCGTTTCGAAGCGGTCCGGCCACGGCCTCCCACTCCGGGGAGCGGAGGATCCCGCCAACGGTGTTGAACACGCAGACGTGCCCGGCCTCCCGCAGAAGTGCCTCGGCGGTCGGCACTGCAGCGGGCATGCTCTTCTCCACCTCGCGGACCGCGGAGAATGCGGTCTCGTTGTAGTAGTTGGCGAGGTGCATCGTGACGAACACACCGAACGCCTGAACCAGCCCGCGCTCGTCCCCTGAGACCCCTGCCAAGAACGCTTGGAGCTTTCCAGTGATGTCCTGAACGCGTTCCTCGTGCTCCCCCCCCTCGCTGGCGCCGAGCAGCCGGGCGAAGTCCTCCCGAGAGACGCTGGGAGGAAGCGGCTGGACGACGGCAGGCCGGATCTCGAAGGTACAGGCGGGATCGCGCTTGGCGACGCACTGTGTCTCGAGCACCTGCATGCTTCCGGAGGGGAGGCCGAACGCCACCTCGGTGGTGGCTGCGGCGAACCCCGCCGCCACCGCATCCGCGGGCTCCCGGCGGTTTACGAACGAGCCGTACTTTTCGCCCCACGTGTAGCCGTAGTGCGTGTGCACGCCCCTCGCGGTGCCGCCCTCGCGGGTGACGTCGAGCGTGAGCCTGCCGTGGCCCATCGCTGCGAAGGTCGCCTGCGCGAGCTGGATCGTCTCCGCGGGGGTGCGACACCCCTCGGCTTCGCAGAGCCCGCGCAGAACTTGGTGAAAAGCCGACCGCGACGCATCGGTGCGGAGCTTCCGACCTGCGTCGTCACCCAAGATATCGTCCACGGTTTGGTCATGGAAGAGGTTGTAGTGGTGGCAATGGAAGACGTAGGGCGCCCCTCTCAGGAACGTGAGGTCGTGGGGAGCGAACAGGTTCGTGTCGTTTTCAGCCATCGGTTCCTCAGACGCTCAACTGTTCGAGACCAAGAATGCGCTTCGCGGCCTCTTCGATCTTCTCGACCGCCGCGTCATCGAGCGCCTGCGGGTTGCCGAGGAGCTCCATCGACATGCCGGTACGGAGGGCCACGCGCATCAACACAGCGTGTGGATCAGGCGCGTAGCGGTGAAGGAAATCGATGACGCGCACGCCGCGAGGCCGCTCCTCCGCTCGGACTTCCGGGAGCCCGGCTTGGATGCGGTCGAGCATTCGGTTGGTGTGCAGACGAACCATGCCCAACGGCGCGGTGCGCTCGAAGATGCACCCGGCGACGAAGTGCTCGTTGATCTCACGAAGCACCACGAGCGAATCGGCGCTCTCGATCGTCACCTGCATCTCACTCGACCACGATCCGAGCGACTTGAGGGCCTCGCGATTCGATCGCACCAGGTCTCCGAAGTAGGAGGCGACCTCCTCGGCCGTCCAGGCCCCTTCGTCCCTGACCCACGAGTCGTAGAGCAGGCAGTCGGGCATCGCCGTCACGAGGACCGCCCGCAGGGGAGCCACGTCCTGTACGACCTGTTCCAAGAGTTCACTGGGCATCGTTGTTCTCTCCAAGCGTCAGCGAGAGTGCGCGCTGCGCGCGCGCCATGAAGTCATCCGAGAGGAAGTCCGAGCTCACCATCCCGACCCCGAAGGCGCCGAGCGGCGTCTCGACGGCAACCAGGTGCAGGACGCTGCCATCCCCGATCGCGATGGCCATCCGCCGTGCGTCCGTAGCGAGCGACTTTCGAACGTCACTCAGCGCACCCATCAACGTGGCGCAGACCGCGACTTGATCGGACTCGACGCCCCGGTTCGCGATCGCCAGACCGTTCGCATCGGTAATGAAGAGTCCTTCGAGCGACCGTGAGCGCGCCAGCCAGTCGATCAGTGAGCTCACCCGTTCCTCGATGGTGCCGGCGGTGAGTTCGAACTCCGGCTCCGGCTCCGGCGACACTGTGGGAGACAGCTCGAGCACGATTGGCGGCGGTGGAGGCTCCACGCGTGCAGCGTCGACGAGCAGGCGCCGGAGAACGGCCGGATCAGTCCAAGAGATGGATGGGGCCATCTTCGCTTCCTTCCTCAACGAGGCCGATTCGAGGCTCGAGTTCGGCCGCGATGTGATCGAACACGGCGGCGACCGGCGGCGGACGTCGCCGCAACAAGCCGACCGGTACACCCGCGGCGCTGGCTTCGGCAAACACCGTGTCGCGCGGGACGTGAGTCTCCAGCACGAGGTCCCCTGGGAGACTCGACCAGACCTCTTGGGCAACCGCGCTGCTGACCTCGTTTCGAAGCGTGGTCATCGTCAGCACCACCGCAGCCAGTTGAACCCGATTCCCGCGGGCTTTGGCTGCGTTTACCGCGCGCAGCGTCGAGGGGAAGGTGCGCAGCGCGAGAGGCTCCGCCTGGAGCGGGACCAGCACGTAGTCGACCGACGCCAGCACACCGGAGCTCGGCCCGCTGCCACCGGCCGGGGTGTCGCAGAACACAACGTCGAAGCGACCCTGAGCCCAGGCGAGGACACGCTCGAGCTGGGTCCCATCGCTCATGGACGTCACCCACTCCTCCAGACGGTCCGCCGGTGGTTCGCCGAGAGGAAGAATGGAGAACTCGGGGAGCCTCGTCTGCAGGACATAGTCCTCGAGGGTACCCCCGTCCTCCATCCATCCCACGAGGCCAGGGGAGGAGCTCGCACGGCCAGCGAGGGAGAACCCGATGGCACCCTGGGGATCGACGTCCACCAACAGCACACGGTGCCCACGCCGAGCCAGGGCGTAGCTTAGGTTGAGCGAGACGGTGGTCTTGCCAACCCCGCCCTTCTGACTGAGCGCAGCGACGCTAATCACCGTTCTGCTCCTTGCTGCCGTCGTATCCGAGGCGTTCGAGACGGGCTACGTTGTGCCGAATCACGGGGTCTTCCGGGGCGATGACCGCGGCGGCCGCGAACTCGTCCGCGGCCCGCTGAAGCTCGCCTCGCAGTACAGCGTTCGAGGCTGCCTTGAGGTGCGCATCCACCTTGCTTTCGAGCTGTGTCTGGTCTCGACGAGACTCATCCTGCTGTTGCGCGGCCTCCAGTAGGACGATCTCCCAGCGTCGCTGAATGGTGCGCTCGGTGAGGTTCGCTCCGAGGGGCCGCGCCATGGCGGCGGCCTTGTCGTGCGCGAGCAAGCGCTGCAGCGCCTTCTCTCCTTCGCCCTCGGCGTCGTGCGCCGACCATACGGCCCCTTCCCGAACGAGGATCTCCCCGAGGGGCCTCTCACTCTCGAAGCACTGCACGGCCGCGCTGTGGCCTCCGATGCACAGCAGCTGGATGTACTCTGCCGGCTTGAAGAGGGGCTGCCGGTCCAGCGTCGCGCGCGTGCTCGACTGCACCAGCTTCCGCACTCGGCGCGCCTCCACCGGCCGGCCGATACGGTGCACGGAAGCGTCCCGAGGCAGATCCCCGGCTTCCCCCCGGCGCTCCTCGAGGACGATGAAACACGCTGGCTTGCACACCCTCCTCAGCGCGCGCAGAAGCGAAAGTGCGTCTCCGTCCTCGAGGTCGCTGGCGGTCAACACGACCGACGGGGCTTCGATCGCGGCGGACTCGAGCGCCTCCCGCACCGTCGTCATCGCGATGACCGAGATGCCGGGGATACGGCGCAGCACCGTCGCGTGCAGCGTGCGGTCGCGCGGGTCGGGTTCAACGACGAGGGCCAGCGGCATCAAACGTCGCCCGCCCGTGCGCGCAGCCTCTCGAGGTTGTGTCGCACCGTGGCGTCATCTGGACGAAGCTCCGCGCACGCCTCGAACGCTTCCATGGCGGCCTGGTGCTCGCCCTTGAGATAGAGCAGCGTGGCGGCGCGAAACCGCTCACGGTACGTGGGCCCGGGGGGAGGAGCGTACTCAACTGGACGGACCATGGAGCCGCTGAGCATCCCCACCAGCACACGCAGCGTACGAAGTCGCCCCAGCGGAGAAGTCTCGACGACGTCCCCGAGGCTGGCGATCCCGTCGATGAGATGAGACACGATCTCGGCTTCGAGATTCCCTGTGGGCACATCGATCTGCGACTTCTTCGGAACACGATCGAGGTCGACCAGTTGGGCGATCAACTCGCGTTCGAGGCGCGCCTTGATGTGCTGGATGGAGCGCGAGATCGACGCGTCGTTCGGGTGTTCGCGACGCGCCTCGTAGAGCATGCGCAGGGCGTGGTCGAACTCACGCCGCTTGACCGCCTGAAGCACGGCCTGCTTGTCCACAACGCCCGTAATGCGCTCTTCCCGGATGGATCTCTGAGCATCAAGCTCGGTCGCGAGGCTCGCAGCGTGGCCGTCGACCCCGGTGGATTCGAGGTAGTCGAGAGCCTGGGGGTGGGTGGGGTCGATCACCAGAGCCCGTCGCCAGCAAACGACCGCCTCGCCCTCCTGCCCTCGCCCGAACAGGCGGAGGCCTTCGGCGATGAGCTCCTCGACCGCGTCGTCGTTCCGCACTAGGGGAGCAGCTAGCAGGAATGGTGCCAGCGAACCCACCCACTCTTCTAGCGGCGTTCGTGACGACGGGGGGAGGGGGATTGCCCACGATCCGTGGGGCCAGGCCACCAAGCGGTGGCGGAACACGAATTGGCTGGCCCGGCGTGGAGCGCGGCGCGTTCTGCCTGTCTCCTGTATCGAGTGTCGCAAGATGCAGCAGTCTGCATGCAACACACGCACGGCGTCCGAGATTTCCGGTGGTTCGATATGGACCACCGCTTTAGCTTCCGCGGGTGCTGCCCCGACACGCCCTCACGTTGCTCCTGCTCGCCCTCACGGCCTGCGGAGGCGGTCGCCCTCCCCCCGAGCCGCCCCCTTCGCTCGACGACGAGGACGGGCAGTCGTTCGAGTTTGCCGGGATCGAGCTGCCGCCGCTGCCGCTCGATGTCGAGGAGGACGACCTCGCCGACGGGTGGAGTCCGGTCGAGCGCGCGTTGACGGAGCCCGCACCCCGGCCGCCCGTCGGCGAAGACTGGGAGGTCGACGCGTGGGCCGACGACGTCTTGGCCGACTGGATCTCGCGCCGCGCCACGCTGCTGGCCGAAGCGCAGCGCGCGCTGGCGATGCTTCGGGAGGGCGACCCGGAGATCAGCGTGGTGGCGAGCACGCTGCTCGGGCTGACGTACTCGCGGTTCGCGTTGGACTTGCGCGGCATCGCAACCCCGGCCGCGTTTCGAGATGACGAGGCGCGGGAGGACGCGTTCCGCTCGGCGCTCGACCGCATGGCGAGGCCACTGTTTCGGCGGGCCGTGGACGCCTACGGGAGCTGCTCGGCGACCGCGATGGACGGGCCGGCTTACGCGCTCGCGCGCTGGCGAGAGCACTGCGACCGGGAGCTCCGCATGCTTGCTCCGATGGTGGGGAGCGACGACGATCCGGACGCGGAGGAGGAGGCCGAGGAGTAGGGCTACACCAGCTCGACGGCGTCTCCCTGAACGTGTCCTCGCGCGGCCTCGATGGCTTCGGCGACGCGGACGGCTCCCTGCCGAAGGCGCTCCACCGGTTCGTGGCAGAACGACAGGCGAAGCCCGGGCGCCGTGCCCTCTTCAACAGCGAAGTGCGTGCCCGGTGCAACCAGGACACGCCGCGCGAGCGCCTCTTCGAACACGCGCGCCGGATCGATGGTCGGCGGCAGCTCGAGCCACACGCTGATCCCCCGGCTCGGCCGCTGCCAGCGCACGTCGGCGGGCAGATGCGTGCGCAGCGCGTCGAGCAACGCGTCCCGCTTGGCGCGGTATGCCGGCGCGATGCGGTTGAGGTGCGCGCCCATGTAGCCGCGGTCGAGGAACTCGGCGAGGGCCAGCTGGTGGAGCGCCGAGCTGCCGAGGTCGGACGCGTGCTTGAACGCGAGCAGGTGCGGGCGAAGCGGGGGCGGCACGACGAGGTAGCCGATGCGGAGCGCCGGGATGAGGCGCTTGCTGAACGAGCCGACGTGCAGGACATCGCGGTCGAGCGCACGAAGCGCAGGCGGCGCGGGGGTCTCGTCCAGGACGAGGTCGACCGCGTAGTCGTCCTCGATCACCGCGACCTGGGCGTCGCGCGCCCAAGCCAAGAGCGCCTCGCGGCGCCGCGCACTGATGCAGGCGCCCGTGGGGTTCTGGTGGTTGGGCATGAGGTAGAGCAGCTTCGGGCGCCTCCGGCCGGCGCGCCGCAGCGCCTCGATGTCCGGCCCCTCTCCGTCGCTCGGCACGCTGACGACAGTGGCGCCCGCAGCCGCGAAGACTTCGAGCGCCCCCGCGTAGGTCGAGGGTGCGCTCAGAACGACGTCCCCGGGGTCGAGCAGGGCGCGCGCCAACAGATCCAACCCCTGCTGGCTCCCTGTCGTCACCACGATCGCGTCGGCGGGCGCCGGCACCCCCCGACGGGCGAGGTCCTCGGCGATCAGCGTGCGCAGATGCCGAAACCCCGCCTGCGGCGAATAGCCCAGAGCGCGGGCGCCGGCGTTGCGCAGCACGTGGTCGACGCACCGGCGGAAGAGCTCGTGTGGGAGGAGTTCCGCCGGCGGCTGCATGCGCGTGAGATCGATGGTCCCCACCGGGGCCGCGGTCTTGCGAAGCTGCACGAAGCGTCGAATCGGCTCGGACCGCGCGGCGCTGCTCAAGAGTGTCCCCCAAGGAAGCCCCTGGTTCATCGGGGCCTCGACGGCAGGGGCGGCCGCGCGCGGCGCCGTGACGAAGCTGCCTCGGCCGACGACCGCGGTGAGAAACCCGGCGGACTCGAGCTCCGCGTAGGCGCGAACCACCGTGTTCCGGTGCGCACCGAGCGTCGACGCCAGCGCGCGGGTCGGCGGCAGGCGGAACCCGTCGGGCAGCACGCCCGAGCGAATCCGGTCGGCCAACTGATCGAAGATCTGCTGGTACATGGGCGCCCCGGTCTGGGGACGAAGGGAGAGGCCCAACGAAGTGACGGCTGCCATGGTCTATTCTTGGCCTACCAGCTGGGGTCCAATCAACCCAGAAAGAGACCAAACGGCTCGGACCAATAGAACCAATCGACCGCGATGTGGTTCGCCTCGACCGACCGAATAGCTCGACTGCAGGGGATGCTCAGGCCCCTTGAAGAATCGTCAGCTTGCCGCCGCTGGTCACCTCTTCACCTCGGCGACGAGCGCTTTGTCCTCCGCCGATTCGGCGCTCTTCATGAACTTGAGCCCCTGCGCGAGGAACGTCCCGTCACTCGCGCCGAACCGGCGCCGCGGACCCGCGACGCTCTCTTGCAACCGCTTGAAGCTCCATCACTGCCGTGGACAACGGGCCCTCTGGCGGCTCGCGCTCCCATCGGGCCAGGTGGGGGGCAAGCAGCGCCTCGAGCTGGGCGGTCAGCTCCTGTTCAGTGTCCGAGGCGTTCGTCACGAGGGTCTCCTGGTGCTTGTGCCGTGTTCTGCGCCGGAGCTTCAGCAACCCCGGTCCGAAAGGACGTTCGGCGAACCCGCTGGTTCGTGGACGTCACACCCCAGTCTACGGACACACCTTGCCCTTTGTCCCTCGCGAGCTTCGGTGAGTGCAATTGGGAAGGACGTGTCGAATCGCGAAGGAGGGCGCGCGAGGAAGGCAGCACAAGACGACCGCGTAAGAAAGTTCGATGGGCTGCCGGCACCCAGAAGGCCCCTCGCAGGGCTCGCGTCTCGACCGTGGACTCGGGCGGGCCGTTTTTGCGTTCCGTTGGCTCGTCGTGATCGCAAGTGCGCTCGTGCTGGGGTGCGGTCCCTCGGATGCGCTGGACCGGGACGCCGCGATCGACGGCTCAACGCGCCGAGACGCCGAGATGGCGGGGGACGCGGGGCTGGACGCGGCCTTCGACGCTGCGCGGGACGGCCGCGACTCCGGGCGGACGCACAGAGGTCGGGCCGACGGAGGTCGCGACGCGGATACGGGCATGGATGCGGCAACGGGCGGGACGGGCTGCGCCGACTTCGCGCAAGTCCTGTCCTCCCAGACCCAGGTTGGCCTCTCGCACGGCTCAGGCTTCGAGAGACCCACCGATTGGCTCGACCGCGGCACGGGCTCCTTCGACCCCGCCCTCGTGCACTTCGCCGACGTCAACGGCGACGGCCGGGACGACTTCGTGCAGGTCCTGTCCTCTCAGACCCAGGTCGGCCTCTCGAACGGCGCCGGCTTCGAGAGACCCACGGACTGGCTCGACCGCGGCACGGGCACTCTCGACCCTGGCGCTTCGCACTTCGCCGACGTGGACGGCGACGGCCGGGACGACTTCGTGCAAGTCCTGTCCTCCCAGACCCAGGTCGGCATCTCGAACGGCGCCGGCTTCGAGGGACCCACCGATTGGCTCGACCGCGGCACCGGCTCCTTCGACCCTGCCGCCGTGCACTTCGCCGACGTTAACGGCGACGGCCGCGACGACTTCGTGCAAGTCCTGTCCTCCCAGACCCAGG
>JBGCFC010000249.1:0-7009 GCA_045106715.1 Sandaracinaceae bacterium
GGGGAGCACGCGCAGATCGATGACCCCGTCACGGTCGGTGCTGGAGGCCTCGAACCAGTCGTAGGGAGAGCTGGAGCCGGTGAATCCGAAGCTCTCGAGGCGCGAGTAGACGCCGGTGGCGACGCTGCGGAGATAGACGGAGCCGGACGTTCCGCTGACGGCCGCGGGCATGGTGGTCGCGCCGTTGAAGAGGAAGTCGCCGGTGACGTGGGTCGTGCCGAGGTCGACGTTCAGGATGTTCTCGCCCGGACCGAACCCCCGCTCCGCCTCGAGCACGTGCTCGGCCTGGGCGTAGGGGTCGTCCTCGACGTGGGTGTTGATGATGTCGCCGGAGCGGGAGCTGTAGCGGCGGTAGACGACGTCGTACACGCCGGGGAGCACGCGCAGGTCGATGACCCCGTCACGGTCGCTGCTGGAGGCCTCGAACCAGTCGTAGGGGGAGCTCGAGCCGGTGAATCCGAAGCTCTCGAGGCGCGAGTAGACACCGGTGGTGACGCTCCGGAGGTAGATCGACCCGGACGTCCCGCTGACGGCGGACGGCATGCTGGTCGAGCCATTGAAGAGGAAGTCACCGGTCACGTGCGCGGTGCCCAGGTCCAGGTCGCCATCGAAGGTTGCGCCCGAGCAACCACCGGCGCCCGGCCCGCAGTCGCCTGGCGTGCCGACGCAGGCGCCCGCTCCATCGCAGCGGTCACCTGTCGTGCAGCCCACGCGGTCATCACAGAGCGTGCCGCTCGCCGTGGGGGTGAACAGGAAGGACATCGTCACGTCGTCGCAGGTGAAGCCTCCGCATGGGCCGGACGCGAACGGCGGCTCCGGAACACCGCGCACGACGCAACCCCGCCCGTCGGCGGATGGATCGCTGGGCTCGCAGACGTCGACGCCAGTGCACCAACTCGCGTCGTCGCAGGCGGCGTCCAGCCGGGAGTGCACTTCCGCTCCGCCATCGCAGAGGTCGTCCGTGCAGGCGATGCCATCGTCCGGGTCGTTGGTGTCGTCGGGCGTGTTCGCGCACCCGGTGAGCGCGTCGCAGCGGTCGTCCGTGCACGCGTTGTCGTCATCGCAGCTCACCGCGCTGCCTCCTCCGCAGAGGCCGCCCGTGCAGATCTGTCCCGAGGAGCAGAGCGTCGTCGAGCAGGCGGTGCCGTCGCCGAGGTCGGTGTACTCGCAGGCGCCCGCGACCAGGACGTCTTCGGTGCAGGGGTTGTCGTCGTCGCAGTCCGGCACGTAGCACTCGAAGCTCGCGCCGCTTGGCCGGCAGGCTTGCCCGCTCGCCGCGCACGGGTCGGGTACGCACGGGTCGTCGGTGCAGCCGCCCACTCCGTCGGGATGATAGCCAGGGTCGCAGGTGCATTCTGCGCTGCCCCCCACGTCCGTGCATACGGTCTCGAACGGGGTCGCGCAGGGGTTTGGCAAGCAGGCGTCGGTTGTGCATCCGCCCGCCCCGTCCTCGTGGTACCCGGCCTCGAGGTCACACGCCTCGCAGTCCTCGCCCACGTGCCCGTCATCGCACGCGCAGCGCGCCACGCCGCCACTCACGCTGCAGGTTCCTGCCATCGAACACAGCACGTCGGCGCAGGTCTCGTCCTCGACGCAGGCGTCCAGCGCGGCATCGAGGTGTGTGCCGGCGTCGCAGTCGCATCGCACGTCGTCGTCTTCGCCCACGACGCAGACCGAGCGGTTGCTGTCCTCACACGGGTTGGGCAAGCAGGCGTCGGTCGTGCAGCCGCCGGCGCCGTCGTCGTGGTAGCCGGCGAGCTCGTCGCAAAGGTCGCAGAAGCTGCCCGCGAAGCCCGGGTCGCAGCTGCACATCACCTCGCCCGTCGCGTCGTCGCAGGTGCCGCGCGCATTGCAGGTGGTGTCGAGGCAGGTCGTGTCAGGCACGCACTCGCCCGCCTCGTCGTGCTCGCCGCTCGGGCAGGCGCACTCGGCCACGCCCTCCACGTCGAGACATCGACGCCCGCTGGGGCATGGGTCCGGGGCGCAGGCCTGGTCGCTGCATCCGCCCATTCCGTCGTCGTGCAGCCCATCCGCGCACCGCTCGCACTCCACCCCGGCGAAATCCGGGTCGCACTCGCACGCGACCGCGCCGTCGGTCTCGACGCAGCGTCCCCGGTCGCCGCAGACGAAGTCGTCGCAGGTCGTGATCGCCGCGCACCCGTCTTCGGCCTCGCGGGTGCCTGCGGGGCAGACGCAGCGAGCGCCGTCGTCCTCCACGCAGACCAGGTCTCCGTCGCACGCGAGGGTGGCGCAAGTCTCGAGCTCGTCCGGCGCGCCGCAACCAACAACGAGGAGCGCGAGGCTCAGGGACAGGGTCCACCGCATGCCGCGGCCTCTTCGGGGAATCTCCACGCTCTTCCTACGCACGCGTCGAGGGGGCCTTCCTTCTGGCGTCCACTCAACGCGGTACACACACGCCGCGCGAAGAAGTTAAGCTCTGTCGTGTGCGGGCACATCGACATGCGTGGCTGGGAATCGTGGCGGTGGCCGCCCTCGGGTGCACCGCTCCGGAGACCCGCGTTCTGGTTGACCTCCGCACGGATCTGGTCCCCGGGGCTCGAGTTCCAGGAGGTCGTCACGACGGCAGCCGGACTCGAGGTGCGAGCGCCTGCGGTGAGAGGCGACGACACGTTTGCCGAGGGGACCCGGGTGGCGGAGTTGCACGGTGAGACGCTCGTCCCCGGGGCGCTCGAGCTGCGGGTCGAGCTGCTCGGGGAGAGCGGACAGCGGGTGGCGCAGCAGACGGTGGTGACAGCCATCGAGGCGGCCGGCCCGTACGCCATCGCGCTCGTGATCGGCCGAAGCTGTGCGGGGCTCGCGTGTCCTGGCCCCGGTGATGACGCGAGCGCGCCCACCTGACGCGGTGGGCGCTGCGTCGCGCCCGACTGTGCGCTCGGAGCCGACGGCGTGTGCACCGTGGACGAGTGCGGGACGGACACCGACTGCCTCGCGCCCGCGGACTGTGCGGACGCACGCTGCGAGCTCGGGACGTGCCTCAGCCGCGACCTCGGGACGTGTGGTGCGGGCCTCTACTGCGACCCCGCCGCGGGCTGCCGACCGGACGTCGGGGTGGCCTGCCCTGCGTCTCCGTGCCGGCTCGTTCAGCCGCAGTGCGGTTGCGCGGAGGGGGAGGGCTGCGCGCTGGATGCGTTTGGCGGGGGCCTGTCTTGCCAACCGATCGCGGGCCTCGGGGTCGAGCTCGACGCATGCGTCGACGGAGGACAGGCGGCCTGCGCGCCCGGTTACTTCTGCGCGTTGGAAGGCACGGGAGAGGCGTTCTGCAAGCGCTTCTGTGAGCTCGACGCGGACTGCCCGCAGCCGGGTTCCGCCTGCGCCAACAACGTGCGACTGGCCACCGGAACTCCGTCTGGACAGACCGCGTGCACGACGTCCTGCGACCCGGTGGACCAGACGGGATGCCCCTCGTCGCTCGCCTGTCGTCTGGCTCGGGATGGCAGCCCGCCCCGCACCTTCGTGGACTGCCGTGAGTTCGGGGCGGCGGCCGAGGGGGCGCCGTGCATGGGGGCCGAGGTGTGCGCGCCCGGCCTGATCTGCCTCAATGACACCTGCCAGCGGATCTGCCGGCCGGGCGGTCCGCCGGTATGCGAACTGAGCCTGACCTGCACCCCCTCGGAGATCCTCCTGCTGGACGGAGAACAGCTCGGCACGTGCCGCTGAGAGAGGGCCTCCCCGCGCTCAGGGGATCCGGCTGAACACGTAGTGCACATCCTCGGGGAACGACTCCCGCGCGTGGTCTTCCACACTGGGGTGCGCCTCGAGCCCGCGCCGCACGAACTCGTCGTGGAAGAGCCAGGCGGCCAGCATCGTTGGCAGCGCGGTCCCCTCGCCGTCCGGCTGCATGCCGGCTTCGTGGTCGAGATAGAAGGTCTGCCCGTCCTCGTCGCAGCCGATGCAGTCGCCGTTGCCCACCAAGGCGACCTCGAAGAGGCTCTCGTCGTCCCCGCAGGGCCCCCCGTCGGAGAGCTCGAGGTCGACTCCGACGTCCGGCTTGCAAGTTGCGATGAACACACGGAGCAGCTCGGGCCCATCCGTATCCGAGCGCGCGGGCGACTTCTGACGCCGGTCTCCGCGCTCGAGCAACCGGAGGACGGCGCCCGCGTCCCACTCCTCGGCGGAGTAGGCCTCGATCAGGGCCTCAGCCAGCTCATCCTCGTCCTTCAGTTCCTCATTCGGCCACATTCGCTGTTCCCTCGCTGCTTGGTGCGCCCCGTCGTAGCACGTCCAGCGGACGGGGTGGCAGCCGGCTTTGCAAGGGCTGGTTCGGAGCGCCGAATCGCCCGCTCAAAGGACGGCCGCCCCCGCCTCGTTGCGTGGTCCACCCGATCGTCTACCGTGGCCGCTTCATGACCGCACCCAGTGACGACGGCTCCGCCGAGGCGACCCTCAAACAGCACCCTTCGGTCGAGGCCGGCATCAAGGGACGCGCCTTCTGGCTGCTCTGCGTGATGGAGATGTGGGAGCGCTTCGCCTACTACGGCGTGCGGGTCGTCATGCCGATCTACATCGCGCAGGCGGACGAGCCCGGCGGCCTGCATTTCAGCCAGGACGACAAGGGCACGATCTACGCGTGGTGGTCGGTCTTCCAGTCGGTGCTGCCGACGTTCACCGGCGGGCTCGCCGACCGCTACGGCTACAAGCGCACGCTCGCGTTCTCGGTGACGCTCAAGGTCGTCGGCTATGCGCTGATGGCCAGCCAGCGCTCGTTCTGGGGCTTTTTCATCGGCGTCCTGTTCCTCGCCACCGGCACCGCGCTGTTCAAGCCCGGCATCCAGGGCTCGCTGGCGCACACCCTGAAGAAGGGGAACACGTCGGTCGGCTGGGGCATCTTCTACTGGCTCGTCAACGTCGGCGCGATGTTCGGCCCCTATCTCGCGGCGGCGCTCCGCCAGATCGGATGGAACGAGCTCTTTTATGTGTGCGCGGGCATCGTCTCGCTCAACTACCTGATGCTCTTCACGTACCCGGCCATCGAGTCGGGGGCGGACAAGACCGAGAGCTTCGGCGCGGTGGTCGTGCGTACGTTCAAAGACTTCATGAACGCGCGCCTGCTGATGTTCCTCACGCTGATGGCCGGCTTCTGGCTGATGATGTACCAGCTGTGGGATCTGCATCCGAACTTCATCGTGGACTGGGTCGACTCCAGCGCGATGGTCGGCGCGGTGCCCGGGTGGATGACGCACGAGACGGAGCGCGGGCAGCAGGTCCTTCAGGAGCATCTGCTCAACATCAACGCCACCTTGATCGTGCTCGTCATCGTCCCGATCAGCGCGCTCGTTCGGAAGATCAAGACGCTCCGCGCCATGCTCGGCGGGATGATCGTCGCGACGCTCGGCGTGCTCGTGGCGGGCCTGACCCAGTCCGGCTGGGTGCTGGCGCTCGGTGTCGTCCTCTTCTCTCTCGGTGAGATGCTGACCGGCCCGAAGAAGAACGAGTATCTCGGCCTGATCGCGCCGCCCGGCAAGAAGGCGCTCTATCTCGGGTACGTGAACATTCCCGTTGGCGTCGGTACGTTCATCGGCGCCAAGCTCGCCGGCTGGCTCTACGGCGACTACGGCGAGAAGGCCACGCTCGCGCTCAAGTACCTCGCGCAGCACACCGACTACCTCGAGACCCACGACCGCCCCGTTTGGAATGGGGAGGTGGACACGCTCGAGCGAACCGTCGGCGTTGACCGCAGCGAGGCGATGAACACGCTCGTCGAGGTCGTGGGCGAGTCCCATCAGGCGCTCACCGACACGTTGTGGACGACGTACCAGCCCTACCGTGTCTGGTATGTCTTCGCGGCCATCGGCGTGCTCTCCACGATCGGCCTCGTGTTCTTCAACCGCGCGGCATCGAAGTGGAAGGACATGGATTACTGAGTTTTCGAATGTGCGCGCTTCGCGCATTTTCGCACATTCGAAAACTCACCATTTTCTGGTGGCGCTCGCGCGCCACGTCGAGGGGCGCGGCCCCTCGAGCTCCCCGGCTCCGATTGATCGACAGTCTTGAGTCGTTCTCGCGCGTGCGGCCGCGCTCCGCGCGATATGATTGCACGAGCGAGAACTCACCCTTTGCTGGTGGCGCTTCCGCCTCACGGACGAGGGGCAAGCCCCTCGAGCTCCCCGTCTCCGGTGGATCGACAGTCTTTGAGTCGTTCTCGCGCGTTCGCGCCGAAGTAGCGCGACTCCGATGTTCGCGCGTTCGCGCGCCGAAGTAGAGAGAAGAACGACTCCGATGTTTGCGGGTGGCGCGTGCGCGCCACGTCGAGGGGCGAGCCCCTCGAGCTCTCTATCTCCGATCGATCGGCAGCCTTGGAGTGCCGCAGTCACCCAGCAGCGCGTCGACCTCGGCGCTGAGCGTGGACATCGTGAAGGGCTTCTCGAGGAACTTCGTGGTGGTCGGCTCGAGCCCTTCGAAGGCGTCGGGGGTGTAGCCGCTGACGAGAAGCGCCGGCAGGTCCTTTCGGACGGAGCGCAGCGCGACGAGCAGCTCGGGCCCGCTCATGCCGGGCATCGTCACATCCACCAGCGCGAGCCGGACATCCGCTGCGTGCTGTCGAAACCAGGCCAGCGCCGGTGCCCCGCCCGGGTAGGCGCGCGTCTCGTAGCCCAGCGCCTGTAGGAGGCGTCCGGTGGTCTCCCGGACGCTGGGCTCGTCGTCGACGAGCAGCACGAGGCCTCCGCGGGTGCGTGACGAGAGCGCATCGTCGGTCGAGGGGGCCGGTGGCGCGCCCGACGCGGGCAACCAGACGCGCGTGGTCGTCCCGCGCCCCAGCGCGGAGTCGACCTCGATGCTCCCGTCGTGACCGCGCACGATGCCCAACACCGACGCGAGTCCGAGGCCGCGCCCCGTAAACTTGGTCGTGAAGAACGGGTCGAACATCCGGCTGCGGGTGGTCTCGTCCATCCCCACGCCGTCGTCTACGATCTCGAGGCACAGACGGGCCCCCTCCCTGAACGTGCTCACAGACACGCCATCGGCCCCCTCGCCGAGGGCTTCGCAGGCG
>JBGCFC010000025.1:0-45713 GCA_045106715.1 Sandaracinaceae bacterium
ACCCGCCTGGCTGAACACAGAGCGCCTTTGGGGCGCTGCAGAGCCCGCCGCGTGCCGGGCTGTGGACAGGTGCGCCTTGGAGGCGCGGAAGATGACTCCCGCAGCCCGTTTGGGGTGGACGGGGAGGCGTTGGCGACTTGAGAGGGCTCGGAAACGATGCATTCGACGGCCGAGTGGTCTCATCCTACCCGAGCCTCGGCAGTTTGACCGGTCTGACGTGCGAGCACGTCGGACCGATCAACCGAGCCGGGGCGGACAGAGCGCAGCCGAGAACCAGCAGCAACGGCGCAGTCCACCACCAGAGCGGCGCCCCCCCGGACGCCGCGACGACCATCCCGAGCAGGGCGCCAACGCTCACCGTGAACCCCGCTGCCCGTTGCGCGGTGGTGTGGGACGCAAGGGTGGGGCGGTCCAGAACCCTGCGCAGACGCTGCGTCGCGAACGTCGTCGACACCCCATAGATCAGGCCGAGCGGGGCTCCGACCACCACCCCGCCACAAAACAACCCCACGGCAATCCCGCCCAGCGAAGCACCGATTCCGTTCGACAGTGCCACGAGCGCCAGGACGAGGGGCGCGTTGAGCCATCCAAACAGCATGCAGGCGCCCACGGTACGGGCCATCACGTCCTCCGCGCGTCGCAACACCATCATCAGCGCCAAGCCCAACATGAGGAAGGTGGCGAACGAGGTGACCATCACCACGAATAGGCCGGAGCTTGGCGGCGAGGGGTGCTCCCATCCTTGGCCGACGAACGCACCGCCTGCGATCGGCTCGATGATGAGCCCCCCGAGAAGCCCTCCCGCGAGCGCGAGCGCTCCGACACTGACGCCGACGAGCGCGCGGACCGACAGGCGTGCGGACAGGCGCATCGAACAGAGTGTGACAGCGACGCCATGCCTTCGCCCGTTCGGCCCGCTGCGCCGACCTGCTAGAGTCCGCGCCGGATGGCGGCGGAGTTCGATCGCGTGGAGGCCAAGGGCCTTGTGAAGGTCTACGGCGCGACGCGTGCGCTCGTGGGCGTCGACGCATCGTTCGAGGCGGGCGCGGTGACCGTCATCGAGGGCCCGAACGGCTCCGGCAAGAGCACGATGCTGAACATCCTCGCGCAGCTCGTCCGGCCGACGCGGGGCGAGGTGCACTACGGAGATGCGGGGCTGAGGGGCAGCGCGCTCCGGGCGTGCATCGGGGTGCTCGCGCACGCGCCCATGATCTATCCGGACCTCAGCGCGATCGAGAACCTCGAGCTCTACGCGCGCCTCCATCAGGTCGACCCCAAAACGCTGCCCGCGCTCATCGACCGCTTCGAGATCGGGCGCTGGGGCGACCGGCCGGCGCGCACCTACTCCCGCGGGCAGCTGCAGCGGCTCTCGCTCGCCCGCGCGCTCGTGCACACCCCGCAGCTGTTGTTGTTGGACGAGCCGTCGACGGGGCTCGATGTCCGCGGTGTGGAGCGCCTCGAGAAGGCCGTTCTGGAGGAGCGTGAGCGCGGCGCGATCGTTGTGCTCATCACGCATGACCACGCGCTCGCCGGTCGCCTGGCGGATCAGAAAGTCAGTCTCAAGCGCGGGCGACGCGTCGAGGAGGCCGCGTGAATCCGTTCGTCGCGGGCACGATCGCCATCCTGCGGAAGGAGCTGCTCATCGAGCTCCGCACCAAGGAGATCGTCGTCACGGCGGGGCTCTTCGGCTTCCTCATCGTGGTGCTCACGTCGCTGGCGTTTTTCCTCGACGAGGAGACTGCGCGACGCATCTGCCCGGGAGTGCTCTGGGTCAGCGCCTCGTTCGCTGGCGTGCTGGCGATGGGTCGCGCGTGGGGACGAGAGCGCGAGGCCGACGCTGTCCGGGGCCTGTTGCTGTCGCCGATTCCGCGGAGCTCCATCTTCCTCGGCAAGATGCTCGGCACACTGCTGTTTGTATTGATCATCGACACGCTGCTCTGGCCCCTCGTGGCCATCCTGTTCAACCAGCCGATCTTCGAGCACGGCATCCCCATCATGCTCATCCTCGTGCTCGGCACGACAGGCTACGTCGCGATGGGCCCACTCTTCGCCGCCATGAGCGTGCGGACGCGCGCGCGAGACCTGATGCTGAGTGTGGTCCTGTTTCCGCTGGCGTCGCCCGGGCTGGTGGCGGGCGTGGTCGCGACCCGAGAGATCTTGGGCGGCACACCGATGGACGAGATCTATGCGTGGTTCCGCATCCTCGGCGCGTTTGATCTGGTGGCGATCGTGAGCGGGCTGCTGCTGTTCGAGCCGCTGATGAGCGACTAGACTCGCTGGTGCCTGCCCTCGAGCTGTGACTCGGCATCGCACCGCGCGGCAGACTCAGGAGCGAGATGAACGAGCCGCGGCAGTGGGGGATGCAGGGGCGCGGGCGCGTCGCGCGACTCGTGACGAACGAGACCTGCAATCACGGGTGCGCGTTCTGTCATCGGCGGCGCTCGCGTGAGCGTCCGGACTTCATCGCGCCCGAAGCGCTGCTCTCCCGCATGCGTGACACCGCATCGGCGGACGTCGTCGTGATCACCGGCGGCGAGCCCACTCTCCGGCGCGACCTGCATCGCATCGTCGCGGCCTGCCGCAAGAACCGCGACGGCTCGGTGCGGGTGGAGTTGGAGACCAACGGCGCGCTGCTCACGGCCGCCCGCGCCGCCGAGCTGAAGGCCGCCGGGCTCGACCTCGTGCGGGTGCACCTGCCGGCGTGGGGCGAGGAGGCCGAGGCGCTCTCGCGAGATCCGGGCAGCTTCGAGGCGACGCTCTCCGGGATTCGCGACGCGTTCGCCGCCGGGCTCCGGGTCGAGCTGTCGGCGCCGGTCTTGGCGGTCAACCGCGATGCGCTGGTGTTGCTCCCGGGCCAGGTGGCGCAACACCTCTCGGAGCCGCCCGAGGCGCTCGTCCTGAACGTCCCGGTGGAGTCGCCCGCGGAGGGGTTGCTCTGTTCCAGCGCAGAGGCGGCCCAGACGATCCAGCGCGTCGACATGGCCGCGCGGCGCGTGGGCCTGGCGCTCCGGCTCGACACCGCCACGCCCTTGGCTCCCTGCTTCTTTCCCCATCCGGCGCGCGTTGCTCGGCTGTTCGCGTTGAGCCCCGGGGGGCGGCAACGGGATGGCTACACCCAGCTGGACGCGTGCGACGCGTGCATGGTGAAGGACCGCTGCCCAGGGGTGCCCCAACGGGAGGCGGGAGTCTCGCTGACCCCGATCGTGGAGGACCGCGTCCGGCGCCGGTTGAGCGTCATCACGAGCGTGGAGAACCAGGTCCGCCGTGAGCTCTACCAGGACGAAGTGCACCGACAGCCCGGTCGACCCGCGCGGTGCGCCCGAACCGTGCGCGTCGCCTTCGCGTGCAATCAAGCCTGCGACTTCTGCTTCGTCTCCACCCACCTGCCGTCGGCCGACGACGCGATGATCGAAGGCGTCATCGTAGAGGCCGCGGAGCGTGGAGACGACATCAACTTTTCGGGAGGGGAGCCGACGTTGCGCTCCGACCTCGAGCGCTGGATCGCGCTCGCGCGGGACCACGGCGCGGGCAACATCGAGATCCAGACCAACGCCACGCGCATCGACGAGGACCGCGCGCGCACCCTCCAGGCGGCGGGGGCGGATGTTCTGTTCGTGTCGCTGCACGGGTCATGCGCGTCGATCTCCGACGCCGTCACGCAGGCGCCCGGCACGTTCGTTCAGACGATGGCGGGCCTCGAAGCCGCCAGCCGGGTGGGCCTCGCGCTCCGGGTGAACTTCGTGTTCTGCCAGACGAACCACGCCGACTTCCCTGCGTTCGTGAAGCTGGTCTCCGAGCGGCTCCCGGCGGCGGAGGTCTGCGTGTCGTTCGTCGCCCCGTCGACGGACATGGTCCCTCGAACCCGCGCGCTCATCCCCCGCTACACGGACATCCAGCCCGCGCTGCGCGAGGGGCTTCAGACGGCGCGCGCGCGCGGCGTGAAGGTCACCGGCTTCGACGCGATGTGCGGCCTGCCGCTCTGCCTGACCCCCGAGGAGGCCATCGATCCGGGCGCGCTCGCCAATGCACCGGACGACTACGACGGCGGTGAGATGGTGCGCGGCGTGGCATGCGAGACCTGCGACGCCGCTCGAAAGTGCTTCGGCCTTCGGCGCGGCTACGCCGAGCTCTACGGCACCGACGAGCTGCGGCCCATCCAGAGTTCGTAGGGGGCGCTACAGGTACGACTCGATGACGTCGAGCACGATGGCGTCGTTCCAGTTGCGACGCCCGTCGATGCGGAGCCGGATGACGCCGTCCGGGTCGATGATCCACGTCTCGGGAAACAGCCGCGTGCCGAACTGGTTGGCGACGACCTCGCGGTCGCTGTCGAGCAGCACGTTGAGCGGGGAACTCTGCGGCACCACCGTGCGCGCCGTGTCCCAGTCCCGATCGACGGACACCGTCACCAACTCGATGTCGTCACGCCCTTCGATCATGCGCGCGAGCGACACCAGCGACGGCATCTCCTCGACGCAGGGCTGGCAGGTCGTGGTCCAGAAGTTCATCACCACGACCTTGCCGCGCTGGTCCTGGAGTCGCCACGTCGTGCCGTCTGCCGCCTCGAGGCTGAAATCCGGCGCGAGGCGGTCGTCTCCCATGTAGTTCTGAGCGCTCGCCTCGCCGTTGCTCAGCGCGTTGTACGCCTCGGCACCGAGCAGCGCGCGAACGGGGGTCTCCTGCCGCCGTACTTCGCCCTCCGCGTAGGCGCCCGCCACCATGTACACGAGCGGCAAGCCCACTGCGCAGGTCAATCCGAGCGCGATCATGTCCGCTTGGCGGCCGCGGGAACTCATCGCCGGGACCCTACTCCGAATCCTCCGCCGCGGCCACGCTCAGCGGGTCGGCGACCCGTGGGGGCCGCACGCGTTCTTTGCCCAACCGTAGGAACACCCCGTCCTCGTCTTCGTCGATCACGGACGCGAGCTGCATCATCGCGCTGCGGTCGAAGCGCGCGGCCAAGCGCCCGTCCGGTCCCGGCACATCGCAGTAGAGCGCTCCCTCCGGACCCTCGCGCATCGACTCGATCGCGAGCCGAACCGTCTGTCCGTCCGACACCGATAGCGCCACGTGATCGTCCGAGACGACCGCGCTGCGCACGAACCGCGGCGGGCCCTCGATGGCCACGAACGCCCAGTTGATGCTGTTGGACAGAGCCCAGCGTCCCGACCCGTCCGGCGCGGGGATCAGCCACGCGTCGAAGGCCTGCCGGAGCAGCGGGTGCGTGATCGCCTCCTCGCCGTTGAACCAGCGGCCCTCGTTGTCGCGCCGGATCTTCGTCTCGCGGGTTCGCCCTTGGAGCATCTGTGCGGGATCGACCATGCACCCATCGTGGAGCCATCGGCCGGGTTCGTCACGCGGTCGGGGCAAGCGCTCAGAATCACGGCAGGTTTCGGGCCCGATCGGCCCCTGCGTGGTAGCTTGAATCGTTCGTTTTGAGGTCTGATCGGTGTCCCATGCGCGCATATGGAGGCGGTGGCAGAGATGGGGTGTCGTGCTCGGCATCTTTGCCCTCGGCATCCCCGCGTCCTCCGCGCTGATCGTTCGCAGCCCCAGCAGCCGGCACCGGCTGCACCAGCTCGCGACCGACGCCATCCGGGACGAGCTTGGCCTGCGGGCGACGATCGGCCGGGTTCAGCTGCAGCTCGTGCCCCTGTCGCTCGTCGGGCAGGACATCACTCTCGACGACCCGATCTACGGTCAGATCGCTGAAGCCGACGTGCTCCGCATCGAGCCGAGCTGGCGTGCGCTGCTGCGCGGTGGCCTCGACATCGACGCGATCACCATCGAGCGCGCGACCCTCCGCTTGGTCATCCGAAACGGGCAGGTGCGAAACCTCCCCCGCGCCGAGGGCGGCGGCGGAGGCGGACCTCCGGACCTCCCGTTCGACGCGCTGCACGTGCTCGACTCGACGCTGACGATCGACGCCGAGCCCCACGCGAGCGGCCAGATCCGCGACGTGGATCTGCACCTGACGGACCTCGAGGGCGGCATCCGCGTCGAGACCCGCGCGGGCGGCGGATGGGTGCGGCACGCCGGAGGCCGAGAGACGCTGACGGAGCTCGACGGCCAGGTCGAAGTCTACGAGGACTCGCTCCGCATCCCACGGCTGACGCTGGAGACCCCCGATCTGAGGGTGGCCGTGCGCGACGGAAGCGCCGCGATGCCGTTCGAGGACCACGGTTACGCGGGGCACGTGGAGCTCCGCTACGATCTGGCGCACCTCGAGCGCCTGCCCTTGCCGGAGGGGACCACGCTGCCCCCGATCGTCGGCGTGCTCGAGCTGGATCTGGAGCTCGCGTCCGACGGGGAGACCCAGAGCGCAGACGGCACGGTCGATCTCGAAGGCGGGCGCATCGAGCAGTTCGGGCTCGGTCAGCGCGCGCACCTTCTCGTGCACGCAGACCGCAGCCGGGTGGACATCCTCGAAGGCAGCGTGGCGGAGAACATGCACGACGGGGGTCTGGTGCACATCACGGGGAACATCGGCCTCGATCCTGCGGAGGGCTTCCCGCTCGACGTGCGGGCCCGGGTCGAAGACCTCAGCTTTGCTCGGTTGATGAGCGACCTCGACGTGACCGACAACGGCATCGTCGAGTGGATGTTCGACGGTACGCTGGACCTGCGCGGGACCCTCGACCCCATTCGCCTCGAGGGACCCGTCCGGCTGAGGACCCACGATTTTCGCGTGACCAAGGACCCGTACCACGCGCCGCGGATCCGGCGCGTGATCGGGGTCGACCGCGCAGACTTCACCGGGCGCTGGTCCATCCGCGACGACGCGGTTCGTTTCCACAACCTCGTCGGCGAGCTCGCTCACTCGCGGCTGCACGGCGACGTGCTGCTGGGCTACGACAACCGCCTCGCGGTCCGCGCCGTCCTCGACACCGTCGACCTCCAGGACGTGAGCCCGCTCGACCGTTGGCCTGTTGCCGGCACCGGCACCGCGACCATCGACATCTCCAACACGTTCCAAGACCCGCTCGTCGTCGGGCACGTCGAGATGGCCGACTTCGTCTTCGACACGTTCCGGCTCGGCAACCTCACCTCGGACGCGCTGCTCGATCCCGACGGCATGGGCGTTCACTTCGCGATGGTCCAGGCGGAGAAGAACGACAGCCGCTACCGCGCCGAGAACCTCTACCTCGACTTCCACGACGACCGCTTCGCGATGAGTGGAGCGCTGCACCTCGACGGCATGCAGCTAGCGGACTTCTACGAGGTGTTCGGGTTCGAGGAAGACGAGCGCTTCGCGCCCTACCAAGGCCTCGCGCGCGGCACCGCGCAGCTCCGCTACACAAACGGCTTCCCGCACGACTCGGAGAGCGGCACGCTCGACGTGGACATGGAGCTCGGCCTCGACTGGACGGAGCTCGATGGGTACCGCTTCGAGGACGGTCGCTTCGCCGGGCACTGGCGGTGGCTGGACTGGGACCGCGGCGCCGCGGGGGGAGAGCTCGCTGTGCGCTATCTGAGCCTCCACAAGGGCGAGGGGACCGTCGCGCTCGACGGCACGATGGCGCTCGGCGGCGTACTGGACATGGACGTCGTCGCCGACCGCGTGGCGCTGTCGCAGCTCGAGGGCATCGGGGATCGCTTCGCCGGCATCGACGGCGTCGCCAGCGTCATCGGGCGCGTCGGGGGCACGTTCGATGTGATGCACGCGGACTTCGACCTCGGCGTGACCAACGTGACTTACGACGGCCAGCCGCTGGGCGACGGGCGCTTCTTCGTCCGACTCACTGATCGGGACGACCCCTACGTGCTGGCGGCGCGCGACTGGACAGGCGAGCGCGTGCCGGAGGACGAGCCCTGCGCCCGGGCGCGGCATGGCCTCGCGACAGCGAGCTGGCCGCGCGATCCCCCGCTTCAGACACGCGACGGTCCCCAGGTGCGGCTCGACCGCCCCATGGCGTATCTGATCTGCGGAAGCGGCCTCGACGACCGGCTTCGCGTCGACCTCGCGATGGGCCGGACGACCGCGCTCCCCGTGCGCGGCTCGCTCTCGCTCGACGGGCTCGAGCTCGCGTCGTTCGTGCCGGACGGCGTGGACAACGTGGACGGACGCGTGTCGGGCGAGCTCGCGTTCACGGACGGCGCCATCCGCTCCCCGGAGACCCTGCGCGGCAGCGTACGGCTGTCGGAGGTGCACGTCGGGCTCGACGACCTCGAGGTGGAGAACCGCCGACCGGTCCTGCTCTCGTTCCACGACGGTGTGCTCAGCGTGGACAAGGCGCGCTTCATCGGCCCCGACTCGCGCCTTCGGTTGCGGGGCCATGCATCGCTCGAAGACGGCTACGCGCTCTCGGTCAACGGCGACGTGGACCTCGCGCTGCTCTCGCGGCTGACGCCGTCGGTGGAGGACGCATCCGGCCACATCGAAGCGCGGTTCAACGTGTCCGGCCCGCTCGACGACCCGGAGCTGTTCGGCGAGGCGACGGTCGAGAACGGCGCTTTCCAGCTCGCCGCGCTCGGCGCGCCCATCACGGGTCTCGGCGGCCGCATCCGCTTCAGCCAGCGTTCGGTGTTGTTCGAGGACTTCGAAGCGGAGGTGGCCGGCGGGCAGCTCGCGGTGAGCGGCGGCGCCGAGATGCGCGATCGAGGGCTGCAGCGCTACGCGTTCAACATCGACGCCCGTGGGCTGAACTACACGTTCGCCGACGGCGTCGAGGCCGGCTTTGGGGTCCAAACGCAGCTCGTCTGGGAGCAGGGCGAGCGCCTGCCGCGACTCGACGGGGAGCTCCGGGTGAACCGCTTCGCGTACACGCGTCCGATCGAACTCCGCAGCCTGGGCGACGTCGCCGGCAACGCGGTGCGCGGCATGTTCCGCCGGACGCGCACGGAAGTCCGGCGCTACGACCCCGACGAGGACTCCGTCGCCGTGGACCTGCGGGTCATTCAGCGGGGCCCCTTCCGGATCCAGAACAACCTGTTGACCGCCGACGTGCGCATCGACTCGGACGATGGAGGGTTCCGCATCGTCGGCACCGACCAGCGCTACGGCGTCGACGGCGCCATGCAGATCTCGAACGGGAACATCTTCTTCCAGAACAACGAGTTCGACGTCCGGCGCGGGAGCATCGCGTTCAACGACCCGACCCGGATCGACCCGCGGATCGACATCGAGGCGACCACGGAGATCCGCCGGACGAGCGACCTGTCGTCGATCAACTGGCGCGTGCTGCTCCGGCTCACGGGATCGAGCGACAACCTCCAGCTCACGACCGAGTCGGACCCAGACCTGCCGCAGCCAGACATCCTGATGCTGCTCGCGTTTGGCATGACGCGGGCGGAACTCCAGCAGCTCCAGGTCGGCGACGTGGGGAGCGTCGCCGCGCTCGAGGCGTTGAGCAGCGCGACCGGGCTCGACCGCGCGCTGCAGGAGGCCCTCCCGCTCATCGACGACGTACGGCTGACAACCGGATATTCGCAGCGAACCGGGCGCACGGAGCCACGGCTCAGCGTGGGCAAGCGGCTCGCTGAGCGGGTGCGTTTGAGCGCGACGACGGGCCTCGGCGAGGGCCGCGAATTCCGCGGCGCGCTCGAGTGGCAGCTGGACGACAACATGCGTCTCGGGGCGAGCTACGACAACTACAATATCGACCCCGCCAATTCCTTCGGTAACCTCGGCGTCGACTGGGGCTACCGGCTGGAATTCGAGTGATCCGACGATCCGTCTTTGTCCATCTCGCGGCGCTCCTCACCTTGCTGGTGACGGGCGTCGTGCACGCGCAGATCCCGACGGCGCTGCTGCGGCGACGCGTGGTCGAGGTGCGTGTGACGGGCGAAACCTCGGGCGCGACGGGCGCCGACGACGTGGGCATCCCGGTCGGTGCGCCGCTCACCCGTCAGCTGTTGCGCGACGCGGTCACACGGCTGCTCGCGACTGGGCGGTGGGCCGACGTTCAGGTCGACGCAGTGCCGACGGCCGGCGGTGTGCGTCTCGACGTCGAGCTCCGCCCCAGGGTGGTGATTACGCGCGTGGACGTGCTCGGCAACGAAGCGCTCGACGACGACGACGTGCGACAGGCGCTCGGGCTCGGATCCAACGGAGAGCTGGCTGAGGGCGCGCTGCGCGGGCTGGCTCGGAACATCGCCACCGAATACCAAGACCGCGGGTACATCGACGCGCACGTTGCGCTCACGCTCCGGGACACCGACGACCCGTCGCGCAAGGTGCTCCGCGCGCGCATCGACGAAGGAGAGCCGCTCCGGGTCGCCGCCTACGAGTACGACGGGCACCCACCTCCGCAGGACGTGGACCTCGAAGAGGCCTTCGGGCTCGAGGAGGGCGACGTCCTGGACCGCACGCGTCTCGGAGACGGACTGCGCACCGCGCGACAAGCGCTTCGGCGGGCCGGGTTCCTGGAGTCGCGCCTCGAGGCGCCGCGCGTTCGAGTCGAGGGACACGAGGCGACCCTCATCGTGCCGGTGCGCTGGGGGCTTCGGTACACTGTGCGCATCGAAGGACACGAGCCGCTGACGCGACAGACGGTGGAGGAGATCCTCGAGCTCGAGAGCGAGCGGCTGACGCGGCGCTCCCTTTCCGCGATCGACGTTCGGGTCACCGAGCTGCTGCAGCGCCACGGCTATCACGACGGAGAGGTCACGGTGAACCGCGTGCGCGGCGAGCGCGCCGGGACGGCCAACCTGGTCATCGAGATGCGACTCGGTCGCCAGCTCTCGGTCGTCGGGACCTCGTTCCCCGGCGCGACCCACTTCGATCGAGAGTACCTCCGCGACCAGGTGATCAGCGTGCTCGAGGAGGACCTGCCCGACACGCGCATGTTCGCTCCGGTCGACTCCGACAACGTCGACCGACTTGGCCTCGGCGGGCGCTCGGTGGTGCCGAACCGACGGCAGATCGTCACGCCGCTCTCAGTCGATCCCAGTCGGGTCTACTTTGCCGCCCTCTACGACCAGGCGGTCGACCACCTCGCGGAGGTCTACCAGGCCGCGGGCTACCTTGGCGCGCGCGTCGGGCCCGTGCGCCTCGATCCAGTGGGACGCGGCCGCGCCGTCGTTGTGATCCCCGTCTTCGAGGGCCCACGCACGTTGCTCTTCGAGGTCACGATCGACGGCAACACGGTGCTGGGCGACCGCGCTCTGCTCGAGAGTTCCCGGTTCGTGCGCGGTGAGCCGTTCAGCTACCTGGCGCTCGAAGAGGCCCTCGAACGCATGACCTCGCTCTACCGGGAGCGCGGCTACCTCTACGCGCGCATCGAGCCAGAGGTTCGCTTCAGCGACGACCGCGAGCGCGCCGAGGTCGTGCTGACGGTGGTGGAGCGCTTCGAGGTGCACTTCGGCGCGGTGAGCATCGAGGGCAACACGCGCACGGACGCGCAGCTGATCCGAGACGTTCTACGCTTCGCCGAGGGTGACCTGTATCGCCCGAGCCGCATCCAGCAGAGCCAGGACGCGCTGATGGCGCTGGGTGTATTCAGCAGCGTCAACATCACGCCTGCGGCACCGGAGCTGGCCGAACGCGTCAAGCCCATCAGCGTGGTGGTCAACGAGCGGCAGCCACAATACGTGGACCTCGAGCTCGGCATCTCCACCGGACAAGGCTTCCGCGGCGCTTTCGAATACGGCTACCGCAACCTCGCGGGCTACGCTGTCGGCGTCACCGCGCGACTGCAGGCGGGCTTCCAGTTCATCTTCCAGGACGACGAGCTGCGCCGAAACATCAGCGCGCTCGATCCCGTCGACCGGATCGAGCGCCGCTTCAGCCTGAGCTTCGTGCTCCCGCACGTGGAGGGCATCGACAACGTGCGAACGACGCTCGACCTCATCCACATCCGGGACAACCAGCGCTCGTTCGGACTCGACAACACCGGCGCGGTCCTGTCCTTCAACTGGCAGCCGGAGCAACCGCTGACGTTCACGCTCTCGACCGAGGCGCAGTACAACGGCGTGCAGCTGTTCGGTGACCGGGACTTCGAGGACATCCTGTCCGACCCGCGCACCGACCAGCAGACCCAGCGCCTTCTGCGGGTTCCGGAGGGCGAGTCGTTTGTGGTCTCGACGCGTCTCGCGGGCTCGGTCGACCAACGCGACAGCCCGTTCGTGCCGACCGAAGGCTGGTTCGGATCCACCGCCGTCGAGTGGGCGCGCACCATCGACATCGGCACCCAGGACCCAGAGGAACGCTTCTTCAGCCATTTCTTGAAGATCACCGGCACGCTCAACGGCTACGTGTCGATCGGCGACGTCGTGATCGCTGGCCAGCTCCGCGCAGGGGGCATCGTGCACCTCGAGCCCGACTCGCAGACGTACCCCAACCGGCAGTTCTTCCTGGGCGGCGTGAACTCCCTCCGCGGCTTCAACCAGGATCAGCTCCAGCCGCAGGACCTCGCCGAATTGCAGCTGGAGCGCCCCGAGCTGCGCTCGCAGACGGTGCTCCAGGGCGGAGATTTTTTCTACCTCGTCCGCCTCGAAGTGCGCTTCCCCATCTATGGCTCACTCCAGGGCGGCATTTTCGCGGACGTCGGCAACCACTGGGCCAACCCACGTGCGATCGCGCTGAGCGGCGACTGCACCGCACAGCCGGAGCGTTGCTTCATGCGCCCCACCGCGGGCCTCGGCGTGCGCATCGCAACCCCCGTCGGACCGCTGGCGCTGGACTACGGGATCAACCTCCTCCGCCGCGAAGACTGGAATGAGCCCGTCGGTGCGTTCCACTTCTCGATCGGCGTGTTCTAGTGTCCTGAGTTTGCGGTGCTCGGCCACCTAGAGCACGACCAACGGACGCCTTCGCTCTCCAACGAGGCCACGCCGCGCCCGCGCGCTGGAGCGAAACGCGGGCCCGGCCGGGGCGACGTCGGCCAACACCCCGCGGATGCGAACCGAGGCGCCATCCGGGACGGAGCGCTCGAGCACCTGCACCTGGACAACCCCCTCGCTGGGGAGGTCCAAGCGGTCGAGCAGCGCGATCATCGCCTCATCGGAAAGCGTCGATTCGTGGCGCGCCGGCACCTTCACCGGGCCCTCATCGAGCGCCACGCTCATCGATTGCTCACCGCTCGGATCGGTCAGGACCGCGTCACTCCACACCACACGGTCCTCCCGGCGTGCGAACTCGGGCACGCCGAGGCTCGCCGACTTCGTGAACAGCGAACACAGCACGTGAAAGCCCAGTACCTCCAGCCCATCGGTCGGGGAGCGCGCCGGACGCTGTGCTCGGAGACCCCCGCGCAGCTCCACGTAGGTTCCGAGCGGAACTCCAGACAGGTCTTCCCATGCGTACGCGCGTGTCATGCAGCATCCCTTCCCATGGTCGCCGGATCACGCCCGGAGAGCGCGCAACTCTGCGACTCGACGCTCGAGGCTGGGCTCGTCTTCACCGGGGATGACGAACAACCCCGAGATTCCGCCGCGCGGGTGATAGACCGCGATGCTCTCGCCGTTCGGTCGGCGGTACCAGTTCCGGTCGAGCAGACCGAAAATCAGCCGGAGCGTCTCCGCGAGCGACCGGTCCGGCTCTTGGTTTCCCCGCAGGCGTACGTGCTCCTTGAGCTCTCGCCGCTCCGTCCGGAGGATGACGTCTGCTGCCTTGAGACGGACCGCCTTGCTTCGGTCCGACAGGCCACGTACGAGCAGCTTCGACATGGTCTCGTCGGGCCCGTCGTGCAGGCAGAACATCATGACGTTGCGCCGGACGGAGGCGAGCCGGTGTTCTCCGAGGCGAAGCAGGAGGGCACGGAGTCGTGGTTCACCCGCCGCGAGCGCGCAGACGTGCTCAGCGAGGGGATATGAGAGGCCGCCAGAGAGCTCGAGTCCGCGCTGCAGCCGAGCCAGGCAGGCCTCGTTCAGGTTGCCGTCTCGTGCGTCGTAGAGCGCATCGAGCGCGTCTTCGACAACGGGTGCGTGGGCTCGCTGCCGTCGCGTCAGCCACGAAAGGAACTGGCCCTTGAGCACGCTCTGGTCCTCGGGGAGGCTCAGCATGGTCTCAAGGGCGGAGGTCAACCGTCCTCGCGGCGCCGTTTTGCCAACGCCGCATCGCACTCGATCCGGCTCGCCACAAAGTCGATGGGCACGCCGGACACGAACGCCGCGGCTGCGCCCATCATGCGGACCGCCGAGGTCGGAGCGACACACACGCCCGCGAGGACGCCGAGTCCGCGCGTGACCTTGAGCAGGTTGACCCCCGGACCGCGAACGTCGGCGCTGTAGCCGTCGATGTCGCAGCAATCGATGACCAGGTAGCGGCGCACCTCTCGGAGAAGCAGGTTGCGACACTCGTTCACCGCGAACTCGACCGTGTCCTCCCGCACGTATCCCTTGAACAGGATATAGAGCGTGTCAGCACGGGCCACGACATCGGCCGAACCAGTCTTCTTCAGAGTCGTGCGAGACCCCATCCGGGGACTTTGCCACAACCCGAGGTCGGAAGTTAGCTGTCCGTGTTACGGACTCACGCGTATCGTTCGCAGAGACGCGTCCAGGCGCGGTTTCCGTCAACCCAGTCGACGAGCGCTTCGAGGTAGCGACGCAGCTCTGGCGATCCCGACGGACTCAACTCCGCGATCACGGCGTCCAGCTGGTCGTAGTCGAGGTTGTACACCTGGGCGGCTTCGTCGAGCGCGTCCTCCAGCCCGAGGCCGAACTGGCCCGAGAGCGCATTGACGAGGTTCAGACGGTCCCCCGCTGCGTACTCTTTCGGGAACGAGTAGAGGTCGTTGACCCAGGCGGTCAGCATGGCAGCGATGGCCCGCGCGTCCTGAACCCTCGGATCGGCCATCTCCTCGTCGGAGACCAGACCGGACTGGCCCAACTCGATGATCGCAAAGACAGGGCGCGTTCCGACACTCCGCGCACGTAGATCGCGGTATCCGGTGATGCTCGGCACCTCCCCCGCTTCTCGCCACTGTGTCTCGTCCGCGCATCCGCTGAAGTAGCCGTCGAGATCCGCCTGAAAACGACGAATCCACGCGTCCGTCGCCCCCAGCTCGATCGCGCGAAAAGCAAGGTTCAGCAGGGCGACATGGAACGGTGAAGGCTCTCGCGGAAGCTTCTGGCCAGCGAGCGTGTCCGAGTAGCTCTTCAGCACGGCGCGGTGCTCCGACTCATCCATCGAGTCGGGACGCTCTCCGATGGCGTCGTCGAACAGATAGAGCCACAGAATCAGGTCTGCCCCGAGCTGTACGACGTCTTCGCTCTCCTGTGTAAACGTGTGCGCTGCGAGCTCGCCCACACGGATCCGGCGCGCACGCGCGGCCTCGATGTCGTCGAGGACGAGTCGATGGGACCGAGCCCAATCGACGCACCTCCGCGCAACAGCCTCAGACTTGCTGTGCAGCGTGATGGGTCGAGCTCGCATCGACTCAACCGCACGCCGCGCCATTTCAACGGTGACCCCCATACGGAGAGGTATGAGAAGTTCTGAAGGGGTCTGCAACATTTCTATTGCAGTATTTTCGCACGTGGGCGTTTACCCCACGACCGAGAATCAGCGACGCGGCTCGGGCGTCTCCGGGTGATGCACTTCGAGCAACGCATCCTGAAACCAGCCGCGCTTGTCTTCGAAACGCTCCACGACGGTGAAACCGGTGTCGTCGGCCAGACCGTCGATGTCGCTGCGGAGGTACTTGTAGCTGTACTCCGTGTGTACGGGCTCCCACGCGTCAAAGGCGAACGACTGCGCCAAGGCCTTCACCTCGACGACCTGCGGGATCAGACTGACGAGGTAGCTCTCCATCGCCCCGCTGAAGACGTTGTAGGTGCCGAAGTGCCGAAAGTTCTCGACGTTGAAGTTGGCGCCCAGGTCACGGTTCATGCGCAGCAGGAGGTTGAGATTGAACGCGCTCGTGACGCCCGCGCGGTCGTTGTACGCGGCGAGCAGCACCTCGATGTCCTTCTTCAGGTCGAACCCGATGAGGCAATGATCCCCTTCGCTGAGCGCGCTCCAGAGGCGCCGCAGGAACGCGCGGGCCCGCACCCGATCGAAGTTGCCGATGTTGGAGCCGAGAAAGAGGACGAGGTTCCGTGTTCCGTCTCCCGCCGCCAGGCTCTGCCGGTGAAGATGGTGGACGCCGTCCGTGTAGTCGCAGACGAGCCCCTTCACCCGCACGTCGGGGGCGCGTTCCTTTACTTCCTCGAGCAGGCTCTCCATCGCGCCCTCGGAGATGTCGATGGGCACGAAGGTGAAGTCGGCCTTGGCCCGGCGGAGCGCGTCGATGAGCAGCATCGTCTTCTTGCCGTCCCCCGCCCCGAGGTCGACGAGGTTGATGGGACTGCCGAGCAGGGGAGCCACGATGGCATCGGCGTGGGCCTCGAGGATCTCGGCCTCGCAGTCCGTCGGGTAGTACTCCGGGCTGTCCATGATGGCCTGGAAGTACCGACTGCCCGCGTCATCGTAGAAGTACTTCGACGGAAGCCGCTTGGGCCGCTCGCTCAACCCGACCAAGACGTCGTACGCAAAGTCCCGCGTCGGGTCGTGCAGGTCCTTCAGGATGTCGGGGCCGAGAACCTCATAGTCCGCGCTCATGGCCGAACACGTAGGACGGGGGCTGGGCAACCACAACCCCGATCCGGTCGAGGCCCGATCGGCGCCATGTTGACAGGGCCAGGCGGATCCCCATACTCCGCGCCATGGCGATCCCGGATTTCCTCCTCGACAAGCGTGTTGTCCGTCGAAACGTGGCCAAAGGCCTCGTGAGCAAGGACCAAGTCGAGAGCTACATTGCGAGCCTTCCCGACGTGGAGGACCAGTCGGAGCCGTGCACGCCCGACCCCGAGCCCACCGAAGAGGTGGAAGGCGCGGACGAGGCGACCGAGGGCGAAGACGCCGAGGCGACCGAAGCGCCGGCTCCCGAAGGCGCCTGACATGGTGGAGGAGGCTGAGGGCATCCCGCCCATCGACTTCACCACCTTCGTGCTGTCGATGAGCACCGCGTGCATGGGGCACCTCAGCAACACGGAGGACCCCAACCTGCCCATGGCGCGGCAGACGCTGGAGATCCTCGAGCTGATCGAGAAGAAGACCGGCGGAAACCTGACGGGGGAAGAGGAGCGCATCCTCACGCAGGTCCTGGCGGACCTCCGGGACGCGCTCGAGAAGGCTTGAGTTCGTCGCGTCCCGCCTGTGAGCCGCCTTTCGGGGCGGTTTTTTCGCGTTTTGGGCCCCACGGGAGCCGGAAGGCAGAAACCGCGGTCGCGGTATGGCCGGTCGGACATTATGCTCGCGGCGATGAGCAAGCTGACGCTGAGGCTGGAGGCGTACGAAAAGGACGCCCGGCAACTGATCGCCGCCGCGCAAACGCTCGCCGACGAGCGTAAGAACAGCGACGTCGAGCCCGTCCACCTCTTCTACCAACTGGTGGAGAGCACCCAGGCGGTCAAAGACACGATCACGCGGGCCGGGGTCGACGCGACCGACGTGCTCGTCGAGGCGGAGTCCGAGGTGCGGCGCCTGCCCAAGGCGACAGGCAGCGTGTCGTACCTGTCCCCGCGCATGCTCGACCTGCTTGGCCGGGCCGAGGGAGAGGCGAACCGGGACGGCGGCGCCAAGGTCTCGGTCGCACACTTGCTGGTCGCCGCGGCGCAGGAGACCTCCGGCCCCGTGCATCGTGTGCTTCGCGCGGTGGGCCTGAGCGCGCCGATCCTCCGTGCGGCCGCGTCGAGCGCCCAGAAGCACGGCTCGGGGACGACGATCAGCAAGCGCGGCGAGCCGCAGGGGGACCCACTCGAGCTGTATGGCCGAGACATGACCCGACTCGCCGCACAGGGGAAGTTCGACCCCGTGGTGGGACGCGACGCCGAGCTCCGCCGCATCCTTCAGGTCCTTGCGCGGCGCCAGGAGAACAACCCGCTCCTCGTGGGCGAGCCCGGGGTGGGGCGCAACTCCATCGCGCGCGCGCTGGCCATGCGCATGGCCAAGGGGGATGTGCCGAAGATGCTTCAGGAGCGCCGCCTCGTCGCCATCGAGCTCGGCGCGATGGTCGCGGGCGCGAAGCTGCGCGGTCAGCTCGAAGAGCGCATGCGTTCGCTGCTGGACGCGGTGCGGGACTCCGCCGGCGAGGTCATCCTCGTCGTCCCCGACCTCGAGGGCCTGGTGTCAGGCCAGGGCGGCGCTGCGCAGCTCTTCAGCGTGGCGCTCAGCCGCGGCGAGGTGCGCGCGATCGGCATCGCGACCCCGGACGGAATGCGCAAGACGTTCGATGAGGTGGCCAGCCTGTCGCGGCGCTTCGTGCCCATCCCTGTGGAGCCGCCCACAATCGACGAGGCCATCGCGGTCATGCGCGGCGTCGTGGCGCGCTACGAGATGGACCACGGCGTGCGCATCACCGACCCGGCGCTCGTCAGCGCGGTCCGCTTCGCGCGCCGCTACGTGACCGGCGTGCAGCTCCCCAAGAGCGCGGTCGACCTGATGGACGAGGCTGCCGCGCGGGTCCGCGTGGAGATCGAGAGCGTACCGGCCGAGCTGGATAGCCTCGAGCGGCGCCTCGAGCGGCTGCATGTGGAGGCCAAGGCGCTCGAGGACGACACCGACGACGACTCCATCGAGACCCGCGCGCGCATCGAGGCGGAGATCCAGGAGCTGGCACCGCGGGCGGAAGAGATGCGGGCCCGTTGGGCGGCCGCATTGAACCGGGTGAGTGACGTGCGCGGCCTCAAGGAGGAGCTCGCCGCGGCCCAGCGCGAGTACGACCAGGCGCGGGCAGTGAACGACCACGCGAAGGCGGGGGAGCTCCGGTTCGGCACGCTCCCCCTGTTGGAGAAGCGGCTCGCGGAAGCCGAGGAGGAAGCCGGCAACGGCGAGACCGAACCTGATTCCATGGTGCGCGACCGGGTCACGGAGGCCGACGTTGCTGATGTCGTTGCGGCGTGGACGGGCGTTCCGGTGTCGCGGATGCTCGAGGGCGAAGCCGACAAGCTCCTGAAGATGGAAGATCGACTCGAGGAGCGCGTCATCGGCCAGAGCCCTGCGGTCGTAGCGGTGAGCAAGGCCGTTCGACGTGGCCGGGTCGGGCTGCGGGACGCGCGGCGCCCCATCGGTTCGTTCCTCTTTCTCGGACCCACCGGCGTCGGAAAAACGGAGCTCGCCAAGGCCCTGGCCGAGTTCCTGTTCGACGACGAACACTCTCTGACCCGCCTCGACATGAGCGAGTTCATGGAGAAGCACATGGTCGCCCGGCTGCTCGGCGCGCCCCCCGGCTACGCGGACAGCGAAGACGGCGGCTACCTCACGGAAGCCGTCCGGGCCCGGCCGTACAGCGTCGTCCTGTTCGACGAAATGGAGAAGGCGCACCCGGATGTGTTCAACATCCTCCTCCAGGTGCTCGACGACGGCCGGCTCACGGACAGCCGCGGCCGCCTCGCCCACTTCTCGGACACCGTCGTGATCATGACCTCGAACGTTGGCGGCCACGTGATCCTCGACCATGAGGGGACGAACGAGGAGCTGCGCGAGAAGCTCAACGAGCAGCTTCACAAGAACTTCCGCCCGGAGTTCCTCAACCGGATCGACGACACCGTCATCTTCGACCCGCTGAGCCGTGAGGACCTGCGCGGCATCGTGGAGATCCAACTCCGCAATCTCGCGCGCCTGCTCGTTGACAAACGGGTGGGCATCGAGGTGAGCGACGCGGCGAAGGACCACCTCGTGGACCTCGGCTACGAGCCGGCGTTCGGAGCCCGTCCCCTCAAGCGGGTGATCCTCAGGAACCTCCAGGACCCGCTCGCGGAGGCGCTCCTCCGAGGCGGATACATCGCGGGCGACCAGGTGTTCGTGGACGTGAACGAGGGCGAGTTCACGTTTACGAAGCGTTCGCCCGAAGAATAGGGGGGCGCGGCGCCGCGTTGAACGGCGGAGATCGGGCTCGCGCTTGCGCAAGGAACGAACAGACCCTTGATCTGGCGGGCGGGCATCCGCATAGTGGAGAAGACTTGAGCGACAACCGCGATACGAGTGAGAAGTCCATCGGCCAAAAGGTCGAGGAGATGTGGCAAGGCTTGCTCGACGCGCTCGAGAGCCTGGTCACACCGGAACCTCAGCTCATCCCGGTCCGCGTTCGTCCCACGCCTCCGCGCCGCCGCCGCCGCAGGCGCTGAACGAGTCTTCGCGCGGCTGGGTTCTCCACGGCTGGGTTCTCCACGGCTGGGTTCTCCACGGCTGGGTTCTCCACGGCTGGGTTCTCCACGGCTGGGTTCTCCCGGTGGGGCCGCGGGTTTCTGGGCCCGGGCCCAATGTGTCGCTAGATTGGGGCGGTGACCGGCCCTTCGATGATTCCGCCCGACGGGCGCGCACTCCAGCAAGGGGAGCGAGAGTCGATCCTCGATGAGATCGAAGAGATCGTCGAGACGAGTCACCTGTTCAAGTCGCTCGATGCGTCCGGGCGACGCGAACTCATCGAGATGGGCTACGTCCGGGACTTTCCCGCGGGCGAAACGCTCATGGAGCAGGGAGAGCCAGGCGGAGACGCGATGTACCTCGTCCTGACGGGCAAGGTCATGGTGGAGACCACGAAGGGCACGAGCAGCTCGGTTCAGCTCGCCACCCTCGGGCACGGCGCATGTCTGGGCGAAGTCTCGGTGCTCGCCGGCGGCCCTCGCACCGCGACGGTCCGGGCGCTCGAGGACGTCACGGTCGTGGCGTTCGCCCGCCATCGGGTCATGCGCATCATCGATGCGCACCCCAAGGTACGGGCGCTGTTGGAAGCGATGATCGAGGGGCGCGCCCGAAGCGCGCTCGAGAAGATCATTGGATAGCGGGCCGGAAAGCTGACCCCGATCCCTCGGGTGGGTAGGTTCGAGGGCATGCACTTTCATCTGATCGGGGTCGCGGGAACGGGCATGGGCGCGCTGGCGGGGCTGCTTCGCTCGGCCGGCCACCGGGTCACGGGGTCCGACCGGGCGTTTCACCCTCCGATGGGTCCCGCCCTGGAGCGATGGGGCGTCGAGACGATGACGGGCTATTCACCCGACAACCTGACGCCGGCGCCCGACCGCGTGGTGGTGGGCAATGTGTGTCGGCCGACCCATCCCGAGGCGCGCGCCGCCCTCGACAGCGGTCTGCGTGTTGCGTCGTTTCCCGCGACCCTGGCAAGCGAAGTGCTCTCGAAGCGTCGGCCACTGGTGGTCGCCGGCACGCACGGCAAGACCACGACGAGCACCCTCCTGTCTCACATGCTGCGCGAGACCGGCTACGCCCCCGGGATGCTGCTCGGCGGCGTGCCGCTGGACACCCAGACCAGCTTCGCGCTCGGCGAAGAGGGCGGCTGGTTCGTCGTCGAGGGCGACGAATACGACAGCGCGTTCTTCGAGAAGAGCCCCAAGCTCTGGCAGTACCAGGCGACCGCGGGGATCCTGACCAGCGTCGAGCACGACCACATCGACATCTACCCGGACGAGCAGGCGTACCTCGACGCGTTCCGGACATGGGTGCGGCAGATGCCGAAGGATGGGGTCTTGGTGGCCTGGGCCGGCAGCGAGGCCGTTCGGCGCGTGGCGGAAGAGGCGGCGTGCAGGGTGGTCTACTACGCGCTCTCCACGGACGATGTCGGGGACGCATCGGTCACCTGGATGGCGGGACCCATCGCGCCCCAAGGCGGCGCGCAGCCGTTCGAGCTGTTCATCGGGGGCTCCGCCACGAAGACGGTGATGTCGCCACTGAGCGGACACCACAACGTGCTCAACGCCGTCGCGGCCATCGCGCTCGCGGCCGAGCACGTCGGCGCGCCGGTCGATGGGCTGATGAACGCGCTCCGTTCGTTTCCTGGTGTCGCGCGGCGACAACAGCTGCTGGGGGTCGCCGGAGGGGTGCGTGTGTACGACGACTTTGCGCATCACCCGACCGCCGTGCGCGAGACCTTGCGAGGCCTGGGCGCGCGCCATCCAGGAGGGCGACTCATCGCGGTGTTCGAACCGCGCAGCGCGACCGCGTCGCGGAACCTCCATCAGGCCGAGTACCCCGGCGCGTTCCGAAGCGCCGACGTCGCGATCCTCGCCCCGGTCGGGCGCCCCGAGATCGGAGAAGAAGAGCGCCTCGATGTGGAGGGCATCCGCCAGGCGATCGAGGAGACGGGACACACCGCTCTCGCGCCCCACGACTTGGACGGAGTGCTTCAGGCGGTGGTCTCCCACACGCAGCCCGGGGATACGGTCGTGCTGATGTCGAATGGCGCGTTCGGAGGCTTGCATGACCGGGTGCTGGCGGCGCTCGCGGTCGAGCACGCGGCGCCGCTTTCGGCTGCGCTCTGAAGCGAGGTCGGCGGGTTGAACCCTGCGGGAGACGGGTCACACCGAACCCATGACGCCCAACGACCTGACGCCCTGGCTCGATGACGCGGAGCGGTTTGCACTCGAGGCGGGCCGCCTCCTGATGGAGGGCTGGCGCGGCGCGCCCGACGTCCAGCAGAAGGGCCGCATCGATCTCGTGACGGAGTACGACCTCAAGTCCGAGGCGCTGCTGCGGGAACGCATGCGCGACGCGTTCCCGGAGCACGGTTGGGTCGGCGAGGAGACCGACGCGGTACATCGCGACCGGGAGCTCGTTTGGTTCGTCGACCCCATCGACGGGACCACCAACTTCGCCCACGGCCACTTCTACTTCGGGGTCTCCATCGGCCTCGCCCAACGCAGCGAACGTGGGCTCGAACCCCTGCTCGGCGTCGTGCACGCCCCCGCGCTCGGCGTGACCTGGAAAGGCATCGTGGGCGCCGGCGCATGGCGAAATGAAGAAACGATCCAGGTCAGTCAGGTCGACCGCCTCGAGGCGGCGCTGGTCGCGACCGGGTTTCCGTACGACCGCGGCACGAGCGAGGACAACAACCTGGCCGAAGCCAACGCGTTGATCCCGCGGGTGCAAGGCATCCGACGCTGTGGGGCCGCTGCCCTCGACGTCTGCCTCGTGGCGGACAGCACCTACGACGCCTACTGGGAACAGAAGGTCTCGCCGTGGGACATCTGCGCGGGTCTGGCCATCGCTGCCGCCGCGGGAGCGACCCTCACCGACTATGAGGGAAAGCCTGCCACCGCCGACAGCCGCCGCCTCGTGGTCGCGAATCCCGGTCTGCACGCGACGCTGCTCCGCGGGGTCCAGGAGGCGCGCCGGCGCGCGACGCACTCTTGACGGGATTGACGCGCCGCGTTACATACTCCCTCGTAACGCATCGCGTCATCCTCAGGAGGCGGCCGTGGCAGAGTGGGTCAACAGTCTCGAGCGCAAGCGGGTTCAGCTCATGGAGCGGTCCTCCCTGCGCGGTTCGAAGCGTGCCGTCCGCGTCTTGACCCGCATGCGCGCGGGAACGCTGGACTGGCGCGCGACGCTGGACGCGCGAGAGGTCCACCGGACTGAGCAACGCGGTGCGGCATCGACGCTCCGGACGCTCCAGCGACGCCTGGCGACAGGGCTCGACTCGCTCCTGTTGCGGGCGGGGGAGGCCCTGGACGGCGAGCGCAGCAGACTCAGCGCGCCGGTCGAGGAGCTTCCTCCGGTGCTGGCGCCCGACGAGGCTCAGGCCGGCCCGGCACCGACGAAAACCCACTGCACGACGGCCGCTTCGCCCCCGAAGAAGCGCCCCGCCGCGAAACGCGCTCGGAGCACGTCGCAGAACGCGAGCCGGGCGACAGACGCGACGACACTGCCCATCGATCGCTACGACACGCTGACCGCCAAGCAGATCGTGTCGCTGATCCGCGGCCTCGACGACGACCAGTGCGACCAGGTCGCCCACTACGAACGCGGCCACAAAGCCCGAAAGACGGTGCTGCGCGCATTGCGCTGACCGACAGCTTTGGAGGCGGTCGGGGCGGTCCATCCATCCCACCATCCATCCCGGGCCGTCTCGGCCGTCTCCCGCTCCGACCCTAAGAGAGGCCACGTCTTTTCATCCCAGACGTGGCCTCTCGCCTATACTGGTCGGCCCTGACGCGCGCCCCCTGTTACCGGCCTGCTATCGGCGCGCCCGTCGGTCTGGCCTACACCTGGGCACGACCCCGGCGCAGACCGAGCGCCCTTCCCCGCCCGAGCACGCCTCGGGCCTTTTCTTCCCTGGAGAACCGCATGCACCGCCCTTTGGCTTCCCTTCTCGTGTCTCTCTTCACCGTCTTCGCCGTCTCCGCGTGCGGCGGTAGCCAGCTCGAAGTCGTCGACGGCGTGTCAGGCCAACTGGTGATCGGTTCGACCAACGCGAACTTCGGAGTGCACGATTTGACCACCGGGTTCCTCCCCGACCCCGCCACCTACGATGTGGTTTCGGGCGGCAACCTGGACGCTGCGCAGGCCGCAGGATCGGGCTGCAACGGGTGGGTGACGCAGCAGCCGGATGTGGTCGTACGGTTCGAAGACATGCACGGCTTCCTGCGCTTCGCGTTCCGCGCCAACAACCCCGGTGAGGACGCCACGATCATCGTCAACGACGGCGCCGGCAATTGGCACTGCAACGACGACGCGGTCGGCCTCAACCCGATGGTCGATCTCGCCGACGCACCGCCTGGGCACTACGACATCTGGATCGGTAGCTACGCCTCGGGTGAGAACGTGCAGGGCCAGCTCTTGGTCACCGAGCTTCAGAACGTCACACCGTAGCGGCGCACATCGAGTCCGGGCCGCACCGCCCGCTTGGCCTCGATGTGGGACGCGCCCATGCGACACGCCGAACTCACGGAGTTTGGCGCTGTGGTGCTGGAGGGCGAAGAGGAACGCGTCTCAGCTCTTCTCGGCTTCGAGCAGCGCTGCCTGCCGGTCGTTGCGGAGCGCCGTGAACAGATCGGTGAGGTCACCCTCGATGACCTGATCGAGCTTGTGCAGCGTGAGCCCGAGGCGATGGTCCGTCACCCGGTTCTGCGGAAAGTTGTAGGTGCGGATCTTCTCGCTCCGCTCGCCGGAGCCGACCATCGAGCGCCGCTCGTCGGAGACCGATTGGGCCGCCGCCGCCTGCTCCCGCTCGAGCAGCTTCGCCCGCAGGATCGTCAGCGCGCGTGCCTTGTTCTTGTGCTGGGACCGCTCGTCCTGGCAGCGCACCATGATGCCCGAGGGCACGTGCTTGATGATCACGGCGCTGTTGGTCGTGTTCACGTGCTGACCGCCCGGGCCGCCGGCGCCCGTGGCCTGGATTTCGAGGTCGTTGTCGTCGAGCTGGACGTCGACTTCGTCAGCCTCGGGAAGCACCGCGACGGTCGCCGTGGAGGTGTGAATGCGCCCCTGGCTCTCGGTCTTGGGGACGCGCTGAACGCGATGCACGCCGCCCTCGAAGCGCAGGCTCGAATAGACCTTGTCCCCGCTGACGAGCGCGACGAGCTCCTTGAGCCCCCCGGCCGACGCTTCGCTGGTGCTGAGAACCTCGACCCGCCACCCGACCGTGTCGGCGTAGCGCGAATACATGCGAAACAGGTCGGACGCGAACAGCGCCGCCTCTTCGCCGCCGGTGCCGGCTCGAATCTCCAGCATCGTGTTGCGCTCGTCGTTCGGGTCGCGCGGCAGAAGCAGCAGCTGCAGCTCGGCCTCGAGCTTGGACATCTCCGCCTCGAGCTCGGGGATCTCCTCCTCCACCAGCGCGCGCAGCTCCGGGTCGCTCAGCGCCTCCTTGTCGTCGGCGAGCTGGCTCTCCACATCGCGGTAGCGGTCGTAGACGCTCACCACTTCATAGAGGTGTGAGCGCTCCCGGTTGAGCGTCGTCATCCGCTTCGTGTCGGAGACGATGTTCGGCTGGCAGAGCATCTCCTCGACCTCCGAGAAGCGCGCCTTCAGCGAGTCGAGCTTTCGAATGGGGAGCATCAGACCACGAGGCCCAGGGGGCGCAGCGCGTCCTTCTCGTCCTGGAAGCGATCGAAGTCGTCAAACTCCAGGTCCCCGTCCACCGGCGCGTCGGCGTTCTTCTCGCGCCACATGGCGGCCTGCATCGCGGTGATCGCGATCTCCACCTGGGCGTCCTCGGGCTCGCGCGTCGTGATCTTCTGGAACAGGAACCCGGGCCACAAGAGGACCTGGAGCGGCCCCGTGGTGCAGTAACGCGCGGTGAAGCGCTGAAGCTCATAGCTCACCGCCGCGATGAACGGGAGCAGCGCGATCCGGATCCCGAGGGTGGCGATCTGCGCCGGCCAGCCCGTCAGGCCGCCGAGCAACAGCGGCGTGACGATGGAACCGAGCACGATGGACACCATCACGACGACGATCAGGAACGTCGTCCCGCACCGCGGGTGCAGCGTCGATTGGCTCTGCACGTTGGGCACGGTCAGATCGAGCCCGGCCTCGTAGGCGAAGATCGTTTTGTGTTCGGCCCCGTGATACTGGAACGTCCTTCGGACGTCAGGCACTCGGCTGATGACCCCGAGGTAGATCGTCAACACGAGCAGCTTGAAGCCGCCCGTGACTGCGTGGAACTGCCACGATTGCGGGTCGAGCTCGATGCCGATGAGCTTTCCGAGCCCCCACGTGCCGGCCTGCGGAAGCGCGATGAACAAGCCGAGGGCAAACAGCGTGCTCATGAACATGACGCCCTTGCCGCCTCCGTCGCCCATCTCGGCCTTCTCTTCTTCCGTGAGCTGCGACTCGGCGCTGAAGTGCAGCGCGCGGTAGCCGAGCGAGAACGACTCGAAGAGTGTGACGACCCCGCGCAGCCCCGGGAGCTTCCAGAGCTTGGATGTGGCGAGGCGCGACGTGATGGGCGCTTCACGAACGATGATGGATTCGTCGGGCCGACGGACCGCGACGGACATGCAGGTTGGGCCACGCATCATCACACCTTCGATGACCGCCTGGCCGCCGATGTAGGGCTTGTTGTTGCTCACGGCTGAACTCTAGCAGCGTTCTTCTGAGGGGCCCGGGCAGCGCGTCAGCGACCCGCACCCCCGAAACTCGACCACCCCGACGCGGGTGCATCGGGGTGGCGAGAGATCGGATGGGTGTCGGCTCAGCCTTCGGCTTCCTCGGCCGCCGCCGCTGCCGCCGCCTTCGCTGCACGCGCAGCTGCACGCTCGTCGGCCTCGGCCTTCTTGGCCTGGTGCTTGGCGAACTTCTGCTTGAACTTCTCGACACGGCCGGCCGTGTCGACGATGCGCTGCTTGCCCGTGTAGAACGGGTGGCACTCGCTGCAGATGTCGACGGTGTAGTCACCGCTCGTGGTTCGGGTGACGAACGAGGCTCCGCAGGCGCACTTGATCGTCGCTTCGGCGTAATCGGGGTGAATCCCGGCTTTCATGGCATCTCTCCTCATCCCCTCCGGGGATAGGAGGGGGCGGCAGATGTAGTGGATCCCACTGCGCACCGCAACCCTTGCCCTTCTGGAGCACCGGCGAGCGTGCGTGAGCCGGACGGACAGCATATAGATGCGCGACGCGGCCGACGACGTCGGCCGACGGAGCAGACCGAACACGCTCAGCGGTGACTGGGCAGCTCGCCGAGCCGGAGCGTACCGAGACGCGCCAGTTTCTTGGAGACCCACGGCGAAGCGGGATAGGAGGAACGAGGCCTCATGGCTCAGAAGCGAATCCAACTCGTAGTGCGTGGTCGGGTCCAAGGCGTGTACTTCCGCGCCTCAGCCCAGCGTGAAGCCCGACAGCTCGGGCTGACCGGATGGGTCAAGAACCGAAACGACGGAGCCGTCGAGCTCGTCGCGGAGGGTGAAGAGGACCAGGTGAAGGATTTCCTCTCCTGGGCCCAGCATGGCCCTTCCACCGCGCGGGTCGACAAGGTCGAGACGCGATGGCGAAGCTACACCGGGGAGTTCCCCGATTTTCGAATCCTAAACTGAGTTTTTCGAATGTGCGCGCTTCGCGCATTTTTGCACATTCGAAAACTCACCATTTGCTGGTGGCGCTTCCGCACCACGGACGAGGGGCAAGCTCCTCGAGTTCCCCGTCTCCGATTGACCGACAGTCCTTGAGTTCTCGCGCGTGCGGCCGCCCCGTTCCCGGAGAACGGGGAGGCCGCCGTTCCAGCCGGCCAACACGCCTCGTGACGTCCCTCATGTTGCTGAGCGCATGCGCGGTGCTCCCCGGGATGGCGGCGGCGCAGGCTGAGGTCACGGTCGCGGAAGCGGGCGACCCGCAGCTCGAACGTCTCGAGGCGCTGGCGGACGAGCTCGGGTCCGACGACGAGGCGGTCCGCCGGTCGGCCGCCGCCGGCCTTCGCGGGCTAGGCACGGAGATGCTGCCCGCCATCCGTGCACGGGTGGCGCGGTTGTCGCGAGGCCGGCCCCCGGCCAACTGGGTCGATGACTTGATGCATCGCTTCCATCGGCACGCACCCTCGGTCGACGACGAGCCGGGCGACCTCGTCGAGGGCGCGCTCATCGAGCTGGGGCAGCCGCATCCTCGGCGTCACGAGCACGGCTACGCCGTGAAGCTGGTCGAGACGCTCCTCTTGTTCCGCGCCCTGCAGGCGATGGGCACACACGAGGCGAACGTCGCGGCCCTTCCGATCGTGGGCTTCGACGAGGGCAAGTGGACCGCCGAAGCCCGCAACTGGGTGCGTCGGGAGCAGAACCATGTGCTCGCCGCCACGCTCGCCGGCCGGTCCCACAGCGACCCTCGGGTCCGACGCTGGGCGCGGTGGGCGGTGGAGGAGCTGGGCGCCGATGACCCCGGGCGGGTGCTGCCCGAGCTGGAAGACCCTTTCCTCACAGACGCGATCCGCGCCTACGCCGGCCTCCGGATGCAGAGCGCGATGCGGGTCATCGTGTCCTACACGGACAGCGAGCGCCGCGGGGTTCGACGGGCCGCGCGCGAAGCCATCGCCCAGTACGGAGGCAACGCGATCTGGATCTTGCGGACCGCCTACCGCAACCGGGTGGGGGAACATCCGCCGCGAGAGTGGGGGTGGCAGCGGGTCGCGACTGAGCTGTACGCGCGCGCCGACGAAGCGCGGCTGGGCGAAGCGCGCACCGCCCTGGCCGCTGGCTCGGAGGCCCGCGCCGCGGGTGACCTGGAAGAGATGGGTCGCCGCTACGATCGCGTGCTCGCGGAGAGCCCCGACATCGACGAGGCCCCCGTCATCGCCGAGGGCTATGCGGCGCTCGGCGACGCGATGCTCGAGGAGGGACGCTTCGAGGAGGCGACCACCGCGTACCGACGCGCACTTCGCCTGGCTCCCGAACATGCCCGCGGCGACGCTTGGCGCGCGGGCATCCAGTTCGGCGAAGCGGAAACCCTGCGCGCCGAGGGCGTGCTCGACCTGCACGCCTATGAGGGTGTTCGCGTCCTCGCTGGAGATGAGGGCACGGGCGGTGTCGTCGGCGAAGCGGCGACGCGCGTTGTGTCGAGCGCGGCGTCTGCACCCGTCACCCGCCTCGGCCCGAATCGTGTGCGCTTCGCGTTCGGCGCAGCCGCGCTGCTCGGGTTGCTCGGGATCGGCCTGCTCTGGCGGGGCTCGAGTACGAAGGCGAGTCTCTCCGACCCCGCGCACGCGGCGACGCTGGACGCGGTGACGGTGGACAGCACATCGGACGGACGGCTCGACGACTCCATCGGGCCCAGCGAGATCCCGGACTGCGATGGTCCGGACTACCCGGCTGCGGTGTTCGACTTGTCGGACGCCACGCTCGCCGACAGCACGCTTCCCGGCTGAGCCAGTCGTTCACGCGTAACCCGGCCAACGGACGCGGAGCGCGCCCAGTGGACGGTGGCGTCTCCTCCGGTCGAGTCGGCGGGACGAGAGGTCCTCGCGTTTGTGGAGGCGGTCGGCCCAGGGGGCGCCGTCGTCGCGACGTCGGGGAGTCCGGATGCGCCCCACCCGTCTCCGCGGCCTGCAGCCGAGCCCGAGCCCGCCGAAGACCACGACGACGGCTGGGTCCCCGAAGAGCTCGAGGAGGGAAGTTCGTCCGCCGCGGACGTGGCCGCAGGCGGGCGACCCCGCGGCTGAACCCCAGCTCGGGTTCTTCTTCGCGAGTCCTCTCCTCGACGTCCCGTCCTCCTCGCCTCTGTGCTGTGTTCGACGGCAACGGGTTGAGCGTGCTGCGCGAGCGTGGTTGAACAGAGAGGCGAGGAGACGAGGAAGTGGGCCCCCCGACGGTCCAGCTCTCGCGGCTTCACACACCAGACGAAACCTCCGCGACCTCATCTCGATGAGCGGCCCGGAGGTCGAGCATGGTGATGCCCAGGCAGGTCGGCCCGTTTCGAATCGAGCGGCGCCTCGGTCGAGGGGGGATGGCGGAAACGTTTGTCGGAGTCCGTGAGGGGCCGGGCCAGTTCCACCAGACGGTGTGCCTCAAGCGCATTCTCGAGGGTGACCACGCGGACCCGGAGATGATTCGGCTCTTCCGGCGTGAAGCGCGCGTCGTGGCGTCGCTGGCGCACCGGGCGATCACGCGGGTGATTGATTTCGGGCACGACGACCGCGGATATTGGCTCGCGCTGGAGCTCGTCGAAGGTACGGATCTACGGGCACTGATGAAGCGTCGCCCGTCCCCGCGAGCGCTCCCTCCTGAGGTCGCGGTCTACATTGCGATGGAGATCGCCGAGGCGCTCGCCCACGCGCACGAGCACAGCCCGGGCCCCGTGGTGCATCGAGACGTCTCGCCTGCCAACGTGCTGCTCGGCCACGACGGAAGCGTGAAGCTCACGGACTTTGGCCTCGCCAAGAACGTCGCCGAGCTCGGACCGCAGACGAAGCTCACACGCGGAAACCTGCGCTACATGGCCCCGGAGGTCCTGAACGGGCGCGCGCGTCAGGATCCGCGGAGCGACCTGTTTGCGCTCGGCGTCATCCTCTACCAGTGCCTGAGCGGCGCCCGGCCGTACCACTCGAACAACCTGGCGGAGGCCGTCAGCGCGCTGATGCGCGGTGACCTCATCCCTCTCGTGCACTCCGCGCCGCATCTGCGTTCAGGGCTGCTCGAGGTGGTGCACATGTTGATGGCGCCGCGCATCGAGAGGCGGTTTCAGTCCGCCCGCGCGGTCGTTCGTGCGCTCGGTGACCAGGGCGACCTGCTCGCGGGACGAAACGGCCTCATGGAGGAGGTCCGCTGGGCGCGGGAGCGCGACGCAGCTCCTCCGCCGCCGGAAGAACAGACCGAGAGCCTCTCGATTTCGACTCAAGATTCCCCGCACCCACACCTCGAGCACGCGATGCCGCCACGCTGGGCGAAGTACGAGGAGGCCCCGCGAGTCTGGCAGACCGTCGACCTCGACCAACTCAAGTCGAAGTAGCGCCAGAGCGGTGAACGTCTGGCCGTCGACGAGGTGCACCGACGGAACGAAAAACGCCGAGGAGGACCTCGGCGTGGCTCGTTCCGACCAAGGTCGGGATGAAACTCGGCGCTACTCCGCGTCGTCCAAGAACTCGATCAGCGCCATCTTGGCGTTGTCGCCCTTGCGGGGGAGCATCTTGGTGATGCGGGTGTATCCGCCGCCCTTGTCGGCCTTGACGCGCTCCATGAAGCGGGGCGCGATGTCGTGGAAGAGCTTGTGGACGAGGTCCACCTCCTCCTCGTCGCCGTCCGGAAGGGTGCGCGTGAGGCGATGCGGCACAAACGCCGCGACCTGCCGCTGAGCATGGATGCGGCGCGCGATGACGCGCTGCTTCTGCTCGCCCTCGAGCTTCTCCACGTCGACCGTGAGGTCGTCGCCGAGACGCGTGGCCCGGGTCACGAGACGCTCCGCGATGCGGCGGAGCTCCTTGGCCTTCGCCTCGGTGGTCTCGATGCGCTCGTGGAGAATCAAGTTCCCCGCGAGATTCCGGAACATGGCCTTCCGGTGAGATGTGTTTCGGCCGAACTTTCGGCCTGCCTTACGATGTCGCATGACGTTTCCTTCGCAGCGCTAGCGTTTGAACCGACGGTTTCGAGTCGAGAAGACTCAGCCCGCCGCCTGCTGGTTCTTCCAGCGCTCGAGCATCTGCGGCCAGTTGTCGATCTTCATGCCGAGCTGGAGGCCCATGTCCGCAAGGATCTCCTTGATCTCCTTGAGGGACTTCCGGCCGAAGTTCTTGGTCTTCAGCATCTCGGCTTCGGTGCGCTGCACGAGCTCACCGATGAGGTGAATGTTGGCGTTCTGCAGGCAGTTCGCAGAGCGCACGGAGAGTTCGAGCTCCTCGACCGAACGGAAGAGGTTCTCGTTGAGGGGCTCTTCCGCCTCCTCTTCGCGGATGAGGCTCTCGTCCTCTTCCTCGAAGTTGATGAAGATGGTGAGCTGGTCCTTGAGGATCTTGGCCGCAAACGCCACCGCGTCGGGGGGCGTGACCGAACCGTTGGTCCAGACCTCGAGGGTGAGCTTGTCGTAGTCGGTGATCTGACCGACACGCGCGTTGGTCACCGTGTAGTTGACCTTCTTGATGGGCGAGAACAGCGCGTCGATGGCGATGGTCCCGATGGGCTGGCCCGGCGCCTTGTTGCGCTCGGCGGGCACGTAGCCGCGACCCACGTTGATGGTCAGCTCCGCGCTGAACCGGCCGCCCTTGGCGACGGTGCAGATCACGTGGTCAGGGTTGAGAACCTCGACCTCGCTCGTCACCTGGATGTCGCCCGCCGTGACCACGGCCGGGCCCTCCTTCTCGATCCGAACCATGTGCGTCTTGGGCGTGTGCGCCCGGCAGACGACCTGCTTCAGGTTGAGAACGATGTCGGTGACGTCTTCGACAACGTCCGGCACCGAGGTGAACTCGTGCAGCGCGCCATCGATCTTGACCGCCGTGATCGCCGCGCCCTGGAGCGAGTTGATCAGCACCCGACGAAGCGCGTTGCCGAGCGTCGTTCCGAACGTCCGCTCGAGCGGCTCGCAGGAGAACTTGCCGTAGTAGTCCGTCAGGGAGTCCTGATCGACCGGGACGGTCTTCGGCTTGATGAGGTCCCGCCAGTTGCGGGCCATGAACTGGGTCTGGGTGGGAGCTTCGGTCATGATTTTCTCTCCGGACGGGCGTCAGCAACGCGCGGACAAGCAGCAAGGCGGACATCAGGGCCGCGCAAGCAGCGACGCGGGCGAAGGCCGCGCAAAAGGGCAACGCGGAAGGAAGCGGGCGAAGGGGACTTCTACACCAACGCGCTCAGCGCGAGTAAAACTCGACGATGAGCTGCTCCTGGATGGGCAGCGTGATCTCTTCGCGGTTGGGGAGCGTCTTGACGACGCCTTCGAGCTTCTCTTTGTCGAGCTCGAGCCAGTCCGGGACGCCGCGGCGGTCGACACCGGCAAGGGCACCGAGAATGCGCCCCTTCTGCTTGCTCCGCTCCTTGATGGTAATCGTGTCGCCGGGGCTCACGATGAAGGAGGGGATGTTCACGGTGCGGCCGTTGACCTGCACGTGCTTGTGGCGAACGAGCTGCCGGGCGTCGGCGCGCGTCCAGGCGAAGCCCAAACGGTACGTGACGCTGTCGAGGCGGCTCTCGAGAAGACCGAGCAGGTTCTCGCCCGTCACACCCTTGGTGCGGTCGGCCTTCGAGAAGTAGCTGCGGAACTGCCGCTCGAGCATGCCGTAGATGCGACGCACCTTCTGCTTCTCGCGCAGGCGGATGCCGTACTCGGTGAACTTGATGCGACGCTGCCCGTGCTGACCGGGCGGGTAAGGCCGCCGGTCGAACGAGCACTTGTCGGTGTAGCAACGCTCGCCCTTGAGGAAGAGCTTGAGCCCTTCGCGACGACAGAGCTTGCAGGAGGGTCCGGTGTAACGAGCCATCTTCTTCGGTTCCTACTCAGACGCGGCGGCGCTTGGGCGGCCGGCAACCGTTGTGCGGGATGGGGGTGACATCGCGGATGAGCGTGACTTTCATCCCGGCGATCTGAAAAGCGCGGAGGGCCGACTCGCGACCGGCGCCAGGGCCCTTCACGAAGATGGCGACCGAGTTCATGCCGTGGTCCTGGGCTTTGCGCGCGGCGTCCTCGGCCGCGAGCTGGGCCGCGAACGGAGTGCTCTTGCGCGAGCCCTTGAGCCCGCGGGAACCCGCGCTGGACCAGGAGATCACGTTCCCCTGAAGGTCGGTGATCGTGACGATCGTGTTGTTGAAGGTCGACTGAATATGCGCGATTCCGTTCGCGATATTCTTCTTCGCCTTCTTCTTCTGGCGGGTCTGCTTGCCCTTGGCCATCTAGCTACTCCAGATCCAGGTGATCAGTGCGGGCGCGCCTCAACGGCGAGCCGCACCTCGGCTCGGGCCCTTGCGGGTCCGCGCATTCGTGTGGGTGCGCTGGCCACGGACGGGGAGCCCGCGGCGGTGACGCAGGCCGCGGTAGCAGCCCAGGTCCATCAGACGCTTGATGTTCATCGCCTTCTCGCGCCGCGCGTCACCCTCGACCTTGAGGTGCGACTCGATGACTTCACGGATGCGCTTGACCTCGGCCTCGTTGAGGTCGTCGGTCTTCTTGTTCTCCGGAATCTCGGCTTCCGTGCAGATGAACCGCGAGGTGTGGGGGCCCACACCGTAGATGTACTGAAGCGCGATGTAGATGTGCTTGCGACCCGGAAGGTCGATGCCTGCGATACGTGCCATGGTTCAGCCCTGCCTCTGCTTGTGCCGCGGGTTCGACTTGCAGATCACACGCACCACGCCGTTGCGGCGGATGATCTTGCACTTGTCACACATCTTTTTGACGCTCGGGCGCACCTTCATGACTCGCCTCTTCTTCCCCGTGCAACCCGACGCTTCGTCGAGTCGCGCTTCTAGCCCAATCGGGCTGAAATTCTTCCGCGGCTGGGATCGAACTCGCTCATCTTCATGAGCACCCGATCTCCCTCGAGGACCTTCACCATCACCCGCTTGGCAGTTGTGCTCAGCGTTGCTCGGACACGTCTCCCGTCGTCCAATCGCACTGCGTACAACCCGCGGGGAAGGGCTTGTTCAACCGTTCCCTCGAGCTCGCTGCCTCTCGACACCTGTCGCCGCTATCCGCTCCTACTAACTCACTGTTCGAGAGCACCCAGCACACGCTGGGTGATCTCCTCCACGGAGCCGACGCCGTCGACCCGTCGAACCACGTTCTGGGACTCGTAATGAGCAAGAACGGGGAATGTATCTGCTGCGTACGCGCCGTTGCGGGTGCGCACCTTTTCCTCGGTATCATCTGTACGCTGTGTGATCTCCTTTGAGCCACACGTCACGCACTCTCCCGACGGAGGGGGCGGACTATAGCGCACATGGTACGGGTGTCCACACGAGCTGCACACACGGCGACCAGTAATCCGCTCGACGATGTCGTCTTCGGCTACTTCCAGGGCGATCACGCGATCCACGGATCGACCTAGCTCCGTCAACATCGCATCCAGCGCCTCCGCCTGCGGCACGGTGCGCGGGAATCCGTCGAAGATCGCGCCCTTCTTGGCGTCGTCCTGCTGCAGCCGGTTCTTGAACAGCTGAAGCACGAGCGAATCCGGAACGAGCTTGCCCTCCGACATGTAGGACTCGAACTCCTGGCCCAACTCAGAGCCGCTCTTCCGCTCGGCGCGCATCATGTCGCCGGTCGAGATCTGCGGAACCCCAAGCTTGTCGACCAGGAACTTGGCCTGCGTGCCCTTGCCAGCCCCAGGCGGGCCAAAGAGGATGATGTCCATCAGCTGCTACTCCGGCGGCCGCGGATGCGCGGTCCCTTGGGCCCGGTGAGGCCCTCGTAGTGGCGGGTGATCAGGTGCGATTCGATCTGCTGGACGGTGTCGAGCGCGACGCCGACGACGATCATGATCGAGGTCCCACCGAAGTAGAACGGTACGCGGAAGTAATTGTGGAGGAAGTCCGGAATCGTGCAGACCGAGGCCACGTAGATCGCGCCACCGACGGTCACTCGCGTCACGACGCGGTCGATGTAGTCGGCGGTCTGCTTGCCGGGGCGAACGCCCGGGATGAACGCGTTCTGCTTCTTCAGGTTGTCTGCGACCTCCACCGGCTGGAACGTCACCGCCGTGTAGAAGAAGCAGAAGAAGATGATCATGATCGTAGAGATCGTCGTGAACTGCCAGCTGCCAGGCTGGATAGCGTCGTTCACCTCCTGCATGCCCGGAATCTGGTAGTTGGCCAGCTGCTGCGGAAACATGAGGAGCGACGAGGCGAAGATGGGCGGAATGACGCCGCTCATGTTCACACGAAGCGGCAGGTGGCTCGTCTGGCCCCCGTACAGCTTTCTCCCCACCATGCGCTTGGCGTAGTGGATGGGAAGGCGACGCTGGCCACGCTCGAAGAACACGATGACGGCGATCGTGCCGAGGATGATGGCAACGACGATCAGCAGGTTCACCGGCTGAATCTGCCCAATCTCGACCTGCGAGATGGTTTGGAAGACCGCGTCCGGAAGCCCGGCGACGATGCCGGCGAAGATGATGAGCGAGATGCCGTTGCCAATGCCGCGCTCGGTGATCTGCTCCCCAAGCCACATGATGAAGGCGGTCCCCGTAGTCAGGGACACGACGGTCATGAAGCGGAAGAGCCAGCCCGGCGACTGCACGACGTCGCCGCCGGTGGTCTGCTGGTTCAGGCTCTCGAGCCAGAACGCGATGCTCAACGCCTGGACGAGGCTCAAGGCCACCGTCCCGTAGCGTGTGTACTGGTTGATCTTTCGCTGGCCGGCTTCGCCCTCTTTACGGAGCTCCTCGAGCGGCTTCACGACCACAGTCATGAGCTGCAGGATGATGCTCGCCGAGACGTAGGGCATGATGCCCAGCGCGAAGATCGACAACTGCTCCAGGGCGCCGCCCGAGAACAGGTTGAACATTCCGAGGAACGTGCCGGACGACTGCTGGACGTACTCCCGCATGACATTGCGGTCGACGCCGGGGGTCGTGACGAAGATGCCGATGCGGTACACACCGAGCATCCCCAAAGTGAAGAGGATGCGTCGGCGAAGCTCCGGAATCTTCGCGATGTTCGCAAAGGCGCTCATGCGTGGGGTCCTCGAAGGGCCGTAGAGTCGTGGGTGCTGAACCTCGGACGAGGAGCAGCGGGTGCCGGCACGTTGCGATAAGCGCGATGCCGACGGTGCCGAGCTGGGTCTCCTGCGGGGGCAGAGAGACCGTGCCGGCGAGGGTTACCCCGCGCCGACACCCGGCGGGCGGAGCCTATTCGCTCGCAGCGCCCGCTTCAACGCGACCGCTCTCGATCAGCTGGATGGTGCCGCCGGCCGCCTCGATCTTGGCGCGCGCGCCCTTGCTGACCGCGTGGACCTCGACCGTCAGGCCGTGGGGCAGATCGCCGTTGCCGAGCACCTTGACCCGGTCGAAGCGTCCTTTGACGACCCCGGCATCGAGCAGCACCTGGAGATCCACGTGCGTCCCGGCGTCGAAACGCGCCAGATCACCCACGTTGAGCTCCGCCGTCTTCTTCGCGAAGATGTTGCGGAAGCCAAACTTCGGCACCCGGCGGGCGAGCGGCATCTGGCCGCCTTCGAAGTTGAGCTTGTGGATGTTGCCGGGCTGACGGGCTTTCTGGCCCTTCTGACCACGACCACCCGTCTTGCCCAGACCGGAGCCCGGTCCGCGACCGACGCGGCGCTTGCGACGAACCGCTCCTTCGGGCGCACGCAGGCGCGAGAGGATCGGAACGTACGTCCCGTCGTTCGACTCATCTGTCTTCGTCTCTTCAGGCATCGGTCTCCTCCACCGTGACGAGGTGGATCACCTTCTTGATCTGGCCCCGGAAAGACGGGGTGTTGTCCACGACGACCGAGCGGTGCGGACCACGGAGGCCGAGGGCCTTCAGGGTGCGACGCTGGGTGTCGGGGCGCCCGATCTCGCTGCGGATCTGGGTCACCTTGAGCTTCGGCTTCATCGTGTCGCTCTCTCTCAGGCCTGGTTCGTGGAAACGCCCGTGACGACCTGCTCGGGCGAGATGCCACGGCGCAGGCCCACATCCGTCGCCGATTCCAGCTCGGTGAGCGCGGCGATGGTGGCGTTGACCACGTTGTGGGGGTTGGTGGTCCCCAGAATCTTGGTGAGGACGTCCTTGATGCCCGCCGCTTCGACGACGGCGCGAACCGCGCCGCCGGCGATGACGCCGGTACCCGGGCTGGCCGGGCGAAGGAGGACGTGACCCGCGCCAGCGCGACCGATCACCCGGTGGGGGATGGTGCCCTTGACGAGGGGGATCTTGACGAGGTTCTTCTTCGCGCGGTCGTTGCCCTTGCGGATCGCGTCCGGGACCTCGTTGGCTTTGCCGAGGCCGACGCCGACGTGGCCGTTCTGGTCGCCGACGACGACGAGGGCGCTGAAGCTGAAGCGACGTCCGCCCTTGACCACCTTCGCGACGCGGTTGATGTGAATCACGCGCTCTTGGAGGTCTTCGAGGGTGTTGGGATCGATGATGGGACGCATGGTCTAATCCTTCAGAACCAGTTCAGAACTGGAGTCCGCCCTCGCGGGCGCCCTCTGCAAGTGCGCGGATGCGCCCGTGGTAGATGAAGCCGTTCCGGTCGAAGACGACCTGCTCGATGCCGCGGTCCGAACAGACCTTGGCAATGGCGGCGCCAACCTTCTTCGCCGCCTCGGTCTTGTTGACCGAACCGACCTCTGACTTGACGTCCGCGCTGAGCGTGGATGCCGTGGCCAGCGTGGTGGCGGCCGTGTCGTCGATGACCTGAGCGTAGATGTGCTTCGCGGTGCGGTAGACCGAGAGGCGGGGGCGCTCCGTGGTGCCCGAGATCTTCTTGCGGATGCGCTTCTTGCGGCGCAGCCGGATGTCTTCCTTCTTGGCCATGATTCAGCCTCCCGCCTTGCCGGCCTTCTGCCGGATCTGCTCACCGGTGTACCGGACGCCCTTGCCCTTGTAGGGCTCCGGCGGACGGTAGCTGCGGATGCGCGCGGCCTGCTGCCCGATCGCTTCCTTGTCGTGGGACTCGAGGTGCAGCCGAGGGCGCTTCGTGCCGCCCTCATCGATGATCTCGACCTTCGCCTTCACGTTCGGGTGAAGCGTGTGCTTGACCTGATGCGAAAGGCCCAGGCTCAGGGTCAGCTTGTCGCCCTCGAGCACGGCGCGGTAACCCACACCGTAGAGGTCGAGCGACTTCTTGTATCCCTCGTTGCAGCCTTCGACCATGTTGCGGATCAGAGCCCGCGTCAGGCCCTGGAACTGCGCGAAGCGCTTCGGGCGGCCGTTCGGAACGACCTTGATGCCCTCGGCGTCCTGCTCGAGCAGCACGTCGTGATGCACGGTGCGCTCGAGCTCACCCTTGGGTCCCTTGACCTTGATGAAGCTGCCGCCGCTTTCGACCGTGACCGTCACGCCAGCCGGGATCGGCACGGCGCGCTTGCCCACGCGAGAGAGGCGGAGTGGTTCGAGTTCGGACATCACCACACCTCGCAGAGGATCTCGCCGCCGACCTTCGTGGCGCGAGCGTTCTTGTCGGTCATCAGACCGTGCGAGGTGCTCATGATCGCCACGCCCAGACCGTTGTGCACGGTTGGGATGTCACGGTAGCCAACGTACACGCGGCGCCCGGGACGGCTGTGACGACGAAGGCCGGCGATCGCGCTTTCGCGGTCGCGACCGTACTTGAGGAAGACGGTGATCTTCCCGAAGCCGGACTCGTCGACCTTGAAGTCCGCGATGTAGCCCTCGGACTTGAGGATGCCGGCGATGTTCGTCTTGAGCTTCGACAACGGCATCTCGGTGCGATCATGGCGCGCCAGGATCGCGTTGCGGATGCGTGCGAGCATGTCGGAAATGGGGTCGGTCATCATGGCGGGAACTCCTACCAGCTCGACTTGGTGACGCCCGGAATGTCACCCTGGAGGGCGTACTTCCGGAGGCAAACTCGGCAGAGCTCGAACTTGCGGTAGAAGCCTCGGGGCCGACCGCAAACCTTGCACCGGTTCCGGTATCGAACCGCGAACTTCGGTGTCTTCTTCATCTTCGCAAACGCGCGGGCGCTGGCCATCGTGCGCTCCCCTTCTACTTGCGGAACGGCATGCCCAAACCCTTGAGGAGGGCTCGGCCATGGTCGTCCGTCTCTGCCGTGGTCACGAACGTGATGTTCATGCCTTTGATCTTGTCGACGTTGTCGTAGTTGATCTCCGGGAAAATGATCTGTTCCCGGACTCCGAGCGTGTAGTTGCCACGCCCGTCGAACGCCTTGGGGCTGATGCCCCGGAAATCCCGCACGCGGGGAAGCGCAACGCCGATCAAGCGATCCGCGAGCTCCCACATGTGCCGGCGACGCAGGGTCACCATGCAGCCGATGGCTGCGTTCTCTCGGAGCTTGAAGCCCGCGATGGACTTCTTGGCGCGCGTGATGACGGGCTTCTGCCCCGTGATCTGCGTGAGCTCGTTGACCGCCGCGTCCATCATCTTCGCGTTCTGAACCGCCTCACCGAGGCCCATGTTCAGGACGATCTTTTTCAGGCGCGGGACCTGCATCGTGTTTGCAAAACCGAACTCCTTCATCAGCGCGGGGATCACCTCGCTCTGATACTTGTTTTGGAGTCGGGGGTTGTTCTCAGCCATCTTCGTCATGCCTCACTCGAGTCCCCAGCCCGGGCTCGCGTAGGTCACCGCTGATATCCCTGATGTGTGCAGCACGCCATCGTTCGATGACAACACAGCGCCGAGCGGGGCGCCTCACCAAGGAGCGGTGATGAGAAATCTTCAGCCTTCGAGAACCTTGCCGCTCTTGACCGAGACGCGGTTCTTGTTGCCTTCGTCGTCGGTCTCGAAGCGGACGCGGGTGCGCGACCCGGCTTCCTCGTCCCAGAGCATCACGTTGCTCGCGTGGACCGGAAGCTCCTTCTCGATGATGCCGCCCTCAGGGTTCTGCGGGGTCGGGCGGGTGTGCCGCCGAACCACGTTGATCCCCTCGACGATGACGCGCTCCTCCTCACGGAGAACCTTGAGGACGCGGCCCTGCCGGCCCTTGTCACGACCGCTGATCACGATGACGCGGTCGTCCTGCTTCAGACGCATGCCCATCACACCACCTCCGGCGCGAGCGAGACGATCTTCATGAAGCGACGGGTACGGAGCTCACGGGCCACCGGCCCGAAGATGCGCGTGCCGACCGGCTCGAGGTTGGCGTTGAGGATGACAGCACTGTTCGTGTCGAACTTGATGTAGCTGCCGTCCTCCCGCTGGTACTCGCGCTTGGTGCGCACGATCACCGCCTTGGTGACCTCGCCCTTCTTGACGCGAGCGGTGGGGAGCGCCTCCTTGACGGAGACCACGATGAGGTCGCCGAGACCGGCGTAACGCCGACGGCTCCCACCGAGGACCTTGATGACGGAGACCCGCTTGGCGCCGGAGTTGTCGGCGACGTCGAGTTCACTTTCGGTCTGAATCATGGCTCAAACCTCCACCGGGCGGCTGACCAGGCGGATGACCTGCCAACGCTTGGTCGCGGAACGCGGCCGACAGGCCTCGATCTCCACCACGTCGTTGGTGCGGTACTCCTCGGTCTCGTCGTGCGCATGGAACTTCTTCGTGCGCTTGACGTACTTCCCGTAGACGGGGTCACGGAAGTTGCGCGTCACTTCGACGGTAACCGTCTTCTGCGCGCGACCTTCGTTCTTCGTGTTGCTTACGACCTTGCCGACGAGGCGACGACGAGCGCCGCGGACGGGGGTCTTCTTCGGAGTGGGCTCACCCATGGCTCATCCCTCCGCGTTCTGACGCTCGGTACGGAGCGTCTTGATGCGGGCGATCTCCCGACGCAGGCGGCGAACCTTCGCCGTGTCGTCGAGCTGGTTGGTGAAGTTGTCCATCTTGGTCTTCCAGAGCTCTCGCGTGAGATCACGCTCACGAATGTCGAGCTCCTCGAGCGTCTGGTCTCTGAGTTCGGCGGCCTTCACAGCTGCTCCTCCCGAGTCAAAAAGCGAGTGGGGATGGGGAGCTTGTGTCCCGCAACACGGAACGCCTCGCGGGCGAGGTCCTCCGGAACGCCTTCGATCTCGTACAGCACGCGACCGGGGCGAATCGTGCAGACCCAGTGGTCCACGGCGCCCTTCCCCTTGCCCATACGAGTCTCGAGGGGCTTCTTGGTGATGGGCTTGTCGGGGAACACTCGGATGTAGAGCTTTCCCTGCCGCTTGACCTTGCGCTGGATGGACATACGAGCCGCCTCGATCTGGCGGGCCGAGATGCGTCCGCGGCCGGTGGCCTGGAGCGCAAAGTCCCCGAAGGAGACGTCGCTACCGCGCTGCGCGAGACCGCGCATGCGGCCCTTGAACATCTTGCGGAACTTGGTTCGCTTGGGCTGCAGCATCGGCTAGCTCCTGATCCGCGGACGGCGGGTGGGGAGAATCTCGCCCTTGAAGATCCAGCACTTCACGCCGATGGTCCCGGCGGTGGTGTGGGCCGTCGCGACGCCGAACTCGATGTCGGCGCGCAGGGTGTGAAGCGGGACGCGACCTTCGCGGTACTGCTCGGAGCGGGCGATCTCGGAGCCGCCGAGGCGGCCGCCGGCCGACACGCGGATGCCCTTGACGCCGAACTTCATCGCCGTCGAGACCGCCTTCTTCATCGCCCGGCGGAACGCCACACGACGCTCGAGCTGAGTGGCGATGTTCTCCGCCACGAGCTGCGCGTTGGTCTCCGCCTTGCGCACCTCCTGGATGTCCACGAAGAGCTCGTTCTCGGTGACCTTCTGGAGGTCGGCTCGGAGGGACTCGACGCCCGCTCCACGCTTGCCGATGATGATGCCCGGGCGCGAGGTGCTGATGATCACCTTGGCCTTGTTGGCCGCGCGCTCAATCTCGATCGCCGCGATACCGGCGTGCGAGAACTTCTTCTTGATCAGCTTCCGGATGGCGAGGTCTTCATGCAGCCACTTGGCGTACTGCTTGTCCTCGTACCACTTGCTGGTCCACGTCTTGATGACTCCAAGACGGAAGCCGTAGGGGTGTGTCTTCTGACCCATCTTCTCAAGCCTCTCCGCGCTCGTCGTCGAGCACGACGGTGATGTGGCTCATGCCCTTCACGATGCGGGTCGCACGACCCATCGCTCGGGGCCGCCAGCGCCGCATGAAGCGGTCTGGCGCCTTGTCTGCCCAGCACGCCTTCACGACCAGGTTATCCAGGTCGATTCCGTCGTCTTTCTGCTGGGCGTTGGCGATCGCGCTGTCGATCACCTTGGCCACGATGGGCGCCGCCGACTTCGGAGTGAAGCGGAGCGCATCGAGCGCCTCGGCGACCCGCTGACCGCGGACCATGTTGAGGATCACGCGCGCTTTGCGCACGGAGATCCGCTGAAACCTTGCTTTCGCGATGGATTCCATCGTGCTGTTCCTATCGCCTGCTCGAAGCGGGCTCGCCTCTCTCGCTCCCAGATGCGGACAGCAACTCGCCGGAGAGGGGCGCCGCACTTAGCATGCGTGATCCCATCCGTCGAGCGATGCTCGCAGCGAAGCGTGAGAGAGCTAGCGCTTCTTGCCCTTTCGGTCTGCCGCGTGGCCCCCGAACGTGCGGGTGGGCGCGAACTCGCCGAGCTTGTGACCGACCATGTTCTCGGTGACGAACACAGTCACGAACTTACGACCGTTGTGCACGTTGAACGTCATGTTCAGCATGTCGGGCGTGATGGTGGAGCGACGGGACCAGGTCTTGATGACCCGGCGGTCGCCGCTCGCCTGCGCAGAAGCCACGTGCTTCATCAGGTGATCGTCGATGAAGGGGCCCTTTTTGAGGGAACGCGCCATCTCTTCCTACTTCCTACCGCGCTTGCGGACGATGAACTTGTCGCTGGTCTTGTTGCGACGGGTCTTCTTGCCCTTCGCGAGCTGACCCCAAGGCGAGCAAGGGTGACGGCCACCGCTGGTACGACCCTCACCACCACCCATCGGGTGGTCGACCGGGTTCATGGTGACGCCACGGTTGTGCGGGCGGCGCCCAAGCCAGCGGGTGCGCCCGGCCTTGCCGTGGCTCACACGAGCGTGCTGCGGGTTGCTGACCTGACCGATGGTGGCCCGGCAGTTGAGGTGGATCATCCGGACCTCGCCCGAGGGCAGCCGAACCTGCGCGTATGCGCCGTCCTTGGCCATGAGCTGGGCCGAGGTGCCCGCCGAGCGCACGAGCTGCGCGCCCTTGCCGATCTTGAGCTCGATCGCGTGGATGAGCGTGCCGGTCGGGATGTGGCGGAGCGGCATCGCGTTGCCAGGCTGAATGTCGGCGTGGCGCGAGCTGATCACGGTGTCCCCGGCCTTCAGGCCATCGGGAGCGAGGATGTAGCTCTTGACGCCATCGACGTACTTCAGGAGGGCGATGCGGCCGCTGCGGTTCGGGTCGTACTGGATCGAGTCGACCTTCGCGGGGATGCCGATGCGGTTCCGCTTGAAGTCGATGATCCGGTAGCGACGCTTGTGACCGCCACCACGGAAACGGACCGTGATCCGCCCCATGTTGTTGCGGCCGCCGCGCGAGCGCTTGCTCTCGATGAGCGAACGCTCCGGAGCCCGCTTGTCGAGCTGCCGGAAGTCGGCCGTCTCGTAGGTGCGTCGCCCGGGCGACGTGGGCTTGAACTTCTTGATGGGCATGGTTCAGGCTTCCTCGAAGAACTCGATCGTCTCGCCCTCGGCGACCTCGACGATGGCTTTCTTCCAGTTGCGGGTCTTGGCGTAGCCGCGACCCATCCGACGCATGCGTCCACGCACGATCAGCGTGTTGACGTCGGTGACGCTCACGTCGAAGAGGGTCTCGACCGCTTCGCGGATCTGGCGCTTGTTGGCGCGAAGATCCACCTCGAAGAGGTACTTGTTCTCGTCCTCGCGCATGATCTGACCCTTTTCGGTCAGGATCAGCGGACGTCGAATGATGTGTTCGGCTTGCATCGTTCGTCCTACTGGCAGCGGGCCGTGAGGGCCTCGACGGCGCTCTTGGTGAGGACCAGGTGCTCGTGCCGGAGGACGTCGTAGACGTTCACACCCTCAGGCGGGAGGTACTGGTGCTTCGCGAGGTTCTTGGCGCTGAGACGCAAGTTCTCGTTGCCAACGGCATCCACGATGATCGAGCTCTTGCCGATCTCGAGCTTGCCGAGCACGCCCGCGAGGTGCTTCGTCTTGATCTCGCCCAGCTCGAAGCTGTCGACGATCAGAAGACGCCCCTCCTGGAGCTTCAGCGCCAACGCGCTCCGAAGCGCACCCTTCCGCATTTTGCGGGTGGGGCGGTAGGAGTAGTCGCGCGGCTTGGGGCCGAACGCGCGTCCTCCACCTCGGAACTGAGGCGCTTTTTCATCACCGTGACGGGCACGACCAGTGCCCTTCTGACGGTACATCTTCTTGGACGTCGCTTTGATCTCCGCACGGTTCTTCACCTTGTGCGTGCCACTTCGACGAGACGCGAGCTGCGCCTTCACCACATCGTAGAAGAGGTCCTCGTTGACTTCACCGGCGAACACGCCGTCATCGAGGTCGACCTCACCCACTGCCTGGCGATCCAGGTTGTAGACCGGAACCTTGGCCATTTCGTAACTCCGCTGGGCGTAGCCCAGGTTCAACTCTTGATTTCGACCTCGACGCCCGCCGACAGGTCGAGCTTCATCAGCGCCTCGAGGGTCTGCTGGTTGGGCTCGAGGATGTCGAGGAGACGCTTGTGCGTGCGGATCTCGAACTGCTCGCGGGACTTCTTGTCCACGTGCGGTCCGCGGAGAACCGTGAACTTGCTGATGCGGGTGGGAAGCGGGATGGGACCGGCGACGCTGGCCCCCGTTCGCTTCGCCGTATCCACGATCTCCGACGCGCTCTGGTCGAGCAGCCGGTGGTCATACGCCTTGAGGCGGATTCGAATCTTGGTTGCCATGATTACTCAGTGATCTTGGTGATGACGCCAGCGCCCACGGTCCGACCACCCTCGCGGATGGCGAAACGCTGCTGGTTTTCCATGGCCACCGGCGTGATGAGCTGAACCTTCATCTCCACGCGGTCACCCGGCATCACCATCTTGACCTCG
>JBGCFC010000250.1:0-11274 GCA_045106715.1 Sandaracinaceae bacterium
GCGTCATCGGTCTGGTGCAGCTCGAGTGGGTGGACGACATCCGCACGCTGCAGACGCTCGACCCGGCGCTGCTCGAAGAGGACGACGACGTCCGGGCGGCGGTCAGCCGGATGGACGGCGGTCGCTTCGTGATCGCGTGGGGGCAAGACGACGAGGAGGCGCTCCGGCGGAACGACGAGGTGCACCGGCACCTGGTGGACGCGGAGGCCGCAGGCGAGGTCTCCGGCTTCCGCTCCATCCACGCGCTCCTCTGGTCGGCCGACCTGCAGCGTCGCAGCTTCGCGGCGTTGCAGGACGCGTCGGTGGCGGAACGCTTGCCCGCGGCGCTCGAAGCCGAGGGGTTGGTCGCGGCGGGGTTCTCGCCCTTCGTCGAGGAGATGTCTGCGGAACCCCCCGCGCCGTTGACCTACGAGGACCTCGCGTCGTCGCCCGTCGGCTCGCTCGTGCGCAGCTTCCGCGTCGACATCGACGACGGCCGGGTGGCGTTCGTGACGCTGACGAAGGACGCCGACGTGGGCGCGCTCGAGGCACGCCTGGCGGACGTGGAGGGGGTGCGGCTCTTCGACAACGGCCGCTTCCTCACGGACGCGTACGGGGGCTTTCGCACGCGCACCCTCGAGATGATCGCGATCGGCTTGGCGATGGTGTTTCTCATCGTGCTGGCCCGCTACCGACGCCTCGGCCTCGCGCTCGCGGCGTTCCTCCCGGCCGTGCTCGCGGCCGCCACCTCGCTCGGGCTCCTGGTCACGCTCGGCTACGAGGCAAACCTGATGCACCTGGTGGCGCTGCTGCTCGTCTTGAGTATGGGGGTGGACTACGGGGTGTTTATGGTCGAGAGCCGCGGTCACGCCGGGGGAGCGGCGCCGACGGTGGTCAGCTTGTTGATCGCGTGCACCTCGACGGTGCTCTCGTTTGGGCTGCTGGCGATGAGTGAAAACCCGGCGCTCCGAGCGCTGGGGCTGGTGACCGGGGTCGGCGTGCTGCTGAGCCTGCTGCTCGCCCCGACCGCCTGGTTGCTGCTCGCGAAGGACGAGGCTTGATGCGTATCTGTTCGACCGCCGCTGTGTTCGCTCTGGTCCTCGCGGCGTGCGGACCGCCTCCCCGGCCACCCGGCCCGCCGCCGGAGTATCCCGGCACGCTCGTCGAGGCCGGCGCGATTCGGTCCCCGGCGGTGCTCGGCGACGCGTTTGCGCTCGAGCAGCGAGTGCAGACGATCTACCCGGAGGGAGAACAGTCGTTTCGCGCGGTGCTGCAGCGTCGCGGCGCGAGCGTCGTGCTTGTGGGCTTCGGCCCGCACGGCGGCCGAGGCTTCACGCTTCAGCAGGAAGGGGGCGAAGTCAGCTTCGACTCGCAGCTCCCGGGTGAGCTCCCGTTCCCGCCCGAGTTCATGCTGCACGACGTGCAGCGTGTTTGGTTCCGTGGGTTGCCCGGGCCGATGCCGGACGGCGAGCACGAGGCGCAGCTCGACGGGGAGACGGTGACGGAGCGCTGGGAGGGCGGCCGGCTCATGACGCGCCGTTTCGTGCGCCCAGGGCGCGAGGGCGTCATCTCGGTCGACTACGGCACGGGGCTGGGCGGTGACGTACCCCCGGAGACCGTGCGGATGGACAACGGCTGGTTCGGCTACGAGCTGGTGCTCACGACGCTCAGCCACCACCGCCTCGAGGCGCCGCCCGCCGATGACTCGCCGCAGGAGGAGCCGTCCCCGGCCGAAGAGACGTCGACCGAGGTCGAGTCCGCGGAGTCCGGGGATGCGCTGGACTGAGACGCTCCGACGAGCCGAAGTGCTGGCTGCGCCGCGGGGGAGCCACGTGCTTCCCGAGAACGCACGCATCGTGCGAGGCGACGGCTGGTATCAGGTGGTCACGCCGGGGGCCTCGGCGGGGCTCAACGAGGTGGTGCAAGCCCGTCTCGAAGAGGACGAGGTCGAGGCGCGGGTCGACGACGTGTTCGCGCAGTACGCAGCGGTCGAGGCGCGTTTCAAGTGGGTCCTCGGCCCCGATTCTTCACCGCTCCCCGTGCTGACGCGCGCGCTCGAGCGCCGGGGGATGGTCAGCTGGTGGGCCGCGGGCATGTGCGCCGCTCTGGAGCGCCTCGAGACCCGCCCTCCGAATGGCGTCGTCGTGACGGAGGTTCACGGCGCGGAGTCTCAACACGCCTGGGCGCGGATCTTCGCGGAGGGGTGGGGAGGTGCCGCAGATCACCATGTCGCCCGGGCGCGGCTCGGTCCGCAGCGCCCATGTTTCACGGCCTGGATCGACGGGGTGCCTGTTGGTGTCGCCGCGTACCACGACAAGGGGCTGTCCGCGTACCTGATGGATGCGGTCGTGCTGCCCGCCTTTCGCGGTCGAGGGGCCTACCGCGCGCTGCTCGCTGCGCGGGTCGCCTCAGCGCGTGCGCGGGGGCTGACGTTGGCGACAACCCACGCACGGGTCGCCACGTCCCAGCCCGTGCTCGAGACGGCTGGCTTTGACGAGGTCTTTCGGTACCGGATGTTTGGGCTCCCGGACTGAACGACCGCTCAGTCCTCTTCCATCGGACCGAGGTCTTCGCCGCTCAGCACGAAGAAGGCGTCGCCGTAGATCTCGAGCAGCTCGAGCGCCTGGTCCATGTCCTCGCGGGTGTGGCCGCGGGTGACGTTGACGCGCAGACGCTCCTGGCCCTTCTTCACGCCGGGATAGGTGATCGGCACCATCATCACGCCGTTCTCCATCAGCGCGACGTGCATGAATAGCGCCTTGCGCTCGTCGCCGCACATGACGGGCATGATGTGCGTGTCGCTCTTGCCGAGGTCGAACCCGATCTCGAGCAGGCGGCTCCGGAAGTACTCGGCCTTCTCGTCGAGCTCCTGGCGGAGCCCCTCGCCGTTGTCCTCGAGCATCGTGAGCACGGTCGAGACCGCGGCCACGACCGGGACGGGGAGCGACGCGCTGAACAAGAAGCTGCGCGCGGTGTGCTTGATGTGGTCGACGACGTCTCGGTCGGCGCAGATCACCCCGCCGATGCCGCCGAAGGTCTTGCTGAAGGCGCTCATCAGCATCGGGACGCGCTCGGTGAGGCCCGTCTCCTCCAGAATGCCCTTGCCGGTCTTGCCGAGCGTCCCGGTGCCGTGGGCGTCGTCGAGCAGGAGGACCGCGTCGTACTTCTCGCAGACCTCGACAATGTCTTTCAGGACCGCGCGGTCGCCGTCGAGGGAGTAGATGCCCTCGATGAGCACCATGGCGTTCTTGCGCTCCTTGGACTTCAACACGCGCTCGAGCGAGCGGACCGAGTTGTGGTTGAAGAAGCGCACCTCGCACTGCTGCGTGGGGGTGCCGGCGGCGAGGAACGTGCCGTCCAGGATGCACGCGTGCGCGTAGCTATCGAGGATGAGCGTCGTGTCCTTGTCGGCGAACGCCATGATGGCGCCCACCATCGCCTGGTAGCCGGTGGTGAACACGAGCGCGGACTCGTAGCCGTACCAGGCCGCCAGGCGCTCCTCGAGCTCGACGTGGGCGGTGGTCGTGGCCTGCACGCGGGAGCTCGAGAGCCCGCACGCGTACTTCTCGACCGCGGCGAGCGACGCCTCCTTGACCTTCGGGTGGTTCGTCAGCCCGAGGTAGTCGTTGCTACTCCAGTTCACGATCGGCTGGCCGCCGATGGTGGTGTGCAGCCCGCCGGACTCGAACGGCCGGAAATACGGATAGACCTGCTTCTCTTTGGCCTCGCGGATGCGGGCCAGCTCGGCGTACGCCTTGTCTTGAATCCAGCTCATAACAGCGCGCGCAAGCTAGGCGGAATCGCCCCGGTTGGCCAGTCGGCGGACCCCGAATCGGTCATCGGGGCGCTCCGGCTGTGCGGCTTTTGCGGGTTTTGCGGCGGAGCCGTTCGGTCGTGGTTCGCACCGGTCATCGGCGGCCCATGGAATTCAGCGCACCCGGAACCAGGCGGCGATCGCGTCCGGGGCCGCGTCGAGCCAGGCGTGCCCCACGGGCTCGGTGAGCGTCTGCGTCTCGACCCCGAGGGCGTCCAGGCGGTCTCGGTAGAGCTCCATCGTCGACGCCGGCACGACTAGGTCGGCCGTGCCGTGGAGGAACAGGGTCGGCAGGTGCGCGGCGTCGACAGAGTCGGGCACGGCACAGACGGCGCCCGCGCACGTCGCGTACGAGGCGCTGTGGATCGCCAACGCGCGGAAGCGGGAGCGGTACGCCTCGTCCATGCGACTCGTCATGTATCCCCCGCTGGAGATCCCGGTGGCGTACCAGCGATTCGGGTCGAGTGGGCCGAAGCGCCCCTCCTCGATGGCGTCGAACAAGTCGAGCATGAATCGGTGATCGGCGGAACTCTCCCACGCCACGGAAGCGGGTGGGATGTTGGTGTCCCAGGCGGTAGCGCCGCCGACCTTGGCCTCGGGCGTCAGGACGGCGAAGCCGCCGTCCAAGAGCGCCTGGATGAGCCGGACTTGGTTCCAATAGCCGAAGGCGTCGGTGTCGAACGCGAGCCAGAAGAGCTCCGCGGTGAACAGAGAACCCTGGAACACGAACACCACGGGCCAGCCGTCCGCCGGCGGTTCTCCCAGCGGGACCTGCCAGTGCACTTCGCGCGGGACGAGGCCCGTGAAGCCCGTGAACAACGTCTCGGTGCGTCGCGCGCACCGGAGCGCGCCGCCTTCCACGGCGCATCGGGAAGGGACCGGGCCGGCGTCAGGGACATTGCCGTCCGCCTCGCCGCCGGCGTCGATCGCGGCGGCGTCGATCGTCGCGTCAGAGGCGTCGTGCGGCGTGAAGGCGTCCGGCGCGGAGCCCGCGTCGCGTGCGCCGGTGTCTGGCGTGACGCCCGCATCGAAGGAGGCGTCGTCGGCGCAGGCCCCCCCGGACAGTAGGAACGCGGCCAAGAAAGTGAGGCTGACGCAGCGCCCGCCCATCAGGCCCGCCGCAGGACCGTGGCCGAGACGTTGCCGTAGTAGCCGACGGCCAGCACGACCACACCGTGTACGGCCTCGACCTCACCCCGGACGAGCGGTCCGGGCGTCGCGCCCTCGAGCCAGGTCACCGCCGATGCCATGCTCAGCGCAGCGGAGCCCGAGAAACCCTCTCCCCAGATGGCCTTCGGGGCGGCCACGGCGACGTCGCCCAGCGCGGCTTCGATGCCTTCGAGTTCGGCGCGGTCGAAGGGACGCAAGCCCCCGAGGCTCGAGGCCACCACGTCGATGTCGTCCCTGCTCATGCCCGCGTCGTTGAGCGCGCCTCGGATCGCCCGCGCGATGGCCGCGCTCGAGACGTGAAGGAGGCGGGCCTCCAGCTTGGGCGCGTCGAACGCGGTACCGTACCCCGCGATGTGAGCCCGCACCCGCGCCCCGCGCGCCGCCGCGTCCGCCACCCGCTCGACCATGAGGTAGGCCGCGCATTCACCCAGATGCAGTCCTTGGCTCGTCTCTTCTCCCGGGGCCCAGCGCGCGTCACCGGCCGCGATGGCGCCGAGCCTGCGGAACGCGAGATAGAGCGGCTCCGTGAGTACGTCGCCGCCGCCGACCAAGAACGCGTCCGCCCGGCGGTGCGCGAGGTGGGTTTCGCAGCTCAGCACCGCGTCGATGGCACCGCAGTTTCCGTCCACGATGGTCGCGTTGGGTGCGCGCAGATCTTCCCAGATGCTCACGTAGCCGGCGGCGGCGTTGATGACCGTGTTGGGAAAGCGGGCCGGGTTGATGTACCGAGGGTCCTCGAGCTCCGCGACGAGGTTGAGCTCCGTGATGGAGTCCAGCGACCCGTATGCGGTCGAACTGCAGATGCCGACCTGCTCTGGCTTGAGCGCGCCGATCCACTCGCGGTTCGCCTTGGCGCCGGCATCCTCGAGGGCGTCCTTGGCCGCGACGATCAGGTACTTGGTGAGCCGGTCGAAGTTCCGATGGCCCTTTGGGCCGAGCTGCTCCTTGGCGTCGAAGCCCCACACCTCGGCCGTGTGCGCCTCGGGGAACTTGTCTGGCGAGAGCACGGTCGGCTCCCCCGCGAAGGCGCGAACCGCGGCGACGTCGACGTCCCGGAACGCACGCTCGAGGGCTTCGATGCCGAGCCCCACCGGGGTCACGGCGCCGACTCCGGTCACCGCCAGCGGCTTCACGCCCGCGCCTCGCCGGTGCCTTCAGGGAGCCGCCCGGGGTTGGCGAAACACACCACCGCGTCGTAGCCGCCGAAGGCCAGCGCGTTGTTGAGCACGACATCCATCTTGGCCGTCCCCCGCTTGTTCGCGACGACCGACACCGGGCAGCTCGGGTCCGGCGTCTCGTAGTTCATCGTGGGCGGGATGATGCCGGTCCGGAGGGACATCACGCACGCGACCGACTCCATCGCGCTCGAGGCGCCCATGCAGTGGCCGATCATCCCCTTGATGGAGGTCACGGGGATGTCGCGCTCGCCGAAGATCTCGCGAATGACCTTGGCCTCGATCGCGTCGTTGGCCGCCGTGCCCGTGCCGTGCGCGTTGATGTGGTCGATGTCGTCGATGGTGAGCCCACTCGACTCGATGGCCTGGCGCATCGCGCTGATCGAGCCCTCGCCCTCGGGATGCGGGCGCGTGATGTGGTGTGCGTCGCAGGCCAACCCGTAGCCGCCGACCTCGGCGAGTGGGGTCGCGCCACGACGCACGACCTGCTCCTCCGACTCGAGGATCATCATCGTGGAGCCCTCGCCGAGGATGAGGCCCTTGCGGTTCTGGTCGAAGGGCTGGCAGCGGTCCGGGCTCATCGCGCCGAGGCGCACGAAGCCGCAGTACTCGAGCTTCTCGATGATCTCGACCGCACCGGTGATCGCCACGTCGGCGCGTCCGCTGCGGATTTGGTCGGCGGCGAACCCGATGGCGTAGTTGCCGGCCGCGCACGCAGCCGGGAGCGTCTGCACCATGCCCGAGGCGCCGAACGCGCGCGCCACGTGAATGGGCAGCAGTGTCGTCCCGTACCGCGGCAGGCTGGCGTTGCGCACCTCGCCGTCGTGGATCCAAGAGCCGTGCAGCTCCCCGAGCACGTTGGCTTCGCCCATGGTCGTGCCGGCGATGACCGCCGTGCGCTCGCCGGAGAGCGCCTCCGGGGCCAGCCCCGCGTCTTCGGCCGCCATGCGTGCCGCGGCCAGACAGAACGCCGACGCGCGGCCCATCCGTCGGGCCTCGCCCGGGCTCATGAAGTCGGTGGCGTGGAAGCCCCGCACCTCGCCGCCGAGGTGGCGAGGGAGGTTGCTGGTATCGAAGAGCGAGACCTCGCTGATGCCGGACCGGCCCTCGATGAGCGCGTCCCAGTACGCTTGCCGGCCAAAGCCCAACGAGCTGACCACTCCCATGCCGGTAATGAAGACGCGACCCATTCGGCGGTGCCTATAGCTCGCGGCGTGCGGGACCGCCAAGGCAGGCCCCGCCGATCCGCCAAGTGCGCCAAATCAGGCCACTCGGCCGGAAATGGCCGCGCTTGACAGGTCCCGGCCCACCCCATAGATACGGCGCGCCCATGTCGAGCCCCGCCACGCTGGTAGAAGCCCTCTATCGCCTCCCTGACGGGGATGCGCGGGGCTTCACCTTCCACGGCCTGGACCGTCAGGAGCGGTACTTCCCCTACCACGCGATGCGGTCTGAGGCGGAGCGCCGCGCGGCCTTCCTCGGGGCGGCCGGTGTGCGGCCCGGGGATCGGGTGGCGCTGCTGCTGCCCGAGAACCACGAGTTCGTGCTGACCTTCCTCGGCGCGTCGGTGGGCGGCTTCGTGCCGGTGCCGATGTACCCGCAGGCGACGTTCAAGGCCATCGACGCCTACGTCGACATCCTGGCGCACATCGTCGAGGCGGCGGATGTCCGCGCGCTCGTGGCGATGGAGATGAACCGCGAGGTCGTCGAGAAGCTCGCCGCTCGCCCGGAGATGGACGGCCGCGTCGTCCTGTTCTCCGAGTCGGCGTTCGACGGGGACCCGCCGCCGTTCGAGCGCCCGCACGTCAACCCGGATGACCTCTGTTTCCTCCAGTTCACGAGCGGCTCCACCAACAAGCCGAAGGGCGTGCAGGTCAGCCACCGGAACTTGGTGGCGAACGCGACGGCGTTCCTCGGCCCGGCGGGCCTGAACCGTACCCCCGAGGACGTCGGCGTGAGCTGGCTCCCGCTGTTCCACGACATGGGGTTGATCGGGTTTGTGCTGGGCACGCTCATCGTGGATCTGCCCGTGGTCCTGATGCCCACCGCGCACTTCGCGCGCATGCCGCGCAAGTGGCTCGAGCTGATCAGCAAGCACCGCGGCACCATCACCTACGCGCCCAACTTCGCCTACCAGCTGGTGACCAAGCGCGTGCGCGACAAGGACCTGGCGAGCCTGGACCTGAGCTCGCTGCGGGTGGCCGGATGCGGTGCGGAGCCCATCCGCGCCAAGACGCTGCAGGCGTTCGCGGAGCGGTTCTCGGCGGCGGGGTTCGATGAGAAGGCCCTGCTTCCCAGCTACGGGATGGCGGAGAGCTGCCTCGCGGTGACGTTCCATCCGCGCGACGCGGCGATGCGGGTCGACCGGATCGATCCGGTCGCGATGCGGGACGGGATCGCCAAGCCGTCGGCGGGCGCCGACGCGCTCGAGGTCGTCGGCTGCGGTGTCCCGTTCCCGGAGCATGAGCTGGATGTCGTGGACGACGCGGGCGGCTCGCTGCCGGAGCGACGCGTCGGCGAAGTCATCATCCGGGGGCCGAGCGTCACGTCCGGCTACTTCCGGAACGAAGAGGCCACCGCGGGCGCGATCCGTGACGGATGGCTTCACACGGGTGACCTCGGGTACACGGTCGGCGGCGAACTCTACGTCTGCGGCCGGATCAAGGACCTGATCATCATCAACGGCGCCAACCACTACCCGCAGGACCTCGAGTGGGCGGTGGGTGAACTCGACGGAGTGCGGCGTGGCAACGTTTGTGCATTCAGCGTCGTCCGAGATGGCACCGAGCAGCTCATCATGATGGCCGAAGCGAACCGCGCCGACGCCGAGCGGTTGCGGCAAGAGATCGCTCGGACCATCTTCGCGGAGTTCGGGCTGCAGGTGGCCGAAGTGGTCATCTCGCCTGTGGGCACCTTGCCCAAGACCTCGAGCGGCAAACACCAGCGCCGCAAGACGTCGATCCTCTTCGAAAGAGGGGAGCTCACGGCGCATCCGTGAGCCTGTCCGAGGCGCGGCCCTTCGCTTTACCGGCGCAGATCCGCAGAGTAGATTCGGCCCGCAGCGGCGGGCCCTGGACCTCAGAAATCAACGCGGCCCGCACTTTCGCGGGCCATGGCCCAACGGGCCGGAGCAGCGGGAGCGAACATGCAGCGGTCGGAACTCTTCGAAATGTTCCAGCGGATGGCGACCGAGATCGCCGAGAAGGACTTCACCGGCGTCTCCGAGGAGTCGAACATTCAGGAGCTCGGCCTCGACTCCCTCAGCACCCTCGAGCTCGTGGGCGCGATGGAGCGGGAGCTCGGTGTGCAGATCCCCGACGAGCAGCTCGTCGGAATCCAGACAGTCGGCCAGCTTCTCGAGCTCGTCGAGAACCGAATGAGCTGACTGAACCTCGAGGGGTCGTTGGCCGTACCATCGGCACGGGCCGTGCGTTCGGGCAGCTGGTGAGGCGTTGAAGCTAGGGCGAGCAGTAGGGAGCGGCGAGACATGTCGGACCAGGCACTGAAAGACAAGCTCCGCGAGATCATCGCGGAGGTCAGCGAAGTTGATGAAGTCCCGGACGACACGCCGTTCGAGGATCTTGGGATCGACTCGATGATGGCCATCGAGATCGTCGCGGAGGTGGAGCGCACGTACAAGCTCTCCATTCCGGAAGACGAGCTCCAGCAGATGACCAACTTCACGCGGGTCTACGAGCTCGTCCGCACCAAGCTCCCCGCTGACGCGGCCGAGTAACGCGCGTCTCGCGATGAGCGAGCGGTTTCGATATCGGGTCCGGGTCCAGTACCAGGACACCGACCAAGGCGGCGTGGTCCATCACGCCGCCTACTTGCGTTTCATGGAGCAGGCCCGCGTGGAGCTGCTCCGCGAGCGCGGAGTGAACTACCGTCGCTTCGAGGAGGAGGTCGGCAAGGGCATCCCCGTCGTCGAAGTGCGCGCGCGCTACCGACGCCCGGCTCGCTTCGACGACCTTCTCGAGCTCGAGACCTGGGTCAGCACCTGCAATCGCGCCAAGCTGGTCTTCGAGTACCGGGTGTTTCGCGGAGAAGAGCTGCTGACCGAGGCGAGCATCACCTGCGCGTGTGTGCTCATGGCCGAGCAGCGCATCTGCTCGATGGACCCGCTCCTCCGGGCGGCGTTCCCGTGAGCCGCGTTGGCGCCGTGCTGCTTGCGGCGTGCGTGTGGATGAGCGGTTGCACCTGCGGCGCGCCGCGAACGGACATCCCCGACTACACGGCGCCGCGGGTGTCAGCCCCGACCCTCGACGGCCGACTGGACGACGCCGCATGGTCGAGCGCGCCCGAAACCGAGGTCTTCGTGCGCACCATGGACGGCGCCCCCGGCGACCCCCGCACCACCGCGCGGCTCGCCTGGGACGACGACGCGCTCTACGTCGCCTTCGAAGTCGAGGACCCTTTCCTCCGCTGCACCCTCACTGGTGACGACCCTCATCTCTGGGAGCAGGACACGGTCGAGATCATGATCGACCCCGACGGAGACGGACGGAACTACTTCGAGCTCCAGCTCTCTCCAACCGAGCAGGTGTTCGACACCCGGTACGACGCGCGCCGGGTGCCCCAGCCGTTTGGCCACGTCGACTGGGACAGTGGACTCGTGGGGGCCACGGTGGTGCGCGGCACGGTCAACGACGGCGAGGCCGACGAGGGCTACACCGCCGAGATGGCGATCCCCTGGGGGGCGTTTCAGGCTGGCGCGACCCCGTCGTCGCGCCCGCGCCCCGGCGATACGTGGCGGGTGGCGCTGTACGTGCTGGACGTGCGGGAAGATGGCGCCCGCGGCGTCGGATGGTCGCCCCCCATGGTGGGCGATTTCCATGTCCCAGACCGCTTCGGACGGGTGACGTTCGGAGAGTGAGCTGCGAAGTGGTTTTCGCGGAGGTGCGTAGCGCGCTTCCCGGAAATCGCGAAGGGAGGTTCGCAGCACGGCCCGTTCGAGGCAGACTGAGGGCGTGCCGCTCGTGCTTCATCAGTTCGAGGTCTCCCCGTTCTGCGACAAGGTTCGGCGGATCCTCCACCTCAAGCGGCGGGGGTTCGAGACCCGCGAGGTGCCTCCGACCGAGACCTTGCTCCGGCTCCGCCGGCTAAACCCGGCCGGCAAGGTCCCCGTGCTCGAAC
>JBGCFC010000251.1:0-4397 GCA_045106715.1 Sandaracinaceae bacterium
GGAGCGGTCGGGGTTGACCCGCACGATGCGGCCTTTGGCCCCCAGCCCTCCGTAGAGCGTTCCGTCGTCCATGACCTGCACGCTCGTCACGTGCCCGCTGTCCTGTGCCCAGAGGCGCTCCGTGCGTCCGTCGGCGCCGACCCGGAAGAGCCGTCCCTTGCCAGCACGGGGCCGAGGCGCCCGGCCCCCCGTCGCGCTCCGCTGCTTGCTGTGGGCCCGGGTGACATTCGGCGGGTCGGGGAACTCGTTGGCGCCGACGGCGAGCACTCCGTCCCTCACATCCAGCGCGGTGACTTCGTTGCCGGGGAAGTCGTGGACCACCTCGGCCCGGCCAGGGCCGGTGAGCCGGACGACGATGGCGTCGTCGCTGGTGCCCGCGTAGAGCGTCCCGTCGGTGTCGAGCGCGAGGCTCATCACGTGGCTCGCGGGGCTGTCCCAGTAGAGCGAGGCGTTGCCCTGCGCGTCGATGGCGAAGACCTTGCCGTCCGGTCCGGTGGCCGCAAACAGGGTGTTGCGGCGGCTGTCCCAGGCGAGGTCCCACACGTGCTCCACGCCGTCCGGCCGGGCGATCTCGGTGACCGCGCCATCCGACGCGACGCGGTAGATGCGCCCCTCGGGCACGGTGCCGGCGTAGAGCACGCCGCCGTCCCCCACCGCCAGCGACGAGACGAGGAGCTGCCCCGTCTCTGCGTGCTCCTCGATCGATTCACCGCGGAGCCGGTAGATCTTGCCGTCGTTGCCCGTGCCCAGAAATACCGTGCCGTCGGGCGCCGTGGCCGTCGCATAGATCAGTGGGACATCGTCCGGCATCGGCAAGCGGCGCAGCTCCACCCCGAGCGTGACCCGGCCATCGGAGTGCACCGTCGTGCGGATCAGCTCCCCGGCCGCGAGCGCGTCGGCGTCGTCGAGCACGAAGCGTTCGGTCGACACCGCGTCGGCGGTGCCCACCGCGAACAGCGCGACAAGAGTGGTGAGGCCCGACAGGGCGAGCAGCGTGCGAGTGCGGGTCACGGCCGAGGGGTACTCCTGACCTGCACCTGGAGGCGCGCGACGCCGGAGACGACCAAGTCTCCAGGTCGTTCGTGCCGCTCCCAGGTGACGAACGGGCGGTTTCGGTCGCCGTCGTTGGTGAGCTGAAGGGCGTCCAAAGCGGACGCCGGCAGATGGCGGGCGACGTGCCCGGGGAAGCGCAGGCCGCGGGCCGGAGTCGCCACCGATACGACGATCGAGGTCGACGGATAGCGGAGCTGCACCGCGGCGAAGAGGTCCTCGAGGCTCCGAGGCTGTGGTGTCTGCGGGCGCACCGCGCTGCCCCCCTCGACCCGGAGCTCGACGGTCTCGCCCGCGAGCTCTTCGGGGATCGCGACCTCCACCGCCTCGACTCGCTCCTCTTGGTCCCAGCCGCGGCTGACGACGCGCACGGTGACCATCTCGCCCGGGTCCACTTCCCGGGACGCCACGCTCGCGTCGATGATGCGGCGGGTCTCCCGGCCGAACCGCAGATGCAGGTCCACCTCTACGCGGGTGGCGCGGGACGGCTCGAAGGGGTTCCCGTAGGCGGCTTCGAGCAACGAGTACAGCCGCAGCCGCGCGAGCGTCGGTGCGTTCGCGCCCGCGAGCGAGACCGCCGTATCCGTGACCTCTTCGGGTGCGCTCCGGCCCTCCACCCAGAGGCGGCTCGTCGCCTGCACCATGGTGGGCGCGTTGTCGGATGCGGTCGCCTGAACGGCGTTGAGCAGCGAGCTGGCGAGCAGCAACGGCGTCAAGACGCGGTGGCTCGCGACCGTGAAGCGCCACTCGGTGCGGGGCGCACCCTCGACGCCGTGCACCCGGACGACGACATCGACGCCGGCGGCCTCCAGATCGGTGTGCACGACGATCGCGGACTGCCGGTCGTGCACGAGCGTGCCGAGGGGCCGGACCGGCTCGCTGATCTTGAACGAGCGTTGAGAGCTCGAGAGGATGTGGAGGACGCGGGCGATGGAGGTCGGGAGGCCGGTCTGCCCAGCGTTGATCATCGGGTGGCCGAACGCCGCCAAGCGGTTCCCGTCCACGTGGGTCACGGTCCCGACCGCGGTGGCCGCGATGTCCCCCCGCACCAGCTGCACGCCGATGGCACCGCCGTCCGTGTACTGGGTGGGGGCGCTCGCGGGAGGCGTCGCCGGTCCTGCGCCGCCGGCCTGGAGCGCGGTGAGCCCGAACCGCTCGAGCTGGCCGCCCAGCTGCTCGATGACGTCTGCCGTCATGCCGCCGATCATCAGCGGCGTCGCGGCGGGCTCCAGCGTGGAGCTGTTCCGCGGCCCCGTGGGATCGATGCCCAGCCGACGCCCGTGCGCGGCCAGCGCCGTCGCCGCGTGGGCGGGTTCCTCCCCAAGGTAGGGCGGCAGGCCGGCGAGGCCTCCGGTGCGGGCCGCGACCGGGGTGGGTGCGCCGAGGGGCCGCGCGCCGGGGAAGAGCGAGGGCGTGATGCCGCGCCGCATCTCGGTGAGCATGTTGCGGATGGGCGTGACGCCGGCGACCGGGTCGTTGCTGAAGGGCCATCCGTACGCGTAGGCCCCGGCGAGGCGCCCGTCGAAGTAGATGGGGCTGCCGCTCATCCCCCCGACGACGTGCGCGGAGTCGAGGATCGGGTGGTCCGTGCGGACCAGAATCAGATCTTGGTCCGGACGAAACTGGTGCAAGACGTCGATCACCTCGACGTCGAACCGTGTGGGCTGGGTGCCGCGAAAGACGGTCAGGCCGTAGCCGCGCATGCCAGGGGTGATCTCTTCGACCCCGATGAGCCGCGTGTCGGGGCTCCGTACTTGGCCAAACGCGACAGCGGCGACCAGCCACGCGAAGAACAAAGCCGCCGGCACGGCCACCCGCAGACGTGCCGGTTGGCGGCGCAACAAACCACGGGCGACAGCCATCGGATGCTCCTGAAGGGGGCGCGCTACTCGGCGGGCGCGAGCTCGGGCTCGCCCTTGGGGAACGACCGGAGGAGGTCGACCAGGGATTCGAGGCGGAACGGCTTGCTCACGATGGCCACGACGTCGGTGAGCGTCTCGGTCAGCGGGCGGGCGTTGGCGCTCGCCATCAGGACCACGGGGGTGTTCGGGTGCTCCTCGGCCAGAACGCGCACGAGCTCGGTCCCGCTCATGCCTGGAAGCGTGTCGTCGACGAGCACGAGATCCACGGGCCACTGCCGAATCAGCTCGAGCGCGGCCTCCGCCGAGCTGGTGCCGACGACGCGGTTGCCGCGCACGGTGAGCATGCGGGCCAGCTTCCACTGCAGGTCGGGATCGTCCTCCACGACCAACACCCCGCGACTCCGCACTGGCGGCACCGTCGCCACGGCCCAGCGGGCGCGCTCGAGCTTGCCTCGGCTCGGATCGCCCTCGTTGGGGTCGGCGCTGGATTGGGGGTCGTCGTTCATCGAAGATCGGGCTCGAAAAGAGGGGGCTCTCTCACTGATGCCGACGGGTACGCGGCCGTTCAGGGCGCCGTTACCCCGTGAACGGTCGCGCGGGCGTCCGCTGAGGGCCGGTTGGCGGAAGTCTCCCAAGCAAAGGGTTCCGACCGCGCCCCTCCCGGCTCCGGTCAGGATGCGACAATAGGAACGATCGGCTCCCGACGCAATCCCACCGTGGGGTGAGGGACCCTCAATGCGAGCGTGACAAGTCGTTGAGACTCTTGGCTTTCAGAGGGGAGTCGATATGCTCGGCCCGTGCGACCTCCGCCCCTTCCACACCAGCTCGACGTCCTCGGCAGCGTGCTCGACGCGCTCGAGACCTGGCAGGCCTCAGGCAGCCCCGTCGTGGTCTTCGACCTGGACGCCACCCTGTTCGACAACCGCCCCCGCACGTTCGAGATCCTCATGGAGTATCGCGACACCGTGGCGGCAAGCGATCCTGCGCTCGCTGACGCGTTGTCCAGTCTGGCCGAAGAGCAGATCGACTATCTGCTGACGGACACCCTCAAGACCTGCGGGATCTACCGGGCGGACGACGTGAAGGCGATCAGCAGCTTCTGGCGCGAGCGCTTCTTCACCGACGAGTACATCGCGTGCGATCGTACCCTCGTCGGCGCCCCCGAGTTCGTGCGGACCTGCTACGAGATGGGCGCCGTCATCGTGTACCTCACCGGGCGCGACATCCCCGGCATGCTCGTCGGCACTGTCGCCAAGCTGCGCGACGAGGGCTTCCCCATCGCGGTCGCCGGCACGGAGGTCATCCTCAAGCCGGACCCGAACATGAGCGACGAGGCCTTCAAGCGGGGGGCGCTGCCGTCGCTGTCGCGCGTGGGGGACATGGTCGCCTTCTTCGACAACGAGCCGGCCAACTGCAACCTGGCCCGCGCGATGTTCAGCGACGCCACCGTGGTCTTGCTCGAGACCCAGAAGGTCCCCGGGGCCC
>JBGCFC010000252.1:0-21552 GCA_045106715.1 Sandaracinaceae bacterium
AGTCCCTCTTGGCGAGTCGACCTACGGCACCGTGTGGTCTGCGCGTGACGCCAAGCTCCGCCGCACGGTCGTCGTCACGGTTCTGAACGAAAGCGCCCCCGCCCGCGTGCGGGAGCGGTTCGAGGCCCTGATCGAGGGCGGCATCGTGGGCCTCCGCGCGCCGACCCTCTCGAGGGTCCTGGCGGCCGGCCACGGAACCGACGGACTTCCCTACCTGGCCAGCGAGTTCCACGCCGACGCCTCGAGCCTCGCGGACCACATGCAGAGCGGGCCCGCGATCAAGGTGGCGGCCGCCGTCCGCATCCTCGTCGACCTCCTGGGTTCGGTCTCCAAGCTCGGCGCCACCGGGCTCACGCACGGCGACATCAGCCCTGGCAACGTGCTGATCCTCGAGCAGCGCGGACGCGTGTCGCCGCGACTCATTGGGCTGGGCCTCAACCGCACCGCCGTGCGCGAAGGTCATGACGAGATGACTTCGCCCACCCACCTGAGGAGCCTCGGTTACCTCGCGCCAGAGCAAACGGGGGACTCGCCTCGCAGCGGCGCGAGCGCCGACCTCTTCTCGACCGCTGGCTTGTTGTTCGACTGGATCACAGGGCGTCCACCCTTCCGGGGCGAGACCGCCGAGGCGGTGCGCGACGCGGCGGCGCGGTTGCATGTCCCCCGCGTCGGGGCGTTGCGACCGGAGCTCGCCGGAACCGAGCTCGCCTCGGTCCTCGACCGGGCGCTGGCGCGCGACCCCGCGGACCGGTTCAAGGACGGGGCCGCGTTCGTGACGAAGCTCCGCGCGTCGGTCATCATGACGCGCGCCGCGCGGGAGCTCGACGTCGTCGTGGGCGAGCGCTCGATGGCGCCCGACGACTCCGACGAAGCGCTCTCCGAAGCGCGAACCCGCCCCGAAGAGGCGCGCGCGATCCCCGCGGCGACACGTCCCTCCAGCGCCAAACCGAGCGTCAAGGTGAGCCCCCCGGGCGCGCCGAAGTCGCAGGCTAGAACGCCCGGACGGCCGCGGCGACGTCCGCGGAGGAGCACCGTCATTGGCTTTGCGCCGGCCGTCGCACCCACGGCCCCCAACCCGCCGGAAGAGTCGAACGTCAGCCCGCCGGAAGAGACGGGCGGTCCTCCCGCGAATCCGGTACCGGACGAGGGCGAGGTGTTTGATGAACTCTCCGGGTTGCTGATGATCTCGGAGAACGAGGCGCCCGCGCGCGTGAAAGCAAAGGCGCCTCCCCCTCCCCCAACCCCGCGCTCCGTCACCGCCAAGTCCCCGTCGGCGTCGGCGCCCCAGCCCGACGACCAGCCCGATGGGCCGGACGAGGAGCTCGACGCGATGCTCGACGACCTCGAGGTCGATCTGGGGGAAGCCACCGCCAAGAAGCCGAAAGGCGAGGCCACTCCGTCTACCGACGCCGAGCAGAGCGGCGCCGAGCAGAGCGGCACCGAAGACAAGCAGAGCGGCACCGAAGACACCGACGCGAACGACAGCGACACCGGGGACAGCGACGCAACCGACAGCGACGCCGAGGCCAGCGCGTTCGACAGCGACGCCGAGCCCAGCGACGCGAACGACAGCGACGCCGAGGCCAGCGACGCGAACGACAGCGACGCGACCGATGGCGACGCCAAGGACGGTGTCGCGAGCGTCGGCGACACAACAGACGGCAACGCCGACGACCGTTCCGCCCAAGACGGCAGCGCGACCGACGAAGACGAAGAGAACAGCGCGGCCGTCTGCGATGCAGGCGACGCCGACGCGACCGATGGCGACGCCGAGAGCAGCGACTCGGGAACAACCGACGCGGTGGCATCTCCCGCGCCAAACCGGAGCGAGGCGGGCGGCGCGGGCGGCAAGAAGGACGAAGCGAAAGCCCGACTTCCGCCGGCTGAGGCGGCCGGTAGCGACGTCGAGCCCGACCTCCTCGCGTCGGCGCCGCCCGCCATGGCGAGCACACTCGGCGCGGCCGACGATGACGTCGTGTTGCCGGGCGCATCCCCGCCCTGGATGTGGATCGGCGTGGGCGCCGCCGTCGCCGCGGCCGCGGTGGTCGGCCTCGTCTGGTTCGCGAGCGGGGACAGCAACGAGGCGAGCAGCTCGACGGCCGAGGTCGCGGAGATCGCCGCCGAGCCGGAACCCGAGCCGGAGGAAGTCGCGACCCCCGAGCTCCCCCCCGAGGAACCCGACCCCGAGCCGGAGCCTGTCGCGGAGGAGCCGCTCGCGCCGCTCACCATGACGCTGAGCGGCCTCCCCGAGGGCGCCGCGGTGACGGTGGACGGGGAACCCCTCTCCGGCGTGGAGGTCGTCATCACCGAAGGGCCGCGCGACGTCGCCGTGACGATGGAGGGCTTCGAACCGTGGGCTCAGACGCTCGACCGAGACAGCCCGGAGACCCTCGAGATCGAGCTCGTCGCGGTCGAGTCGCCCGAGGAGGACGGGGCTGCGGAGGACGGGGCTGCGGAAGAAGAGGCCGAAGGGGCAGAGCCCCCGCCTGAGCTCACGCGCGCGCAGCGACGACGTCGCGCGGTGCTGCGGCGACGCCGTCGGGAGCGCCGAAGGGCCCAAGCGCGAGAGCGGGAACGCGCCGCCGCCGGCGTGGGCCCGAACCCCTACTGACGCGGCGAGAGGCTCAGCCGCGCGGAGCCACCCAGCGCCGCGAGCGCGGCTTGCTCGGAGGCCTCCACGGCCGTGCGATCGGGCGAGACGAGGAACAACATCTCTCGGTTCTTCAGGTGGCTGACTTTGCCGACCTTCTCACCCTTTGGGCTGAAGATGCCGATCTGCGCGCCGACGTAGCGTTTGTGTGCGGCACTGACGACTCGGACGTGGCCGCGCGCCGAGAGCATCTCGACGAGCGCCTCCCGGCTCAGGTTCCCCTCGTCGCTGAAGCTGACGACGAGATTCGGTGCCTTCACGCGTCGGATCACCCGCGCGAACGCCTCCGCGATGCGGACGCGGCTGTTGAACGGGTTCTTGTAGGTCTTGCAGTGCACGCGCTTCTTGGCCACGCCGTAGTGCTCGGGCGCGTCCCACAGCACCAGGGTTTCCCAGATGTGGTAGTTGCCCATGTAGCTGTGCTGGTTGTACGGCGGGTCGAGATAGGCGACGTCAGCCGTCACCTCGGCCGCCTCCTCCGCCTCGAGGTGCAGCGCATCCCCGGGCCCGTCTGTCAGCACCGGCACGCGCAGGGCCAACGCGTTGTGGCTGCGGCGCGCCCACTTCTTGAGGTACGCCATCTGGACGCCGGTCGTGGAGTCGACACGGTCGGCGGCCTCCATGAGCGAGGTCAGCGCGATGGCTTCGAGCAGCGGAGGCAGATCCCGCGCCGCGATGGCGTCGCGGATGCCGTCGATGTGCATGCCGTTGTCGGGCTGAAAGAAGCGCGCGTCACGGCAGAATGTCTGCGTCACATACCCGTCGACGGGAGGGACCTCAGCCAGCTCCGCGATGAGTCGGGCGGCCTTCGGCTCCCACGCACCCCGATCGGCGGCGATGTAGCAGCGCGCGAGGGTGGCGGCGTAGGCCAGATGATCGTTCGCCGTCACGCGCAGGCCAGCGCGCTTGAGCGCTTGCCCGACGCGTGAGGTGCCGCTGAACAAGTCGACGGCATGCTCGACGCCGCCAAAGCCGCGCACCGCCGCCACGATGGGGTCGAGAAGGAGGCGCTTGCTTCCGATGTACTTGATCACGCGGCCCGAGGGTCCCCGGGCTTGCGGCCAAGAGCAACTCGGCGCGCGACTTTGTCACCGCGCGGCGCCCATCCACGTATCCTCGCGCACGGAGGACCACAAGATGACGAGCATGGGCAAGACCGCGAGCTGGATGTTGGCGTTGGCGTTGGTCGGTTGCGGAGGCGGTGAACCCGCGGACGAGCCGCCCCCCGAGGGCACGACCGGCGGAGAGCAGGCCGATGTGCTCCCCAGCCCTCCGTCTCCTTGGGAGGAGATGGCGCACGCCGATCAGGCGGCGTGGATGGGGGCCGAGGTCCTGCCTCGCATGGCGACCCGGTTCCAGGAATACGACAGCGAACGGTACGCGGACTTCTCCTGCGCGACGTGCCATGGCCCGGGCGCGGCCGAGGGCGAGTTCGAGATGCCCAGCCTCTCGTTGCCTGCCCTGCCTGCGACCGGCACGCCCGAGCAGCACGCCATGGTGCGCACCTACCCTGAGGGCACACGGTTCATGTTCTCGAACGTGCTCCCCGCGATGCAGACGTTGCTCGGGGCGCCGGACTTCGACGAGGCCACCGGCGAAGGGTTCAGCTGCTTCGCGTGCCACCCGCACGCGGGCGACGAGGGCGCGACCCTGATCCGGCTCGACATGCCCGAGGAGCAGGGCGAAGACGGGGTGTGAGCGAGCCGGCCCTCGATAGCCCGGTCACGCTCGACCAGCTCCGCGTCTTCCTCGCCGTCGTGGAGGAAGGCAGCTTCTCGAAAGCGGCCAAACGCCTCCGCCGGGTGCAGTCGGCGGTGAGCTACTCCATCGCGAACCTGGAGCGCCTGCTCGAGGTCACGCTGTTCGATCGCACGGGGCGCGTACCCGTCCTGACGCCAGCCGGCCGCGCCCTCGTGGCGGACGCACGATCGGTGCACGGGCAGGTCTCCCGTCTGCAGGCCCACGCGCGATCGTTGGTCGACGGGGTCGAGCCGCAGCTCAGCCTGGTCGTGGACGTCTCCGTGCCGACGCCCGTCCTGACTGAAGCGCTCCGTCACACCGCCGTCGGTTTCGCGGGCGTGGAGATCACGTGGCAGCGGGCCGTGCTGGACGAAGTCGAACGCCGGGTGAGCGAGGGGGAGAGCGACCTGGGCATCGGGCTCGACCGAGGCTCCGCGCACGCCCTCTCTACGACCCCCATCGGACGGATCCCGATCGTGCCGGTCTGCGCCCCTCGCCACGCGTTGGCGACAGGGCCGATCGACGGCCGGAGCGTGGGGGACGCCTTGCAGCTGGTCGTGCACGGTCCGGACGGATCGGAGCGCGACGTGCCGAGCCTCCGCGTCTGGCGGGTGCCGGACCACGAGAGCAAGCGCGCCCTCATCGAGGCCGGGGTCGGCTGGGGAGGCCTGCCAGAGCACCTGGCCACGCCCGCGATCGAAGTTGGGCGCCTGTGCGAAATCGAGCCCGTTGGCTGGGCGCTTCGCGAGAGTCTGGACCTGGTGGCGCTGAATCGGCGGGAAGCCCCGCTCGGCCCGGCCGCGCGTGAGTTCCTGGAGCACCTCGCAGAGGGCCTGAGAGTCAGCGGGACGGAACGGCAATCGTGACCTGCGGGACGTTGGGCGAACGCTCATGCGTGACGTGGATCTCGCTGGCGCCCGCCGCGCCGGTCACGCGCGCGGTCATCTGATAGGCGCACATCCCGCAGCGCGCGGAGCGATGCTCATGGATCTCGAGGGAGAGGCGGTCGCCCTCGAGCCGAGGCTCCAGGCTGGGCTCTGACTGACATGCCGCGTGCGCGGTCATCCGCACGACGAGCGTCCCGTTTCGGCGCCGCGTCGCGCTCCCGCTTGGGTCTTCTGCCGGGCGCCGCCCCGAGCTCCTCTCGCAGTGGCTGCGGACGAGCTGCACCCGGGGGCCCGCCTGCGCGAGGGCCGCGCTGCTCGCGAAGAGGAAGAGGGCGACGAGGCTGAGGGTCCGTCTCATGTCCGGTGGACCCGCCCAAAGAGGGCGGCCTTGGCCTCAGTAGTCGACCTTTTGCCGATTGCGTTTCTTGTCCGAGTTGCGCTTCTTGCCCTCGAGCCGACGACGCACCGAGCCGCGGCTCGGCTTGGTCTTCTTCCGGGGCTTCGGCGGAACCAGGGCCCGACGCACCAACTCCGCCAAACGCTGAAGTGCGTCCTGGAGGTTCCGGTGCTGGTCGCGCGTCACCTGGCTGGCGATCATGATGCGGCCGTCCGCGTCGAGGCGATTGGCCGCGAGGCGACGTAGGCGTGCCTTCACCGGTGGGGACAGCGCGCGGCAGTTGGGCAGATCGAAGCGGAGATCGACCTTGCTCGCGACCTTGTTCACGTTCTGACCGCCCGGCCCCCCCGAGCGGGCGGCCGACCAGGAGAGATCACTCGCGGGGATGACCGTCGAGCGGCTGATGTGAAGGTCGTCCATGGCAGGTCACGCGAAGGGTCAGCCCAGTTCGGCGTCGTCGAGCGCGTCGCGCATCGCCTCGCCCTGGTCGACGGCGAGCCGGTTGCACTGGCTCTGAAGTTCGTGGATGGCGCCGACGTACGCGAGGCTGCAGATCAGCGAGGCGAAGCAGTACCCAAGCACGTTCGTCTTGATGCGGCTCGGGTCACCGCGCTCCTCATAGAGTTCATCGATCGCCTCGGCGTTGCGGTAGAACGCCCAGAAGTTCCAGAAGCCGAGCGTGCAGATCGAGAGGATGAGGTCGACCGCGGGCACGAGGTCCGGCCGGCCCGTGAGACGACGCAACACGCTGGTCGTCCGGTAGACCCAGTAGAACTGGTAGACGCCGGTGAACACGCAGAGCATCACGGCCACCGCCGGCGACTTGGGGAGGAAGTCGTCGCTCCTCGGCAGCTCCACCTCCTCCTTGCCCGCGCGGCGCTGCAGCCAGAAGGCGCCCGCTCCACTGAGCATCACCACGACGGCGAACACGAGGAAGAACCAGAAGGCGGGTGCAGGGTCCGCGCTGCGCGAGGGCGTGAACACACGGATGGACTCCACCGGCGCATCGATCGACGCCGCGTACGCCGCGAGGTCCCCGGCGCTGATGCCGGAGGCCGCATATCCGGGCTCCGCGACTTCCAGCGCGCCGACGAGCGTGTAGCGTTCGGACGCGGTGCGTGTCGCGTGGACCATCCCGTGGACCATCCCGTTCATCAGGCGATCCGGGCAGCGGTCCCATTCGCAGTAGACGAGCAGGTGCGGCTCGCCCTCCGCGGCGGCGAACCGCCCCCACTGCGCCCCGCCGACCGAGGCGCGGTCCACGGCCAGCTCGACGATCACATCGGCCGGAGAACTCGAGACCGGCCGATCCACCGCCTCCGCCAGCGAGAGGTGCTCCGTGGCCACATAGCGCGTCCCCATCGGAATCACGCAGACCCACGCCACCCCGGACGCGAACACGGAGACCAGGCCGATGAGCCAGAGCTGGCGACGCACGCGTGCGCCGAATTGAGACGTGCGGTCGCCGCTGAGCTGCCCGCGGATCGCCCCCACCTGCGCCTCGAGTCGCTCAACCTTGGCCCGCAGCTGCTCGGTCTCGTTCCGGTACCCCATGGTCGGTAGTGTGGCGCACCCGAGCGCCGGGTTCACCCCGAGCGCGCGGTCTGCTAAAGCGCCGGCTTCATGCGCTGCCTCACGAGCCAACACGTCGCCACGCCCGAGGGGGTCCGCCCCGCCGCCATCGTCATCGAAGGCGAGCGCATCGCCGACGTCCTGGACGCGCCGCCGGAGGGCATGCCGGTCGAGGACGTGGGCGAGCTCGCGGTGCTGCCCGGTCTGGTCGACGGGCACGTGCACATCAACGAGCCGGGGCGCACCGAATGGGAAGGCTTCGTCACGGCGACCGAAGCGGCGGCCGTAGGCGGGGTGACGACGCTGGTCGACATGCCGCTGAACTGCATCCCGGTCACCACCAGCGTGCCTGCGCTCGAGACCAAGCTCGCCAGCACCGAGGGCGCGCTGCGGGTCGACGTGGGCTTCTGGGGAGGGGTCGTGCCGGGCAACACAGACGACCTTCCACGCCTCGCCAAGGCGGGCGCGCTCGGCGCCAAGGCGTTCCTCTGCCACTCGGGCATCGACGACTTCCCCGCCTCCGACGAAGCGGTCCTCCGCGCAGCGATGCACGCCATGGCGGACGCCGGCATCCCGCTGCTGGCGCACGCGGAGCTCGAGCTCGACGTGGATCCGCGAACGGACGACCCCCGCGACTACGACGCGTGGCTTTCCCGCCGCCCGACGCGGTTCGAGGATGAGGCCATCCGGCTGTTGATCCGCCTCTGTCGAGAGACGCGCTGTCCCGTGCACATCGTGCACCTCTCGAGCGCGACCGCCCTGCCCTCGTTGGCAGAGGCCCGCGACGAGGGGCTGCCCATCACGGTGGAGACCTGCCCCCACTATCTGTGCCTCCGCGCCGAGGACGTGCCCGAGGGCGACACGACCTACAAGTGCGCACCGCCCATCCGAGGCGACGCCAACCGCGAGGCGCTCTGGGCGGGGCTGTTCGATGGGACGATTGACTTCGTCGTGACCGACCACTCCCCGTGCACCCCCCACCTGAAAGAGCTGGAGCGCGGCGACTTCCTCGCGGCGTGGGGCGGCATCGCGTCGCTCTCGCTGGGCCTGTCGAGCGTGTGGGCGGAGGCGTCAGCCCGGGGCGCCACGCTCGGCCAGATGGCGGCGTGGATGAGCTCGAGGCCGGCTCGGTTCGCCGGCCTCTCGCGGGACAAGGGCGCCATCGAGAAGGGACGCCACGCCGACCTCGTCGTCCTCGACCCGGACGCGACGTTCGAGGTTCGACCGGACACGCTTCGCTTCCGTCACAAGGTCTCGCCGTGGATCGGGCGCACGCTCAAGGGCTCCGTCCAGCAGACATGGCTGCGCGGCCGCCGCATCTTCGACGGCACCGACGTCGCCGGGCCCTACGGCACTCCACTCCTTCATCGCTCTTGAGGACCTCCTTATGACCCCCACCGACGGCGCTCGCTTCTCGTCCTTGATCAACCTCGCGGCCGGCACGCTCGGCGCGCGCGCGCTGGCGACCAACGACGACTTCTTCGCCTCGATGCACAACCTCGTGAAGCCCGGGCGCGGCGTGTTCGAGCCCGACCGCTACACCGAGCGCGGCAAGTGGATGGACGGCTGGGAGAGCCGCCGCAAGCGCGGTCCCGGGACCGACTGGTGCGTGCTCGCGCTGGGCGCGCCGGGGCGCATCCGTGCCGTCGACATCGACACGAACCACTTCCTCGGAAACCACCCGCCCTTCGCCTCGTTCGAAGCCGCCAACACGACCGACACCGACTGGGAGTCCGCCGACTGGGTCGAGCTGCTCGCCGAGAGCCCGCTTCGCCCCGGCTCGCAGAACTTGTTCACCGTGGCCGACGAGCGCGCGTTCACCCACGTGCGACTGACGCTCCACCCCGACGGCGGCGTCGCGCGCCTCAAGATCTGGGGCGAAGTCGTGCCGCGCTGGGAGGCGCCCGAGTTGGACGAAGCGACCCGGCCGCACGTCGGGACGGAGGATCGCGACCTCGCCGCGGTGGTCTCCGGCGGCAAGGCGCTCGCGTGCAGCGACGCCTTCTTCGGCCCGATGGACAACCTCCTCCTGCCCGACCGCGCGGTGAACATGGGCGGCGGCTGGGAGACCCGTCGCAAGCGCCCCGCGCCCGGCAACGACTGGATCCTCGTGCGCCTCGGGGCTCCGGGCACCGTCTCCGCGCTGGAGCTCGACACGAATCACTTCAAGGGCAACTTCCCCGACCGATGCGCGCTCCGCGGCATCCACGCGCCGGACGCCAAGGTCACCGCGCTGATCGCGTCGGAGGCCTGGGAGACGATCCTCGACGAGACGGCCCTCGCGGCGCACACGCGGCATTTCTTCACCGACGCGCTTCAGGCGCGTGGGCCGTTCACCCACGTGCGGTTGGACGTCTACCCCGACGGGGGCATCAGCCGGATGCGCGTCTGGGGTCGCCCGTGACGGCGGCGCTCGACGCGGCCGCCCGCCACCTCGATGGGCTCGATGGCCCCAGTGCCGGAGACGCGCTCGGCCGCTGCTGTGGGGCGCGCCGATGGGTCGAGGGCACACTCGCCAGCCGGCCGTTCGGCGATGGCGCCGGCCTGCTCGAGGCGGCGCGGTCGACTTGGGCGACGATGGAGCGCACGGACATCCTGGAGGCGTTCGACCACCACCCGCGAATCGGCGCCGACGTGGCCAAGCTACGCGAGAAGTTCGCCAAGACGAGCGACTGGTCGTCCGGCGAACAGGCGTCGGTCAATGAAGCCTCCGAAGCAACCCTGACCGCCCTGCGGGACGGGAACGTGGCCTACGAGGCGCGCTACGGGCACATCTTCATCGTCTGCGCGTCGGGCAAGAGCGCGGCCGAGATGCTCGCGCTGCTGCAAGCGCGGATGAATCACACCCCCGAGGCCGAGCTCACGATCGCGGCCGCCGAGCAGATGAAAATCACCGAGCTGCGCCTGGAGAAGCTAGTCATGAGCAAGAGCCCCATTACCACGCACATTCTCGACACCGCACGCGGCCGTCCCGCCGCCGGTGTGGCGGTCCTGCTCGAGCGTCAGGACAGTGGCGCCTTCGCCTCGGTCGGCGAGGGCAAGACGGACGACGACGGCCGCGTCACCGATCTGATGGCCGCCGGCACCCTCGAGGCCGGCGTGTACCGCATCTCCTTCGACACCGACGGCTACCACCGCGGCCTCGGCGTCGAAGGGTTCTATCCGTCGGTCTCCATCGCCTTCCGTGTGGGCGCGGACGACGAGCACTACCACGTGCCTCTGCTGCTCAACCCGTTCGGCTACAGCACGTACCGCGGCTCGTGACGCATCGCCGCGCTGCCCGGCGCGGTCAACGACCCTGCTGCGGCAGGATCCGAATCCGAATGCGGCCAGTTCGCCCAGCACGACTTCCCTGTGAGCGGAGGTCGAGGCTGACATCCGTCTGCCCTTCGGGGAGCGCGTCAGCCTCGAGGTCGGCGCTGCCGATCACCTCGTCGCCGGCCACATCTTCGTCGTAAACGACGAACCGGATGGGCAACTGGTCTGGGCGCACGTTGTTGGGCAGCCAGACCTCCATGCTCAGCTCGCGGTTGTCGTCGACGGCGGGAATCCGGAAGAGCTCGCGACCCTGCGCGATCGACGAAACGACGACGTAGGGGTCGGGCGCACCGCCGAACATGTCCCACGCGTCGCCCTCGGTGTTCTGGGCGCGAACCGACACGCCACGGATCTGAATGCGGTAGCTCGTACGGCCAAGCGGACGAGGCGGGGTCGCAGGCCGCGTCGTCGGCGTGCTGGGGGTGTTCGGCGTCCCCGCGGCCACGGCGGTGTCGCCGGTCTCGACCGTCAGCGGCGCGCGCACGCGGTAGCGCATCCTCACGGGCTGGGACGCCTGCGCGAGCGGGGAAACCACGAGCATCGACGGGCAGGACACGGCCGGCAAACTCACGCGCTGGGGCGCACCGGTCCGGCGCACGTCCGCGACCTGGTCGCCGCGGGGCGGCCCGACGGAACGTCCGGCCCACGCCGCGTCCAGCCACGTGTGCAGATCGTCGGCGCACACCCGACGCAGCACCGCGCCGTCGCCGCCTTCGAGCTCCGCGTCCAGTTCGAGGTCGCCGGCGTCCTCGGCGATCGGCCCGATGACGTCCATGCCGCCTGGCCAGACCATCGAGCGTTCGTTGACCATCCACGCCCGGCCTTCCTGGGGCCAAGGTCGCTGCGGCGACTCGCCTCGCGCGAGTTCCCCGAGCATGAAGTCCATCTGCTGCGGGTCGAGCGCGTAGGTCACCGTGAAGCCGGTCGCGAACCGCTCGGTCAGGCGCTGCGAGCCCTCTTCGGAGGCCTGCTGCCGGGCCCGATCGCTCGCGCTGGAGCCCGTCATGTCGAGGATGCCGCCCAGCATGGACGAGAACACGCCCGTGGCCTCGGCCTGCACGAGCCCGGTCGGCTCCACGGTCGCGGTCACCCCGGGGGCGGGACGAAGCCAGATCGACGCCACCCGGGTCGGGCCATCGTAGCCGACATGCAGGCTCGCCGAGAACGTGGCCTGCGCCTGGAACCGCAAGTACTGCCGCACCCGAAAGCCGGAGCTCTCACGGTCGAGCCATGTCCAGCCCGGCCCACCGATGGACACGCGGAGCCGCCCCTCTTCAACCTGCGCCTCGCACGTCCGGATCCACCAACGGCCGACCGAGGGGTCTTGGCCGCCCGCCGCGCCTTCCTGGCTCTCGTCGCCCGGCAGCCCGATGAAGCTGCCGCGGGCCTGGTTGCAGATCTCCGGCGCAATCATCTCGGCCATGAGCTCGCTCAGCTCGTCCGGAGAGCCTTGCTCCCCACCCGCGCTCACCGCCGGCTCCTCGCACTCGTCCTCACCGCCGTACACGACGGGCTGACACGCCAACAACACGCTCAGCGCCGGCGCGAGCGCGACCATCTTTCGAACTGCCGTCACGATCGTTCCTCCCAAGGCCTCTTCAACACGAGCACGCCCCGTCACGATTCCGATGCTCCGTAGCGCGCCTTCACAAAGGCCCAGAGCGCGTCGAGGCCGTTGCCTTCGCCCCCGATGGGGCGGCCCGGTCGGGCGTAGTCGTTCCAGCCGAACACGTCGAGGTGCAGCCAGGGAGTGTCCCGCCCGACGAACTCCCGCAGGAACAACGCGGCCGTGATGGAGCCGGCCATCGACGTGCTCGCCGCGTTCTTCAGATCGGCGACGCGGCTGTCGAGATGCCGGCGGTACCCGCCGTGAAGCGGAAGGCGCCAAACCGGGTCGCGCACCCGTCGGGCCGAGCCCGCGAACGCGTCGGCCAGGGCCCGGTCCCGCGTGAAGAACGGTGTGATCTCCGGGCCCACAGCCATGCGCGCAGAGCCCGTGAGGGTGGCGCAGTCGATGATCAGGCCGGGCGCTTCCTCGTCGGCCAAGCAGAGCGCGTCCGCGAGGATCAGGCGGCCCTCCGCGTCGGTGTTGGAGACCTCGACGGTCTTGCCCGAGCGGCTCGTGAGCACGTCGAGCGGGCGAAAGGCGCCCGGCCCAGGCATGTTCTCGACCGTCGGGACGAGCACCCGGAGCCGCACCGGCAGCCCCGCGTCCATGATGCGAAGCGCGAGGCCGAGCACCAACGCCGCCCCGCCCATGTCCTTCTTCATCCGGAGCATGCCGCCCGACGACTTCAGGTCGAGGCCCCCGCTGTCGAAGCACACGCCCTTGCCCACGAGCGTCAGCGTTGGAGCACCGGGCGCTCCCCAGGTGAGGTCGATGAGCCTCGGCTCGCGTTCACTGCCTCGGCCGACCGCGTGCACCATCGGGAAGCCATCTCGGAGGCGCTTCTTGCTCACGACCCGCGCTTTCGCGCCGTATCGCGCCGCAAGCCGCTTCGCCTCTTCGGTCAGCTCGGCCGGTCCGAGGTCTTCGGCGGGGGTGTTGATCAGGTCACGCACCCACCCGGTCGACTCGACCCGGCGACGCACCTCAGCGCGGTCCGCGCCCTTCGGCCAGATGAGCTCGCGTGGCTTCTTCGCGGCGCCCGTCTGGTAGCGATCGAAACGATAGTGGGCGAGCGCCCAGCCGGTCGCCGCATCGGTCGCGTCCTCCTCCGAGCGCGTCCCGTCGAGACGATAGCGTCCGGGAGGGAGGCGCTGGGCCGCTCCGGCGTACGGCCACGGGCCCTTCTCCGAGGTCCCGAGCAGGGCGAGCGACGGCCCTTTCGGTCCGGGCACGAGCAACACCCGGTTGCCGCGCGGTGCGAATTCGCTGCGGTCCAGCCACGCGCGCCGCGCTTTGCTCTGGCGACGCGACCACGCCTGGAAGGCGGCCTCGTCCATCGGGAGAAGCGGCAGGGTGGAAGCGTTCTTGCGGGTGACGAGCGAGGCCAACACAGGCGCGAGTGTTCCACCTTCAGGGGGTGAATGAGAAGCGTCGCCGGCCGTTCGAGAGCCTCCGTTAGGAACGGCACGCTTCGGCACGACGGATCATAGCGTGCGCAAGAGTTTCATAGCGTATGGAGAGGAGGCCCCAAGATCCCCTGCGGTGCGGGGCAGGAACGCGACTTGCTGGGAATAGCGAGTGAGGACCAACGAGTGGATCACAAAGCGGGGGTGTCAGTCGACGAAGCGCGTGCACGGCACGCCGTCGTTGCGCACGCTCGCCGGCTTCAAGGTCGCCGTTCCCGAACGAGGACGCGCCGCCCCGTGGATCGATTCCGCGCGGCCGTCGGTCGTCGTCTCGCCGACCCGGTTCGCCGTGGGCTCCGTACGATCTCCGGTGACGAATCCGTCGCCCGATGCGTAGGCCGTTCGGCCGTCGTGCCCGCACCCCGGCTGTCGGGGGTGCTTCCCGCGGACCGCTGCGACCTGATTCAGGGACGAGGTTTTTCCCTCGCCGGGGATTTTCCCTAAGGAACTTACCTTGAAGGGGGCGCCGACGCGGGACGGCGGCCTCGAACGGAAGGAAGACGTCATGAGCAACGACGCACGCAGGCCATCGTCCGGGTCTCCAGGGAGCGGGCCCCCGGTCGATCGAGAGGCCTACCGACGCGAGCTGCAGGCCACCGGCGACATCGTCGATGGCCTCATCGGCCGCGCGCGCTCCACCCGGGTGCTCGCGTTCGACGAAGCGGCCGCACATCTCGCGGACGCGCCGCGCATGGACCGCGCCGTGAACTGGCTCATGAAACGGCTGCCGACGGAGGGCATCGAGATCCGCGATAAAGTGCCCGCGCGTCGGTCGCGCAAGGGCGAGGTGCAGAGCAAGCCCGCGGGCGAGCGCCTGAGTGAGGCCCCTCCCCCGCCGGTCGCGGCCGCGGCTCCGGGCGTCGACCCGATTCAGGCCTACCTCGGCAAGATGGGCAGCCTCTCCCTGCTCACCCGCGAGGGCGAGGTGGAGTTCGCGCGCCGCATCGAAAAAGGGCGCCAGCGGATCCTGACGGCGCTGGCCGACTCCTCGATCCGCATGCCGGAGCTGACCGACCTCATCGAGCGCCTCGAGGAAGACGACATCCGGGTGCGCGACGTGCTCGATGGCATGACCACCAGCACCCATGAGGACGAGGCCGAGGTGAAGCCCGAGGCCCTCCGGCAGCTCAAGCGACTCAAGCGATTGGAGAAGCAGAACCGGCGGATCATCAAGGAGATGGAGGGCGAGCGACGGATGAGCCGCAAGGCCGCGCGCGAACACCGCGCAGCGCTGGACGCGAACCGGGCAGCGCGCTTCGAGACACTGAACGAGCTGGGGCTCCACGAGCGGCAGCTCGAACGGATCACCGACCGCCTGAAGGACTACGTGCATCGGCTCGAGAAGGCCGAGTCCGAGCTGGCGACCGCCGCCCGCGGTGTGGGGGTCTCCGCGGAGAAGCTCGAGACCAAGCTCCCGGGGTTGCGCCCGGGCCGCAAGATCAGCCGCTCAGCGCTGATGCGAGCGGAGCGCGCGGTGAAGGATCTGCATCGCGTGCGCCGTCAGGTGGAAGAAGACGCGGGGCGTCCCTGTGAAATCGTGCGCGAGAACTACCGCACCTTGCGGCGCGCAGAGGACGACGTGGAGGCCGCCAAAGCCGAAATGGTGGAAGCGAACCTGCGGCTCGTGGTCTCCATCGCGAAGAAGTACATGAAGCGCGGGCTTCCGTTCCTGGACCTGATCCAGGAGGGCAACATCGGGCTGATGCGGGCGGTGGAGAAGTTCGATTACCGCCGGGGCTACAAGCTCTCGACCTACGCGTCGTGGTGGATTCGGCAGTCGATCGCCCGCGCGACGGCCGACCAGGCACGCACCATCCGTCTGCCGGTCCACGCGTTCGAGCGCCTCAACAAGATGGTGCGCGTCACCCGCGAGCTGATGGGCCAGCTCGGCCGCGAGCCGACCCCCGAGGAGCTGGCTGCGACGATGCAGATGCCGGTCAACAAGGTGCGCGATCTGCTCGCGATCTCCCGCGACGCCATCAGCTTGGAGACACCGGTCGGCTCGGACGGGAGCGGTCATCTCGCCGATTTCATCGAGGACGAGACCGCCGCCTCGCCGATGGACGGCGTGGTCAACGACGACCTCGAACAGAACGTGCTCCGCGCACTCAGCGTGCTGACCCCCCGAGAGGAGAAGATCCTCCGCATGCGCTTCGGCATCGGCGCCAGCGAGGTGCACACCTTGGCCGAGGTCGGCGAGGTGTTTGGCGTGAGTCGCGAGCGCATCCGACAGATCGAGGCACTGGCACTGCGCAAGCTCCGCCAGAGTGGCCAGGAAGCCGCCCTGCGCTCGTTCGTGGATTGATTCGTCCCCGCACGCGCCAGTCCTGCCGAGGGGACGCCTTCGGTGGTACCGTGGTCGGCGGGATGAGTCGCGCATGAACGCCGCCGCCAACGACACCGACCGTGACGTGGAGCAGGTCGCCAGGGCCCTATCGGCCCGTGGCGCACGCGTCGAGTGCCTCGCGATGCTGCGTGGCGCGGTCGCCCGGGACGGGTCGCAGAGGAGCTGCGTGGAGCTGCTTCGGTCCGTCGTCGAGCAGGGCCCGCCCCCCGACATCGCGCACGCCGAGGTGATCGAGCTCGGGCTGCCTTTGGTCGATCGCTGGATCCGCGGAGGCATGCTAGTGGAGGCGCTCGCGCTTCTCAGCGGCACTCCGATGGGCAGCCTCGAGACGGGCCGCGAGTGGGCGCAGCTGCTCGGTGAGCTGCTCGCCCCGGTTCCCGTCGACGCCGAACCCGTGCTGAAGTCGATGCACGAGCAGCTGCTCACGGGCGGCGCGTCGGTCGCGATGTCGCTGCTCGAGGACCGCGCGAAGGAGACCCCGCCCCCCGCCGCTTGGGCGCTGCGCCGGCTCGAGCTGCTGCGCTGGATCTTGCTGGACAACGCCGCGGCCGCGCAGGACTCGCCACGGCTCCCGCAGGAGGTACCGAGCCTGCTCGCCGGCGCGATCCGCGAGGGGATCCATCAGCGCAGCCTGGTCGCCACGATCGAAGGCGCGAAGGCGTTTGTGGCTCAGTACCCCGCGAGCGCGGATGCCCGCCTGACGCTCAGCGCGCTCGAGGGTCTCGCCGCCGAGGTGCATTCTCAGTCGGGCACGGCCCACGCTCGCAACCGAACCATCCCGGTGTTTGGCCGGCCGGCCGCCGCGCTGCAGCTCCGCATGTGCAACCTGTCCAACGCGGCCAGCGTCTACCGACGCATCCTCGAAGACCGTGACGATCCCGACGTCGCGGCGCTCTCCGCCCATGTGCACATCGTCGAGCGCGCGCTCGCTGGTGAGCCGTTGGACGCCGTCCCCCCGGTCGCGCATGTGGGAGGCAACGACGATGAGGACCTCGTGACGCAGCTCTTTGGGCTGGCCCACCTGAAAGCGACGCCGGACACATCCACGCACGCGGGGCGACGCGCGCCCGAGAAGTCCGGGCCCGTCGTGATCGGGGACGCGGGGTCGACCGAGCAGATGCCCTCGGCCGCCGAGCACGTGATGCGCCTGGTTGCCCAAGGCCGCCACGAGGAGGCCGAGAAGGTCCGGAACGCGATGATGGCGTTGTTCGAGGACGATCCCACGGAACGGACCTTCGAACGTCCACGCGACGCCCCTGGAGCGGGGTCCTCGGTCGACGATACGCCTCCCGATCGGCCGCTTGCCCCCGAGCCCACGCGCAACCCCCGTCCGGAAAGCGGCGCGCACCGCAAGGTCTCGAGCCCTCGCCACCCCTCGGGGAACGTCGGTCGGCCGGAGCGGGTCGCAGCCACCCCCGAGGGGGTAGTCGTGCAGAAGATCCGGCCCATCGAGTGAACGAGCCTCGCGTGACCCGACCTCCAGCCCCCGGCTGGAGCCCGCCACCGTCGACGGAGGCCGACGGTCGCGCGAGGGTGCTGTACGTCGATGTCGACGACGCGAGCTTCGAGGAGTCGACCGAGCGTCTGCGACGGGCGTACAAACTGGTGCGGGCGCAAAAGGACCGTGAGGCCTGCACGATCCTCCGAGAGCACCACCAAGAACTGGTCGCCGTGCTGCTCGACGTCGACATGCCCGGGTCGGTGCTGGACGGCATCCTTCTGACCCGCATCCTCCGCGGCCGGGTGCCTGACGTCGCGGTGCCTCCGTTCGCACGCAATCTGCCGAGCCTCGATGTCCCGATCATCTTGGTCACCCAGCGGCCGGAGAGCTACGACGAGCGCGACATGGTTCGCTACGGCGGGGACCGACTGATGGTCAAGCCGCTCGAGATCCACAAGCTCACGCTGACGCTGGCGGAGTGGCACCTCCAACACCGCTGAGCGGAAGGCCCGAGGAGGTCACCGCAAGAAGCGCACGTACCCGACGGCCGCGCCGGCGCCGATGATGAAGGCGGCGAGCGTGATCCCGAGCACCATCAGCGCCCAGAACAGGGGCCCCCGCTTCGCTTCCTCGACAGGCGGTGGTGGCTGTGGGGCCGAGGGGCGCTCCACCCGCGTGATGGGGACCTGGACCGGACCCGGCGAAGGATCGGGCACCGACCCGCGGAGCATGGCCGCGATCTCGCTGCCCGACGCCCTGAGGGTCTCCTCCTCCGGCACCTCGTCGTGGGAGGGCAGGTTGGGGATCTCGATGCGGGCCGCCGCCATGAACGAGGGGTCCAGGACCGTCGCACGGTCGTCGAGGTTCGCCGGCGGTGTCGACGGGAGGGTCGCCGGCGGGGAAGAGGACGGCAGCGACGCGACCGCTTCCATGGCCTCTGTCGGCCGCATGCCTTCGTCATCTTGCGGGACGCGAGGGCGAGGAGCGGCCCCCGGCCCCCCCGGGGGAGAGCTGAGTGCCCCCGGAGGAATCGACGGAATCTCCACCGTCTCGGGGACTTCCCGCGTGGGCGCTCGCTCGAGGCGAAGGCTCACCGTCTGGGTGCGCTCCTCGAACTCGTCGTTCTCCCGTGGCGCCTGGGCCCGCACTTGCTCCGCGATGGGCCGCCCCACTTCTTCGGGGAGCGAGAGCGCGGCTTGTGCGATCTGGTCGGCCACGAACAGGCGGAGCAGCTCGGCGACGTGGGCGGGACCGACCGCGGTTGGCGGCACCACCTGCTCCAACATGTGCTTCATCTCGGCTGCCGTACCGGGCCGGTCTTCCACTTCGGGGGAGAGCGCCTTCATCACGGCGTGATCGAGCGCTGGCGGCACCCCTGGGGCACGCTGGCTCGGCGGCACCTGGTCGGGCTTGCGCACCTTGCGGATGATCTCGATGTCCGTCTTGCCCTCGATGTAGCGCCGCATCGTGAGCGACTCCCAGAGCATCACCCCGAGCGCGTACACGTCGACGCGCCGATCGAGCTCGCGGGAGAGCGCCTGCTCCGGCGCCATGTAGCGAACCTTGCCCTTGATGACCCCCGCCTCGGTCCGCTCGGCGCGCCCCTTCGACTTCGCGATGCCGAAGTCCAGCAGCACGACCCGCCCGTCAACCGAGAGCAGCACGTTCTGCGGGCTGACGTCCCGGTGCACGATGCCGAGCGCTTCCCCGTCGTGGCCGACCATCTCGTGGGCCGCGTGCAGGCCACCGGCCACCTGGCTGGCGATGTGCACCGCCAGCTCCGGTCGCATGCGGCGCCGCTTCTTGCTCATCGCGCGGAGCAGCTCGGCCAGGCTGCACCCGTGCACGTACTCCATCGCGAGGAAGTACACGCCGTTCTCTTCGCCCAATTCGTCGACACGAATGACGTTGGGGTGACGGATGCGCACCGAGATGAGCGCCTCGTCGATGAACATCCGGACGAACTGCCAGTCCTCCGACAGATGCTCGTGGATGACCTTGATCGCCACCACGGACTCGTCGCTGATGCGCCGGCCAAGGTAGAGGCTCGCCATCCCGCCGTCGCTCAAATGAGAGACGATCCGATACTCGCCGAGAGTGTCACCAATCTGAGGCAGAACGCCGCATCCTATCAGGCTGGCGAAGAACTGACTCGTGGATCTCGCGGGTCCCCGCCCGCATCGCGATCGAGCGAGCGCGCGGCGGCGACGATGGCTTGCTCCGACAGCAGCACGTGGTGGGCCGCCGGGCCGAGCGGCACGAACGAATCCTCGCTGGTGACCCGCCGGATCGGGCCGCGGAACCCGCCGTCCACGAGCGCGGTGATAACCGCCTCCGAGACCCCACCGCTCCGCCGCGTCTCGTCGGCGACCAGCACACTGCCAGCCGCCGTCGCCTCACGCAGGAGGTCCGCTGCGGGCAGCGGCGCGATCCAACGCAAGTCGAGTACGCGGGCACGGACGCCTTGGGACTCCAGCGTTCGTGCGGCACGCAGACTCATCGGCACCCCGTTGGCGAAGCTCACGATCAACAGCGTGGCGTCATCGGGTCCATATGTTCGCGCAGAGCCCGGCAGGGCGGGCGTGTCGTCAGGAGCCGCGAGCCAGGCGTCGTCGCCCGGCTCGTGGAGGTCCCGGGTGCCGTAGAGGGCGATGGGCTCGAGGAACAGGCTGACCGTTCCGTGCACGCACGCGCTCGCCAAGCAGACGCGCAGCATCGAAGACGCGTCGTCGGCGCGGGACGGCGACGCGATGAGGACGCCGGGGATGTCGCGGAGTGCCGCGACCGCGTGGTCGTTGTGGAAGTGGCCGCCAAAGCCACGCTGGTACGCGAACGACGCGACGCGAACGACCATCGGGTTTTGGTACGCGCCCTGTGAGAAGAACCGGAGCGACGACGCCTCCCCGCGGATTTGGTCGAGCGCGTTGTGCAGGTAGGCGAGGTACTGGATCTCGGGGATCGGCAAGAACCCGTGCTGAGCGGCGCCGAGCGCGAGCCCGAGGATGGTCTGTTCGTCGAGCAGCGTGTCGAACACACGCGCCCGCCCAGCGCGCTTCTGAAGGCCCCGTGTCACGCCGTAGACGCCGCCCTTTCGCCCGACGTCTTCGCCGAACAGCAGGACCTCCGGCAGCTGATCGAGCAAGGCGCCGAGCGTGTGATTGAGCGCCTGCGCGACAGTCATCCGGGTCTCGCTCGCCGCGGACCCAAGCGCGTTGAACGCGCGCCGCACCTCCGCTTCGGTGGGCGCCGCGAGCGGCGTCATCACGTCGCGGGCGTCGCGCAGCGGCTCGCGCTCGGCGGCGTCGCGAACCCGGACGGCGACTGCCTCTCGACGCTCCTCGTAGATGGCGCGCACCTCGTCGGCCGGGACTCCCGCCTCCAACAGGCACGCCGCGGTTCGTCGCACCGGGTCCCGGGCCTCGGCGTCGCGGATCGCGGAGGCGGAGCGATAGGCGAGCTCGACGTCCGATCCGGCATGACCCAACAGGCGGACGACCGACAGATGAAGGAGCGCGGGACGGCGGCGCTGTCGGACCCACTCGACGGCGGCGCGCGCGACGCGGTGCGCCTCCACGACATCGCAGCCGTCAGCGGCAAAGTACTGGAGCCCCGCGCGCTGCCCGTAGGCAGCGGCGACCCAGCCGGGCGGCGTGGGCACGCTGATCCCGAGACCGTTGTCTTCGCACACGAAGAGCACGGGCAAACGAAGGTGCGCGTGGGCCGCCTGGCAGGCTGCGTTGATCGCGCCGACTGCGGTCGAGTGGTTGATCGAAGCGTCACCGAACGTACAGATGACGATGGCGTCGTGGGGCGTGTCCGTGGGCAGCCCGAGCTTCTTTGCACGTTCGATCGCGAAGCCGAGCCCGATCGCGCGCGGCAGGTGGGAGGCGATGGTCGACGTCTGCGGCGAAATGGCCAGCTCACGCCGCCCGAACACCTTGTGACGTCCCCCTGAGATGGGCTCGTCGCGCGACGCGACCACACCCAGCAGCACATCCTCGAGCCCGTCGACGCCGGCCGACTGGTTCGCGCGGGCCAGGTAGAACGCGCCGGAGCGATAGTGCAAGAGCGCTGGGTCCGTCACCCGGAGGGCCGCCGCGACCGCCGCGTTCCCCTCGTGCCCAG
>JBGCFC010000253.1:0-27301 GCA_045106715.1 Sandaracinaceae bacterium
CATCGCCTCGAGAGTCGGACGGTGCTGCTCGTCCTCCTCGAGGGCCTTGTCGAACATGTTGAGCGCCTTGCGGCGGTCCCCCTGTTCTCGCTTGACCACACCGAGCCGGTAGAACACGTCGGTCAGCTCATCGCGCCCGAGAGAGTCCCGGTGATGCACGAGTAGCATCTGGAAGTACTTGAACGCCTTGTCCCACTGCTCCGCCGCGTAGAACGCCGCCGCGAGCTGGAGGAGCGTGGGCAGATGCTGCTGGTCGATCTGGTAGGCGCGCGTGAGCGCCTTGATGGCCGTGTCCGTCTGCCCGACCTTGAGCGAGACCTCACCCAACGTGAACGCGAGGTGATGCTGGTCGTGCTCCTCGCGCTTGCCCGAGCGCTTCACCAGCATGTCGAGCAGCGGGAACGCATCTTCGTGGCGCTCGTTCTTGACGTACTCCTCAGAGAGCGGGAGAGCCGCCTCCTCGTTGTCGGGGTCTGCCCGGAGCGCGTTCTCGTAGCACTCGACCGCGCGGCCGTGCTCATCGAGGCGCTCATCGTAGAGACGCCCGAGCTCCACCATCAGGTTGCTCTTCTGCCGTGGCGCCTGTGTGTACTGCGTCTCGCGCTCGAGCATCTTCGCGGCCGCGAGCCAGTCACCGCTGTCGAGGTAAATGGTGCGCATCGCCGCGAGTGACTCGACGTGTCCCGGCTCGACGTCGAGCGCCTTGCCGTACCACTCGATGGCCGCGTCGCGGTCCGCCAGGTGCTCGTCGAGAATCCGGCCCATCCGGTACTGCAGCTCGACGACCTGGGTCGGCTCGGAGAGCTGCTTGACCAGCTGGGTCATCATGTCGAGCGCCTGCGGGTAGTCGCCGCGCTTCTCGTAGAGACGCGTCAGCGCATCGAGCGCCTGGGCGTTCTCGTCGTCGATCGACAGGATGTTGAGGTAGTTGTCGACCGCGCGATCCGGGTCGGACATCTCGTTGGCGTAGACCTCGCCGATCGCGGCGTAGCACTCGATTTTCTCGCGGCGGTCGGGCGTCGCGTCGACGTGCCGCTCGTAGGTCGAGATGAGCTGCTCCCAGCGCTGCATGTTGCGGTACTGCCGCTCCAAGCCGCGAAGGGCCGTCTCGTTGTTCGGGTCGATGAGCAACACCTGCTCGAGCCGCTCGGAGGCCTGCTCGGGCTTGATGAACTCCTCTTCGAGCATGCTCGCGAGCCGCACGAGGATGGAGACGCGCTCCTTCTCCGTGCTCACCAAGTCCAGCTGCCGCTCGAGCACATCGAACAGCGCCTGCCAGCTCTCACGCTGGGCATGCAGTCGCTCGAGCCCCTTGAGGGCGCGCAGCTCCGTCGGCTTGGCGCGCAGCGTGGTGTCGTACTCCGCGATGGCGTCATCGGCCTTCTCGAGCCGCAGCTCGAGGAGCTCCGCGACCTGAAGCCGGGCCTCGCAGACGTCATCGACCTCCTGAAGGGCCTCGACCTTGCTGCGCAGCACGTCGAGCAGCTTGTCCCAGCGCTGCTCGTTCTTGTACATCTTCTCCAGATTGCCGAGCGCCCCGAGGTGGGTCGGATCCGCGTCGCGCGCCTGCCGGAAGTAGGCCGGCGCGTCCTGCGGCATGCCGAGCTGCCCCTCGCAGAGCTCACCCATCTGGTTGTAGACCTCGGCGCGCTCGTGTGGCGCCTTCACGATCTCGCTCATGCGCCCGAGGATCTGGGCGAGCTGCTGCCACTGCCCGAGATGCCGATGAAGGTCCGCCTGCGACTGCATGGCCGGGAAGTTCGTCGGGTCGAGCGCGAGGATCTGCGTGTAGTAGCGGACCGCGTAGTCCTGGTGGTTGAGGTAGTGGCCGTACCACTTGGCGGCGCGAAGGCAGAGCGCGATGCGGATGGCCCGGCTCTCCTGGTCGTCCTCGTTCGCGAGTTCCTGGAGCGTGGAGTTCGCGAGGTTGAGCGGCTCGTTCCACTCCGTCGTCAGGTTCGCGACCCGCTCGAGCTCATCGGCGGTCGTGTCGTTCGTGAAGTCCTGCTCCCACGCGAGCGTGAGCGCCTCCTGGGCCTGCGCCAGGTCGTTCATGTTCTCTTCGTAGACCCGGGCGATGCGGCGGAGGAGATCGATCACCTCCTCGATGTCTTCCGAGTTGTCGACGCGCGCCAAGTAGAGGTCGACGAGCGCCTCCCAGCGCATCGCATCGGTGTGCAGGCGCTCGAGCTGGTCGAACGCGAACTTGTGCATCGGCTCGTGCTCGACGATGCGCTCGTACGCGCTGGTGCCGCGGTCGGACTCCGGCGTCTTCGTCGCCCATGCTTCGCCGATGGCGAGCAGGACCTGGATCTTGTGGGGCGGCTCCGGAAGCGCGTCCTGACGCCGCTCCATGATGCCGATCGCGTCCACCCACTGGTCCTCGGCGCGGTAGAGCCGCTCGAGCGAGTCGAGCGCGACGAAGTTGTGTGGGTTGACGTCCAACACCCGAAGATACGAGTCGACGGCGTCGTACGGCTGCTGCAGCGTCACCTCATAGAGGGAAGCGAGCTGGAGGTAGACCGTCTCGAGGGTGGCGTCGTCGAGCGTCGCGGCACCGACATCGACGAGCCGATGCAGCGTGTCGACGCGCGACTGGTGCTCTTCGTTCCGGGCGTAGATGTCCGCCAGACCGAACAACGCGTTGGCGTTCGCGGGATCAATGTCGAGGCAGCGTTCCCAGCAGTCGATGGAGCTGCGCTCCTTCTCGAGCCGCAGATAAAAGATGCGCGCCATGTCGGCGAAGATCGCGATGCGGGTCTCGTCGTCCTCGGCCACGGTGGCCTCGCGGTCGAGGATCTCCACCAGCTCGGCCCAGCGCTCGAGGCTCGCGTAGAGGTTGCCGAGCGCGTTGAGCGCTTCGGGGTCCTCTCCGCGGAGCTCGAGGACCTCCTTCCACATCTCGATGGCCTTGTCGGAGTCGCCCAGGTAGGCGGCCGCGACATACGCCATCTTCGCCGTCACGTCGGAGCGGGCGCTGTCGCCGAGGACAACCTCCATCTCCTTCTCGTAGGTGGCGAACAGCGACGGCCAGTCTTGCTTCTCGGTGTAGATGTTCTGCAGGGCCTTGATGGACTCGGCGTGCTCGGGGTCGTGGTTGGCGAGCAGCCCCTTGTAGACCTCGACCGCCTCGTCGATGCGCCCGAGCTCGTTCTCGAGCGTCTGGCCGAGTCGGTAGCTGAACTCCACCCGCTCGTGGTCATCCTCGGCGGACTCGATGCGACGCTTCAGGGTCTCCTGAAGGGCCTCGTGCGCACCGTGCTCCGTGTAGAGCCGGTCCATGTTCTCGAGACTCTCGCGCTCCTGCGGCGAGGTCTTGAGCACAAAGAGGTAGGCCTCGATGGCGTTGCCCACGTCGCCGAGTTCGTGCTCGTAGATGCGCGCCTGCCGCTTGCCCGTCGTCACGATGGTCTCGAGCGCTGCCTCCGCCTCGTCACCGCTCGCGGCCTCCGCCGCCTGCGCGAGCACATCGGCCTGGGTGCTCGTGAGCTGGTCCCAGCGGTCGAGCATCGCGGCGAGCCGCTCCACTTCGCCCGCCGTGTGCTCACGGAGCGGCCCTTCGAGCAGCGCGCGCTGCATCCACTCGAACGCCAGCTGGTGGTCGCCCGCGCGGTCCTCGGCGATCTCCGCGATCCGCTGCATGCGCTGGATGCGTTCGTCAGGGTCTTCCTCGTGCTGCAGCTGGACGGTCTGGACGGCGACGAGGCGCCCCCAGCTCTCGCTCATCCGGTACAGCGGCTCGAGGATCTCCCCGACGCGGAGCGGCTGTACGCCGTCCACGAAGAGCTGCTCGAGGGCGCCGAGCGCGGGCTCGTGCTCCGGTGCCGCCGCGAGGATCTCCCGGTACTGCTCGATGGCGTCGTCCACCCGAGTGAGGTGGTGCTGATAGACCTGGCCGAGCCGGTACTGGAAGCTCAGGACGTCGTCGGGACTCGCCGCCAGACGGACCTGCTTGTCGAGGATGTCCGCGAGGTCCTGGTGGCGCTCGGTCTGTTCATAGAGCTGGTCGAGCGCTTCGACCGCCTGAAGGTGGTGCTCATCGGCCTCGATGACCGTCCGGTAGCGCGCGATCGCGCTGTCCACGTCGCCAACCTGGATAAAGTAGATCTGCGCGACCCGGAGAGCCATCTCGACCAACATCACGGGGTCGGTCTCGCGGAGCTTCTCGATCTCCGCGTCGTACAGCTGCGTCACGCGCGGCCAGGCGCCGAGTTCCTCGGCGAGCCGTTCGAGACTGCCCATCGTGTGCTCGTTGGCGTTGTCGAGCGGGAGCGCGCGGGCGTACGCGTCGAACGCAGCCTGACTCTGCTCGAGCTGGACCTCCTGCAGCTCCGCGACGCGGTGAAGCAGCTCGACTCGCTGAATGGCGTCTTCTTCGTGCGTGATCTGCACCTCGAGGACGGCGGCGAGCTTCTCGAACTCCCCGTACTGGCTATAGATGGGCTCGAGCACGAGAGCGGCCTCGTTCGGCTCCTTGCCCTCCTGAATCATCCGCTCGAGCGCCTCGAGGGTGGGCTGATGGTCCGGCACCACCGCGAGGATGTCGCGGTAGATGTCGACGGCGCGCATCGCGTCGCCCAGCTGGTGATCCCAGAGGTCGGCGATGCGGTAGCGGTAGCTGATGACCTCGTTCGGGTCCTGCGCGAGGTCCGCCTCACGCTCGAGGATCGCCCGTAGCTCTTCCCAGTTCTCGGACGCCTGGTACAGCGCGTCGAGCCGCCCGATGGCCGTGAGGTCGTCGGGGTCGATCTCGAGGATGCGCTGGTAGGTATCGATCGCCTTCTCGACATCGCCGATCTCGCGTTCGTAAACGGCGCCGACCTCGACGTAGATGTCCTTCTTCTCGTCCGGGTCGAAGACGATGTCGGCCTTGCGCTCGTAGAAGCCGAGCAGTTCGGGCCACTTCTCGAGCATCAGGTGAAGCTCGATGAGCTTGTCGAGTGCCTGGACCTCTTCGGGGTCGACCTCGAGCACCTTCTGGTAGACCGCGATCGCATCCGTCGGCCGCTCGAGGATCTCCTCGTAGATGGCCGCGCCTCGGAACAGGTGCTCCTTCTGGTCCTCCGGGATGTCGAGGATCTCCGCCTTGCGGAGCAGGATCTGCGCGAGATCCTCGTAGCGCTCCGCCATGTGGAAGAGCCGCTCCAGCGCGGTCGCTGCTTCGATGTGGTCGGGCTCGAGCTGGAGCACCTTCTGGTAGTGCTTGATGGCGTTGTCGACGTCGCCGAGCTGCTCCTCTCGAATGACCGCAGCCTTCACGTAGAGCTGGGACGCGAGCGCGGCGTCTTCCATGCCCTCGACCCGGGACTCGTAGACCGTCGCGAGCTGTTCGAACGCGCCGGTCGCCCGCGCGAGACGCTCGAGCTGCTCCTGCGTGTTGAGGTCCGCGGGGTCGACGGTGAGGGCGCGCGCGAAGGAGTCGAACGCGTTGCCGTAGTCGTCGAGCGCGACTTCGTAGAGCTCCGCGATCTGATGCAGCAGCTCGATCTGCATGGGAGGCGCGTCGGCGTGCGCCGCCTGGATCTCGTGGACCTGGATGAGCTTCTGGTACTCGCTCGAGTCGCGGTAGATGGGCTCGAGGATCTCGGCGATGAGCACCTGGTGCTCTTGGTTCTGAATGAGCCGCTCGAGGGCCTCGAGCGCGTCCGGCGCCGTCGGGTCCCGGTCGAGCACCTCGCGGTACATCTCGATGCTCGCGTCCACGGCGCCCATGCGACTTTCGCGCAGCGACGCGAGGCGGAGCATGAGCGCGGACTCGTCCTCCGCGTTGTCCGCGATGGTGAGCTGGCGACCGATGTTGTCGGCCAGGTCGTTCCAGCGCTCAAGCCGTTCGTAGAGACGGTCGAGCGCCGTGAGCGAACGTTGGCTCGTCGGGTCGAGCTCGAGGATGTCGTTGTAGACGCCGATGGCGCTCTCCGGCTCCTCCAGCATCTCCTCGTAGATCATCGCGTTGGTGGCGAGCAGGGACTCCTGCTCCTCTGGGTCGTCGGCGAGCTCGGCCTTCTGGCGGACCACACCGAGCAGATCGCGCCAGCGCTCCGTCCGGCGGTACAGCTCGTCGAGCGCGTCCAGGACCTCCGCGTCACCGGGATCCGACTCCAGGATCTGCGTGTAGGCGTTGACCGCCGCGTCGACGTCGTTGCGCTGGGTGTCGTGGATCTGCGCGGACTTGAGCCAGAGCGTGCGCGCCAGCGTGGGGTCCGTGGTGTCCGCGGCGAGCTTCTCGATGAGCTTCACCAGGTCGTCGAATCGCTCGTGCTCGAGCGCCAGGACCTCGAGGCGCTGCAGCGTCTCTTCGGACTCCGGCATCACAGAGAAAGCCCGCCCGAACGCGTCAAAGGCCCGCGCCTGGTCGTCGAGCTGCATGCCGCAGACCTCGCCGACCTTGGTCAGGATCTCGAGCTGCCGGTCCGGATCGTGCGCACCGGCGGCAAGGACCTCGAGCGCCACGATGAGCGGCTCCCATTGGCCCTGCATCTCGTAGATGGGCTCGAGGATGGTGGCCGCATGCGCGCCCAAGACCTCGTCCGTCAGGAAGGCTTCCAGCTTCTCGCGCGCGCCGTCGTGCTCAGGCATGAGCATGAGCACTTCGCGGTAAAGCTCGAGCGCCCTCTCCTTCTCTTCGAGGTGCTCGGAGAGCACGTTCGCCTGCCGGAACTTGAGGGCGGCGAGCTCTTCCGTGCTCTCCGGCCCCAGATCGATGCGGCGCTCGAGGGTCGACGCCAGGTCGGCCCAGCGCTCCGTCGCACCGTACAGGCGGTCCAACGCCGCATAGGCGTCTGACTCGTCGTCGCCCCACTCGTCGAGGATCGACTGGTAGGCGTCGACCGCGTTGTTCGGGTCCTCGAGTTCGTTCTCCCAAAGGCCTGCGCGTGCGTAGGCAAGCTGCCGACGGACTTCGGGGTCCTCTTCGAGGTCCATCCGGCGCTCGTAGACTTCGAGCAGTTCACGGAACTTCTCGGTCTGTCGGTACAGCTCCTCGAGCGCGCCGATCGCCTCGAGGTTGTCGCTCCGCGCGTCGTACACGGCGCGGTATTGAGCGATGGCCTCTTCGACCTTTTCCACCTGCGTCAGCAGGCGGCCGAGCTGGAGTCGCAACTCGACCTGCACGTCTTCGTCGGTCGCCGCTTCGATCGCCTCGCCGTAGGCCGCGATCGCCGTGTCCCAGCCGTTGGTTGCCTCGGCGAGCCGCGCGACGTCTTCCCGAATGATCTCTTGAGTGGGGTCGACCTTGAACGCCTCCACGAAACGTCCGTACGCGTCGTCCGGCTTGCGCAGCCGCTCTTCGTAGAGCAGCCCCGCCTCCCGGAGGAGATGAACCCTCTCAGCGGGCTCGTCGGCGTGCACGAGGCGTACCTCGTAGACCTGCGCGAGCTTGCGTGCGTCGCCAGCCTCCTCGTAGATGGGCGTCAGTGCGAGGGCCGCGTCTAGGTTGTTCTCGTCCTTGGCGAGCACCTTTTCGTAGGCGCGTGCGGCACGATCGGGCTTGCCATTCTTGTCGATCCAGAGACGCGCCGCCCGGAACAGCAGGTCGGTCCGCTCCTCGGCGGTCGTGTCCTTGCCCTCCGCTTCCCGCTCGAGGGTCCGGATGAGCTCGTCCCACTTCTCCGTCGCGGCGTAGAAGTCCTCGAGGTCGTCCCATGCGCGGAGCGCGACATAGCGACGCTTGAGCTGCTCCTGCGCGCGGCGGTCGTCAGGATCGAGCATCAACAAACGCTGGAACGCGCTCACCGCGCCCGCGTCGTCACCGAGCTTGTCGGCGTAGATCATGCCGAGCTTCTGAAGCGCCTGCTTGAGCTCGTTCTCCTCGTCGATCTGGTCGACGAGCTTGTCGAGAACCTGCGCGAGCGGCTCCCACTCCCGCGCGCGCTCGTACAGCTGAGCCAACGCCGCGAGGGCCTCGGGATTTTCGGCGTCCTCCTCGAGGACGGCCTGCCACACCCCGATGCAGATGTCGGGCTTGCGTAGACGTTGGGTAGCGAGCTCCGCGATCTCGACCAGCTCGAAGAGCCGGTCGGCCTCGTCCATCAGCTGCGCCGCCGTCTGGCGAACACGCACCAGGGACTCCCAATCCCGACGCTTCTCGTACATCTGCTTGAGGTGCTCGATGGCCTCGAGGTTGTACGGGTCGTGTTCGAGCACATGCTCGAAGCACTTGATGGCCTCGGCCTGGTTCGACGACTTGTCGAGGTACATACGGCCGGCTTCCGCATAGAGTTCGACCTTCTCGGCCGGGTCCACGTGGATCTCCGCCTTCTGAACGACGGCCTTGATCACGTCCGTCCATCGCTTGGACTCCGTGAGACTCGCGATCGAGGCATCGAGCTCGGCGAGCTGCGCCTGCTCTTCGTCCGTAAGGGCCCGCGGCGGCTCGACGGACTCCGCCTCGATCACGGGCTCGCCGTCGTCCTCCGGCTGTTCCTCGCCCGCATCATCAGCGGGAGTGTCCTCGGCTTCGACCTCGACCTCCATTTCAGGAGCGTCTGAATCCTCGACGGATTCCTCCGTCTCGATTTCGTCGGTCTCGATCTCAGGAGCCTCGAACTCGGCGTCGTTGTCGTCACCCATCGTCATCTCGACCTCGGCCTCTTCGTTTTCCGGCGTCTGCTGTTCCGACACGGAAGCCTCCGTGGAGCGCCTCTCGGGGGGTCGAGAGAGAGCGCTCAAGTGCTTGGCCAACGCGCGCGCGCTGCTCATGCCCAGTGCGGGTCATGTCCAGTTCGCGAGCGTACCTAATCTGCGCACCGACTGTCTGCACCTTCGGTGCGACGGACGGTATCTGTGTAGAGACCGCCGGAGTTGGCGGGCTCGGGTTGTCGAACGGCGTCGTGCTGCGCGCCGGCCAGAGTCGGGCTGCAAACCGAGGACAGAGACGCGTGCCAACCCATCGGGCGCACGTGTGAGCAGCCCAGGCATCCCGCAAGACACGCCGATGCGCCTTGTGCTGGTGTGCCTTGTGCTGGTGTGCCTCGTGCTGGTGTGCCTTGTGCCGATGCACGCTGCATCAATGCATACCCTGAGCGGTCGGCCGTGCGCGCGTCGCTCCAACCTACGGACCTCCCAGGTCCGTCAAGCGATCGCGGGCTGCCTTCACGTAGTGAGCGGGCGCCTGGCCGCCGGCCGTGTCGACGTAGCGCTGGAGGTAGCGTCGCGCCTCCTCGCGGTTGTCCTGGAGCGAGTACGTCCACCCCAGTGCGAAGAGCGCTTCACGCAAGCTCGGCATCAAGCGCAGCGCCTCCTGGAACTGTTCAACCGCCGCATCGTAGTTCTGCTGCTGCTGGTAGACAGTGCCCAGAAGGTGGTGCAGGTGGGCCTCATCCTCGGTGCCCTCGATGACCACCTGGAGGCCGCCCTGAAGCACCTGGATGGACTCAGTGAGGTAGCCCAGATCCGCATAGAGCCGGCCCAGTGCACGGTATCCTTCGATGAATCGAGGGCCGGCCTCGACTGCGGCCGTGTACTCTGCGAGCGCGTCCTGCGGGTTGTCGAGGCGCTCGTGAACCTGGCCGAGCTTGTAGTGGGCCTTGAACAGCGAGTCATCGAGCTCGATGGCGTGTTCGAACGCCGCCTGGGCATCCTCCCAGTTCTCCAGCTCCATCAGGACGGTGCCAAGCTTCTCATGGTAGCCGGCAACGTCTGGGTTGACGTCAATGGCGCGCTGAAGGTCATCGCGCGCGCGCTCGAACTTGTTCATCTCCATGTGGACGATGGCCAAGTTCCAGAACGCCTGATCGTTGGTCGGATCGATCGTGGTGGCGCTCTCGAGCTTCTCGCTGGCTTGCGCGTATTGCTTCTGCGCCGCGAACACGACGCCTTCGTTCATGTGGTTGATCGATTCCACGCGCTGACGCGAGCAATCTCCTCCAACCAGAAAGACGAACGTAAATACGCCGACCGACAGGGCCTGCAGGCGGTTCATCGACTGTCTCCTCACGGGCTTGCGCCACTAGGCCCCCCAACGGGAGACCGGCTCTCAGACGCGCCGATACTACGAGAGTCAGGCCGCGCGGCTCAAGGTGTTTCCCAGGTTTCCTGGGCCCCGCGGCCGATGGCCTGCCCTAGAGGCCCACATCACACCGAAGTTCGAGCCTGAGACCCTCCTTGCCAACGGCGTAGTCAGGCCCCGCGTTGCGAGGTGGGGGGAGGTCGAATCGCGTTCAGAGGCAACGAGATTGGCAGGTACGCCCACCCCTTGAGCCGCCAAGTGCTCAGCATGACAGGCGACGAGCACTGGTCAGCATGACAGGAGACGAGCACTGCGGAGGATGACAGGAGACGAGCACTGCACAGCGCACGACGAGCACAGACGACCAGCACAGACGACCAGCACAGACGACGGAACGAGAGAGGGCGCAGCCAAAGCTACGCCCTCCGATGATAGGCCTTCCGACCCTGCTGACCTGGCGAACCAGACCCCGCGTCAACTATCCCTGGCTGCTGAGCACGAACGGGTAGTTGACGCCGACCACGCCGCCGCCGTCCGGCGCCGGGAAGGTCCACCGACGCACCGACTGGGAGATGCAGCCCTCCACCCGCGAGTTGCTGATGGTCGAGTTGGTCACCGACGCCGATTGCACCGCGCCGGTCGGCGAGATGATGAAGCTGACCATGACACGACCCTCGAGGTCGGGACGCTGGTTGAGTTCCTGCTCGTAGCAGAAACGGACCTCGTTGATGTGGCGCCGAATGACGCGGCGAATCACCTCGCGCGAGAGAGAGCCTCGCACGTCTGCGGTTCCCGTCCGGATGCGCGGAACGCGCGCCGACCGACCGCGCAGGCCACCCGCACCGCGGCCGTAGCCACTGCCTGTGCCGCCACCTGCGCCGTGACCGATGGTGCCGAGGTTTCCGAGGCCGATGGTGCCCTCACCCGTGCCACCGCCACCGCGACCGGTGCCGCGCAGGCCGAGTCCACCAAAGCCGAAGTTGCTTCCGATTTGGTCGCCCATGAGCGCACCGATGGCGCTCATCGGGTCGTTGCCGAGGGCCTGGTCCGCTCCGTACGGGGAGGTGGGCGAATCCCAGCTGCCGGTCAGCGCGCGAAGCACGCCGATCGCGCCGACGTTGGCCGCCTGCTCACGCGCGTTCTCGCGCGCCATCTGCGGGTTCGGGTTGTCCTGCGGGCCCTCGATGCCGTAGCGGTTGTTCGTCTTCTCCGACGACTCTTCGCCCATCGCGCCCTCTTCGTCGCGGTGACGCTTGCCGGTGCCGCCCTGGTTGTCGTCCATCTCGGACTCCTGCAACCACTCGGGCGTCTCCTCTTCCTCTGTCGCCGGCGGCTCCATCAGGTACTCGACCAGGCGGGAGTCCGCGCTGAGCAGGTCGAGCGACAGCGAAGCCGGCCGCGGCGGGAGGAAGTAGAACATCAGCAGGAAGGCCGCGTGCACCGCGAGGGACACACCGACCCACAGGGTGGCGCCCGTCATGACGGCGCCGGTGACGGCCGCTCCGACCCCACCACCGACCTTGCGGCCGGCCGGCGTGGCCTTCGTCATGAAGGTGAAGCCCTTGTACTTCACCGTGGCGACCGCACCGTCGGGAAGCGCGTACTGCATCGCACCCGGCATCGCCGAGCAAGACTGGAGCTTGCCCTGGCCCGAAAGGTCCGCCCAGCTGAGCGACTGATCGCCCACCCGCACGCTGCCCTCGGCGCCCTCGGGGACCACCACAGCCGTGCCACCGCCAGCAGCCACGACCACCGGCATGCGCGGGGCACCGATGACCGAACTCTCCAGCAAGTAGTCCGTGTCCTTGCCTTCACCCACGAAGTAGTCGCGCGGGGGAGACAGGTGCTCTACGTGAAGGACGTTGGTGTCGCCCCACATCAGCGTCACTTCGGCCGCCGACTGCGAACTCTCCACTTCGGCCGGGTTCACGGGCGGGCCGCTGGCAGCGATGCCGTAACGCACCTCGCCGCCAGCGCCATACGCCGCCGCGGGAGCCGGTGCAGCGGGAGCCGCGAACGGATTCGGAAGGGCCGCGGGAGCCGCCGCCGCGAAGGGGCTGGGCGTCGCCGCCGGCGGAGCCGGCTCGGACGCCACCGGAGCTGCAGGAGCGGCCGCGGGTGCCGCTTCCGGCGCCGCTGATTCGGACGCAGCAGCTTCCGACGCGGCAGTTTCCGACGCAGCAGCGCCGATCTCCACCGACACCTTCGTGTCGCCCAGCAGGATCTCATCGCCGTTCTGGAGTTGGGTCTTGTTGACCTTCTTCCCGTTGACGATGGTCCCCGCCGCCGACCCGAGGTCGATGATGAAGATCTCGCTCGGCGAGGTCACCTCGATCACCGCGTGCATCCGGGAGACGTTGTCGTCCTCGATGCGAAGGTGGCTCGAGGGGAGCTTGCCGACCTTGATGATGTCTTGGGTCAGGGTCTCCGTTCGAGAGACCTTGTCACCCTCAAAGATCTGGAAGGTAATCGGAACCTTCGCGTTGCCTTGCGTCACCGGCGCCTCCTGCGAGCCAAATGCGGCTCTCGATACTGTGTCCCGGGTGCGACCGCTGAGAGGTTGGAACCCCGCAGCGACTGCGCGTCGAGCGATACACAAAATGCCGACGGACCCCATGGCCCTGCCCGACTCTACAGATTCTGTTGCTCTCACCGGACCCGCGACGCGGACCCGATGGCTCACGAGTGTTGTCGCGCCGCGCTTGCACGCCGCGACACTCGCTCAGAGGTTCTCGACCGACTTCAGCATCTCGGGGATGAAGTGCTCACGAACCTGGATGAGGGAAGAACGACGTCCGCGTCGGCGCACGTTGAGCATCTCTCCGTCCGGGCGGACGAGGTCACCGTTGACCAGGTCGTCCTCGAAGTCGTAGGTGGTCTCCGCTGACGCATCCTGCGCGAACGCAGCCGGCGCGAGCAGAAGACCAGACATTGCAAAACCTACGACCATCATCAGCTTCTTCATCACAGAGTCTCCTGATGCCTTCGCTCTCCTCTTGACGAGCGACGCCTCCCGGGAAGGGAGCGCGAGCATACTACCCGCGTGTCCCTGCTCGGGTCAACGCCACTCTCGTGCACCACGCCAGTCGGACAGCCGTCCCCCGCGCAAGTTCCCAAAAAGTTCACTGCCGCTGAGTGCCGGCCGTTCCCGGGTCGGACGCGAGCGTGTTCGGAAAGGGCGGCCCCGCGTGGAGGCGTGGGCTTTGCGCGCGGCCACCCCGGAGCCGACGATCTCACGAGCACCAGACGCAAGGACGGGCCGTCCTCAGTCGAGGACGGCCCGTCACTTGCATGGGCATGAGCGCACAATCACTCGGCGGCGGGAGTCCCCTGGTTTCCTTGGTTCATCTGCGCCTGCATCTCGGCGAGCTCACGCTGAAGCGTGATGGCCAGCGTGATCTGCTGGGAGCGCCCCGGGCGACAATCGCCCACCCACTCGCTCTGACCTTCACGACGACGTCGCCGCTCGGGCCGTCGCCGACAGGTCCGCGTGACGGTCTCCGATGCTTCGGCGTACCGTGCGTTGGAACCCGCGCGCTGCGTGAACTGACCGAAGAACGTCTGCGCCTGCTCGAGCACCGGGATCGTGCCGCCCTTGTAGTCTTGGTAGATGAGTCCGAGGTTGTAGTAGGCCTCCGGGCGCGCCGCATCGAGCGCGATCGCGGCCTGGTAGGTGGCTTCTGCGGCATCGAACTGCGAGAGACCACGCTGCGCCGCGCCGAGCCCGACGACCGCGTCATAGTCCTGCGGACGGAGCTCGCGAGCGCGGGTGAACGCCCGCGACGCATCTTGATAGCCCCGGTAGCTGAGCGTCAGCTCTCCGAAGTTCATGTACGCCTCGAAGAAATCGTTATCGAGGTTGAACGCACGCTCGAACTTCGCGAGGGCCGCGATGATGTTGCCCTGGCGGACGTTGATGAGCCCCCAGGTGTTGTAGATGGGCGCGTAGTTTCCGTCGATCAGCTGAGCCTGCCGACACACGACCTCAGCCAGGTCGAGCATCTGCCGGTTGTCCTCCGCCTGGTCGTAGTAGAGGAGCGCCATCTGGTTGAACGCCGGAAGGTAGTTGGACTCGATGGCCAGCGCGCGGCGAAGGTTGTTGAGCGACTCGCGGACCTCACCCTCCGTGTTCCGCTGGATGATGGCGAGGTTCACGTACGCCGACGTGCACTGGTTGTCGTTCTCGATGGCCCGCTCGAAGTGGGAGCGTGCCGCCGGGAAACGTCCGCCCCGCATGTCCGCGAGCGCCACACCGACGCGCGCGCCGCAGTAGTTCTCGTTTGTGCTCAAAGCCCGCTGGTAGAACTCGAGCGCCTGCTCATCGTTCCCACAGCGGCCGCTCACGACACCCAGCATGTAGATGGCCTCGGTGAACGAGCCTCCCTGGGCCCCGTTCGCCTCCTCGAACTTGCTGCGGGTGGACCCACAGTTGGCGGTCGTCCAGCCCTGGCCTGCGGTGCGCGCACGCGCCGCTTCCTCGTTCGCCTCGAACATGGCGATGGCTTCACGCCAGTGGTTGTGGGCCGCTTCGGAGACGGCCGCGCCACCCGCGGTGCGGATCACGTTGCCGTTGTCGCCGGTGGCCACGTCGCCGCCGCCTCCAGGTCCGTCTCCACCGCCGCAGCCCACAACCGCCAGAGCGGTCAGGCATGCGACGAGAGTCATGCGGTGCTGAGTGGTGAACATCTCGGTCTTGCTCCGTCGGATTTCGGTACGCATCAGAATCACTCCGGGATGCTGCTGTCTTCGGTCGCCTCGGCAGAGCCAAGGCTATCGTCTTCGCCCGCATCGAGGCTGACCGCGCCGGGGCGTGCAACCTGCTGCTGGACGTAGGTCGCCTCGCCGCGAAGCTCGGCGGCCATGGGGAAGCGTTGGCGGTCCAGCTGGTTCAGTTCGGTCTCGCACTGGGACGAGAAGTCGTTGAACCAACGGACCTGCGTGGCGGTGGTCAGGCAGAACTCGAACTTGTCCATCGCCTGTTGCTGGAGCGGCGCAGCCGCCGCCTCGAGCGCGTCGACGTAGATGCCGTAGAGCTCGTCGTCGTTCTCGATCTCCTCCGGAATGGGTGCTTCGCGGATCTGGTCCATGAAGCTCCGGTACATCTCTCCGACGCGCGCGGCGCCGGCGATCTGCCACTCGGGAATCTCGAGCTGAGCGATGAGGTTGTAGGCCGCCTCTGCGCGAACCAAGGCCTCGCGCTTCTCGTTCAACCACTCGGCGAAGTCGTTCTCCGCCCAGCGCTGCACGCGCTCCAGGTTGCGTCCGCCGCGGAAGGCCGGGAACCGAATCGCGCGGAACGACGCGTACTCGTACTCCGCCAGGTAGAAGAGGGCCTCGCTCGTCGCGTCCTTCGCTCGAACCAGGTAGAGCGCCCGGTCCTCGTCGGACAGCCCCTCAATCGCGGCGATGCGCTCGCCGGTGTCACGCTGCCATTCCGCGGTGGCGGCCTCGAAGTAGCGCCGCGCATCGCTGTGGTCGCTGTCGAGCTCCCACTGCGCGCGGCCCATCAAGACGTTCGCCTGGATGATCTCGTGGGGGAACGCCTGCCGCCGGTAGCTGCGAAGCCAGCCGCGGTAGTGGTTGAACACCTCACGCCAGTTCTCCGCCGTCTCGTAGATCGAGCCCAGGGAGAACATGACCTGTGAGGTCTCGCGGGGCATCGAACGCCGGTAGTTGCGTTCGAACAGACGCGCGTCGGTCTCCGCTTGGTCCTCTTCACCAAGGCCGAGTCGGAAGAACACCGCGTTCTGAAGTGCCTCGTTGGCGATGGCGCAGGTGCCTGCCTCCGTCTGTTCCGCGGTGCAGGAGCTGCCGTCCTCGCCGGGGTAATCCCGCGCGAAGCGCTCGTACCACTCCGCCGCCGAGCTGTAGATCGCGAGGGCGTGGTAGTTGGCGCCGACCAGGTAGACGGCGCGCTTGGCGAGCTCACTCTCCGGGAAGTTTCGGATGAGGATGGTGCGCACGCGGATGGCGCGGCCGAGGAGGCGGGCCGCCTCGTACGCGATGGAGGCGTTGTACAGGACCTCGTCCAGACGGCCGCACTCGCGGTGCTCCCGCGCGATGCCCACGTAGATCTGAGCCTCGTCGCGGTAACGCTGCTCACGGTGCGCGGCCTCAGCCTGAAGTCGGAGGGTGTCGCAGCGAAGCTGCTCAACCACGCCGCACAAGTCGGGGTGCTGGTCGCGAGAGACCTCGTTGCCGCAGAAGTTCGTCGACAGAGGGTCGATCGACTCCTGAATCTCGGTGATGCATGCGCTGCGCTGCCACTGCGTGCCCAGCATGTTCAGCGAATCGAGGTACAGGTTCGCGGCGAACTCCGCCATCTCGCTGTCCTGATGGTTGAACGCGATGTCGCGGAAGAGGATGGACGCCTCTTCGAACCGGTTCGACTCGTAGTAGATGCGGGCCCGACGGTACTTGATGGTCGGGAGTTCCTCGCTGTCCTGCACGAAGCAGACGAAGCGCTGGAACGCGTTGAGCATGCCCTCTTCGGTCGATTCGAGGGCACGTGGGGCATAGCGACTCGGATCGTTCGCTCGCTCCTCCGCTTCCTGTTCGCAGCGCGTGCGCGCTCGCCGGTTTCGAACCGTCGAGCAGTCGACGTCCTCCTCCCGCGTTTGGCGTTCTCGCGAGGAGTAGTTCGATTGGTAGAGGTTGTTGTAACAGAGCACCGCCGCGTAGGCCGCGTCCTGCGTGAACTCGCCCTGCGGGTTCAACTCCACCACCCGGTCGAAAGCCGGTCCGCACGAGGACCAGTCCTCCATCCGCCAGAGCAGCTCGGCGTAGAAGTAGGAGATGCGGTACTCGGTCGGCCAGTCACGCCGGTCGATGTTCGGGAACTGCATCTGCTCCATGTCGGGGAACCGCTCGAGCACGAGTCGGTAGAGCGCGGACGCGCCCCGCATGGTGTTCCGGTCGTTGGTGCCGGGCTGGTCGTCGGTGCCGATGGCCTCTCGGTGCCAGGCGGTGGCGAGTTCGACCAGGATGGCCGCGGTCGCCTGCTTGCACTCGTTGATCTCGGTCTGCTCGTGACCGGCCTCCACGAACGTGCCGTAGAGGTCGACCAAGCGCCGAACCTCTCGGACCTGTTCGTCCTTGGGTCTCGACGAGATGATCGCGTTGGCGACGCGGCTCTGCCAGTAGCAGGTTCTGCCACCGTTCGGATCTTGGGCGATGAGGCGTTGATACACCTCGATCGTTTCAGGCCAGCTGCCTGTGTCGTAGTACAGCTCGGCTAGGCTCTCGAGCATTTCGAGCGCTTGCTCGTTGTTGGTCGCGTAGCGCTGGAAGAACTCGAGCGCCCGTCTGGGCGTACCCACCCGGGAATAGGGAAGCACCAGCTCTCGTCGCGACTGGCGCGCCAGGTTCGCCGCATCCCGCGCATCCGGGTTCTGCTGAGCGAACTCGACCGTCCGCACGAACTGGGTTAGCGCCCCGCGGAAGTCCTCGAGGTTGTACATGGCCCACGCTTGCTTGTAGAGCGCGTAGCCATAGACGGGGTTCCGCTCCGCGGGAATCTCCGTGACCTTCGAGTAGAACTGCTGCGCCGCGCGCATGTCCCCTTCCCCGAAGTAGTACTCCGCGAAGGAGAGGTAGGCGTGTGGGATGTACTGCGACTGCGGGTAGCCCTTGATCAGCCGGTGGTAGACCTGGCGGGCACGCTGGAACTGGCGCATCTCCTCGAGGCCGAAGGCCAAGGAGAACAGCACGCGGTCCATGTCTCGGTAGTTCGGGTAGTCGCGGACGAGCCGGGCGTATGTGCGGATCGCCTCCTGACGGAAACGCTGAAGCTGCTCTTCGGCCTGCTGCTGCTGCTGGCGAAGCTGACGCACCCGGTTGGCGTTCTTGGCCTGACGCGCCTCGTAGATCGGCTGGTCGAGACCGCGCGCGCGGGTGTTGTGGTAGGTCTGCAGCTCGAAGTACGTCTCGGCGAGGCGCAAAAGGTAGTCGGCGCCGCGGGGGTCGCCCGCCCGCGTCCGTCCCACCAGACGCTCGAGCAGCGTGACCTCACGCTCCAGCAGCTGCTGGGCGCGCACCTCGATGCGGTCCCGGTTCATCCGGGTCGCCGCGTCGATCTCGATGCTCGGGCCGGTCGGCCCGGTGCCCTTGCTCTCCTCTTGGCGGCGCTTCGTCTCGCGGAAGTGAGACTCGACGCTGCTGTCCGATGCGCCCGGGCCGGAGCCCGCACGGCGACCGGGAGGCGGTGCGCCCGAAGGACAGCGTTCGACATTCTGCCGGGCTCCCTTCGTGATGCAGACACCGTCCGGGGCCTGGGGAATGGTTGCTGCGGGGGCCGTCGCCCCTTCGTCTTGAGCTCCCACGTCGAGTGGAACACCCACCGCCAACACACCGAGAGCCAGTGCGGCGGAGGCGATCACCAGGAGTGCGAGTCGATTGGAACGACGCATGCTGCTCACCTTCTCACGGACCCTTCGGTCCCAGAATCCAGCGCCACGGAGGCGCCACTTCGAACGCGTACAGGAGAACTCGAGGCCAGCCATTCGGTGGCCTTACAGAGGGGCAGCCCCGACGCAGATCGCGCGGGGCCTTGGGCCTTTTTAGACCGAGAACTCAGCGTGACCCCCTCCGGGTCGCGCCAGTCGCCGGCAACCACGATGAGGCTATCGACCACACTGCGAAGTCACCTGCTGTCGGTAGAAGCCAAGCTCGTCACGCCAGTACTCGCCGTTGAACGGCCAGACCTGGTGCTCTTCATCGACCTCGACGTTCAAGCCGCCCGAACGCGCGACCGCCGTCTGCTGCTGCTGCATCTCCTGCGAGAGGTTGCCGCGCTGGTAGGTCGCGATCTCCAGTTCGACGGTGTCGACCTGGTTCATCAGTTCGTTCAGCTCGTCGATGAGCCGGTTGTACCGGCCACGGGCGAGGTCACCGGTCTGCTCGACCGCGAAGGAACGCGCGATGCTCACATCCTGGAGGATGCGGACACCCAAGCTGCTGTTCTTGAACTCGTCGGGCGTCTGCTCGAGGCGCGCCGACTCGGAGTCGAGCACACGAACGTACTCGAGGTTGCGCAGCAGCGTGCGATCGCTGAGGGCCGACGAGACCACACCGCGAAGGCGGGGCGAGAGGTTCGCTTCACCGGCACGAACGCGCTGGAGGAAGTCGAAGAACTGGGTGTTGTCTTCGAACTGCTCAAGCGTGGTGTTCAGCTCGGTCTGCAGCGGGTCGTAGCGATCATGGAACTGGGTGATCATCGCCTGGGCGTTGTCGACCTGGCAGGCCGAGAAGAAGATCACGGCCTTCAGCACCAGCGCCTCGGGGTAGTACGCGTCGTCAAAGTACGGCGAGAACAGCGTGTGGATGTTGCCCATCGCACGCGAGTACTCGTCGGCGAGGAAGAACGCCCAGGACTCTTCGAAGAGCGCGTCGAGCCAGTACTCGCTGCCGCTGCCGATGTTGTTCCAGGCGACGACGGCGTTGCCGAGCAGCGTGCCGTCGATCTCGCGATCGCCCGTCTCCGCGTCGGTGCGGTTGGCCGCCGTGTAGTAGACGCGAGCCAGGGACAGCCACGCCAGGTCGCGCATGCGCTGCGTGTCTTCGACGCCGCTCACGCCCTCTTCGATGGCCTCGGTGATGGCGCGGAACGACTGAATCGCCGGCTGAGCACGCCGGGTACGGACGTGCGCGATGCCTTCGAAGAAGCGCGCGTAGACGTAGTAGTCACTCTGGCGGTCGACGGCCTGGAAGAGCCGGATGGCCTCCTCGAACTCGCCTTGGGCGTACTTGTGCCGGCCCATCAGGTACATCAGCTGGTTGTACAGATCGCCGCTTTCCGCGGTGTTGAACTGTTCCAGCTGGTCAGCGCCGTAGCGACCGACCTTCTCGATGATGCCGGCCGGCTCCGGGAGCTGGGTGGCCAGCTGCGCCAACCACTGCAAGGTCTGGCCGAAGTAGTTGTGGCCCTGCCCCACCTGGGTGATCTCGTCGAAGATCGCCAGCGCCGACTGGTAGAAGCGCAGGTGGTAGAGCGCCTTGCCGAGGAAGAACTGAGCCTTCTGCACGTTCGCCGGCGCGTCCTGGGTCTCCCCCTCGACGACACGCTGGAACTGCACGGAAGCCTCCATGTAGCGCTCCTGCTGGTAGAGGCGAAGCGCGTTCGCCAGCGCCTCGGACGGCGGGCCTTCGGCGGGCGGCGCGGGCGGCTGCCCCGTCTCCTCCACGTTGAACACCATGTCCTGAGCGCTGGCCGTCGTGGGCGCGAACGCGGCGGGCGCGAACGCGATCGCGGCGGCGATCGTGGCCGAGGCCGCGATCATCGAGGTGGTCATCGTCGCGGTGGCCTTCAGCCCCCGTGCGAACAAGCGGTCATGCCTCATTGGGCTCGTCCCCTGTCGAAACGATCAGGACCATTCTGCCGGAGCTGCATTCGCCCTCAGAAGTTCGGCCCGAACCGGAAAACACTAGTGATATCAAACGCTTAGAACCGGATGGGGCGCCATGATAGAGAGATCCGCGTCGGATTGTCAAGGGGGAACGGCCCGAGCGGCCTCTCGTGGTGACCTCGCATGGCGATTGGAAAACCGCCCTTCGTGCATCGACTCTACAGAGAGTGTTGACAGTCTGACTCGTCACAACGTAGCTTTCCGGCCGTTCGCGGTCGGACCTCCACGAGGTCAGAGATGCCGCGGGCGCGGCTTCGTGGGTAAGATTCACAACCCCCTACGAACCTCGTCCAGGGCGAACCTTGGGTCCGAACAGTTTTGGAGATGCGCAGAATGCAACGATTGGTGAGCGGCCTCCGGCTCGCGATCATCCCGATTACCCTGTTCGCAGCGATGGGCTGCACCGGCTCGCCGATCGGCGATCCCTGTGTCCCCGAGTCCATCCCGGCAGGCGGCTTCGATGACCGAGAGATCTATCTTGAGACGAGTTCGGTCCAGTGCCGCACACGTGTGTGCATGGTCTATCAGCTCGATGGAAACCCCGAGTTCCTGAACGGGACCGATTCGTGTCCGGCTGGCTCGATGGACTGCGTGAGCCAGACCGAGCTGGATACGCAGGTGTTCTGCAGCTGCCGCTGTCAGGTCCCCGAAGGCGGCCAGGCGTCCACCCCGCTGTGCGACTGCGGCGACGGGTTCACCTGCATCGATGACGTCGTGACGACGGGCGGCCCCGGTGTCCAGGGCGGCTACTGCGTGCCCTGCATCGACGAGGAGAACTCGCGCGGCCTGAACTCGGCGATCTTCCCGGACTGCCCGGCCGACTGACTGCGGTCCGGTGCGACCGAGCGTGGGTCGACCGGCCTGCGGCAGACTCAGCCCCGCAGTCGGTGTATCCCCGTCGCGAGGCGTAGAACAAAGACGCGCTCGCCTCCTCGCAGGCGAGCGCGTTTTTGTGTGCAAACTCCAAACGGCTGCACGCCCGCTGAGGTAGAGCGCGCGTTTAACGCATCCGTGTTCTCGCGGCGCCGATAGGCGGCCATGGCGGCCAGCGACCCACGACACGATCTCGGCGCCCTCGCGGAGGGATTGGTGGCGCAGCGGCTCACAGCCAGAGGCTTCACGGTTCTGGGGCGCAACGTTCGCGTGGGCCGGTTGGAGATCGATCTCATCGCCCGTCGCGGCAAGATGGTGGTGTTCTGTGAGGTCCGCGCTCGGCGTTCTTCGAGTTGGGTTCACCCGCTGGAGACGATCGGGCCCAAGAAGATCGCCAACATCCGCGAGGCAGCGCGCCGCTGGTTGCTGACCCACAAGCGAAACGGCTGCGCCATCCGATTCGATGCCGCAGCCGTCACGTTCGATTCCGCGTCGCCGGTACTGGAGTACGTGGAGGATGCCTTCTAGCTCCGAGCCCGCGTCAGCCGTCGAGGGTTGCCCGCAGACGGTCCCGTAGCTCGGTGAGATCGGCCAGCACTTCGCCGTCGATCTCGGCCCCACGCGCGCGCTCGATCACCCCATCGAGTTGGGCGAGCTCTTCTTCTCTCCGCTCTCGAAGCGCGGAGAGCATGCCCTTGAAGGCATCCCCCACGTGCTGCAGCTCGTCTCCCTTTCGCAGCCCACCCCGCACGTTGAGTGTGCCGCCGGCGACGTCCCCCATGAGGAGCTTGAGCTTGTAGGCGGGTCCGACGAACCGGTGAGTCAGAACGACTCCGGTGATGCCGAGCGCCAACGCGAGAAGTCCGATGCCTCCCGCGATCGACGCCATGACCTTTTGGTCCTGCTTCTCGGCCTCCGCCGTGACGTAGTCGGCCGTCTCGCCGCTCATCATCTGCGACATCGAGAGCATCTCGGTCATGCCGCGCGAGTAGGAGTAGGCCATGTAGCCGAGGCCGCTCGCGATCACGACCGTCACGGCGACGACCATGCCGGTGTATTTGAGCTGGAACCGAGGGTCGAGGAGGTAGTTCCGGAGGCGACGCTTGGGGGCGCCGCCTGTGTTCTTGGGGATGCTCTTCGCCTCAGCCGTCATGGTGTCGCTCCACTCGCGATCGTAGGGAGAGGGCATGAGCCCTGTCCAATTCGCCGCTCCGGGTCATCTTCGGCGTCTCCCGGAGGCGCTCGCCCGGGCGGAGCGCGCGCCCGCCTCCATGGCTTGCGGTAGGTTTCTCAGCGCCCCGCGAAGCGCCCCCTGAATCGCCTGACTTTGAGCTTGCGAGCCGGACGCCCCCATGACCGTGGCGGCGCCGCTGAGCATGCTGCGGATGTTGCGGTCGGGGTACGTCTGAAGGATGACCGAGACCGCCGCGCGAGTTCCGCCGCTTGAGCCCGGTCCGAGAGACGTGATCGAGACATCGAGGTAGTAGCCGACGAGATCGTCGTCGCGAAGCACACGCGCGGCTGCGTTCCGCCGCTCGTTGGCGGGGGCGATCCGGACACCCCGCGTCTGCGACACCGTCTGGGCGATGAAGTCACGCGACGAGCGCAAGACCGCGGGCGAGACGCTGCGCACCTTGGTGCCGGGCGTGCCGACGGCGACGTAGAATCGCGCGGGCCCCGAGGATGCCGAGGAGCCACCGCCGTTGTTCGTGACCCCGCGCCGGCGGGGCTGGCTCCGTGCCACCGCTTCCAACCGTTGGACGGCGCGCGCCGCGGCGGCGCGGACCGCCGATTCCCGATCCCGAGTGGCCCGGCGAAGCTGAGGGAGCGGAGCCGGATCGCCGTGGCGCTCCAGCGAAGACGCCGCCGCCGCCCGCACTGCGGGGTGGCGGTCCGAGAGCGCGCTGGTCAGTGCCTGGATCACGGCGGGCTCGGCCTGCACTCGCCCAAGGGAGGCGGCCGCCTGCGCACGAACTCGGAACATGTCCGACGTTCGGAGGGCTCGGACGAGGTAATCCGTGCGCGCGTCGGCGAACGCGGTCATCGCCACCGCGACGATCGCGACGATCGCGGTCGCACCGAGCGAAAGCTGGCGGGTCCGAGCGGTGCGGTGTTTCCGTGGGATGGCGTCGGTGTGCTTCGGATTGCTCAACCTGAGACCTCGTTTCCACCCCGGTGCGTGGGACGGACGGCTGTACCAAATGTTCACACCTGGCTCGCCGCTCCCCCGAGTATCGCGTGTCGGGGGCTTCCCCTCAACGGTCTCTTTGAGATGAAGGTGGATATCCTTGCTCCTCGGTGGCGCGAGCGGCACGTTGCCAGCGGTGCGAAACACGATCTCGATGGCCGCGGTTCTCGGGACGCGGAAGCGCATGGCGTGGCCGTCTGGGCCGGGGCTGTGTTTGGTCGTGCGGTGTTCGCTCGGGCTGGCATGGGCGCTCGCCGCTCCCTCCGTTGGCTGGGCGCAGCCTGTGGTGTCCGTGCGCGCCGAGACCCGGATCGAGTTGAGGGTGGCCGCGGAGCCTGGGGGCGTTCGCGTGGAGGGCGCCCTGCGCGACGATCGCGGGGACGCGCTCGGCGCACGACGCGTGCAGCTGACGCTTTCGACGGTGGACGGAGCGCCATCGCGAGAGGAAGTCACCACGGGAGAAGACGGCGGTTTTTCGTTTCGCTTTGACGTTCGGGCCACTTCATACCGAATCAGCGCGCGATTCGAGGGCGAGCCGGGCTATCTCGGAGAGACCGTCGCACAGGACCTGGACCTCGCGCGAGCCCACGTTCGGCTCGGGCTTGCGCGCGCGGACGGCGAAGCGCTGGACCGCATCGACCTGGATCGCCCTGATCATCCGGTGCGGGTGACCGCGCGGTCGGAGGCCGGCAGCGCCGATCTGCAGGTGGAGCTCACAAACGAGGTCTCGGAGGTCCTCGCGGCGGGACGTACCGATGCGGAAGGATACGTCACCCTCACGATGCGCGCGGCGCAGCTGGGGCCCCCCGCGGCTGGCCGGCTCGTGGTGCGCACACCCGGCGACGCGCGCCGTGCGGCCGCGCAGGTCGAGATGCCAGTGGTCCGGTTCCGGCAACCTTCGCTCGAGCTTCGAGCCTCCCCCACCCAAGTACGCGCGGGAGAGGCGGTCACGGTCGAGGGGCAACTCAGTGACAGCACGGGCCCGCTGGCTCGGCGCGCCGTCGGCCTCTTCGATGGGGCCGAGCACCTCACGACGGTGCTCACGGACGATCGCGGCGAGTTCGCACGATCCCTCGACGCGGGTGACGCGCCGCTCTCGCTGACCGCGCGGTTCGTGAGCGACGCGCCGTGGCGTCCGTCCGCCCATTCTGCCCTCGTAGTGGTCGAAGTGAACTCGTCGGGCGGCCCCGGCGGATGGTGGCTGCTGATCCCCATGCTCTTGTCTGGCGCGATCTTGCTGCTGCTGCGTGCTCGTCGAGCGGCGCCGCCATCTGATTCGGTAGCCGTGGTGCGTCCCACGGCCGGGGTCGAGGCAGGCACCGTCGTAAGTCGGACCGCCGATCGCCTCGAGGTCGCAGGGGTGGTGTACGACGCAGACGAAGATCGCCCCCTTCTGGACGCGATCATCGTCCTTCGTGGCGCCGCGGAGGATCTCCGAACGCACGCGGACGAAGGCGGCGCGTTCCGTTTCGACTCGGTCTCGCCGGGGGCGTGGACGTTGATCGTCGAGGCGGCGGGATATGAGCCTCGTGAGAGCCGCGTGGAGGTGCCGCACCGGGGGGGCTGGTCGTCGATCACGGTGCGGCTGCTCAGCCTGCGTCAGGCCGTGATCCGCCGCTACCAAGGACTCGCTCAGATCCTCGCTCCCGAGCCCAAATGGTGGGCGTTCTGGACACCTCGTGAGCTGGTGAAGCGAGCCCCTCGCGCCGTACGGAGCGACGTCGCAGATCTCACCGAAAGAGTCGAGAACGCCGCGTATGGAGCCGTCCCCCCTGCCCCGGAGGAGGTCGCGGAGATCAGCCGGAGGGTCGATGAGTTGGCGCGGCGCGCGCCCTCCGAAGACGACCAGGTTTCCGGCCAGCGTTGACGCGGCGCTCAACGCTTCCTTATAGTGCGGCCCGCCACAGGGCCCACACCGGGTCCCGACGCGGCCCGAGGGAGCATGGGAACCGGCACGATCGTCGCAATCGTGGTGGGGGTGATTGTCATCGCCGCCATCCTCTTCTTCGTCACCCGAGGAAAGAACGAGGAGCTGCCGCCCGGAGGTGCTGAAGCACCCCCGAAGAAGCCGGTCGCGTCCACATCTTCCGCGAAGGCGGTGGCGAAGGCGGCGCCCACGAAGAGCAGGCCCACGAAGGCCGAGCCGTCCACACCGAAGAAGCCCGCTGCAGAGGAGCCCGCGGATGCGGACGACGCGGATGCGGACGACGCGGATGCGGACAACACCGATGCCGACGACGCGGAGGCACCGGCCGACGACGCGGAGGCACCGGCCGAAGGCTCGGAGGACCCGGCGGCGGAAGATGCGCCAGCCACGGCTCACGAGACCCAATCCGCGGCCAAATCGGGGCCCAGCGAGGAAGACGTCAAAGCGCTCAAGAAGGGGCTGGCGTCGACGCGCGGCGGCTTCATCTCGCGCCTCGCGAAGCTCTTCAGTCGCAAGAAGGAGATCGACCCTGCTCTACTGGACGACATCCAGGAAGTCCTGCTGACCGCCGACATTGGCGTGAAGACGGCCGATCGCATCCTCGAGCGGCTCAAGGACCGGATGGATCGCAAGGAGCTCGGCGACGAAGACAAGGTCTGGGAAGCGCTTCGTGAAGAAGCCGGGTCCATTCTTGGGGACCCCCCTCCCCTGCAGCTCGAGGGACCGCCCGCGGTCATCCTCGTGGTGGGCGTGAACGGAGTAGGCAAGACCACCACGATCGGGAAGCTCGCCAGCCGCTACCACGAAGACGGCAAGAAGGTGATCTTGGCAGCGGGGGACACGTTCCGTGCCGCGGCTGTGATGCAGCTTGAAGTCTGGGGTCGCCGCGTGGGGTGTGAAGTGGTCAAGGGCCGCGACCGCGCCGATCCCGCCTCCGTGATCTTCGACGCCATCAAGAAGGCCGAGGCCGACGGGGCTGACATCGTCATTGCGGACACCGCGGGGCGATTGCACACCAAGTCGAACCTGATGGAGGAGCTCAAGAAGGTGGTCCGCACAGCGGAGAAGGCCTTGGGACGCCCCCTCGACGAGATCTTGCTCGTGCTCGACTCGACGACGGGCCAAAACGCGATCCAGCAGGCGGAGCTCTTCAAGGCGGCCATCGACGTCAGCGGCATTGCGCTGACCAAGCTGGATGGCACGGCGAAGGGGGGCGTGATCCTCGGGATCGTGGATGCACACGCCCTCCCAGTTCACTTCATTGGTATCGGTGAGCGCGTGGAAGATCTCCGCGAGTTCGAGGCATCGAGCTTCGTCGAGGCGCTCTTCGCCAAGCCAGAAGATGACGCGGCTGCATGAAGCCGTTGCTCCTGTTTCACGGTGCGTGATATAGTCGCCGCCGTTCTAGCGCTGACGTACGATTCCTCAGCAATTTCAGTGGTTTGCTGGCTCCCGTGAGCAGCCGACCCGAGAACATGAAGTTCCCGTTCTGATGTCTCAACTCATCGACACCTCCCAAAACGATCGCCATCGCGCTTCATTCGCGGTGAACGGTACGGGAGTGTCGCGGGCTGAGAACTCACCTGACGTGGGATCGGTAGAAGGGGTCACGATGAAGAGGGCTTTGCTCGCTCCGAACGCCGAGCGTTCCGTGGTGCTCAAGAAGGCCGTGTCGGCCATTTGGGTCGCGGCCGTTCTGGCTCTCGGGCTGGGCGTTGGTATCTCCACTCCTGCGTTCGCGCAGGATTCCGACATGGACTTCTCGGCCGGAGGAGACGATGGCGGTGGCGACACCGACATGGACTTCGGCGACGGAGGAGATGATGGCGGTGGCGACACCGACATGGACTTCGGCGACGGAGGAGACGATGGCGGTGGCGACACCGACATGGACTTCGGCGACGGCGGCGACACCGGAGACGGTGGCGGCGACATGGGCGGCGATGACGGCGGCGGCTCAGGCG
>JBGCFC010000254.1:0-21941 GCA_045106715.1 Sandaracinaceae bacterium
AGGTGCCCGCGGGCAGCGGCGGCACGTCGCCCTCGGTGACAAACAGGCTGACCGGGCCGATGAGGGTGGGGTCGAGCTCGGTCGGCATGACCCGTGGCAGCCGCGCGCCTCGCCCCAGCTCGGCCGGGTCTCGCTGGCGCGCGAACACGCTGGCACGGAACGCGCTCCCGGCATGCATCGCGATCGGCCGGTGGGCGGCGTCCTCGCCGATGACCTCCAGCTGCGCGCCCGCGATCGGGTGCCCCTCGGCGTCGACGACCGTGCCCACCACGGTGGCGGCACGGTCCAGCCCGATGTCCGCCGGCGCACCGGGGGAGACGGGGCGGGCCACGACGGGCACGAACCCGGGCGCGTGCACGGACAAGAGATAGGTGTCCGCGTCCAATCCGCCGACCCGGAAGCGTCCCGCGGCGTCGGTCGTGAGGGCGCGCGGGGTGACGCCGAGGGCCTCGGAGGCGAGGGTGAGCTCGGCGCCCTCCACGGGGGATCCGTCGGCTGCGTCGCGCACCACGCCCGCGATGGCGCGACCGGCGCGAAGCGTGAACGTCAGGAACCGTTGGTCTCCGGGCCCGAGATCGATCCCTCGACGGGGCGGCGCGGCGGCCTCGTCAGTGCTGGCGCGCACCTCGTAGACGCCGGGCGGGATGTCGGGGAGCACGAAGCGTCCGCGGGCGTCGGCCTCGGCCTGCCGCGCCGGCCAGAGGCCGCTGCCCGCGATGACGAGCTGGGCGCGGGGAACAGGGCGCCCTTCGGCGTTCATGACGCGCCCCGCGATGAGGCCGACTCGCTCCAGGGTGAGCCGAAGTGGCGGGCCGCCCGTGGTCGCGCGGGTGGCCACGGTGGCATGTCCCGGACTCGCCGCACCCACCCGGTAGCTGCCTTCGACGAGTGTATCGATGCTGAATCGTCCGCTCGCGTCGGTCCGCGTGGTCCAGGGCGCGCGCGGCCCCTCGGTGCGGACGAACTCGACCGTCGCGTCCGCGATCACCTCGCCGGTCTCGTCCACGACCTCGCCACCGAGGGTCGCGCCTTCCGGCAAGGGGACGACGAGTGGGCGCCCCGCGACCGGGACCACCCGCGCCAGATAGCGAGCGCGCCCCGGCGCCTCGACCCTCAACCACAGGGCGCCTTCGGTGGGCAGATCCATCCCGAGCGGCAGCCTCCCGGCCTGGCGTGCGATGACCGTCTCTCCGTTCCACGCGGTGATGTGAACGTCGCCTCGGACCTCGTCGGGGCTCGTCAGCTGGATCCGTGTGCCGTCGTCGCCCTCGTAGACCAGCGGCGTCTCCGCCTGCTCCTCGCTCGCGGGCGAGGCGGGCTCAGTCGCAAACCGGGGGGGCAGCGTCAGCAGGAGGCACAGCACGCCGAACGCAGCGCGGACGTATCCGCGGTCCCAGCGATTCCACACAGAAGGGGCCAAAGGCCGCGTCTCCGATTCTGTTGTGGGCTCTGCTTGCTGCTCGTTCTGGACGCCTCCATCGCGCGGCGAGCCCTCGCGTGGGGCGCGCTTCTTGTTTCCGCGGGCGGAGCGGCGCACGGTGCGTCGGCGGGAACGTCTTCGGCTCATTGGGGCATTCCCAGGTGGCGGTGAAACGCGCAGTGTGCCAACACCGCGCTTGCGGGCGTACGGACCCGGTGCTACCAACCGCCTCCTTCGGAGACCGATCATGGCATATCGATGCAGCCTCTGCGGCAAGGGTTCCCAGGCCGCCAACAACGTCAGTCACTCCAACCGCAAGTCGCGGAAGTGGCAGAAGCCCAACCTTCAATCCGTTCGCGCCGTCATCGACGGCCGCACGCAGCGCGTCCGGGTCTGCACCCGGTGCATTCGCAGCGGGAAGATCATCAAGGCCGCCTGACTTCGTTCGGGGTCGTCTGTCCTCGGGCAGGCGGGCCGAATGCGGTTCGGATGACCTCGTCGACCCTGTTCTCCCCCCTGGGGGAGGGCAGGGTTTTCGTCGTTCTCTCGGAGAGCGAATCGTCCGCCGTCGTTTCCGGAGGCCCCTGAGATGCAGCGCAAACGCCGCGCGCCTCCGCCGGGGTGCCCCGAAGACTCGATCGTCCTGGAGTTCGACGTCCCGCGTGAGCTCGAGGGCATTCGGCTCGACCGCTTCATCCAGAGCCGCATCCCGCGGTTGAGCCGGACCCGGGCCAACCAGATCGTCCGGGCTTGCGCCTACCGGGCGGATGGACGCAAGCGTCGTCCGTCGGAGCGGGTGCGTTTCGGTGAGGTGGTGCTGCTCGTCCGGCCCAGCTTCGAGGAGCCCGAAACGCCCACCGACTTCGAGGTGATCCATCAAGACGAAGCGGTGGTCGTCGTGGACAAGCCGGCCGGGCTGCCGGTGCATCCTTCCGCCACGTATCACAAGAACACGCTCACCTGGTTGCTGCGCGAGCGCTACCCGGACGCACCGCCGCATCTGGCGCACCGGCTCGACCGGGAGACGAGCGGTGTGTTGGTCTGCGCCCGCACGATCGAGGACGAGCGCGTGCTGAAGGGCGCGTTCGAGCGCCGCGCGGTGCACAAGGTGTACCTGGCGATCCTCGAGGGCACTGTTTTAGAGGAGGAGGGCGAGATCGACCGGCCGATGGGCCGCCCGGACGAGGGGCTGCACCTGCTGATGTGCCTTCGTGACGACGGATCGCCCGCGCGCACACGTTGGAAGGTGGAGGCCCGCGCGCCCGCGCACACGCTGGTTTCGTTCTATCCGCTGACCGGGCGGCAGCATCAGCTCCGGGTGCACGCCGCTGCGCTGGGGCACCCGATCGTGGCCGACAAGCTCTACGGCCCGGAGGGCACCCAGCCGTTCTACGACTACCACGAGTACGGGATGACGGACGCCTTGCTCGCCCGGTTGGGCCACGAGCGGCAAGCGCTGCACGCCCATCGGCTGACCCTGACCCACCCGCGCACCGGTGAGCCGGTGACCTGGGTCGCGCCGCTCGCGGCCGACCTTCGGGCGCTCTGGACCGCTCTGGGAGGGACGCCGCGCGGCTGAATGCGGTCGCCCCCACGCGACACTTGCTCTGCATGCGTCGGTGTCGCCGGCCCTTGTGCTCCAACCTGCTACGCTTCCGCCGCCGATGCGCCACTACCTCGTCGTTACGACCCTCGGACTGCTCCTGGCCGCTTGCGGTCCGGCCACCCCCAACGTCGCGGAGCTCGATCTCGAGCCCTATAACGAGGAGCACGCGGCTGTGTTCGAGAACGGCGTCGACATGGTCGCCGACCCCCAAGCGCTCGGCGGGTCCTGGCTCCGCACCTGGGAAGAGGAGCTCGACCAGCGCATCAGCATGGCGGACCTCGTCGCGCTCGTGACGGTACGCGCCATGCGTCACGACACGGATCTCGAGCGCCGCGACACGCTCCGCCTCGTCGCGCATCCCGATCGGGTGTTCCTCGGCCAAGAGACCATCACCGAGGGGCAGGACATCCTGTTCAGCGTGCGTGAAGGGGAGGGCGGCTACGGCACGGTCGAGAACAACGAGCGTCGCCTGCTCGACAGCCAGTTCTTCGCGTTCGTGAAGTGGGAGCGCGACAGCGCCGACCAGCTCATCCCCCACTGGCACCTGTCGCCGGCCACCGATGACGTCGCGCTGCGCGTCCGCGACGTGCTCGCCGAGCGCCGCCAGATCGCCCGCGACAACCAGGGCACGCGGCGCGTCATCGTTCACCGCGAGTAGCCTCCGTACTCTGTTCGCGTTGAAAAGCGCCTCAGCGTTCGACGTCGAAGACCTTTCCGGGGTTCAAGATCCCGTCCGGGTCGAACACCGCCTTCATGGCCCGCATGGCTCGGAGCTCCGCTTCGGTGCGGCTGTATCGGAGCCACGGACGCTTGAGCAGACCAATGCCGTGCTCGGCGCTCACGCTGCCGTGATGGCGCGCGACCAGCTCCATCAGGATGCGGTCGGCTCCGTGCACTTGGTCCAGGAAGGCCGCGTGATCCATCGCGTCGGGCTTCATCACGTTGACGTGCAGGTTGCCGTCGCCGATGTGCCCGAACAGGCAGATCTCGAAGTCCGGGTACTCCGTGTTGAAGACCGCCTCGAGCGCTTCGCAGAACGCCGGCAGCTCGGCGATCGGCAGCGCCACGTCGTTCTTGTGAGGCAGCCCGGTGCCTGAGAGGCTCTCCGAGATCCCCTCCCGGAGGGTCCAGAGCGCGCGGGCCTGCTCCAGGTTGGCGGCGAGCGTGCCGTCGAGGACCAGCTCTCGCTCCACCACGTCTTCGAGCCAGCTCGAGAGGGCGTCTTGGTCCGCCGCCTCGACCTCCAGAAGGACGCAGTACGGCGCGGCGGTCTCGAGCGGGGGCTTCACGCCCCGGTGCCGCTCGAGACGGGCGAGGCTCCGGTCGCTCATCATCTCGAAGGCCATGACGTCGAACGGGCCCCGGCGGGCCGTGCCGAACAGCGTCAGCACGGACGCGAGGTCGGACACCGCAAAGAGGAACACGTCGAGGTGGCCCGGCTGCGGCGCCAGCTTGAGCGTCGCTTCGGTGATGATCCCCAGCGTGCCCTCCGAGCCGACGAACAGCTGCCGGAGCGGCACGCCCGTGTTGTCTTTCTCGAGGGCGCCGCCGAGCTCCAGCACCTCGCCCGTGCCCGTCACCACCGTCAGCCCGAGCACCCACTGGCGGGTGAGCCCGTAGCGGATGACCTTCACGCCGCCTGCGTTGGTGGCGAGATTGCCGCCCACATGGCTGCTTCCCTTCGAAGCGAAGTCCACCGGCCACGTCAGCCCGTGCGCGTCGGCGGCCTGGTGCACGGCCTCCGTGATCGCGCCCGCCTCGACCTCGACGGTCATCCCCACCGGATCGACCGGGCCGATCCGGCGCATGCGCTCGAGCGAGAGCACGAGCTCGCCGTTCCGGGCCACCGCGCCGCCCGCCAGGCCCGTTCGACCTCCGCTCGGCACGATCGCCAAGCCTGCCTCACGCGCGATCCGTACGACGTCGGCCACCTCGGCCGTGGAGGTCGGGAACGCCACCGCACAGGGCGCCGGCGTGTGCACGCGGGTCCAGTCGCGGCCGTACTCGGCCAGCGTGTCGGCGTCGGTTCGCAGGCCGGTTTCGCCCAAGAGTTCGGACAAGCGCGCGAGCGCCGGGGTGTGTGGCTTGGCCATCTGGAGCCAATAGCAGGCGAATCGGTGGACGTCGTGTGCGCCAGTTGCGGCCGACGCCCCGTTTCGGGCACTCTCGCTACGGAATGCGCCGCACCAAACGGCTGGGTCGATACCACCTCACCGAGCGCATCGCCTTCGGCGGTATGGCGGAGCTGTTTCGGGCGTTCACCTTCGATGACGACGGCTTCAAGCGCGACGTGGCCATCAAGCGTCTGCTGCCTCACTACCTCGAAGACCAGCAGTTCCTGACCATGCTGACCGACGAGTTCAAGCTCGTCAGCCACCTCAAGCACCCGAACATCGCGGACGTCTTCGAACTGGTCGAGGTCGACGAGCACATCCTCATCTCGATGGAGTTCGTGGACGGAAAGGACCTGCGCTCCACGGTCGAGAAGGCCCGTGGGCAGCGGAGGACGCTCGCGTTGGACGACATCGCGTACGTGCTCGCGCGTGCGCTCGACGGTTTGCACCACGCGCACGTGGCGCGGGACGAGCAGGACCAGCCGCTCAAGATCGTGCACCGGGACTTCAGCCCCTCGAACCTGCTCATCGGCTACGACGGAGTGGTCAAGCTGTGCGACTTCGGCATCGCGAAAGCCACGCACAACCGGGTCCAGACGAAGACTGGGATCATCAAGGGCAAGGTCAAATACATGAGCCCGGAGCAGGCGTTCGGCCGCAAGCTCGACTGGCGCTCGGACCTCTTCAGCGCCGGCAGCGTGCTCTACGAGATCGCGACGGGCACGGCGCCATTTTCCGCGCCCAACGCGATCGACCTCATCTTCGCGGTGCGGGACGCCGACCCCGTGCCGTCTCGCGAGCTCAACCCGGACATCCCCGAGCACCTGGGGCGCATCATCGAAAAGTCGATGAGTCGGTCCCGCTCCGCGCGCTACCAGACGGCGCTGGAGTTCCGCGACGCGCTGCTCCGGTTCCTCCGGGCATACAACCCCAAGTACCGCCGCACCAAGCTCTCCCGGTTCATGAAGACCGTCTGGCGGGAAGAGATCGAGCGGGACCTTCGCGCGATGGAGGAGTTCGTGCTCGACATGCCGCTCGAGCCGCCGCGCGACCTCGGCAAGAACCTCATCGCGGACGCGCTCGGCCCCGAGGCGGAGTACAACAAGTTCAGCCCGCAGCCGACGAGCACCGCCCACGCCGCCAACGAAGAAGAAGTTCACCAGGTGTCGACTTCGATCATCGACGGCAACAACATCGTGCGCCCCCAGCCCCCGGCGTCGCTTCCGAGCGTGCCCGACGCCGCCGTCGGGGTGCCGAGCGCAACCGCGACCGACCGCGCAGTGGAGCCCCCGCCTCTGTTCGATGACGGCGACAAGACGGTCGTGAACCCGAACGGCGACTGAAGGAGACCTCCCCATGAAGGTGCACCTGCTCGACGGAACGTACGAGCTGTTCCGAATGTTCTTCGGCGCCCCTCCGACCCAGGGGCCAACCGGGAACGAGGTGGGCGCGACCCGGGCGCTGATGCGCAGCCTCACCGCGCTGTTGGCGCAGGATGACGTGACGCACGTCGGCGTCGCGTTCGACCACGTCGTCGAGAGCTTCCGGAACCGCCTGTTCGACGGCTACAAGACCGGGGAGGGCATCGACCCGGACCTGTTCGGCCAGTTCGAGCTCGCGGAGCGCGCCGTGCGTGCGCTCGGCGTTGTCGTGTGGCCCATGGTGGAGTACGAGGCGGACGACGCGCTCGCCACCGCCGCGGCGCGGTTCGCGAGCGACGAGGCGGTCTCGCAGGTGATCCTTGCGTCGCCCGACAAGGACCTCTGCCAGTGCGTGCGCGGCGACCGCGTCGTCCTGTGGGATCGCCGGCGAGACATCGTGCTCGACGCCGACGGCGTGAAAGCCAAACACGGCGTGCCGCCGGCTTCCATCCCAGACTACCTCGCGCTCGTCGGCGACGCGGCCGACGGCATCCCGGGGATCGCGCGGTGGGGCGCCAAGAGCACCGCGCAGGTGCTGAGCGCGTACGGCACCGTCGAGGCCATCCCCGACGACGTGAGCGAGTGGAGCCTCAAGGTCCGCGGCGGCGCGACGTTGGCGCAGAACCTCGCGGGCCAGCGAGAAGACGCGATGCTGTACAAGTTGCTGGCGACGCTCGTCACCGACGTGCCGCTGACCGAGACGCTCGACGACATGCGTTGGAAGGGGCCGGACGCGGAGGCGCTGGCCGGGATCGCCACCGAGCTGAGCGACCCGGGCTTGCCGAGCCGCGTGCCGGGGTGAGCACCACATGCTGGCCGGCCCACAGCCAGTCTGAGATAGTTGGAAGGTGAGCGACACGCTTCGCACTCTCTACGAACGCTTCGACCCTGAGGGCGCTCTCCGGAAGGACGAGTGGCGCGCCGCACGGCCACGAAGCAAGACTTCCAGCCTTCTCAAGCGTCTGGAGATGGGCATCGGCGAGGGGAAGTTCCTGCTGGTGGGGACCGTGGGGACAGGCAAGAGCACCGAACTCCTGCGTATCGCGGAGGCGAGGCAGGACACGGACTTCGTGGTCCAGCTGGACCTCGTCGAGCACTTTGAGCACGTGGTGGGTGACCTCGCGGCGCTTCAGTCGGTCGAGAGCTGGGAGGTCCTGTTCCTCGCGCTTCTGGCCGTCGCGCGAAAGGCGCAGCTAGAGAGCATCGAGAACGTGCTGGGGAGCCTAGGAGACTTCGAGGCGGCATGGACACGGACCGCCCGTAGGGCTGAGGTCCCGGAGGCCGAGCAGACATCACTCGATATCCGGAAGCTCCTCAGCTCGATGGCTGTCGTCGGTGCGACTGCCAAGTTCGGGCCCCTGGGTGGTGCGCTGGCGCGTGGAGCCTCTTCTGCCGTCGAGGTCGGCTGGAAGCTGCCACTGGGCAAGAGCAGGAAGCCACTCGATGACCAGGAGCAAGCCGTCCAGTCGCTGCTCCAGGCGGCGAACGTCATCCTGGGCAACATCCAACAGCAGACAGGGCGGCGCGTGCTGCTGGTGCTCGACGGACTGGACCGAATCGAGGACAAGGACGTGGCCCGCCGCGTGTTCGGTCACTCTGCGCTCCTGTCCAGGCTCGAGTGTCGCAGCGTGATTTGCGGCCCGTTTGTGCTCCGCCACTCGACAGAGCTGACTGGCGTCCGTGGGTTCGACATCGAGGTGCTGGTCAACGAGCCTGTGTTGGACTTCGACGAGCCCGAGAAGCGCGGCCCGGGGATCGTCGTGATGCAGGAGGCCTTTGCGAAGCGCACGCAGGATCTCGACTTCGAGTTGGATCCGACGATTCTGGATGAGCTGGCCTACCGATCGGGCGGCCGCATGCGCGACTTCGTCAAGCTCGTTCGCGAGCTCGCGGCGCAGACGCTCCTCGCGAACGCGACCTTTCCTAGGACGGAGCACCTCAATGAGGCGCTGAAACGTCAACGGCTCTTGCTCGAAGCCGGACTGGACGTGTCTCGACTGGATCTGCTGCGCGAAGTGATGGGCGACAAGCAGCGTCGCCTACCCTCCGGTGACGTGGTGTACGAGCTCCTGCGCACCAGCCGGCTCCTCCCGTACCCGGATGGGTCGGAGTGGTACTACCCGCACACGCTGCTGCTGCGCGGGCGGCTGCTCGGGTGACCGAGGAGGGCGACGCTTGGGTCGACTCGGTAGTCAACTACCTCGACCTGGGCACCCGCGGGGTGGCCATCGCCATCGACGACGCAGAGATCGTGCGCCTCGGCGAGCTGGTCCGCGGGCTCGTGCTGTACGACGCGACCACCCGTGTGCATGGTACGGCGGAGAGTCTTCGTGAGGCCGAGCCAGGGTCCGTTGCAGTGCTGCTTCTTCGCGACGCAGACGCCGGGGTACTCAACTTGATGCGCCCCGTGCTGAAGACGAGGCGACTCCGGTTGGTCTTGTGGGCGCCTGAGGGGCGGCTGGGCCGCTTGTCCAAGCGGGCGCCCGACTTTTTCGACTGGATCCACCATGCAGTGGACTGCCCGGCGGGAGGGGTGACACGGAGCAGTGTTCTCACTCTGCAGGGAGCTCGCAAGGCGGACCTGCCCGTTTCGAGTGACCTCATCGGCGCCGATCTTCGACGGGCGCTCGAAAGAGCGTTTCCGGGCGAGGCGATTGCGCGCCCTGAAGTGGACTGCGAGCGGCAGTTCGACAGGGCCGTTGAGGTGCTCAGCACCCTCCGAGGGCAACTGCTCGTCCTCCCGAAGTACGCAGGCCCGCCAACATCCTGGGCCCTTGCCATGGCGAGATGTAGTGGCGGAGTCATTCTGCCGCGGGCTGTAGCAAAGGGTGGGTGGAGGTTGCGCCGACCCATCGTGCTTCCTGCTGATCTTTCCCGCGGAACTAATGAACTCACTCTCCGAGCACTTACGGATTGGGAAGACGTCCGCTGGGACAGTGCAGTGTTCGAAGGCAAGCAGCGACTCTCGAAGGACCTCGTTCGAATAGCTTCCGCGCAAGATGCCACCGGGTTCGCGCTTGAATCCGGTCTCGCGCGCTCCATGCCGGAAATGGCCGCCCGCCTCATGAGCCGCGGCCAGCGCAGCGCCTTTTTGAGAAGCGAGATCCAGGCAGACCCAGTAGATTTAGACCCCTGGAGTGAGCTGATATCGCTTGAGCGAGGTGCCCTGCTCGATTCGTTGCCCCATCCGGACGTGCCGGCAGCAATTCGCGTGGAGTCCCTGCTCTGGCGCGAAGAGACTTCAGCCTGGTCCGAGTTGGCTGACATAGCCGCGTCGCTTGGGTACCCGCACGTGGCGCTCGCATGGGACCGTCGCACCACTCGGTCGGTTCGCTCAATGGCTCGACGGGCCGAGCAAGCCTTGCTTGGCGAGAGCAGAGCGGAGTGGCCAGCTACCATCGCGGCCCTCGAGGATGACTACTCGGGCACAGACTGGTGGAAGGCGCACGCAGCGCGAGAGAGGCTTGAGGCCGGCGCGATCGAAAGCGCGATTTCCCTCGCCCGGGAAACATCGCTTGCCCCCCTGGACGACGCCACGTTGTGTGTGATCACGGGGACGTGGCATCTCGCTCTCGAGCGCGTCTCGCAGGCGAGGATGCCGCTCGAGCCGTTGGAGGGGACAGGGCTCGGTCTGGTCTGTTGGGCGCTAGATGCTCAACTTGAATGGCGTAGGCTCGTTGGGGGGGCGCCGAACGAGGTCGTCGTGAACTGGCAGGCGCTGTTTCCGCAGGCCGTACTCCGGCGACCGCTGGCAGAGGCGCGCTCCCGCACGTCGCGACTCGCGCACATCCTCGTCGCCATGCGCGAAGGGCGGTATGAGGATGTCGTTTGGCAAACTCGCCACACCCGCTCATCTCTGCAAGAGCACTGGCAGGATGGACTTTTCTCTCTGCTCCAAGGGCAGGCTCTGGCCCGTCTTGGTCAAGCACTCCGCGCCATCGACCACCTGCGCATCAGCGCCTCGATTGTACGCCGAACAACTGGCAATGAGGCTCACCCTTGGGCCCTCATGGCCGACGTCGAACGCCACTTCCTCGAGGTCGTCCACGCCAATGCTCACCGGGGTTCCCTCGACCGAGCGGTGGACACTCTCGAGCAGGCCGTCTGGCCTGAGCATCGAGACGTGAAGGCAGCCCGAGCGCTTCAGGCCCGAGCGAAGCCGGCTACTTGAGCAGCCGCGCGCGCACGGTCGTCGACAGCGCCGCGATGTCCGCGACCACCGAGTCAGCGTCGCCGTCCACGTCGATGAGCACGTAGCCGACCTCGTCGTCGGTCGAGAGCACCTGGCCGACCACGTTGGCGCCGGACCCCGCGACGATGCGGTTCACGTCGCCGAGCACGCCGGGCACGTTGCGGTGGATGTGCTGGATGCGAATGGCGCCGTCGCGGATCGGGAGATCTGCCTGCGGGAAGTTCACCGCGCCCACGGTGCGGCCGTGGTCGAGGAACGCGATGAGCGCGTTCGAAACCTCCGGGCCGATGGCGACCTGGGCCTCGACCGTGGACCCGCCGATGTGCGGGCTCAGGATCACGTTTGGTGCCCCCATCAGCGGGCTCTCGAACGGCTCGTCGTTGGTCTTCGGCTCGCGCGGATAGACGTCGACGGCGGCGCCGGCGAGGTGACCGGAGTCGAGCGCGTTCCGGAGCGCCTCGATCACGACGACGTTGCCGCGGCTGAGGTTCAGCAGGCAGGCGCCCGGCTTCATCTGCTGGATCTCGGCCTCGCCGATCATCTCCTTGGTCTCGGCGGTGGCCGGGACGTGCAGGGTGACGAAGTCGCTGTCCGTCAGCAGCGTGGAGAGCCCGTCGGTGCGCTGGTTGTTGCCCATCGGCAGCTGCGCGGCGATGTCGTGGAAAATCACGTGCATGCCGAACGCCTCGGCCAATACGCCCACCTGCCGGCCGATGTGCCCGTAGCCGATGATGCCGAGCGTCTTGCCCCGCACCTCGTGGCAGCCCGACGCCGACTTCTTCCAGCCGCCGGTGTGCATCTCGCGGTTTCGGTCGCCCATGCGACGCGCGAGGAACACCACCTCGGCGATGACCAGCTCGGCCACGCTCCGCGTGTTGGAGAACGGCGCGTTGAACACCGGGACACCCGCGCGCCGGGCTTCGTCGAGCGCGACCTGGTTGGTGCCGATGCAGAAGCACCCCACCGCCCGGAGCGCGTCCGCGGCCTCGAGCACGCGCGCGGTGATGTGCGTCTTGCTGCGCACGCCGACCGCGGTGACCCCAGAGATCGCCTGGACGAGCTCGTCCTCGGTCAGCGCGCCGGACTGGAGCTCGACGTCGTAGCCGGCGGCTTCGAGGTTCTCCTTGGCGCCGGGGTGAATGCCCTCGAGAAGTAGGATTCGGCCGTTTTCCATGGGTCCTCCAGGATGGAGGCCCGGCGTAGGGCAAGGGGCTCAGAGGCGCAAGCCATCGGTCGCATCGCCGTGCTCCCCTCGAGCGCGTAGGCTGGGCGCCATGAGCGGCAGCATCGAAGACTGGATCCGATCCGTGGAGCGGATTCTCGATCAGCGGGGGGTCGACTGTTCGGCCTGCCGCGCGCTGCTCGGGGAGTTCGCGCGGCGCGCCGCCGACTGCCTGTTCGAAGGCGACGGGAAGGCGACGGTCGAGGCCGGATGGCGGACCGGTCGGACTCTCCGGATCCCGCTCGCGCTCTCCTCGAGCGGCGCGCGATTCGAGGCGTGCTTCGGGAAGGCGTACCTCTACGGCGGTGACTACCGTGGCGCGTGTCCCGATTGCGGCCGGGCATGGCGCCACCAGCACGCGAACCCCGGTCATGAGCGCTTCGGGCAGCTGACGATCAGCCTGGTGACGGAACCGCGCCAGGCGCCCCTCTCCGAGCGGATTGACACACCGCCGCCAGGTCCCAAGCCGGAGTTGCCCATCCGTAAGCGGCATCCCGAGGAGGTCCTGATGGCCTGCGTCGAGTCCGCACTGGGCGAGCGACTCGAGATCACTTCGGATACGAACCGGGGGGAGCCACATGTGCTTCGAGAGGGTCGCTATTGGGAGACCGACCCGTACTCGGGAGGCGCCTCAGACGTGATCCTGGCCGTCAAGGGCATGCCGGTGACCTTGGCGCTCAACTATTCGGAGCACTCCGAGTCAGGGCAGATCGACACGTGGTTCGTGACCCACGGCGGCTTCGAACCCGCCCAGCGAGATGCTCTGCTGGATGCGCTCGACCCCTACCTCTCGGTCTTCAACCTGAATCGGAACGCACGATGCCGGCATCGAGAAAAGGGCGACCGTGACTGGAGCAAGTGGGCCAAGCCGCCTGCCTAACGCGAAGGCCGCAGGCTTCGAGGCTGAACCTCAGGTGCGACCTCAGGAGTTCCCTAGGTGTCTCGGAGCCGATTCGCTCGCTATCTTCCGCTCGCCCCGCCGTCGTCAGTCTGGGGAAGAGGAGGCCTTCGGTGCGTCAGGAAGCCAGGGGTGGTTGGTTCGTGTTGGTGGCGACGCTGGCGCTCGGCTGCGGTCCGGACGGCGATAGCCCGTCGTGCCTCACCGCGCCCGAGACCTGCTGCCCCGGCGAGTTCGACGACGCGACCTGCTCGGATGGGGTCGACAACGACCGCGACGGGGCGACCGACTGTGAGCAGCGCGCCTGTCGAGAGGGCCCGTTCGTTTCCGTGTGCGCCGGACCAGAAACCGCGTGCGAGAACGGCCTCGACGACGACGGCGATGGGCGCGTCGACTGCGCTGACGCCAACTGCGCCGGCGCGCCGGCCTGCGAGGAGCGTGACTGCGGCAACGGGGAGGACGACGACGGCGACGGGTGGACCGACTGCGCCGACCCCTCCTGCGCCCCTGACCCGAGCTGCCCCGCCGAGAGCGACTGCGGCAACGGCCTCGACGACAACGGCGACGGACGCACCGACTGCGCGGATGCGAGCTGCGCGGCGTCCCCCGAGTGCGCGGGCCCCGAGAACACCGTTGAGCGGTGCCAGGACGGGATCGACAACGATGCCAACGGATTCACCGATTGCGGCGACTTCGCGTGTTCGATGGCGGCGGACCCGGCGGTCGTCGCGCTCTGCGTCCGCGATCGAGAGACTTCCCTCGAGGCGTGCTCGGACGGCGAGGACAACGATGGGAACGGGTTCACGGACTGCGCGGACTTCAGCTGCGTGCGGTCGAGCGACCCGGAGGTTCTCGCGTACTGCGAGGGCGTGAGCGAGGCGGGGTTGGCCAAGTGCACGGACGGCGTGGACAACGACGGGAACGGGTTCACGGACTGCGAGGACAACCACTGCCGCTTCTCCGAGGACCCGGCGGTACGTGCCGAGTGCGAGTCGACCTTCGAGACCTGCACCGACGGAATCGACAACAGCGACAACGGCCTCACCGACTGCGCAGACCCGTCGTGTCGATTCGTGACCGCCGAGATCGAGGGGGAGTGCGACGCGACCGGGGCCTGCCCAAGCGGGATGGCCTGTTTCCGCGGGCGCTGCCTGGTGATGACGAGCCCCTGCGTCGAGGGGGCGGAGCCCACCACCTTCGGCGGCGCCGCGGGGATGGGTTCCGACCTCACCGTCGAGGAGCGACGCCTCATCGCGGTGGCGGGATGCACCGATGGCGAGGACGGAGACCGGGACGGCTTCGTCGACTGCGAGGACTGGGACTGCAATCACAACCCGCTGGTGATGGACGAGACGGGGGCGCCCCTGTGCCGTTCGAGCAGCGGTGCGCGTCTCGTCTGCCCCTGAGCGGAGCTCGGTCGACAAGCCGGAGATCGCGCCGCCCGAACGTCTCGGTGGTCGATCCGTCGGAGCCCGTCGAGGTGGCGCGCTTCGGGGCTGAGAGAATTGGCGCGCGAGCGCCATCAGAAGCTCAGTGCAGCATCAACTCGAGGCGCGGCTGCCGATCGCCGTCGCTGTGCTGGGGGGACGCGAAGTACTGGGCGCCATCGCCATGGGCGCGAAGCAGCAGGTAGACCGCGCGCTCGTCGCGGTTGGCAGCGTCGCGCGCGGCATCGGTGATGTCGATGCGCACGTCTCGCGGAGGTCCGGCCGCGAGGGTGCGCCGGGCAGCGGCGAAGCGGTCGGCGACGACGCCTCCCCGGGTGGGGAGCACGCCCCCGCGGTAGGGCCCGACGGACTCGACGAACAGCGCGACCGGACCGGCCACGGGAGGCGCCGTGTCGTGGCGCCGAAGAACCAAGACCGCGCGGAGCAACTCGCCCGCGGCCGGCAGCGGCCCAAACGTGAGCAGAGACTCGTCACCCGCGTCGCCGCCGACCCGGAGCCGGTCGCCCAAGGGCTGCGTGGAGGGGCCGGCGATCCCCCAGTCCGACGCCTGGAGCCAGGCGGAACCGGCGAACCGGGCGCCCTCCGGGGCCGCGAGGGAGGCGCACTGGCCGCTCAGCCCACAGACCTCCGGGGCTGGACACTCGCTCGATCGCGCGCAGGGGGCAGGGCCGCCGCAGCCGAGTCCGACGAGCGCGGTGAGCAGCCATGCACGCGAGCCACTTTCGACAACCGGCACGGAGGGACCATACTCCAGCCAGTTGCGAGACTCGGCTGGAGACACAGGGATATGACGAAGTTCGGATTCTTGGCGCGCGTCGCCGCGGTGATGGTGGCGTGGGGCGCGGTGGGCTGCGGCGAAGAGGCGGCGACCGACACCACGGAGACGACCACCACGGCCGAGACGCCGCCCGCCCCCGAGCCGGCGGACGAGGGCCCCGCTGGCCCGATGGTCGAAGACCCGACGTTCGAGCTGCGGGCGGAGGCGTCCGGGCCGTATTCGGCGGGGGAGTCCGGGACCTTCCAGATCCGGCTCACGCCGCGCGGCGAGTACCACGTGAACCAGGATTTTCCGATGGCCATCGCGCTCACCGGCCCTGACGGCATGACCCTGCCGCCCGAGGATCTGAGCAACGGTGACGCGGCGGAGTTCAGCGAGACGACCGCGCGCTACGAGGTCCCGTTCACCGCGCCCGAGGGTGAGCACACGGTCACCGCGGAGGTCGACTTCGCGGTCTGCACCCCCGAAGCGTGCATGCCCGATCATCGGACTCTGGCCCTCGTCCTCCCGGTGCGGTAGGACCGGAGGTGATGCAGGACCCCCGCGCTCGACTGAACGACATCGGGGCGGTCGTCCGCGACCGATTCGAGGCCCAAAAGAGGGTGCTCTCCTTTGGGGAGTATCTGGAACTGCTCCAGGACAACCCCTGGGCGTACACACGGGACGCCGCGCGCTATCTGCGCGACTGCATCGACCACTTCGGTCACGACGACCTCGACCGCCCAGGCGGCGCGGTGCGGCGCTACCGGATGTTCGACCTCGACTTCCTTCGCCACGGCGCGGACGCCGACGAGGGTCACGATTTCCTCGTCGGCCACGAGCGACTGCAGGCCGACTTCTACCGGATCCTCAGCAACTTCGTCCGGGAGGGCCGCGTCAACCGCCTGGTCCTGCTGCACGGCCCCAACGGGAGCGCCAAGAGCACCTTCGTCGGCTGCCTGATGCGAGGGCTCGAGCACTACTCCGAGCTGGATGCGGGCGCGCTCTATCGCTTCAGCTGGATCTTCCCGCGCGGCAGCGATGGCAAGGTCATCGGGTTTGGCAGCCGGGACGCGTTGCCCGAGCCGGGGGACAGCTTCGCGCACCTGCCGGACAACCGGATCGACGTGAAGCTCACCAGCGAGCTGCGGGAGAGCCCGCTTCTGCTGCTCCCGGCCCAGGAGCGTCAGGCGCTGCTCGAGGAGGCCTACAGCGAGGCCGGGCTCGACGCGACGGCGCCGCGCATGCTGCTCCGCGGCGAGCTGAGCCGGAAGAACCAGCAGATCTACGACGCGCTGCTCACCGCCTATCGCGGGGACCTCTTCAAGGTGCTCGCCCACGTGCGTGTCGAGCGATACTACTGCTCGCGGCGCTACCAGACGGGGGCCGTCACGATCGGTCCGGAGATGGCGGTCGACGCCAAGGAGCGGCAGATCAGCGCGGACCGTTCGCTCGGCGCGCTGCCGGCGTCCCTCAGCTCCCTCTCGCTCTACGAGACGGTCGGCGAGCTGGTCGACGCGGCCGGGGGCGTGCTCGAGTTCAGCGACGTGCTCAAGCGCCCGCTCGATGCGTGGCGGTATCTGTTGCTCGCGATCGAGACGGGTGAGGTCTCGCTCACCTTCTCGATGCTGTCGCTCAACTCCGTGCTCATCGCGAGCAGCAACGAGCGCCACCTCAGCGCGTTCAAGGAGCACCACGAGTACCGTTCGTTCCGCGGTCGGCTTCAGATGGTCCGGGTCCCGTACCTGCTCGACTACGAGCGGGAGCAGGGCATTTACGACGCGCAGATCGTGCCTCGGGTGCGCGGTCACGTGGCTCCGCACGCGACGTACGTCGCGGCTCTCTGGGCGACGCTGACGCGCCTTCGCAAACCGCAAGCCGACGAGTACGAGAACGCGCGGCTGGGCGGCTTGGCCGCGTCTCTGACCCCCATCGAGAAGGCGGAGCTCTACGCCCTCGGGCGCATCCCGCCCCGGCTCTCGAGCGAAGAGGCCAACGAGCTGCGGGTGGGGTTGCATGCGGTCGAGCGCGAGTCCGACAACTGGCCCATCTACGAGGGGATCAGCGGCGCCTCGCCGCGGGAGATCCGAAACCTCCTGCTCGACGCCGCCCAAGACCCAGGCTTTCAGTGCCTCTCGCCGCTCGCCGTGCTCAACCACGTCGAGGCGTTCTGCGAGTCGGACGACTACGAATTCCTCAACGAGAAGCCCGAGGACGGCTACCACGACCACCGGGCGTTCGTGGACGTCGTGCGCGACCGCTGGCTCGACCGCGTCGACGAGGAGTTCCGCGAATCCACCGGCCTCGTGGACGAGACGCAATACACGGAGCTGTTCGGGCGCTATGTCACGCACGTGTCGTACTGGACCAAGGGCGAGCGTCTCGAGAACCCCGTGACGGGCGACTACGAGAACCCGGACGAGGGCCTGATGGGCAGCGTCGAGGGCATGCTCGAGGTCGAGGAGGCCCAGCACGAGGACTTCCGGCGCGACCTCATCAGCGCCGTAGCGGGCCACTGGATCGACAACCCGGACGACGGTGAGGTCGACTACGGTCGGGTGTTCCCGCGGTATCTCGCGAAGCTGCGGGACGCGACCTACGGGTCTCGCCGCGCCCAGCTCGAGGCCATCGCGGAGGCGGTGCTGACGGTGTTGGGCGCCGACGAGCGCGCGCAGGATGAGCTGAGCGAGGACAGCAACCGGCAGGCGAAGGCCACGTTGGACCGGCTCTACGCGGACTACGGTTACACGCCGGCCTCGGCGCGCGACGCGGTGGGCGAGCTCCGGCTTCGGCGCTACACGGACTGAAGGTACGGCAAGTTTTGCCGGACCCCACGCGACGGCGAAGTGTGCAATCTGACGCGCGGAGCGCGGCGCACACTCGAAGACTGAGAAGCAAGCGGAGAGGCAAACAGAGTGGACCTCGAGAACGTCAAGATCTACCGCGTCGTGCCGCCCAAAGTGGACGACGTCGCGCAGCGCGCATCGCAGCATTGGGACTTCAAAGACGAGGGCGGCACGGTCTTCATGCGCGCCGAGATTTACGAGGGATCCGAGCAGTGGGGGGTGCGGGTGCACGACCGCGCTCCGTCGGTCGGTGACTCAGATCTGATCCGCCTCATCGCGCAGCTCCTCGTGTGGCACGCGCACTGCCCCACCGACACGGTCGACGTGGTCCTCGGCCGGACGCACGAGCACCACACCTTGGTGAAGGTCGGCGCGGACTTCGTGTAGCGACGGACGTGGCGAGCCTCGGTCACATCGCGGTGGGGCTCGCCGCCGGCCGCGCGCATCGCACGGCGCGCCCGGCCCGATGGATGCTCGGGTTCAGTCTGCTGTCGCTCGCGCCGGACTTGGACGTCGTCGCCTTCCCGCTCGGGATCCCGTACGAGCACGCTTTCGGGCACCGCGGCGCGACGCACGCGCTCTTGGTGGCGCTCCTCGGGCTCTCCTGCGCGCTGGTCCCCGGGCCCGATCGGCTGCGCGCCGGCGTGCTCGGCCTTGGGGTCTTGATGAGCCACGGCCTGCTCGATGCGATGACCACCGGGGGGCTCGGCCCCGCGCTGTTCTGGCCGTTCTCCGAGGAGCGGATGTTCCTGTCATGGCGGCCCATCCCGGTGGCACCGATCGGCGCGGGCTTGGTCTCGGCCCGAGGGCTCAGGGTGTTCGCGGCCGAAGCGCTGCTGTTCTCGCCCCTGCTCGTCTATGGGTTTTGGCCTCGCCGCCGGCCCGCTGAAGACGACGCGTGACGCCCGACCAACTGCGCGATCGGCGCTGTGCCACGATCCCTCGGTGACCGACGCCGTGCTAGTCCGCTCGCATGGTTCGACTGCACGTCAACGTCGACCACGTGGCCACGCTCCGGCAGGCCCGTGGCACCCCGTACCCCGACCCGGTCGAGGCGGCGGTCCTGTGTGAGCACGCGGGCGCTCACGGGATCACCGTGCACCTTCGGGAGGACCGGCGGCACATCCAGGACCGCGACGTCGAGGTGCTGCGCCGGACGGTCAAGACCTGGCTCAACCTCGAGATGGGCGCGACCGAGGAGATGCTGGCTATCGCCGAGCGCATCAAGCCCGACCTGGTGACGCTCGTGCCCGAGCGACGGGAGGAGCAGACGACCGAGGGCGGGCTCGACGTGGTCGGGCAAAAGGCGCGCCTCACCGAGATCGTGGCCCGTCTCGCGGCGGCCGGGATCCCCGTGAGTCTCTTCATCGATCCGGATACGGCGCCGGTCGAGGCGTCGGCTGCGCTGGGCGTGCACGCCATCGAGCTGCACACGGGTGACTACTGCCATGCGCGGGGGGATGCGGTCGCTACGGAGCTTCAGCGACTGGCCGACGCGGCGGGGGTCGCCGGGCAGGCGCGCGCCGAGATGGCGGTCGCGGCCGGGCACGGGCTGACGCGCCACAACGTGGCCGACCTCGTGGCGGCGCTCCCTTCGTTGGTGGAGCTCAACATCGGCCACGCGCTGGTGTCGGACGCGGTCTACGGCGGGATGGCCGTGGCGGTTCGGGGGTTCCTGTCGGCCATCGAGGCCGGTGTGCGTCGCCGGTGAGACCGCTGCTGACACGGGCGTCGGCGCGGGCGTTCGATCGTGCGGCGATGAACGCCGGGATCCCGGGATTGATCCTGATGGAGAACGCGGGCCGCGGCGCCGCCGACTGCCTGGAGGCCCACTTTGCAGGCCGGCTCGACCGAGTCGTGGTGGTGGGCGGCACGGGACAGAACGGCGGTGACGCGTGGGTCGTGGCGCGGCGGCTCTGCACCCGGGGCCGGCAGCCGACGGTGTTTCTGCTCGGTGACGAAAAGGACGTGAGCGGCGACGCGGCCACCGAGCTCCGGGCGCTCCGCGCGGTGGGCTGCGACGTGGAGGCGGTGTCCGGGAAGGGCGCCGCGGACGTGATCGGAGTGGCGCTGACAAAGGCGACCGCGCTGGTCGAAGGCGTGTTCGGCACAGGGCTCGACCGCGCCATCGAGGGCTGGCGCGCGCAGGTGATCCGGCGGATGGCCGCGTCCGACGTGCCCATGCTGGCGCTCGACCTGCCCGCCGGGATCGACGCCGACACCGGCGCGATCCTCGGCGAGGCGCTGCCCGCCGAGATCACCGTGACCTTCGCGGGCGCCAAACGGGGGCTGCTTCAGGGACCGGGGCGCGCCCATGCGGGCGACGTCGTGGTGGTCGACATCGGCGTGCCGCCGCCGTCCTCGCCGGACGGATGGATCGAGCTCTCCGAGGCCGCCCGCATCTTGCCGAGCCGCGCGACGGACGCCCACAAGGGCTCGGCGGGGCACGTGATTGTCGTGGCCGGCTCTCCGGGCACGTCGGGCGCGGCGCTCCTGGCGAGCCGCGCCGTGCTGCGGGGCGGCGCGGGCCTGGTCACGCTCGCGTCCCGTGCGCGTCTGGATGGCCGCGTGGTGGAAGTGATGGCGCGCGAGCTCGGGACCGAGGCGCTGAGTGACGCGCTCTCGTGGGCCGAGGGCAAGTCCGCGGCGGTGGTCGGGCCGGGCTTGGGGACCGACGCCGACGGCGCTGCGCTGGCGCGCGGGCTCTCGCTCTCGTTGCCGATCCCCGCGGTGCTCGACGCAGACGCGCTGACCGCGTTCGCCGGCGACCTCGAGGCGCTGCGGGAGGCCGCCGCACCGCGCGTGTTGACCCCGCATCCGGGCGAAGCCGGCCGGATGCTCGGGATCTCGAGCGCGGAGGTTCAAGCGGACCGCTACCGCGCGGCCGCGGCGCTCAGCGCGCGTTCCGGCCAGGTCGTCGTGCTCAAGGGCGCGGGCACCATCGTCGCCTCGAACGGCAAGCTCGGTGTATGCACCCGCGGCACCCCCGCGCTCGGCGTCGCCGGCACGGGGGACGTCCTGGCGGGGGCGATCGGCGCGACGCTGGCCTCTGGCGCGGATCCGCACGACGCCGCGACTGCCGCTGTGGTGTTGCACGCCGTCGCGGGCGAACAAGCCGCCCAAGGGGACCGAGGCCTCCTCGCGTCCGAGGTCGCCGATGCACTCCCCGCCGCGCTCCAGGCCGCCCGCGCCGCCGCGCGGCGTTGATGACACGCTGACACGACGCTGTGTCGCTCGGAGGACAGTCTGTCGCCGTGTTTTGTCTCCCCGGGCGAAAACGCGAATGATTTCATGGTCTCGCCAAGCTGGCCCGCCCGTTGCTCAGTCCATTGGCAGGAGGTGCCCATGGATACGCGCAACATCGAGGACTTTCAGCGTCAGGTGCTGGCCCATCGCAGTGAGCTCACCGGGGCCGCGATGCGTATGACCGGCGGTCGCGCCGAAGCCGAGGACCTCGTGCAGGAGGCGGTGATGCGCGCCTGGATGTTCTGGGACCGGTTCCAGGAGGGGACAAACGGCCGCGCTTGGATGCACCGCATCCTGGTGAACACCTTCATCAACGGCTACCGCCGCAAGCGCCGGGAGCGCGAGATCCTCGGCGAGATCAAGCGCGACACCTTCGTGGCGCAGAGCTGGGGTGGCACGCTCGAGGGCGTACCGGGCGAAGGCCTCGGTGATGAGGTCACGGCCGCGCTCTCGGCCCTGCCCGACGAGTTCCGCCAGGTGCTGCTGCTCGTCGACCTTCGCGACAAGAGCTACAAGGATGCCGCGTCGCAGCTCGGTTGCCCCATCGGCACGGTGATGAGCCGCCTGCATCGGGCTCGTCGCGCCATGAAGCAGCAGCTCGGCGTCTACGCGGTCTCGGAGGGGTACGTTCAAGCGGCGGCGTGAGTGGCGACTCGATGTCCTCGGCGGAGGCCGCAACGCGCGTCCGCGGCGGGGGCGGGCCCGGGCGGGGCGCGTCCCTCCTCCGCGAGGCACGCCCTGGGCTGGTCACCCCGCACCCCCTGCGCGACC
>JBGCFC010000255.1:0-31678 GCA_045106715.1 Sandaracinaceae bacterium
GACCGGTCGCCACGCTGGCAGAGCTCGACCACCTCCACCTTGAACTCCGGCGTGAACTTCCTTCGCTTCCTTCGAGCCATGAACACCTCCTACCCCATCGAGGGGCTGTTGGGGGGTGTCCACGAAACCGGGGTAGGCCCACTCCGCGATGTCCACGTTAGCGACCGTCGGCGCCTCAACGACGATCGACGTGGGATCGAGGATGTTCCGCGGGGGCTCGCTCGCGCTGGTGAGCACCCCCGTGATCGCGCCGACGAAGACGTCGATGCCGCCGTCGGTGAACGGCAGCTTCGGCGGCGACGCGACTGACCGGAAGCCTCGCTCGCGAAGGCGAGTTGGGCGCGGCTCGAGCACGAATAGCCGATCTGGGAGAGCGGGTTTGATGACACCAGCAGAGCGCTAAACGCGCCTCACTTCGCATCCAAAATCGGCACCTCAAAAGGCAGCGATCCCACCGTGCATTGATTGCCCCCGCAAACATGCTTCGTCGATGCGAGCACTGGCACGGCTCGCCGCCTCGTTCGGATCATCGATATCGCCGAACGAGTCTCTTGGCCCGCCGTGCCGCGCAGACTCAGGTCGGAGCGCGCGCCGCGCGGCGAAGGCGACCCGGTGACGTGTCGAACGCGCGCTTGAACGCGCGCCCGAACGCCGCCTCGGAGCCGTAACCCACGTGGGCCGCGACGTCGCCGATGGGCGCGTCGGACTCGCGCAACATCGAGCGGGCCAGCCGCATGCGCCAGTCGGTCACGTAGGCCATCGGGGGTTCTCCCACGACGTCCGCGAAGCGTGCGGCGAAGCCGGAGCGCGACATGCCGGCCTCACGCGCGAGCCGCGCGAGTGTCCAGGGCGCCCCGGGCTGGGCGTGCACGGCGGCCAGCGCGCGTCCGAGCTGTGGATCGCGGAGCGCGCCGACCCAGCCTCGGTCGGCGCCTTCGCTCTTGAGCCACATGCGGATCATCTGCACCACGAGCACGTCGGCGAGTCGCGTGACCACGACCTCGCCGCCAGGACCCGGCGAGCGCGCCTCGCGCGCGACCATGCGCAGCGTGCTCGCGATCCACTCGGCGCCTTCGCCCGACTCCCACACGTCGATGTGCAGGACCTTCGGCAGCAGCGCGACGAGGCGGTGCGCCGCGGCGTGCTCGAAACGATGCACGCCGTAGGTCACGCGCGTCACCGCACCGCCGCCGCCGAGCGTCGCCGTCTCGTAGTGCTCGCTGATCGGCTGGACCGGCACGTCATGAAGTGGGGTCAGCGGGGCTTCCGGATCGCTGCGCATGGCGTGCGCGCTGCCGTGCGGGAGCAGCACGAGGCTGCCCGCGCCGAGGGGGCGCGCCGGCTCGTTCGGCATCTCGAGACGCACGGAGCCGGCGGTCACCATGATGAACATCATCACGTCCTCGAAGGCGGGCAGCGCGATGCCCCACGGGGCCGTCGCCTCCGTGCTGCAGTAGAGGGCGCCGCTGAGCCGCAGGTGTCGGAGCGGGTCGCTCAGGTAGTCGTGGCTCGGTTCGGGCAGACGCCCTGCCATCGCTGGGTTCGGCACGTGCGTATTCTAGCCGTTCTTGGTTCGACAGGACGACAAGACCAGACGATCGGCACGAAAATCTGGATGAACTGCCATGGAACGTCTCCCGGGGCGCACCCATCGTGGACGGGTCGGAGCATCCGCTCCTCGAATCCGAAAGGGCGTCTCATGAAATCCATCCACCGAGTCTTCCTCGCCCTCGCAGGCCTCCTCGCCGCATACGTGGGCGCGTCGCTGCTCCTCGATCCGGTCGGCTTCGAGGCGGCCGCGGGGCTGGAGTTGCCTGCGGACCGCCAGCTGCTGAGCGAGATGCGAGCCCCGGGCGCCGCGCTCCTCGTCTGTGCCGTTTTCTTCTGGTGGGGCGTCGCCCGCGAGCGCTTCACTCGCCCGGCCCTCAACATCGCGGCGGCCGTCTACACGGCGTATGGGCTCGGGCGCCTGGTCGGCTTCGCGCTCGACGGCGCGCCCAACATGACCTGGGCGAGCGTCGCGGCCGTCGAGCTCTTGGTCGGCTTCATCGCCGCCGGGCTGGCGGCCGCCAGCGCGGTGCGCGGACGTCGAGGCGGTGAGCTGCGCGCGCAGACGGCATAGCCGCGCATCGGCCGGCACACGCGAGTCGATGCACGCTCAGATCCGGCTCAGATCGGTCCGAGGTACTCCCCCCACTCAGCCCCGCAGCGCCCCAATCAACGACGCCGGGGGGGGAGGAGCGAGATGCTCCGCCGCCTCCGCACCAACGCGATGGTCTCGGTCGACGGGCACATCGTCGTTCTCCGAGAGTGCTCTGCTCACTCTACGTGATGTCGAGCGCGGACGTCCCGGGGACGGCGCCCTCCCCCGTTGTCGTCCCCCGGATGTCCGCCACTTCGCGGCGCGTCGGGCTTCAGCCGATTCGTGGGGGCGTCGTCGTGATGCTCGTCGATGAGCCCCTCACGCGCGTCGCGCGGCAAGCAGGCCTTCACGAACGGCCGGCTCACGTGCTGCGACCGCTTCGATCTCCGCGGCGGCACAACCTCTCGACGCGCAGTCCGATCAGCTTGGCCACCCGCGCCGCCGATCCGCTCGACGCGCTCCGGCCGGTCGCCACCACGGGGATGTGGTGACCACACAGGATGTTCGTCAGCAACCAAAACGCGGGATAGCGCCGTGCGCTCCGGCCGAGCGCGACATCGAGCAGCAGAGGGACGGCCGCTTCGCCGACGGCAAGCCATTCGCCGACGCGATAGAGCGATGCGGCCAGCTCGTTGAAGGCGCCGATGCGCACCGGCTCTCGCGGCGAAGTCAGCTTCGTGATGAGTCGTGGAACGCGCGCGGCCGTACTGCCATCGGCGACCGTCAACTTCTTCCACTCGGTCATCTCACGCTCCGGTCTCACTCGAGGCCTTGCAGCGCGCGCACCCCCGCCGGGTCCACGTGGATCACGCTCGGGTGGTAGCCGCAGCGAGCGAGAGGCTGGTGCGGATGCCCGCTCGGCCACACGACGAGCTCCGCGGGCGGGTCTGCCCCGTCGTCCGCGAGCTCCAGCTCACACACCAACACACGCCCCGCGGGGACCTCCGCCATCCACTGTGCGAGCTGCGCCTGGTAGTCCTCGTGCTCGGCGGCGTCCATGTAGTCCCGCACGAACGTCTGCAGGATCAGCAAGGTCGCGTCTGCCCTCATGTCGCGGAAGATGCGGTGCAGGCGAGGCACGACGTGGCGGGCCGAGACGCGCGCGAGAGCGGGGTGAGGACGCTCCCGGCGGAAGGCAGCGATCGCTCCGTCAAGGCGGCTGAGGCGAGCGGTGTCTCCGGGCCAGATGCAGGCGCGCAACCACTGCGCTTCGTCCTCCTGGCCGGCGTCGATCGGGGACGGATCGAACCCATGCCGCGCGAGCACGCTCGGGTCGCGCAGCTTGAACGGGGCGCCGTCCGCCCGGGTCCACGGTTGGCCCAGTCGGTCTCCAATCAGGTTCAGGCCGGCCGAGCAACCGACGTCCACGAGGACCACGGGCCGTTCGGGGAGGAGCGATGTGGGCCAGAGCCAGGCCACGGAACGCGAGACGTCGTTCGTCTGCACTCGGCGGGACGCGAGCGCGAGCCAGAGCACGACCCGTTCGGGGTCGAGCGCGGCGCGCACGGCGGAAGAGGTGACCGCCTCGGGGTCGGGACTCTGGCTCCTCAACGCGGCCGCGAGTGGATGCCCCGGCCCTACCGAGAGCGCGTCGAATCGGAGGGCGGCCTGCAGCAAGAGCGGGCGCTCGTAGTACGCGACAAACCCTCGCGAACGCCACGTCCGGGCGAGGTGCGCACAAACGTGTGGGTCGCCCCGTTGGACCAGCAGCGCCTCCAGCTCCGTCAGCAGCCGTCGGTAGACGAGATTGCGGTCCCCGAGGAGGCGCCGGTAGCGGCTGAAGTCCTCGGCGAGTCCGTCGAGTCCGTGCCGTTCTGCCGTTGTTACAGACGCCACTGGCCGGACACTAACACGGCGTTCTGACGTGCTCGCGGCGAGGTCGACTCCCACGCGTGGCGGGATGCGGTCGCCAGGAGGAGCTACACTTCGCCCCACGACGGCTCAGAGACTGGCCTGCAGTTGCACCCTCAGGCGGCTCTCTCCCTGGTCGAACTGGCCGCTCCACAGGCGGAAGAAGTCGACCTGAACCTTGAACGGGTGGCGGCCGACGTAATAGCTGAGGCCGAGGCCGAGTTCGTGGGCCTCGTTGAACGAGGTGTTCGCGGGGTCGCCCAGGGGCTGCAGTGTCCCGTAGCGGCCGGAGACTTCGACCGGGAGGTTCGGGAGCAGGTAGCCGGCCTGCGCCATGAGGCCCCATCCCTGTGATGCCGCTTCGGTGGGGATGGGCATCATCGTGTCGGGGTCGACGACGTCACCCGGGTTTCGTTGTCCCATGCGAAGGATGAACTCGGTCTGGAACGAGAAGCCCGCGAACATGAAGAGGGCGTCCACCGTGACGTGCTGGGTGTTCGTGGTGCCCCCGTCCGCGGGTGTGTTGCCGAGGATGCCGCGGTTGCCCTGGGCCCGGTCGATCGCGCCGAAGGCGGCACCGATGCTGAGCCGCGGGGTCATCGAACGCGCGAAGTCCACCTCGCTGTAGTCATCGAAAAGACCGAATGGGAGAACCTCGATGCGTGCGAGGTACATGAGCGCAAACTCGCTGAACCCCACCGCGTCGCGACCCTGGCCCATGTAGACGCCGAGGTAGTAGCGAAACAGGCCAAGCCCAAACAGATCGCGCGAGCGGAAGTCGAAGCCCACGTCGCGATCGAGGGTGAGCTGGGCGTTGACGATGGAGCGGTCCACCATCTGCAAGTTCCCGCTCGAGATCACCCGCTGGCGATTGAACGGCACTTTGTACTGCCCGATGCGGAAGTTGAGTTCGCGGATCTGCCGAAACTCCAGGTAGTAGTCGAGCAGTGGGGTTCGCGCGGGACCGTCCGCCGTGCGCACGTCACGGATGCCCTGGTCGCGCGGGGAGACGGCGAGTTCGAACTTGTAGCGGTTCTCTTCGCCGAAGAAGTGTCCCGCGAAGACGAGCCGAGCGCGGCGCAGGGTGAGCTGGTGCATCAGGTCGGCTTCGGGGAACTCCGGCTGAGCCTCGATCGCGTAGAGCACCTGCAGGCGGACGCGCGTGGTGAGCGCGAACTGGTCGTCGTCCGATCGGATCTCGAGTCCGCGCCCGAGGCGGAACCGCACGCTGTCGGCGATGTGGGCTTCGAACATCTCGAGCTCACCGGGCGGGTGCAGGGTCGGCTCGTCTGGGGAGGTCTCCGGCGTCGACGGCGCGGGGTCGGCCGCGGCCGGCGCCGGTTCCTCGAGTGTTCCCCCGTCCCCCTCTGCGCCTGTGGCCGAGGCGGACGCCGCGTCAACCGCCGAGTCACTCTCCGCGCGCCCGGCCGGAACCACCGCACCAGCCTCCTCGGGCGGCGGCTCGTCGGCAATCACCGGTTCCGGTGTGTCGGTCGAGGTCCCGGGCGCTTCGTCGGCCGGAGCTTCGTCGGATTCGGGGTCAGACACGACCTCCTCCGGCTCGGCTTCCGAGGGCGCGGTGTCCGGCCCCACCTCGGGCGCCGCCGCGTCCGAGGTCGTGGTGTCCGCCACCTGAGCGGTCGCGGGCGCGCTCGAGAGACCGATGCAAAAGACCAGTGGAAGGCAGCCGAGGAGCAGGGGGCGTCTTCGGGGGTTGGCGACGTACATGGTCTTGTCTTTCTGACGCGTGAACGCGCTTGGCGGACAGAACGGGGTGCAGAGGACGAAGCGGGTCCGGAGGCTCATCAGCGCGGGGCTCAGGGCAGCAGCATTCCACGAAGTGTGTAGTAGATGAGTGCCGACATGAGCCCCGACGCGGGCAGCGTGATCACCCACGCGGCCGCGATCTTGAGGAGTGCCTGTCGCTCGACGAGCTTCTGGCGGTAGACGCGCTTGAGCTGCCGCCGCTCTCGCTTCGAGAGCTGGATGGGCCGGCTCTTCTTCAGCTCATCGAGCATCTTCTTCTTGGTGTCGACGTCCGCAGCGTCGAAGCGCTCCAGGAACTCCTCGACGGCCTGTTGGTCTTCGCCCTGGTGGTGCAGCCGCACGTCCTCGACGATGCTGCCGTAGGAGCGCTTGAGGTACTCGCGCAGGAAGCCGACACCGAACACGCCGCCCACCGCGATGTGAGTTGAGCTCACCGGGAGCCCCAGCTGGCTGGCGAGAATCACCGTGATCGCTGCGGCCATGGCGATGCAGTACGCCCGCGTCTTGTCGAGCTCGGTGATCTCGGAGCCGACCGTTCGAATGAGCTTCGGGCCGTAGAGCGCAAGCCCGAGGGCGATGCCGGCGGCCCCGATGAGCATCACCCAGAGTGGAATGCTGGCCTCGCTGCCGACGCTGGCACGGCTCAGCGTATCGTTGATGGCCGCGAGCGGACCGACCGCGTTGGCCACGTCGTTCGCGCCATGCGCAAAACTGAGCAGCGCGGCCGAGAAGATGAGCGGAATGGTGAAGAGCGCGTTGACGCCCTTCTTCGTATTGTCGAGTCCCGGCAACCGCTTCTTGAGGCGCAGCTTCACGATGACAAAGACCAGAACCGCAACCGCGAGGCCGATGAGCGTGGCCACCCCGAAGCTCACCTCGTAGAGCTTCTTGACGCCCTTGAGCATCAGGTACGTTGCGAATGCCCAGGCCATCAGGGCGACGAGATAGGGCACGACGCGGCGCGCGGCCTCTTTCTTGTTTGCCTTGTAGGTGATGGTGCGTTTGATGAAATACAGGAATGCGGCCGCGATCATTCCGCCGAGCATCGGGGAGATCACCCAGCTGGCCGCGATCTGGCCGACCTTTCCCCAGTCCGCGATGTCCCATCCCGCGGCGGCGATCCCGCCCCCGAGCACGCCTCCCACGATCGAGTGCGTGGTGGAGACCGGCGCGCCGAGCGCGGTGGCTGCGTTCAGCCAGATGGCGGCAGCGAGAAGCGCCGCCATCATCAGCCAGACGAACGAGGCGCTGTCGGGAATCAGGTCGGGGTCGATGATCCCCTTGCGGACCGTCTCGACGACATCGCCGCCTGCGACGAGTGCCCCCGAGCCTTCGAAGATGCCAGCGATCAGGATGGCGCCGAAGAGCGACAAGGCCTTCGAACCGACCGCTGGGCCGACGTTGTTGGCCACGTCGTTGGCGCCGATGTTCATCGCCATGTAGGCGCCGATCATCGCCGCCACGACGAGTTGCACGTTCCCGCTCGCGTTGATCCCCGGCTGGTTCGCGAACAGCATCACACCCGCCAGGAACAGGACCCCGCACCCCAGCCGGAACAGCTCCTTGCGGCCGACACCGGTCGCCTTCTCAATCCTTTTCAGGCTGCGCAGATCCATGGGCTCCTCGCCCCCCGCTCGGGGATCGGGCTCGACACCATGCCCGACTGACCCGGGCGCTCCCCATGTGCCCCCTGCGCGTGCGCCCGCCGTGACAGCCCCGTGACGTTCTGGAAGCGGGTGTCACTCAGGTGGAGGGAGCATCCCTCGAGTGGGACGCCGTCGCGCAGACTGGACCTCGATGTGCGGACCACGCCCCCGCTCAAAGACGGGCACCGCGATGCCGACCGTGAGGCCCTACCGCCGCCGAACGTGTGGCGCGAGAGAGGGCTCCACGGGGCATCATCTCCCGTCGGCGGAGAGCCCGTCCTGCACTACTCGCACACGGATCTTGCCGGTTGCTTCGTCCGAGTCGGTCACGGTCACCCGCACCGCTCTCCCTACTTCGAGGTCGTCGCGAACCCCATCGCCGCCGTCCTCCAGCATCGCCACGAGTCCGATCGACAAATCGACAAACACCCCGAACGGGCGAGTCGCGCGTACCGATGCGCTGAGCACGCTCCCGTCGTGCAGCGCCGGATGACGGCGGGGATCGTCTCCCGGCCGCAATCGCTTCAGCGATCCAGAGAAGCCACTCTCATGGTCCGTCATGACGAGGAGCCGCAGATCTTCGCCCGGCGTCGCGAACCTCTCTGGGACTGGCCGCGTGGTCTCGCACCACGTCCACTCGACGATGGGAATGATGCCGGTCCGCCCCTCGTGGCGGACCCAGATCCCGTTCTCTTTGACCTCCACCACACGGGCGGTGATTTGCTCTCCGACTCTCACGCCAGGATCCCCCAGGGAGCGTCTCATGGGCGGACCGTCCCGTCGCGACACACATCCATCGGCCACGGCGGAGCGCACGCGAGCGCGTTCGGCACGTCCGAGCGGCCCCGGGCGCCCCGTCGAGGTATCCTCCGCGCCGTCGGTGTCCTCCTCGGAGCCGATGACGTGCTCGCAGCAGTAGGTAGCCATGTTTGGAATCGACCCCCTCTACATCGCCTTCGCCCTCCCCGGCATGCTCCTCGGCCTCTGGGCGCAGTGGCGCGTCAAGAGCACCTTCCGCCGCTTTGCGGAGGTGGCCACCACGCGTGGCATGACCGGAGCCGAGGTCGCCGCGTCGATCCTGCGTGTGCATGGCGTCAACGACGTGCGCATCGAGCCGAGCCGCGGCTTTCTCTCCGATCACTACTCCCCCGGCGAGAAGGCGCTTCGGCTGTCGCCCGACGTCTACGAGGGCCGCTCGATTTCGGCCGCCGGGGTCGCCGCGCACGAAGTCGGGCACGCGATTCAGCACGCCACCAAGTACCCCTTCCTCGGGATGCGTTCGGCGCTCGTGCCGGTCGTTCAGTTCGCCTCCCCGCTGGCCATCCCGGTCATCTTCGGCGGCTTCATCCTGAGCGGCTTCCTGGGCTCGACGCTGGGGGGCTTGGTGAGCATGGCGGGGATCGCGCTCTTCTCGTTCGTGGTGCTTTTCCAGCTCGTGACGCTTCCGGTCGAGTTCGACGCCTCCAAGCGCGCGCTCGCGGCCATCGAGCAGGGGCAGATCCTCACGGGGCAGGAGTACGAGGGCGCAAAGAAAGTCCTGCGGGCGGCGGCCTGGACGTACGTCGCCGCCGCGGTGAGTTCGCTGCTCACGCTGCTCTACTTCCTCATCCGAAGCGGCATTCTTCGGCGCCGGTAGCTCACATCCCAATGTCGCGGATCCGCACATGGACCGCGTCCAGAAAGAGCCGCGTCCGCAGTGGAAGCTGGCGACGTGATGGGATGAGCGCGAAGACCGTCGCGCTCCGTCCCCGATGGCGTGGCAACAGGCGCACCAAGCGTCCCGCCGCGAGGTCTTCGTTGGCATAGAGCGCGGGAACAGAGCCGACCCCGGCGCCGCAACGGATGAGTTCCATCATGGCGGGGGCGTCGTTGACGAGGACCACATCGGTCGGTTCGATCGTGGTGCGGCGACCACTCGGGCTGCGAAGCGCGATGCGCGGAGAGATATCGCGGTGAAGGACGAACGGCGCGTCCGCGAGCGCCGACTTCGTGGCGAACCGCGCCGCGAGGGCGGGGGTGGCCACGAGAATGTGGTCGGATGCGGTGAGCTTCTTCATCACCAAGCCGAGGCGCTTCGGCGTTCCGATTCGGATCGCCACGTCGACTTCGTCCGCCACGACGTCGAGGCGGCCATCGGAGATTCGAAGGTCCGCGCTCACCTGGTGCTGTTGCTTGAGTGCGGCGAGGACCGGGACGATGACGCGCATGGCCAGTGGCCCGGCGGGGGCCGTCACGCGCAGCTGCCCGGCTGCGAGGCCCGCCTCGTTGAACACTTCCTCGAGCGCTTCCAACCCCTCGTCGGCGATGCGCCGGCACCGAGCCTCCAGTCGACGGCCGACGTCCGTGGTCACGACGGTTCGCGTCGTGCGATGCAGCAGGCGCACCTTCATTTCTTCTTCGAGTGTGGCCACGGCCGCGCTGACCGCCGAGCGCGCGATCCCGAGGTCCCGCGCCGCGGCCGTGAAGGAACCCAGCGCGGCCACGCGCTCGAACACGAGCATGCGGCCGATGAGGCCTCGGAGATCGCGCCGCTGGACCATTGGTCTGACCAGTAGACCACAGTGGTCTCGAGTCACGCATTGTAGTGGCGTGCTTGGGGTCCCAGGATGAGAGACGAGCCGGCCGCCGAACGCACCCGACGAGCCGCTCGCACGGAGGACACATGAGCCGCAGAATCGCGAACGCCACCGGCCTGTATCTCGAGGGCATTCGAGACGGCCACCTGCGGGAGGCACTCGATAAGTACACGGGAGCCCGGTACACCCAACACAGCACGGGGGTCGCAGACGGGAAGGACGGGTTCATCGCCTTCTTCGAGCCGTTCCTGGAGCGGAATCCGGACCGGGACATCCGCGTGGTCCGCGCGATCGAAGACGGCCGGTTCGTGTTCTGCCACGTCCATCAGGCGCTCAACGGGGGCGCGCAGCGTTGGGTCACAGCCGACCTGTTCGACACCGACGATGAGCACAAGGTGATCGAACACTGGGATGTGATTCAGGAGGATGTCGGGCCGGCCTCGGGCCGAACCATGGTCAGCGGGCCGACCGAGATCGACGCAACCGTGGCGACCGAGCACAGCAAGGACGTGGTCAGGCGCTTCGCCGACGAGGTCCTGTTGGGCGATGGCGCGGAACTCAAGCGCTACGTGGCCCACGACATCCAGCAGCATCGCCCTGGGGGAGCGGACGGGATCGACGCCTTTGCTGCGCAGGTGGGCGAGCTCGAATACCTCGCGGTGCACCGATTGATGGGCCAGGGGGACTTCGTGGTCCTCTACAGCCACGTACGGAGAGCGGAGGCCGAGCTGGCATGGTTCGACATCCTGCGGCTTCGTGATGGCCTCATCGTCGAACACTGGGACGTGGCGGAGACGATCGGGCCGCCCGATAGCTGGAACAACAGCGGCAAGTTCTAGGACGACGAGAGGAGACGCGCCTGATGCTGCTTCTGAGAATCGCGATCACCGTCCTCATGGCCCTCGCCGGAGGCGCGAAACTCCTGGGCGCCAAGCCCATCGCCGCGCAGTTCGAAGAGTTCGGGCTGCCGCGCGCAGCGATGTACGTCGTCGGCGTGCTGGAGGTCGCGGCCGCAGTGGGCATTCAACTCGACAGACTCGCGTTCTTCGCCTCAACGGGCATTGCGCTGCTGATGGTCGGAGCCGTCGCCAACCATCTGCGGGTGCGGCATCCCATTGGGCAAGCCGTCCCCTCGGTCGTCGTTCTGTTGCTCGCCGCCGCTCACTCAGCGCTCAGCTGGAGCGCGGTCGCGCCTCGGTTCGGGGCATGACCGCCGTCAGCGCAGGTAGCAGCCATCCTGCAGATCACAGGTCGCCTCGCTGAGCAGCGAACAGGGCGTCGGAGACCCTGCGCAACTCTCGTCCCAGCGGCAGCCCTCCTGCCCCGTGCAGGACGTCCTTCCGGAATAGAGGGAGCACGACCGCGCGCTGCCCGAACAGTCGTCCGAGTAGCTGGACCAGAAGCAACCGTCCTGCCGAATGCAGGTGTACGAGGAGTACATGGAGTAGCAGGACCGGGACAGGCCATCGCAGTCTCCGTCGCGGCGGCACCCCATCTGCGTCGAGCAGAGGGTGGCCGAGTAGAGCGAGCACGACCGAGCCACCCCCGTGCACTGCCTCGCGACGGTTCCCGAATCGCGACCCGCGTCGAACCCGACAGACGGTCCGGCGTCGAACCCGGGCCTCGGCGATGGCCCCGTGTCTGTCCACGCAAGCATGGCTGCGTCGAACGTCAGACTGCCGCCGAACGCCGGCCCCGCGTCCCCGTCCCGACGTGTGTCCTCACAACCCGTGGCCGCGAGCGCGCAGAAGAACAGCAGAAGACCGGGACGCATCTTTTTCCTTCTTCGTGGTGACGAGGCCGCGCTCAGTACGAGCATCATGTGCGGCTTCCAGAGGGAATGTCAAAGCAAGCTTCCTTGCGCATGCAAGCGAGCATTGGCACTCCTCAGCGCACCCCGGCGGGGCCGGTTTATTCTGACACCGTGCTCTCTTGGGAAGAGCGCCGACGGTTTGAGGAGTTGCGATTCGATCGAGAAGCACGTGCGACCACACGACGTGCATGGTTCCGCGTTTGTTCGTCGCCCTCGTCGGGCGTGGTCGCGCCCGCCCACACGCGCTCCCCGGAGCGGAGCCGGGGAGCGACGACCACGTCATCGACGTTGTGGCACCTGCGATCGGCGGACCCGAATCCGTGTCCCTTGGGCGGGTCGTGAGACCATTCGACCGGACACAGCGAAGCCCCTCACGCCTCGATGCCCTCGGCGCTTCACACTCGCCTGACTCCTGACAGGACGTTGGCAGCAAGGGGGGCGCATACGGAAACGCAGCGCGCGAGCCGGGCGCCGAACCTCCACGACCAAGGAACATGACGATGAGCGTGACTCTTCAATACCACCCCTTTACCCGTGCCGCGGGCGCGCTCTACCAGCTCGAAGAGGTCGGCTGCGCGTACACGCTGGACTACGTCGAGCTGATGAAGGGCGAGCAGAAAGAGGCCCCCGTGACGTCGCTCAACAAGATGGGCAAGCTCCCTACGCTCGTGGACGGAGACGTCGTCGTGACGGAGGCCGCAGCGATCGGGCTCTACCTCGCCGACCGGTACTCGCTTGGAGAGCTGGCCCCCTCGCCCGATGACCCGGCACGCGGCACCTACCTTCGTTGGTCGTTCTATGCCCCGTCCGTGATCGAGCCCGGCTGCATGGCGAAGGCGTCCAACTGGGAGTTCAACCCAGCCTCGGCCGGCTTCGGGACGTACGAGGAGATGCTCGACACGATCAGCGCTGCCATCGGCGAGGGGCCTTGGCTGCTGGGCGAGCGCTTCACGATGGCGGACGTCGTCTTCGGCGGCACCGTGCGTTGGATGACGAAGTTCGGGATGCTCGACAAGCGCGACGAATACATGGCGTACGTCGAGCGGCTCGACGCGCGCCCCGCTTCGGCGAGAGCCCGCGCGATCAACGAGCGTACGGTGGAGGAGAAAGGGCTGAAGCGCAGCTGAGGGCGCCTCGGCCCGCGGGGACCATCGGCTCACTCATCGCAGGAGTGCGCCATGAAGGCGTCCGCCCCGCGGTTCGGGGTTCCCAGAGGGTCAACGTCCATCGAGAAGTTCCAAAGCCCGTGGTTGTCGATGGGCGTGCTTCCGAGGACTTGGTAGTAGTTGTCGATGCCCTGGGCGCAGAACACGTCGAGGTAGGCGGTGATGACGGCAACCAGGTCAGCGTCCGTGAACGTCTCGTGGTTCTTCCCGGACCACTCGCCGACCATCAGCTGACCCGGATCCATGCCATGGCGGGCGGCGCTGTCCTCCAGCGCATGGGTGATGTAGCCACGCGGGGTGTCGTAGGGCGCGGGGAGCCCGGGCTCGAAGTAGATGTGCAGCTCAATGCCCTCGCCCGCGGTGCGGTGCATCGCCACCAGGTCGTTCACGGTCTGTTGGCGAAGCCGGCGGTTCTCAGGCTGCCCCTCGGGAAGGACGTACATCGAGGGCCAGTGCATTGCGCCGAAAGCGGCGCCCCGCATCTCGAGGTAGGCCGCTTCCATGTGGGCAGCGCGCTCGGGGACGTACGGCTCATTGTCGCGCGAGGCGCCGGCGACCTCCACCCCGAGGTCGGCGGCGCGCGCGTATACCGCATCGATCTCTGACGACGACATGTGGCGGTGGAAATCGATCCACACCGACGTGCCAGCGTGCTGGGCCGTGCGCAGCGCCATGTCGTTGAAGTTCCAGGCCTCGCCGGAATGAGGGTCGCTGGCGTGGACCTCGGCGACCTCCGCCACGTCGAGGTATTCGCTCCACCCGTAGCCCGGCACGGATGGGTTCCATGACGCGCCGTAAAGAGGCGTGCCACCGATCCGGATCGAGTCGAACCCGAGCGTCGTGATGGCGTGGCTGACGCGCTCGATGACCTCGGTCTCCGCGAGCCCGGGGTGCAGGATGCTGCGGAACGCCCCCTGGACGTTCACGCCACGGACCGGCCCCCCCTGCGCGACGCCGCCGTCCTCCGTTCCCGAGTCGGTCAGCCCGCCATCCCTGAAGCCCGCATCCAAGGGCCCGGCGTCGTCCGGCTCGAGCGGCGGAGGCTCCATCGGGTCGCAGGCGAGCGCGAGGAGAGACAGGGCGAGAAGCGAGAGAGTACGAGTGAGCATGGGTTCCACCTTCCGTGCACAACTGTATGGAGAGTGTCGTGCGCGGTCAACAGCTACCATTCACTAATGTACGGAAAGTTCGATCCTCCGCGTCGCGTCAACGCTGCACAGCGACCTGGCCGCGACGACGGCACACCCGCGCGAGACGCCGGAGCGAGACTGGATCTCCGTCGCGAAGCGGCGGTGCCGTGGCTCGGGGCGACGAAGAAACCCCGGAGGATGTTCGAGGACACACGTGCCGCGGGGCGCGGGCGAGAGGTGCGCGGAGAAGTAGATCGACCGGCTGCTAGGCGTCCACGGGCAGCAGCGCTGCGATCACGTGTTCGAGGTACGCATCCAGGTCGCGGCGGATGGCGTTGGCGCGGTCGCGGGGCACCGCGCGAAGGATGTCGTAGAGGCCCACGTAGGCGCTGTAGGCGAGCAGCGCGCGGTGCTCGGCTTCGTCTGCGAAGCCGAGCTCTTTAAAGCACCCCTGAAGAAAAGCGAGGCGCTTTGTGCTGATGCGCTGAAGCGTGCGGGACACCAGAGGATCGTGGGTCGCGGCGCTCAGGGCCGCGAACAGCTCGCCGTTGGCCTGGTCCGCGTAGCCGGCGACAAACAAGCGCCGCAGCTTCTCGCGCGGGTCGGCGCGGGTCTCGAGCTTGGCGAGCACCACCGTGGTGCTGACGGTCTCCCAGTGACCCAGCGCTTCGCGGATCAACTCGTCCCGATTCTCGAAGTGCCAGTAGAAGCTGCCGCGGCTCACTCCGAGCAGCTTCGTCAGCGGGCCGATCTTGACGCCGGCCACGCCCCGCTCTGCAATGACGGTGAGCGCCGCGTCCATGAACGACTCGCGATCCATCAGGACTTTGTCGCCCCGCATCTTCTTGTCAGCCACGGCACGAACCCTACCACCGCCTGGACACATTCGTATGGAAGGGCTTGACCAGACACCTCGAACAACCGTACACAAGTGTATGGAAATCGCTTCATGACGAAACGAATCGTGTGGGGTCTGATGTTGCTCATGGCCTCTTGCGACGGGGGAGGGGGAGGCGGTGACGCCGACGCCGGACGCGTCCTGGATGGCTCGACGCGCTCCGACGGTGGCACCGGCTGCTCGGGCGCCGGCACGTCGCGCGGCATCCTGGGTGACCCACAGCTGGAGCGGCTTCCGGCCGGAGCGACGCGCGTGTACTACGCCGGGGTCGATGAGGCGACGAGCCAGCGCTGCAACGCGCTCGGCGATCCGCAGGTCCTCTACTACGATCTCTACCCGGCGCCCGCGACGCCCAACGGCACGACCGTCCTGTACTTGCACGGCGGCGGCTACAACGTCGGCTACGCCAACAACGGGAGCATCTCGACGATGTGCGAGCAGCTCCGGAGCCTGGGCTCCCACTGCGTGGCGCTGGAGTACCGACGCGGTTTCGTCGCCGGTGGCGACATCGCGGTGACGGAAGTCGAGCTGACCGCCGAAGACGCCGCGCGCTTCGAAATCACGCTCGAGATGGCGCTGACGGACGTCCTCGACGCCTGGGCGCATCTCGACGCCCGAGCGGGCGAGCGCGGGACCCCGACCGACTACATCGTCATGGGCGAGAGCGCGGGCGGATCGCTCGCCAGCCGCATGGTGTTGACCCGGGACGAACCCAAGTCCGTGGTGGGGGCGGTCATCGGTTTTGGCACCCACCGCGCCACCGAGCGCGTGGTCGAATCGGTGGACTTCCCCGTGGCTGTGCAGGGGGGGCTCTTCGACACGACCTCTCCCGCGTACGACAACGCCATCTGGTTCGACGCCGACATGCCCGTGGCGCGGGGGCTCGTCGATCTCTACACGGAGCTGCGCGCCCACGGCACGCCCGCGTTCCTCTACCTGAACCTGCATGCCGGCCACGGTCTCGCGCAGTACCAAGAGGCGGACGGCACGGCCCTGCACTACCCCGAGGTGATCCGCTGGTTCCTCGACGCGCGCGACGGCGTGCCCGTCGAGAGCGGCATCGAACACCACTATCGGTACGACGACTGCGAGCAGGCGCCCCCCCGGATGGCCGGCGACCGGGTGCGGGGGAACGACGGACTCCGTTACGATCCCGTCATGGCAGACCTCGAAAACGGGGACCACCCCGAGGACGTGATGGCACGCTACGGCCGGCCCAGTTGCCCTTGAAGTTCAACCCACGATGCGGTGCTGGAGCAGGCCGCGCGCCGCCAGCGCGGCGTGGAGCGGGGCACGCGCGGGGTGGTCCCAGGGGAGCGGCAGGGAGATCGAGCCAACCGCGCGCACCTCGAGCACGAGCGTGGAGACGAAGGCACGGTACTGATCCCAACTGTCGTCGTCGATGGCCACCGCGGTGACGACGTCCGAGAGGTCGAGCCGGACGGACTCCCGGCCGGTGTGGAAGACCAACCGCCCTTCGTGCAGTTCAGCCCTCCAGGGATGTCGCGGCGTCGGCATCTGCCCGGCGTGATGCAGCGACAGCCCCCAAACGTAGTAGCCGGCGAACGGCAGGGCGACGCTCGCCCACGTGATCGCCGCCGCCAGCGCCCTCCACGACGCGTGCGGCGCCAGCGCCACCAAACCTCCGAGCACAACCAGTGGGCCGCTCAGCCAGCCGACCCACTGCGTCGCCCGTCTGCGTCGCTGGCGAGTCGCGAGGCGACGAAGTGCGCGATCGGGTCCTAACTTGGTCACGTGACCAACATAAGTCGTGAGCGGTCGTGCGCAAGGAACCACGGCGCCATCGGATCGGGTTCGCCCTCCGCGTCCAGGGCCGTCATGCTGGGCGAGTCGATGCGCTACTCGCCGCCGCAAGAGACCCTCGATCGCCTTGACGAAACCTCCGTCGAGGCAGCGTTGCGGGCGTTCTATGTGCCCCGCGCCGGAAGCGCGCTCCGCCCCGAGGAGACCAAGAAGATCCCGCAGCTCTCAGGCCTGCTGTCCGTGCTCGCGCGCCTCGGCCCGAACCCACGGTTGCTCGATGCCGCGGCCGGGCGGGCGCCAGTCGGACTCATCGCCGCGCGCCTGCTCGGCTGGTCGGATGTCGTGGTCATCGAGCGCGACCCCGGACGGGCCGCATCTGCGCGGCGGGCTGCCGCACGGGTGCCTGGGATTCAGGTTGAAGTGCGCGAGGGGGACATCTCCGACGACGCTGCGTGGCCGGACACCCTTGAGGTCGTGACCGCGCTGCATGCCTGTGGCGCGGCGTTCGATCACGTGGTCGACCAGGCCGTCGCGCGGAAGGTGCGCTGGGTCGTCGCCGTCCCGTGCTGCTACTCCGACAAGGTGGCGTTCGCGCCCAGCGCCCGGGCGTGGGCGGACCACCTCGGCGTCGCGACGCAGGCCGCCGTCCGGCGGCGCTTCGTCGAGTCGCTGGTCGACACGGAGCGAACACTGCGGCTCGAGGCGGCCGGCTACCGGGTGTCGGTGCAGGCGTTCGTGGGCCCGTCCGTGACGCCACACAACTTGGTGTGGAAAGCGGAGCGCCAGGGCCCCTCCCGACGTGCCGCCGCCGCCGCGGAGCAATGGTCTCGATGGGTGCGCGGACCCGGCTGACCTCGTGATATCCCTCTTCACCATGCGAACTCATCCACACTTCTTCATGCTCGCGGTTGTGTTCGCCCTGCTGGCCACGGCTTGCGGCGGAGAGAGGGCGTCCTCCCCGCCGCCTGCGGAGACGACCGCACAGCCTGACCCCGGATCGGATCCCGCATCCGAGCCGCGCGCCGACCCGCGTGACGCTCCGCCCCCGTCCCGCGTCGTGGCCCCCGCCAGCCTCGAAGCCATGATGGAGGCCCACGACCTGACGAGCGCGCCGTTCAGCGAGTGGCAGCGGCATATCGCACCCTTGGTGGGAACGGCCGTACGCTGGCCGCTCCGATCCTGGGGAGGGGAGCTCACCCGCGGCACGTTCGACACGCCGGAGGGGCCCCAAGGAACCGCCCGGGTGCGGCTCATCTCGCGGAGTCTCGGAGAGGACGCAGACCTGCTGGTCGTGTATGACAGCGGTCACCCCATCGTGGCGTGCCTGGCCGACTTCTCCGGCGACGCCGAACGGCGCTTCGTGCGATCCGATGGCGCGGTGGCGCCGACCCCCGGCCGCCAGGAGGTCATCCTCGAGGCCGTGATTTGGGGGGTCACCGGCGAGGGCAACGCCACCCTGTGGCTGCGGGACTGCCGCGTCGCTTCGTTCCAGTAGACCCGTCAGCGGCCGCTTCGGGGCGTGAGCACCAGCTTGCCGCTCAGCCCGCCCGCTTCGAGCCGCGCGTGCGCGTCGGGGACGTCTTCAAAGCGCAGCCGCTCCGCGACATCGGGCTTGATGCGGCCCTCCTCGAGCATCACCAAGAGCGCGGACAGGTCCTCGGCGAACCAGGCAGGATGGGCCGCGCGCTCGTCGGTGATCGAGTAGACGCGCGGCGTGCGTCCGTCGGGCAGCAGGCGGCGAAGGTAGGCACCGACGAAAGGGAGCATCGTCCGGAGCAGCGAGCCCCCCGCCGCCGGTCCGCTCGCGCCGATCGCGATGAGGCGACCGCCACGCCGGAGCGACCGGTAGCTGGGCCCAAAGCCCCCCGCCGCCACTCCGTCGACCACGATATCGACCCCTCCGACCGTCGCCACCTCGCGGTGCCAGTCGTCCCGCGGCAGCGGCGTCGCGCCGCGCCCAGCGAGTGCGCCGTGATGGCGCGCCGCGGCCGTCGCGTACACCTCGAGTCCCGCCGCCACCCCGAGATCCACCAGCGCACGCCCGACGGCACCGTTGCCGCCGATCACGAGCAGCCGCTCGCCCGGCTGGGCCTCGGCCGCGCGATGCAGACACTGGTAGGCCGTCAGCCACGACAGCACCAACGTCGTGGCTTCCGCGGCGTCGACGCGCGCAGGCACACGCACCAGCCCGTCAGCCGGACGGACGGCGTAGCGCGCGTTGCCACCCACGATCATCAGGTCCGCCACCCGGTCGCCGACGCGCCAGCGCGTCACCTCCGTGCCGACCTCGTCCACGACGCCGACGAGGTCGTAGCCCGGCGTCAACGGCGGCCGGTCTTTCAGCATGGGATAGAGCCCCCGCCGGATGAGCGTGTCGGTGAACTGAACCGAGCTGGCCTCCACGCGCACCCGGACCTCTCCCCGCCCAGGGACGGGCGGCGGCTCTTCTACGATCGCGAGGCATTCCGGCCCGCCGTAGTGGAGGAAACGTACCTTGGTGTTCGGCCGAGCGGGGGTCGGGCGGCGTGAGGTCTTCGGGGTCGCGAGCACTGCGGTCATCGTTCTGTCCTCCTGAGGGTCTCAGCCTGATGCGTGCATAACTGCTCGTCACCACGCGAATTCGCCAACCACCATTGCGTTTCCGCAACAGGCACCGCAATCTGGTTGGGTGTTCCGCTGGGACGACCTCGGGGTGGTGCTGGCCATCCACCGCAGCCGCACGCTCGCCGCCGCGGGAGCGCACCTCCGCGTCGACGCCTCGACGGTCTCGCGTCGTCTGCGGGCGCTGGAGGCGGAGCTCGGCGCACGCCTCTTCGATCGCACGCCCGATGGACTCGTCCCGACCGATCTGGCGCTCCGTCTGCTGCCGCACGCGGAACAGGCCGAAGCAGCGGCGATTGCCGTCGAGGCGGAGGCCGCGGGCGAAGAGGTCGCCGCGGTCGGTCAGGTGCGCCTCGCGCTGGCCGACGCCTTCGCGGCGTACGTCGTCGCTCCGGCGCTGCCCGCGTTTCTCGACGCGCACCCTGGCCTCGAGCTCGAGTTGGTTGTCAGCACCGCGCTCGTCGACCTGAGCCGCCGCGAGGCCGACATCGCGGTCCGGTTCGTCCGGCCAACGCGCGGCGACCTCGTGGCCAAACGCATCGCGGGTGCCGGTCAGTACGCGGGTTACGTGTCCGCCTCGTACGCCGCAAGCCACGACCTGTCCCGCGGTGCGATCTCGTGGATCGGGTGGAGCCAACAGAAGGCACACCTTCCGGAGGCACAGCTCTTCCAGCGCCTCGTGGGGCGCCGGCCGCGTCTGACCTGCGACAATCTCATCATCATGATCGAGGCCGCGCGCGCGGGCGCCGGCGCGGTGCTCATGCCGAACGCGTTCGAGGACTTCGAAGACGACGTCGTGATGCTCGACCACCCGTCGCCCGTCGCGCTCGAGATGGACGTCTGGCTCGTCGCGCACCGCGCAATTCGGCAGGTGCCGCGCGTGCGCGTGGTCTGGGAGTGGCTGGAGACGCTCGTCGGCGGCTCATGAACTCAGGGCGCCAGTCTGGTATCTCCGTCGCATGACCCCCACGCAGATCGCGACACGGCTCAGGTGGACGATGGTGCTGGCGATGCTCGTCGGCTGCGACCCGGCGACGGTCGAGGACGCGGGCGCTCAGGACAGCGGGGCCGTGGACAGCGGGGCCGTGGACGCGTCGCCCGGCTGCGCTGACTTCTCCGGCGCCTACCAAACCGAGACTTTGCTCGACCCGTGCCTCGCGGGCACGCCCATCCGGTACGGAGCGCTCTGCGTCTCGCAAGACGGGTGCACGGCGACGGTGTCCGGCGCGCACGGCGAGCTCAGCGGCACAGCGGGGGCAGACGCCCTGATGTTCGAGACCGAGGGACTCGTATGCACGGCGCGCCGCGACGGGGACCAGCTGACAATCACGTGCGAGGACCCGCTCGTTTCGACGAGCTGCTCGGTGTCCGCGGAGGCCGCGCCTTCCCTCGACGGAGTCTGCTGCACGGCGGACGACGACTGCGAAGGAGCGGACCGATGCGCGCCCGTGACGTTGTCCCCATCCTCCCCCGTGCCCGTCGTCAGTGCCTGCGTGGACACCGGTGCCGGCGTGCTCGGCGGCGACTGCACGACGACGGGCGGGGTGGGCGACTGTGGCTCGGGCCTGACGTGCACGAGCGGCGGCCTCGGCGACGATGCGGTGGAGTGCCGCGCGACCTGCCGGGCTCGGGGCGACTGTGCAGGTGAGGAGGCGTGCGTCTGGTACAGCCTCACCGCGCCCTCGGTCGGGTTCTGCCTGCCGACCTGCACTCTTGGCGGCGATGACTGCGGAGAGACGGCGACCTGCGATGGGCAGACGACGCTCGCCGCCGATGGCTCGCTCGGCGACGGACTGACGTGTCGCGGAACCGGATCGGTGGCCCCCGGCGCGACCTGCGCGCGCAGCACCGACTGCACGGACGGCCACACATGCGCGCGTCCGCCCGGAGGCGAGCTGCGGTGCCGTCCCCTCTGCGGCCCCGAGCTCGCTTGCGAAGACGGCGCCGAACGATGCCAGCTGATCGGAAACGTATCCGCCGTTTCCGGGGCGTGCGTGCCGATGTAGCTCGCCGCGCGTTGCCCGGCGGCGGGACGCACCATAGAACGCGCAGATGCGGTTCAGCCTGTTGCTCTGCCTCCTCGTCCTCGCGATCGCCACGGGCTGCGAAGACGACCGCGTCGCGACCGACGGTTCGGTCCCGACGGACGCCCCGGCGATGGACGCCGCCGTGGAGGACGCCGGCGCAGCGGACGCGGGCCCCGATGCCGGTCGAGCGATGGACGCCGCGGCGCCCGAGGGCTTGAGCGTCGTCTTCGACTACCGCTACGACACGGCGGGATTCTTCAGCGACCCGTCCCGCCGCGCCGCGCTCGAGGCGGCCGCGGCCGTGTGGAGCACGCTCCTCACCGACGACTTCGAGGACATCCCCGCCGGCACCACCATCCGCACGCGCGACCCGGAGAACCCGACCGCCGCCGCCACCAACTTCCCCAGCGACGACGTCATCGACGACGTCCTGATCTTCGTGGGCTGCGCTCGCTTCGACGGCGGGCTCGCCCAGTCCAATCACGCCGCCGCGCTCAGCAGCGTCGCAGACGTCGCGCTGGCCAACCGCCTCCGAGCGCGCTCCCAGGGCGCCGACTTCCAGCCGTGGACAGGGTGGATCTCGTTCAACTGCGACACGCCGTGGTTCTTCGACGACACGCTCGAGACGGACAGCGACATTCCGGGCGGCCAGAACGACTTTCACTCGACCGCCATGCACGAGATCGCGCATGTGCTCGGCTTCGGCACGTCCAACGCGTTCTCCGACCAAGTCTCGGGCGGCGCCTTCACCGGCCCCACGGCGGTGGAGTCGTTCGGAGGCCCGGTTCCGCTCACCTCGAGCGGGGTCCACTTCCAGTCTTCGGTCGTCTCGGGGGGAAACGTCACGCTCATGGACATCAGCCGCACCATCGGCACGCGCACGCTGCCGACGCCGGTCGACATCGCCGTGATGGCCGACCTCGGCTACGCGCTCTGAGCGTTCTTCAGAGCGACTGAGAGCGCTCCTTCAACGGCGCCGCGAAGCCCGCGCGGTGCGACTGAACCATGCGCTACAATCTCGTGGCACAGCCTGCGGTTCACCCTGGCCGCGTCCCCGTCATCGAGACGTTTGCTCGGCCCCCCAGCAGAACACCGCGCCGCGGGCCGTGCGGCCGCACGTGTGCCCAGCGCCGTCGGCGACATCGACCAGGCGGGGGAGCCCTCGCACGATCAAGGCGTCATCGTCCGGGGAGGTCGCCGGGGCGCGCGGGCCGAAACACCGGACCTCCCCGCCCCGGCGGAGCACACACGCCTCGTCGAACTGGAGCCGGAACAGCGACACCACGTCGTCGAGCGCCGCCGCCGCCACGTCCTCAGCCCGCCCCTCGTCGTCGAGCCGGAACGTCCAGATGCGGTTGCTGCGCTCGCGGGCGACAAAGTGTGCGGTGCGTAGACCGCAGCAGCTCGACCACCGACTCCGGGCCCTCCACCGGCCGAAAGGTGCCGGCCGGCGCGAGCGCGTTCGGCCTGCGGCAGGCCACGCGGTGGCCTCGGATGGCGCAGGGATCCATGGCACTCTCCGGCGATGCTCACGCACTCCTGGTTGGTCATCTCGTCTTTGCCAGTCCTGCTTGTCTCCGCCTGCGGAGGCCGCGCTCAAACCGTGGACCCGACGCCCTCCACGACCGGTGGCGAGGCCGCCGCTTGCCCGGCGACGGAGGCAACGGAGATCGCGTCGGCGCCCGGAACCGAGTCGTTCGACGGATGGTGGTTCGTCGCGGAAGCGGACTCGGACGAGGTGGAGCTGGCGCTCGAGCTCCAGGGGCTCTCGGGCATGACACGAAGGACCCGTGGCGGAAGCACGCCGACGGCCGCGGTGAGCGTGCAGCCCGCCGGCGACGGACTGCATCGCCTGGTCCTGTCGTCGCCCGAGCGGCGCGACTCCCTTTCGATCCTCTGGTCCTTCACCGGCCCGGATCGTGCGCTCGTGTTCCGCGGGGACGACGACGACCTGGCGGTGGCCTGGCGGGCGGGACCCGTACCCGAAGCGATGCAGGGTCAGTGGCTCATGGAGGAGCCCGACAGCCGCGACGTGATCCCGCTCGATGTTTCCCGAGATCGGTTCGTGGCGCACATCGAGGCCGAGACCGAGGAGGCGCGTGCTTGGGCCCTTCGGACGGGGCAACAGATCACGGGGTTCGTCATTGCGCGACAGCGTCGAGGGCAGGAGCGCATGAGCGTGCTCCGGGTCTCGGCGGTCAGCCCCGGGGTGTACCTCGTCTGGGAAAACGGCGATGACGACTACCGGGTGATCTACCGGCCCTCGAGCCGGCCCGATTGGCTGATCGCGCGTCCCGTCCGCGAATCGAGCACCGCTGAGGCCAGCGCACCCGCGCCGTGATCGTTCGCACGCCTAGGGAGACGGAGTTCGAACCGCGTTTGATGTCCCACGCCCGAGAAGAACTGACAGTCTTTCAGCGTCAGCAGGAGCCGCACCCATGATCCTGGAATGCCAGCACTGCGGCGCGCCGCTCGATGTGCCGGACGATCGTACTGTGACCGGACGAGCCGTCTCAAGACGCTCCGCGTGATCGAGGCCGAAACCCCCAAGGCCTGGGCGCCGCCCGCGCAGTGGCGGCTCCCCGCGGCCCCCTTCCGTACCGTGCGCCGCCCAAGGTCACGCCCACGCGGCCAATGCCTCTGCTCGCCGTCATGATCGGATTCGCTGCCGTGGGGATCGCCGGGGTGCTCGTCGTGGCGAGCTCCGAGCGAGACCCCTCGCGCAACAGCCCCCCTGCCGCCCCCGAAAGGCAATGGGACGGCCGGTCTCCGCTTCGCTGCGGGGGGAACGAGCGCGTCACCGGCAGCGGGCTCACCGCGACGTTTGAATCGGGGCCGGCGATTCACGCCGAAGGCGAATGCGAAGTGCGGCTTCGCGACGTCAACGTCTCCGGCCCGACGGGGATCGTCGCGGCCGGCTCCGCGCAGGTGATCGTGCACACTGGCGTGCTTCAAGTGAGGGATGTTGCCGCCGACGCGCGAGATCGAGCCTCGGTACGCCTGAGTCGGCTGGTTGTTATCGGGCTCGACGACGGGCCCTCTTCTCCGGGCGTGGGCCTGCGCCTTTCGGGCAGCGCGCGCGCGACGCTCGAAGGAGGCTCGGTCGGCGCCAACCGTGGCATCGACGCCTCGGGCTCGTCCCAGCTGCGGCTGCACGGCACGACGCTCCAGGCCGCGGAGGTTGGGATCGCGGCGCGAGGGGACAGCCTGCTCACCCTGGACGGCGCCGAGGTTCGAGCGTCCGGCGTCGGCGTCAGGCTCGAAGGAAACGCGCACGGTTCCGTCATCGGCATGGGCGTGATCGAGGGCGCCCCGGTGGCCCTGGATGGCCAAGGGCTGGAGCTCAACGAGTTCGTCGAGTTGATCGATAACAGCGCCGGACAGTTCTGAGTCCCGATCGTTTCGTGCTGCGTTCTACGTCACGCGGTGTTGCCGGGTGGTCCGCGCGCGCCCGGGCGATGCGCTCCACCCGGGCCATGACGTCCAGCACGTCCCGATCGGCGTGGCGCGGCCCCGCGACTTGAACGGCCACCGGGAGACCGGCGCTCTTCGCGGCGATGGCGCTGAAGCGGCGGGTGATCTGCTCTCGTCCCGGATCCACACGCGTCTCCCGAGCGCCGACGCGGCTCACCGGCACGACGCCCGCGGGCATGCCGAAGACGTTGTACACGCAGAACCAGCTGAACATGAGCGACGCGTCGTGCTCCATGCCGATGGGGACGGCGGGGGTCGCCGCCGCGGGTGTCAGTACGACGTCGATGCCGCTTGCGCGCCACGCGTCTTCGTAGCGCCGTCGCAGCCGCTCCCGCTCGGCAACCAACGCCCAGTACCCCGCGACGCTGCGCTCTCCCGTGCTCTCTACGACGTCGGCCAGGCGAGGCTCGCCGGCGAGGCGGAGCAGCGAGCCTGCACGCGCGCGAACGACGCGTGGCAGGCTCCCGAGCCGCCACATCAGCCGGATCCCCGCGGCCGGGCGCTCGTCACCGAAGCGCGCAGCGAGGGTCTTCATCCCGTCGCTGCTGACCGCGGCGAGGTAGTGACGAACGACCTCGGCGTGCTCCCACGGGGCGACCTCGACGGTCTCCACTCCATCGGCGGCGAGCGCGTCGACGACCTCGCGGAGCGCCCGCTTCATCGCCGGGTTCGCCGGAGACACGCCGTCGTCGTCGAAGTACCCGATGCGCAAGGGCCCAGGCACCCGTGGAGAGACGGGCGGGGGCACGCGCCAGTCCTGCTCGCGCTGCCACGCGGGGTCGAGCGCGGCGAACAGCAGATGAAGGTCCTCGACGGATCGCGCCATGGGCCCCAGCTGGGCGCGCACGAACTCCTGGCCGGCGATCGCCGTCTCGGCGCCTCGGTTCGACCAGCGGTCCTGCGTGGGCTTGAAGCCCGCCACCCCGCAGAAGGCAGCCGGGAATCGGATCGACCCACCCAGATCGGAGCCGATGCCCAGGACCGACGCACCGCTCGCGAGGAGCGCCCCCTCCCCTGCGCTCGACCCGCCCGTAGCGTGCGCAGCGGACCACGGGTTGTACGTGCGGCCGTAGACCGCGTTGTCGCACGCCATCGACAAGAGCCCCTGCGGCACATTGGACTTGCCCAGCACGATCGCGCCCGCGCGGCGCGCCGCCCCGACGACGACGGCGTCCGTTGGCGAGACGTGACGACTGCCCGCCGCGAGGCCGACGCTCCTTCGCATGCCCGCCACGTCAACGTTGTCCTTCACGGTGATCGGCAAGCCGTGCAGCAAGCCTCGGGGCCGCCCGGCGCGTCGCTCGTCGTCGCACGTCCGCGCCTCGGCCAGCGCACGCTCGAACCGGCGCTGCGAGAAGCCACCGACGTGCGGCTCCGTCTCCTCCGCGCGCGTGATGAGCGCCTCGACCACGGCCTCACTGGTCGTCTCGCCGCGATCGAGCCTCCCGGCCAGCGCGGTCGCGCTCAGGCGGTGAAGGGACATGGCTCGCCGGACGACAGCACGGAGTCGGTCCACGCGAGCACGTCCTCCAAGAAGGCCGGCACGTCGTCGACGACCATGTAGTGCGCGAGGCCTGGGTAGACCCGCAGCGACGTGGGCGCGCCGACCCGGTCGAGCACACGCGCGACGTAGTCGGCGGGGAAGATGGCGTCCGCGCCCGCGTGAAGCACCAAGACGGGACAGCGGATCTGGCGCCCGGGATCTCGGATGGGTCCTCGCGCGAGGGAGGCCAGCGCGCGGAGCCGGATGAAAGGCACCGTCAGCGGGTCGGAAAGCAAGATGTCCGCCGCGGATCCCGCGCCCCGGACGGGCTCGCTCGCGAGGTCGAGGTACGCGCACATCGGAACTGGGAACTCGGGGGCGAGCTCCGCGAGACGCGGCAGGAACGGGCGGAGCTGCGCGCCGAGCCCGGGGTGGCGCATGCAGCGCACGCTCTCGGGGTCGTCGAGATCCGCGATGTTGTGGCAGAGCGCGCCCGCGACATCGTCGTGCATCGCGGCATAGTAGAAGGCGGTGATCCCCCCCTGGCTCGACCCGGCGACGAACACGGGCCCTCCGAAGCGACGTCGAGCGTAGGTGACGGCTGCGTCGAGGTCGTCGATCAGCTCCGACAGCGTGTAGCTCCCTCGGAGCCCGTCACTCCGCCCGTGACCGCGTGGGTCGAGCCCGACCACGTTCAACCTGCGGTCCGAGAGCGCGCGCAGCAGCTCCCCGTAGAGCAGCGCGTAGGCGTTGGTCCCGGGGACAAACACCACCGTGGCGCGGGCGCCCTCGGCGGCGCGGACATCGAGGTGGAGGCGCCCCGCCCCTCCGGTGATGGACGCCGGCGTGAAGTCGTCGAACCAGGGATCGGATCCGCGCGCTTCAGCGAGGCGCGTCAGGTGGTGGCGAAGCGTGGACTCCGAAACGGGAGGCGCTCCCGCTTGCGAGAGCATGTGGAGATGACCGGCCATGGTGACTACCTCGTGGAATCGGCGACGCGGGTGGTCCGCAGCCGCGCCATGTAGAGCCCCGCTGCGCGAGAGAAGATCGACGGGCTGAGGCGGTGCAAGCGCCAGAGCACCTGCGCCATGGGCGTGACGACGACGGTCCCACGGCCTCGGTCGAGCCCCTGCAAGATCAGTTCAGCGCAGCGCTCCGCCGAGATGCCTTCCGGCCACAACGCGAGCGATGCGTCCTTGTCGAAGCCGACGACCGGGCTCGTGTCGTAGATGGGCGTGTTCACGACCCCCGGACACACCAGGCAGACGTCCACGCCGTAGTGCCGCGCTTCTGCACGCAGGGTCCGCGTCAGACCGACCACGGCGTGTTTGCTCGCCACGTAGACCGACTCGCCGGGAAGCTCGATGAGCCCCGCGAGCGACGCCACATTGACGAGGCACCCGAAGCCCTGCTCGATCATCACCGGGTACGCGGCGTCGACTCCGTGGATGACACCGAAGAGGTTGACCTCCACCACCCGTCGCCAGTCGCGCGGCTGCATGTCGCGCAGCTCCCCTGCGATGCCGACCCCCGCGTTGTTGAAGAGATAGTCCACCCGCCCGTGCTCCTCGACGACCTCCCCCACCAGCGCCCGAAACGCGTCACGGTCCGTCACGTCGAGCGCGCGCCCCTCGATCGACGAGGGAAGCGAGGCCAGCGCGTCTTCGTCCCGATCAACCGCGATGACGTGGACGGCGCGCGCCTGCAGTTGGACGGCCAGCGCGAGACCGATCCCGGAGGCACCCCCCGTGATGATCGCCGTTCGCAGGGAGACGCTTGTTGAGCTGTTCGTCTGACTCACCGTACAGCTCCCGGGCGGGTCACGTATCGGACGACGACGCGGGTCAGCTCGGCGACGAGCGCGTCGAGGGGAAACGGCGGGGGGATGCTCTCGTCGTGAACCGCGAGGTCACCGATGAACGAAAAGACGAGCAGCAGCGCCAGCTCGAAGGCGCGCTCAGGCTCAGGGTGGTCGAGCTCCGACGCGCCTTCCCAGCGACCCTGCAGCAGAATGCGCACGAGCGCGTCCGAGAGCCGTCGGTGATCGAGGACCGCGGCGCGCCAGCGCTCGGGGTCCGCCGAGGATCGCGCGTGAAACGCCGCCATCAGGCGAGGCTGCTCCCGGTAGTGCGCGACGATCTGCTCCATGCACAACGAGACGAGCACCCTCCCCTCGGTGTCCGCCAGCGCGCCGGTCTCCGCGAGGGCTTCGAGCTCATCGAGACGCGTGCGCATGCGCGCTGCGTGAACCGCGCGAAGGAGATCGTCCTTGTCGTCGAAGCGCGCATAGAAGCTGCCGACCGAGCTCTTCGCCGCGCGTACGACCTTCGCCACAGACAGGGCGCCGAGGCCTTCCGATTCCACGATGCGCGCGGCGGCCTCGATCAAGCGGCGCTCGGTGTCGCGGGAGCGCGCCTGCTTGGGCGTCTTCTTGGTGTTCTTGTCGTTGGGTGCCATTACTAGAACCAGAATCTAGTTCTGGTTCATGATCCAACGCGCGTCAAGTGGAGCCGCCGAGGCGTCGTCCACGAGGTCGTCGCTTGACGCGGGACGGCTGTTACATTACAGATGTCACACAACGTCTCAGGGAGCCGCATCATGATTGCCGAACCGATCTCCACCGTCCCCACCGCCCCAACCTCCGTCACCCCCGCGCCTCAGCAGCTCGAGGCCCAGCTGAACCTGCAGCGAAAGGCCGCGCTCGTGGCCGGAGGCGCGGTGGACCATGCGGGGCGCGTGCGGGTCGTGCCGATGGCCGACTTCGACATGGGGCGCACCATCTTCGGCGGCCTCGAAGGCGCGCTGCCTCGCCTCGTGATGCAGGACAAGCTCGGCCGGGAGCCCTTCTGGGGAGACCGCGCGGTGGCGTCGATCGAGGCCGCGTACGCGAAGGGCGAGGAGACCGCCCCCACCCCGGCCGTGGACGCGGACCTCATCGCGTTCATGGAAGCCGAGTGCGACTTCTCCATGGAACACGCCGATGGCACCTTCCTCGAGCACCTCGTCTTCTGCCACGACTACGCCGCGCGCTACTTCCCAGGGCACTCGCCCAACGTCGCGCTGCTGCATTCGATCCTGGGCACCGGCACGAACACATTCGCGATGGACGTGAACAAGCTGCCGATGCTCAACGAGCGGCTCACCGCGTTCGAGGCGACTCAGATCGAGGTGTTCCCTTCGATCGTCCGTCTCTTTTACGACCAGGGGCTGATGACCGAGTTGACGCAGAACCTGCACCGGCTCGACCGGCTCGAGGCCCTGCATTGCCACCGCGTCATCGACAACGCCCCGATCGTGCTCGATGCGGAGAACCTCTGGGTGCAGCTCAACTACCAGCTGATGCACTTCGTCGACTTCATGCCGGCCGCCAACTGGGCCGCCCGTCGCGCGGACCCGCTGCTTCAGCAGTTCAAGCAGCTCTCTGACTTCCTCGACCAGGCCGGCGAGCGCCGCGCCACGGTCGACGTGACGTTCCCGAGCGCCCCTGCCCTGCCCGTTGGCGAGCGCCCTACCCTCGTCGGCACGCTGTCGAGCTTGCTGCCCCCCACGCTGACCATGCGGCTGGCGAAGAAGACCATCCGCCGGTACTCGGGCGACATCGGTCACAGCCTCGACTACCGCCTCGTGTGGCGCTGATCGTTTGCCGACGCGGACGCGACCCGAGCGCCCGCGGAGTGTGCTCCGGCGCCGCGCTCGCGTTCCGCACATGACCGGCCGTGAGTACCAGAATGGGGAGCGGTCACCGGCCCGCCTGCTGCGGCTCCCTCAGGTCGCACTTCACGCGTCGTGAGCGGCCAGAAACTCGACGAGCACGCGGTGCGCCCAGCTCGCGCGGCGGCGCACCCCGTAGAGATGCGCGCAGTGGCTCCCGTATCGGGTCACCGCGAGAATGCCCTGCGGGATGGCCGCGATGAGCGGTCGTCGCACCTGTTCGACCATCGCCACGCTGCAGACGGGGTCGTCTTCCGCGTTGATCACGAGCAGCGGAACGTTGATGTCGTAGGCCACCTCCATCGGGTTGCTCGCCCGGAGGTATTGCTCCCGCGTGGCGTAGCCCGCGAGGCGATGGGCCCGCTGGTGGAACTGGGCCAGGTCACGGGCGCCCGCGCACCAGCGGTAGTCGGGGTGCCCCTCGAAGAGGGCCGCGTTCGGCTCGAGGAAGTGCCGCTTCACGCGGTCGGCCATCACGCGGCTGTAGACCGGGTGGGCGTAGTCGAAGAGCGTCTCCAGATCGTATCCGGGGCAGTGCATCGCGGCGGCTCGAATGGGCGCCGCGGGGCTCTCTCCAAGATAGCGCGCGAGCAGGCCTGAGCCGGCGGAGACGCCGATCGCGAAGAGCGGGGCGGACGGCCGGTCCTCCTGAACGCGGGCGATCTGTGCGCGCAGGTCCGCGACGTTGCCCATGGTGTTGAAACGCGGCGTCGCCAACGGGACACCGGCGTGACCGCGCCGATTGCACACCACGACCGTCCAACCGAGGGCGCTGCGAAGAAGCCGAACGAGGTCGCCGAGTCCGTCACCGTCGCCCGTGATCGTAGGCAGGAGAATCACGACGGGCGTGGCGGCGGACGCGTCGACGCCACAGTATGACAGTGAGACGACGCCCCCATCGGTCATCTCGAGCGTCTCGACCCGGTCCCAGACGAGCGGCGCCCGCCGCTGCTCCGCCCCGATCATGAGGGCAAGTTGCGTGTGAGGGTTCCGCGCCCATGGTCGTGGCCGGAACCCCGCGCGCAGGGTCGAACAGGCACGGAGGACGCGGCGGTTGTCGGCGTTGTCTTGGTGGAAGAGAGAGAGGGTCACGGCGTTGGCTCGGGGATGCGAAACGTAGGTCGGTTGCCTCCCCGGCGCCGCCCATCCGTGCGCGGCCCGCCGACTCACGGAGAGGCCACCGCGGAAGGCACCCAGAGCCGGTCGAGGTCGAGCTCCACGAGCTCAAGGGTTGCTTCGTACGCGCTGAGGTGTCCCGGCTATTCCCGTCCTCGGGACCGGCGAAGCGCTGGAGCCGTGGTAGCAGTAGCCGATGCGCGCATCGATCAGCCTGCTCGTTCTTCTCACCGCCTGCGGCCCGTCCGCCCCCGACGACACGGCTCCTTCTGACAGCGAGTCCGCGTCGGCCGGCTCGGAGGCCCCGCCTGACCGCACCGAGACCGAGGCGTCCGACACCCTGCCCGCCAGCGTCTCGCCTGGTCAGGGCGAGCAGGCGGTCGGCGTGTACCTCGCCACAATCGAGGACGCCGCGCAGGCCACCGCGTGGATGGACCGTCTCCGGGAGCGCGGAGTGGAGAACGCGGGGAGCGCCGAGCTGAGCTGTGACCGCGGCGCCGCCGAAGCGCTGG
>JBGCFC010000256.1:0-2605 GCA_045106715.1 Sandaracinaceae bacterium
TCGTGCTGCTGACCGCGTCCCTGGTCGCGCCCCGCGAGACGTCTTCCGCCTGAACCGTACTCACGCAAGAACGGGCGACCTCCCGAGGGAGACCGCCCGCCTGCGCTGCTGCGCTCGGGGTTCAGAAGCCGTACGCGACCGAGCCACCGAAGAAGAAGTTGTAGAGGCCGTAGCCGCCGTCGATGCGGATCTGAACCTGCCGAATGGGCTTGATGCGGACCGCGACGTGCGGGAGCGTGACCCAAGGGAACAGGAGCGGCGTGTCGCCGCCGTCGGTCGTCCAGTTGGGCTCCGAGCAGTTGTAGTGGCCGCCGTTGGTGTTGTAGCAGGGGTCGGGCGCGGGCGGCTCGCAGTAGCCGGGGCTGCCGTCGCCGGGACCCGTGCAGGGACGGTATCCGTCGCCGTCGGGGGTGGCTTCCGTGCGCACCAGCTCGCCGAAGATGACGCCGAAGCCGAGGTCGAAGCCGAGCTCGATGGCGAAGATGCCCTCGTCGTCGACCGGGAAGGCCCAGAGGAACGTCGCGTTCAGGAAGATCACCCCGAGGTCGACGTCGATGTACTCGGTGTCGGTGAGCGGGTCCCCGTTGGCGCGGAAGTAGCCATCGGCGACCGCGTTGTTCCACCAGCCGTTGACGACGAGGCTGAAGTTGTTGCGCCGGTAGGTGAACTCGAGGCCCACGCCGGGGTTGAAGCCGTCGATCCCGCCGTCCACGAACAGACCCTGGATGAAGCCGGGGATGATGATCCCTCGGGCGAACGCACCGAGGAAGAAGTAGTCCGTGTCCTCGAGCTCACGCGGGCTCGTGTCGTTCTGCTCGACGGGCTCGTCCTCGACGGGCTCCTCCGGCGCGGCCTCGGGCTCCTCGGCGGGCGGCGCCTCTTCGGCGGCCTCGACCGGCGTTGGCGGCGCTTCCTCGGCCTCGACGTAGTCCTCCGGCGGCGGCTCCTCGGCCGGTTCCATCTGGCTCTCGTCCTGCGCGAAGGCCGGCGACGCGAGCATCAAGCCTGCGAGCGCGAGCGCGCTCCATAGTCTATTGAAATGCATGAATTCCCTCTTCCCGCTGCGATCCTACCCCGACTGGCGGATGTGTTCGAGAATCGCGCCAGCCAGCCGCTCCGGGGCCAGCTGGTGAATCATGTGGCCGACGTCCTCGACGATGACCTCGCGCGCGTCGGCCAGCGCCGCGACGCGGGTCTCGTGGTCGGCCGTCCGGAAGCCGCGTGTGCCCGTCACGATGAGCGTCGGGCACGGGATCGCCGCGAGGTACTGAGCGAAGCGCGCCGGGTCGAACGTCGCCGGTGACGTCGTCCGGTGCAGGGGATCAAAACGCCAGAGCAGGCCTTCTTCGTCCTCTCGCGTGCCCGCTTCGGCGAGCTCGTACGCCAGCGAGGTCGGCAGCTCGGGGTTGCTCACGCGCATGCGCTTGACCGCGTCGGCGAGGTCGCTCATCGGCCGCGGCGCGCGCCCACGGATCCGGTCGACCGAGTCGAGCCAGGCGCGCATCTTCTCGGGCGGCGACTGCGTCGACGCGGGCGGCCCGAGCCCCTCGATCAAGGTGAGCGTCTTGGGCACGTTGGGGTGCGTGGCCGTGTAGAGCGCGGTGGCCGTGCCGCCCATCGAGTGGCCGACCAGGTGCACCTCCTCCGAGACGAGGAACGGCATCAGCTCGTGCAGATCGAGCACGTAGTCCGGGAAGTGGTAGTAGCCGCCGCCGCCCACATGCTCCGTTTGGCCGTGCCCGCGCCAGTCGAACGCCACCACACGGTAGCCCTCGCCGGCGAGCTCCTTCGCGACGCTGTCGAAGCTCAGCGCCTGGTCGAGGAAGCCGTGGCAGCACACCACCGTCGGCCCCCCGTCGTCGTTCCAGACGAGCACCCGGTGGCGCAGCCCGTTGGCGGTCATCGTGCGGGAATCGGGGTCGTTCACGGCGCCTCCTCATGGTCTGCGCAACGTCGTCCGTCAATCACGCTATGATCCAGGCTTCGTGCGAACCGAAGCCCTCGCCGCCCGCGCGTTGTTTGCGCCTCTCCTCGCCTCGCTCCTGCTCACGGGATGCGCCGGGCAGGAGTGCGACTTCAACTCCCAGTGCGGTAGCTCCAGCTACTGCCTGCGCGGACGATGCCGGCAGGACTGCCGGATGGACTTCGACTGCGAAGACGGTGAGATGTGCAGCGTTATCGGGATGTGTGTGCCGGCGATGGACGGCGGCCCGCCTCCGCCCGACGCGGGGCGGATCGACGCCGGCGCCATGGACGGCGGCGGGGTCGACGGCGGGCCTCCTCCCACGCCGGACAGCGGACCCCCTCCCGTCGACGGCGGCCCTCCGCCCACGCCGGACGCCGGGGGATCGGGGCGCTACCTCGACCGCTGCACGGACGGCGGGGACTGCGAGAGCGGCCGCTGCGTCGACGACGTTGGGGGCACCCGCATGTGCACCATCCCCTGCACCGTGCACCGGGACTGCGCCTCCGAGCACGTGTGCGGCCTCGGCGGCGTGTGCGTGCCGGACGACACGGGCACCGCCTGCACGCGCGCGGCGGACTGCACGCTCAACCTCTGCGCCGGCAACCCCGCGGCGGGCATGGGCCAGTGCTCCCGGGCATG
>JBGCFC010000257.1:0-6650 GCA_045106715.1 Sandaracinaceae bacterium
CTGGCGCGGGGAGCCTGGGGCGAGGCGTGGCCTCTGATCGACCGCGTCTCCTGGTCCCGGCGACACTTGCATCGGCGTCTCCGTCGCGCCGCCGCCAGCCGCATCGCGCGGCGCATGCGGAGCGCGGCGACGATCGACGTCGCGACCGTGCACGCGCTCGAGCGCTTGTGGGACGGGTGGAATGCGATCGTGTTCGACGCGATCGCCGCGCGGATCGAGGCGGGGCCCGAGCGCGGTCCGGCCGCCGTCGCCCTGGTGGAGCTCCTCGTGTTTGGGAGCGTCAGCTCGGAACAGGAGGGTCAGCGCGCCACGCTCCTGGCTGCGATCGACGCCCGCTGCGTCGATGCGCGCGGCGAGCTCGGGCGCGCGTGCGAGAGGGCGCGGTCGAGGCTCGCGCCGCGCGGCTGTGTGGTGCCGAGCTTCCGTCGTGGGGTTGCGGTGTCCCCGGTGTCCGCGGTGCGGCCGGCGACACGCGGTGCACGGAGCCGACCGCGCCGCTCGGCTCCGTGCACCGCGCTGACACGCGAGTGGGAGGCGCTCGAGGAGCGCGGCCCAGCGCCCGAGACGCGATAGGGGACACCGATCTCCACCGTGGTCTCGCCCGCGGACACGTCCTCAGGCGCGCGAAGCGGGAAGGGGCCCGGCGCGCATAGAAAGCGGCTGAGCACGCCGGTCCGGGTCAGCCCGACTTCGTCTTGCGCAGCGCGCGATGCAGAGCGCTCGCCTCCGAGTAGCCGCTCTCGAAGGCGGCCTCGCTCATCGACCCGCCCGCATCGAGGACCTCGCGGGCGCGGGCGAGGCGTCGCTCCCGCACCAGAACGCGGAGGGTGGTCCCGTCCTTCGAGAGTCGCCGCTGCAGCGTGCGGGGGCTCCAGCCGCAGGCCCGCGCAAGCGACGCGCTGTCCACTTGGCCCTCCAGAAGACGCGCGTCGATCAAACGACCGAGGCGCGCGGTGGCGGTCGGATGAGGCCGCTCGCGGTGCGGTTCCAGGTATTCGTCGAAGAAGGCGTGCAGCGCGCGGTTGGCGTCCGGAGGCGCGCGATCGAGGTCCGCGGCGTCGAAGCGCAGTGCATCGTGAGGTTGGCCGCCTCGCACCTCGATGGCGACGCGTTTGCGCAGGGCGGAGAGAAGCACTTCGTCCCGGGTGGCGAGCCTCGCCGTGAGGTTCTTGAACCCGCCCTCGACGAAGAGGGGCGCGTGCACGGCGAGGTCCGTGACGAAGGAGGCGGCCCGAAGCGCGTGCGCGCGCCGAGAGGGGCCCGCGTGGTGCAAACGGATGCAGGCCGTCCCGCCGTCGACCTGCAGCTCGTAGCGCTCGCCGTCTTTGGGGAGGAAAGCCATGAACTTGTCGAGCCCCTGCCGGAGCGTCGCGGCGGTGCCCGTGAGAAAGGCGGGCGCCCCGATCTCCTCGCCCGACAGCGAGCCGCCGATCGCGAGCGCGACCTCGGGCGTGCCGAGCTCGGACTCGAGCCACTCGAGCAGCGTGTAGTGGGCTTCGAGAGGGACCAGCAACAGAGGTGACCCCACCGCGTCAGGGTCGAGCGCGATGACGTCCAGCATGCGAGCGAGCGCGATGCCCTTCGCCTTTCCGTGCGCCAAGGCGGCCTGCAGCCAGAACGCGTGGATCCGGGGGACCATGGCCGGAGCGTGCCAGCGTTGGCGCGAACGGTCACGACTCCCGGCGGCTTCGGTCACGACTCGGCGGCAAGGCCGTCGCACCTTCTCGACATGCGGAAACGAAACGAAACGGTGGTCGTCGCCGGCGCCACGGGCTACCTCGGTGGACACGTCGTGCGTGCTGCCCGCGACGCCGGCTACCACGTGCGTGGCCTGGCGAGAGACGCCGCCCGCCTCGGTCCCGTCGACGAGTCCTTCGTGGGCCAGGCGACCCAGCCCGAGACGCTGACGGGGCTGTTCGACGGGGCGAGCGTCGCGTTCTCTTCCGTCGGCGTCCGCCACCTCCGGCGGCGTCCGACGATTTGGGAGGTGGACGAACGGGCCAACCTCAACCTCGTCGACGAAGCCGAGCGCGCCGGGGTGCGTCGGTTCGTGTTCGTCTCGGTGCTGGGCGGTGCCACGCTCCGAGATCGATTCCCCGCCGCGGAGGCCCGCGAGCGCGTAGTGGACCGGCTTCGCGCGAGCGGCATGTCGTACGCGGTGCTCCGTCCGAGCGGCTTCTACAACGACATGCTCGAGACCTTGTCGATGGCCCAGCGCGGCCGCGTCTGGCTCTTCGGCGATGGCTCGGCCGAGCTCAACCCCATCCATGGCGCCGACCTCGCCGACGCGTGCGTGCAGGCGTTCCGTAGCGAGACCCGCGACGAGGCGGATGTCGGCGGGCCGGAGGTGTGGTCGATGCGTCAGATCGGAGAGCTCGCGTTCCAGGCGCTCGACCGTCCCGCCCGGTTCGGACACCTGCCGCTCGGCTTGCTCAGCGCTGCCGCGTCGATGGCCCTTCCGTTCCACACCAACCTGCACGCGCTGCTGCGCATGCTCGACGTCTTCCATCGCTCACCGCGCCTCGCTCCTCCGGTCGGCACCCATCGGCTGCTTCCCTTCTTCGAGCGGGCGCTCGCGTCAGGCGAGAAGTAGGCGTGTCGCCACGCGGGGGGCCTGCGCCGTGACTCGGCGCGGGTCGAGCTGACCTCAGCCCAGGGCCTGGCGTGCGACGTCGACCTCGACGCGGCCCGCCTTGACCAGCTCGCGGAGGTGCATCTCGAACGTCTGCATGCCGTAGGGGTGCACGCCGCGCTCCATGATGTCCTTGAAGGGGAGGTTGCCCTCGGGCTTGCGAATGGTCTCCCGCGCGGTCCCCGTGACGACGAGGATCTCACACGCCAGCGCCATGCCTCCGTCCACCGAGGGGAGCAGGCGCTGGGCGATGATCGCCTTGAGGTTGTCGGCGAGGCGCTCGCGTACTTCCCGCCCGTCGCGATCGCCCATCAGAGACAGGATCCGCCCGACGGTGCGGGTGACGTCGGGCGTGTGGAGCGTGCTCATGAACAGGTGCCCTGTCTCGGCCGCTTTGAGACCGATGTCCATCGTCTCCGCGTCGCGGATCTCGCCGACGAGGATGACGTCCGGGGACTGGCGGAGAGCGGAACGGAGAGCGGCCGCGAAGCTCTCCGTGTCGAGGCCGACCTCTCGCTGGGAGATGAGGCTGGAGCCGTCCGAGTGGATGAACTCGATCGGATCCTCGATGGTCACGACGTGCGAGCGCCGCACGGCGTTCACGTGGCCGATCATCGCGGCGAGCGTGCTCGACTTGCCGTTGCCGGCGGCGCCGCAGACCAAGATCATCCCGCGGTCGAGCTCGGCCAGCTGGCTCACCATCGGCGGGATGTGCAGCTCTTCGAAGGTCGGGATCCGGACCGGGATGGAACGCAGGGCGAGGGCGAGGGTGCCGCGCTGGCGATAGGCGTTGACGCGATAACGGCCCACTCCTGGAACGGAGTAGGCCGTATCCCACTGTTGGAGGTCGTCGAGCGTGCCCTGGTAGCGCGAGTTGGCGAGCACGAACCGAGCGAGCGCTTTGGTCTGGTCGGGCTTGAGCTTGTCTCCCTGCAGGTAGTGGAGGGAGCCCGCGACGCGGAAGGCGGGAGGCTGGCCCACCTTCAGGAGGATGTCGCTCGCGGCGTATTGCTGGCCCTTCTTGAGGAGCGCGTGCAGGGCGGACTCTTCCATTGGCGGAGAGTACCGCAGCCTCCGCTCAGGCGGAGTCGCGACGACGCACGACCAGCGTGTTCATGCGCTCGGTGCGCTCGAACTCACGACGGTACGCCTGCGCCTGCCGCAGGTTCTCGAACGGACCGACGCGCACGCGGAACACGGTGCCTCGGCCGTCGACGTCGGCGCGCATCACGAACGCCCGGTGGCCCCGCGCTCGAAGCCCCGCGGCGAACGATTCCGCGCCTTCCGGACTGTCGTAGCTGATCACCTGCACGGTGTACTCGCCATCGTGCCCCGCACGGGCGGGCTCGGTGGTGGGTGCCGGCAGAGACGTGGCGACCAACGGATCGTGGGCTGCGGCACGGGCGATGGCGCTGGACGAGGCACCCGCGGCCACCGCCGCGGGAAGCGCTGCGGGAAGCGACGGCAGCGCTGCCGGGCGCGCGATGGGGTCGGGGTGCGCCAGCTCCGCGGCCGCCGCCGCGAGCGTCGCCGCGACCTCCGGGCGCTCATCGGCCGGACCGAGCGCTTCGGGGAACGACAGTCCGCTCCGCTCCACCTCGGGCATCTCGGGCTCGATCTCGGATTCGTCCGCCGCCTGGAGGCCAGACGCCCGGTCCAGCCGCGCCAACGGGTCTTCTTCCGCGGTCTCCGCTTCGTCGGTCCAGCCCACCAGGCTTCCCATGGCGAACACCAGTCCGATCGTCACCGCGATCAACAGACCCACCAAGGCCAGCGGCCGGCCCTCGCTGCGGTCTTCCTGTTCCCGAATCTGTTCCAAGTCTCGCATCGCGCTATCCATGTGTACTCCTCATGACTACCTAGACCTACCTGTATCCCCATGTAGGTGTTGTCGGCACAAGGCGTCAAGAAAACATGGAGTGCACGTCGGCCGGGGCGTACGCTGGCCGCGATGCGCCGATCGCTCCTCTGGCTGCTCGCCGTCGCTGCAGCGGTGATTCCCCCTCCGGCCCGAGGGCAGACGGAGCCGACGCACGTGCTTCGGTTGGCGACCCAGATGCCGCGTACCCCGATCGGACGGCGGGGCCTCGCGCGGTGGAACCGTCGGCTCGCGGAGCTCACCGACGGGCGCCTCCAGGTGCAGATGTACTGGGGTGGGGCGATGGGCAACGAGCGCACGATGGTGCGACGGCTACGGATCGCGGCGTTGGACGGCGCGTCCCTCACTTCGATGGGATTGGGCATGATCCACCGGCCTGTGATGGTCATGCAGGCGCCGGGGGTGTTCTCGACCTACGCGCAGGTCGACGCGGTGCGCGCGGACATCGGCCCGGAGCTCGCGCGCGGAATCGAGTCCGAGGGCTTTCACCTGCTCGGGTTTGGCGACGCGGGGCGCGTGCGGCTTTTCAGCCAAGGTCGGCCTGTACAGCGCCCGGCCGATCTTCGTCGCATGCGCCCGTGGGTCCCGCGCTCCGACTCGATCTTCCGTCAGGTCCTGCACGAGGCGGGCGCCAACGGTGTACCCCTGTCGGTCGGCGAGGTGTTTGGGAGCCTGCGCACACACACCATCGACGTGGTGCCGAGCACCGCCATCGCGGCGGCCGGTCTGCAGTGGTTCACGTCGCTCGACCACGTCACGGCGGGCTCGGACGGCTTCCTGATCGGCGGAATGGTGGTGCGCCAGGGGTTTGTCGACGGCCTCTCGCAGGCGGACCGAGACGCGCTCGACCAGAGCGCCACCGAGAACCACGAGCGGCTGCTTCGAGGGATCCGCCGAGGCGACGAGCGGGCGTACCAGGCGCTGCTTCGACGTGGGCTGTCGCCGGTGGACACGGAGCCGTATCGTTCGGAGTGGGAACAGCTCGCGCGTCGCACACGTCGCGCATTGGTCGGACGGGTGTACCCTTCGGCGCTGCTGGCGCGGGTCGAGCGCGTCGCCGGGGCGGCCCGATGAAGATTCTGGGGGCATGATGAGGTGGTGGGTCAATCGAGGAGGGCAGCCGGAAGGTCCCTTCGAGCAGGCGCAGATCGCGGACCAACTCCGCGTCGGTCAGCTGTCGTCGACCACGCAGGTCGCGCCTGAGTCGGGCGGCGGATGGCAGCCGGTGAGCGCGGTGCCCGAGTTCGCATCCTCGCTGGCCATCGGACAGAACCCCGAGACCGCGGCGACCATGGCGGTGGACTCCAAGTCGCTCTTTGGGCCCGATGGGGTGCCGCCGCCTCCCACCGGCTCGCCGATCGCCGGCCATGCGGTCCATGGCGCCCCACAACCCGGCTTCGGTGCGGCGCCCTTCGCTCCTCCAAGCCCAGCGGCCGTACCCACGCCGGCACCCCTCCCAGGTCCAGGTCCAGGCGTAGGACCTTCCGCCGGCGTTCCTGGCGGCAACCCCATGGTCGCCGGCACGATGGCCATGGACTCGGCGAGCCTGATGCAGGCGGCGGCCGCCTCGCAGGCGGGCCTGGGGCTCGCGCCGGGCTACAAGCCGCCCACGGCTGGGTCCGCGCCCGGGATCGCGCAGTCCGTTCCGCAGATGGCGCCCAACATGCAGTTCGCGGCGCCTCAGAAACCGTCGCCGAACCGGCTCCCGTACCTGCTGCTCGGCTGCGGCGCGCTGGCGTTTCTCGTGATGATCTGCCTCGCCGCCGGCATCATCATCAGCCGCTCCTAGGCGTCGTCGGCGGAGGTCGCGACGCGCCTCGCCGGCGGGACCGGGCCCACGCTATCGGACGCCTCGGCGCGCTCTGGGCCAGTCGTCGCCTCGACCTGCAACGCCATGCGATCTTTCCTGGGGCGCGTCCCTCCTCACCAATACACCGCATCGACTCGTCACGCGGCACCCCAGGTGGACCCATTCGCGCTCGTCGATCCGCATCTCGGCTTCCGCCTCAGCCGCTCGTAGGCGTCGTCGGCGTGGTCAAGAGGGACTCGGGAACCTCGATCTGACGTGGCGCGAGGGCGGGTGCGTGGCCCTCATCGAGGTCCCGCAGTCGTGCCCGCGCCTGCTCCGCGAGACGCCGC
>JBGCFC010000258.1:0-27952 GCA_045106715.1 Sandaracinaceae bacterium
CCTGCACGCGGTAGCTGAACCGCGGGCGCGGAAGCGCGCGCACGGTCGTGCGGATCTCGGCCGGCTCGGGGGCGTGGCCGTGGGCCTCCTCGAACACCACTCGGATGCCGTCTGCACGGTCCGGCAACAGGCGAGGGAGCCGACAGACGCGCTGGTCGTTCTCGGTCACACAGCCACCGAGCGGCGCGCTCCACTCTCGCGTCTGGCCTGGGTCGAGCCGGCCAAAGACGAGCTCACGACCGTTGAAGAGGTTGAACGCGCTCTCCGTCTGGGCCCGCAGCTGGTACAGCGGGTTGGCGCCGTTGTTCGTCACCCGCACGCGCAGCTCGAAGGCCTCGCCGGCTGTGCCGGCGTTGTCCGCCTGGTTGGTGCTGAGTTCGACGGTGACCTCGCTCGCGCCCTGGTCGGTGCCCGCGGCCCAGTCGACTCCCAGGGTGCGCAGCTCCGCGGCCGCCAGCTGCAACTCGGACTGGCTCACGCTCTCGATGACGGGCTGCGCGGCCGCCAGCATTTCGCGTCGGCCGGAGTGTTGCGCGCGAGACAGAAGCTGCCGGGAGAACCGGAGCAGGAACTCCTGCTCTTCCTCGTTCTCCTCCATGCCTTCGGGGCCCGCTTCGCGGAGGCGCTGGCGCGTCTCGCGCGGCAGGTAGTAGCGGAGCACCGACTGGTCTCGCTCCTGCTCGTGCGCGCGGTCGTTCGTCAGGTGCGACGCGAGATCGGACTCGCGGATGTACTGTTGGTCCACCGTCAGGTCCATGTCCTGGCGGTCCACGGTCATCGGATCAATCACGATGTCCGGCGTGATCCCCACGCCCTGGATCGAGACGTCGCCGGGCGTCAGGTACTGCGCGATGGTGAGCTTCAGCGCGGACCCGTCCTCGTAATCGTACAGGACCTGGACCGAGCCCTTGCCGAACGTGGTCTGCCCGATGATCAGCGCGCGATCGTGGTTCTTCAACGCACCCGCGACGATCTCGGAAGCCGATGCGCTCCCGCCGTTGACGAGCACCACCATCGGGTAGTTCGGCTCCGTGCCTTCCTGCCGAGCGAACTTCTCGTCCCGCTGGGACGGATCCTGGCTCGAGGTGGTCACGATGGTGCCCGAGGGCAGGAACGTGTCGGCCACGCGCACGGCCTGCTCCAGCAGGCCACCCGGGTCGTCCCGCAGGTCCAGCACGAGGCCGTTGAGGCCTTCGCGGTGAAGCTGCGCGAGCGCGCGCCGCATGTCCTCGTGGGTGTTCCCCTGGAAGTTCTTGATGCGGATGTAGCCGACGTTGTCACCGAGCATGCGGTGCTCGACCGACTCGATATGGATGACCGCGCGCGTCAGATTGAAGGTGCGCGGCCGGGTCCAGCCTCCGTCGCCCTCCCGCACCACCTGGATGCTCACCTCGGAGCCGGGGGCACCGCGGAGACGGTCGACGGCCGCGCTCAGCGGCATGTTGAGCGTGGACTCCTCCTCGATGCGCACGATGCGGTCCATGCGCTGGAGCCCCGCGCGGCCGGCTGGCGTGCCCTCCATCGGCCTGATGATCGTGAGCTGGCCATCCCGCAGCGAGATGACGATGCCGAGGCCGCCGAACTCGCCGCGCGTGCTCATGCGCATCTCTTCGTAGACGTCGGGCGTGAGCAGCACCGAGTGCGGGTCGAGCGTGCGGAGCATGCCGTTGATCGCGGCGTACTCGATGTCCCGAAGCTCGATGTCCTCGCCGTGCAGGTTTTCCTGAACGAATCCGAACACTTCGCGGAAGCGCGTGGTCAGAGCCCACGGGCTGTCGACGTCGTCGACCTGGAATCGCTGCGTCTGGTTGTCGACGTGCAGGGTGAGGTGGCTTTCGCCCTCCTCGTACTCGATCATCACGGGCGCGACCGTTCGCTGGACCGCGTTGAGGCCGGCCAGCAACATGTGCTGCGGATTGATGCGCTCCGGCTCCACGTAGTGGTTGCGGACGTGCAGGATGACCCGATTCATGACCCGGAGCTCCGCCAGGTCGTAGCCTTCCTGTTCGCGGACCTCTTGGGCGCGGGCCGAACCGTCGATGTTGAAGTCCAGCCCGTTCCGCTGCGGCCAGAAGAACGTCAGAGCGAAGGCCAGGCCTACGGCGCTGAGCGCGACCACCGGACCGATGGCCACCGCGAAGGTGTGTGCCATGCGGGACTTCGGTCGGGGGGAAGCGGGCTGACGAGGTGCCTCGGTGGCCTCGTCCTGGGCTCGCTCATCGTCTCGGGCGGAGTTGTTTTCGTCCATGGGTTGTCCAGCTCGGCGAGCCTTCGGGAGTATAGGGTTCACGCCTTCGCTCCGCTATCGTAGCGCGCCGCGGTCCTTGCCGAAGACCTTGCGGGTTTCAGACGCGCGGCGTCTGCGATCGGTTCCCCTCTCTGCTCACACACACGATGGACGACGAGATCGAGGGCCGCTTCCGGACCAACCTGCGCCCGTGGTTTTTCGCGGCGGCTGCGAACGTGCTGTTCGCGGTTGTTCTGCTGGGGATTCCGTACAGCCGAGGCCCGCGCCGCGCCGAGGAGACCCTCCCTCGGTTCACGGCGTTTGCCGCCTGCTTTTACGACGGCCAGGCTGCGACACCACCCGGCCTGGGCCTGCCCAGAGGGGAGCGCGCACGATACGCCTCGCTCGTTCTCAGCGGGGACGCCGAGTGGCCCGGACGCTGTCGACCGCTGCTCCGCGCGATCCCGCCGGAGGAGTCGCCCTTTCTCTTTCCCGCGGTGAAGAGCGCGGAGGTCCAGCTGCGTGCGACCGTGGAGCAGCTCGATCGCGAGCTCGGTCGCCTCCAGGGCCGAGACGACGACCACCGGGTCTCGGACCGGACGCTCCGCGCGATGAGCTTGGTGCGGGCGGCGCTCGCTGAGCTGGGTGTGTCGGCCGGGGTGGCCGCGCTGAGCGCCGAGCACGACGCGATCACCCTGGGTGAGCGCGAGGACCTGCCAACCCCTTCGATCATCCCCATGCGGATCTCGATCGGTGGGCCCTGGCACGTCAGGGTGAGTGCGGGGGCGTTGGTCGCGAGCGCGATGGACAGCCGAAGCGTGGCGCATGCCAGGGTCGAAGACGGCGGAGTCGACCTCCGACTGACGAGACGGCCGAGATTGGTCGGCGGGCTGCTCGGCGCGCAGGAGCCGCCTTGGTTGATCTGGAGCACGGCTGCCGAGCAGTGCGAGCCCGATTGCACGCAGCGTGCGAGCGGTCTGGCGGCGCTCGTCGAGGATCGTCAGACCCTCGAGCCGATGATGTGGCTGCAGGCGCATCCGGCCCTCGAGCCGGCCGCGTCGATGCACGTCGAAGGGCAGACGGCGTGGGTCTTGGCGGCGGCCTCGCTCGGTGCGGAAGTGCGGCGCTTCACGCTGCCCGTGCCGGAGGTCCGTCAGCTGGGGCAGGAGGCGCACGTGCCGCAGATCCAGGCGGACGCGACCTGGCTGCTGCCGGGCGCAGTGCCGCGGCGGGGGGCGTTTCTCATGGGGACGCCGCCCTCGGTGGCGGTGGTCGGCGCGGACGGTCTGCGGCTGGTGCGCCTGACGCCGGAGACCGTGCCGACCCCGCTCGGTCAGCTCGAGGGCACGGCGCGGCTCGCGACCTGCGGCGGGACGGGCGACGGCTGGCTGGTCTACGCGAGTGAACACGGAATGGTGGTCGCGCGCTCCGGTGCCGAAGATGCCGTCATCGCGGAGCTCGCGCTTCCCGTCCGGCCCCCGGACCCAGGATCGGTGGCGGTCGTGTGCGAGGGGGAGGGCGCCCGCGTGTTTGCGCTCAGCGATGGCGTCCTGCACGGGCTCCGCTGCACCTCGGAAGGCTGCGAGGACGAATCCCCCCTGGGCCGTTCGGTGGCGGCCTTCGATGCGGTTCGCCACGGAGACGCGACCCTGGTCGCGTGGACCCGCGACGCCGACGAGGGCGCGGTCCAGGTGACTTCGGTCACGGGCGAGCAGACCACGCACGTCCCTGCTGCCTGCTGGACCGACCCCCAGGACGGCCCCTGCGGTGCGCCGCGCCTCGCCAGCGACGGTGAGACGGTGATGCTGGTGACGCGAGACGAGTCCGACTTCCGCGTCTTGCGTAGCGCAGATGGCCGGACGTGGGACAGCCTCGAGGGCCTGGGCCAGCCCTGAGCTGACGGTCCTCGCGAAGCTGCTATCGTGCTCCCGATGTTGCCGACTTCGCGTGTTTCGGGGCTCCTCGTCCTCTCTCTCTGTCTCTCGCTGGTTGCCTGCGATGGTGACGACCGGGACCGCGATGCAGGTCCGCCCGACGCCGGCGCCAGGGACAGCGGCGCCGCGCTCGACAGCGGCACGGACGCGGGAACGCCTATCGACGCGGGGGCCGACAGCGGCACCGATGCGGGCCCGGTCGACGGCGGGATGGACGCGGGATCCGACGGTGGCCCCACGGATGGCGGGCCGGTCGATGGCGGCCCCGTGGACTCGGGTCCGGTCGATTCTGGGCCGCCGATCGATGGGGGACCGTTCGTGGGTGGCGACACCTGCGCATTGGCGTTCGATGTCACGGCCGGAGGCACGTTCCGGGGCACCACGGTGGGGGCCAGTGATACCTACGACGACCGGCCGACAATCGGCGGCGGTGGCTGTGCGTTCGGGACCATCGCCAGCAGCTACGATGTTGCCTACTCGGTCACCCCCTCGACGGCCACCAACTACCGAGTGACCGTCACCACGGATCGTCGGCCGGATGGCGGAGTCCCGATGAACCCTCAGATTTGGGTGGCTACCGATTGTGACCAGTCGGAGTGCCCAGATGGCACTCGCTTCCAGGCTGGCAACGTGGAAACGCACTCCTTCACGGCGCCACCTGGGGAGACCACCTTCATCGTCGTGGAGGGTGAGATATTCGGCCAGAGAGCAGACTTCACGATCGAGGTCGTAGTCGAATAGCCTACCGCCGCAGTCGAACGACGAACCCGTCGATGCCGCCGGGCGCCACTCGCGAAGTGCCGAGCAGGTCCACTGAACCTGTGAAGTAGCCTGCCACCACGGTGCTGTCGGCCGGGCCCACGGCCACTGCGGCTGCGGCACTCTCGCTCGCCGGAAACACCTCGTCTGCGATGTGCGAACCGTCTGCAGCGTATGAAGCGTACAGCGCGTTTTGGCTGCCGACAGTGTCAGTGAATCCACTTCCGAGATTGATGCTGCCCGAGAATGTGCCGACGATGTTGATGTTGCCGCTCGAGTCGGTAGCGAAGTCGGTCACTTCCTCTCGGCCTGTGCCTGGTATGATTCGGTCCCAGTAGTACGCGCCGTCCTCGGACAGGCAGATCATGAATCCGTTCGTCTCCCCAACCGGGGCGGTTCGTACGACTCCCGGGCTAACCTCGATGGACTCACTGAAGTAGCCTCCAAGGCAGGAGCGGCCCCCAGGCATCTGTAGAGTCGCGAACGGTAGGACTCGTCCGTCTCCGCTGGACACGAACGTACTCGAGGAGAGATGAGCGCCGCTGCCCAGCTCGAATCGTGCAACCGCGCCGCTCACGTTCCCAGCGTGGCTAAGGACCTCCCCGCCGAAGTTGACGGAGCTCCGAACGAATCCCGTCACCGCAATCACGTCGTGCGTGACGGAAAGTGCGGTCATCTGCATCCGTAGGCTAACGACCCGGCTCCAGAGCCACTCGCCAGTGGGTGCGTATCGGGTTAGCGCTGAACTTGGAGGAAGAGGTTCGCCCGATCCCACCTCCAGCTCGGGCCCTGCGGTGCCCACCACGAATCCGGAGTCGAGCCCGCCAAGGGAGACATCATGCGCAACCCGCTCGAAGCTCCTAGACCAGGAGTAGGCGCCATCCGTTGCGCGTAGTCCGACCAACCCAAGCGCTCCGCTTGGGGCAGGGAGCTCGCCTCCACCGAAGTCGATCGTTCCCGTCCATTCGACGAGCAGGAGAAGGTTCCCGCTGCCATCGACTGCTACCTTCCGGGCGATGTCAGACGCAGTATGCCCGAATGAGCGCTCCCATCGCAGGGTTCCATCGGGTCGGTACGACGCGACGAAGGCGTCTGCGCCGCCGGCTGAGCTCACAACACCCATTCCAAAGTCCGCTTCGCCGCCAAAATCGCCAACGACGTAGATGTTCCCGGCTGGATCCAGCGCGACATCTCTGGCTTGGGCTCCACCGGTTGCCCCAAACGTCCGAACCCAAGCCTCGAGGCGACACGACCCCGCCGTGCAGGTCCCTCCGGGGCAGAGCGGGTCCGACGAGACATCCGCGCTCCCGCTGCAGTTGTTGTCCACGCCGTCACAGCTCTCCGTCGCCCCCGGATTCACGTTGATGTCGTCGTCCGCACAATCGTCACCGCAGATGTCACCGTTGCAACACAGGGCGCTCACGAACCCATCGGTGTCCGCGTCCGTTCCCCCGAGGGTTGCAGGGTCACAGTCTTCGTCGTGCCCTTCCGCGTCGCCCCCCTCCGCATTGCCGGGGTAGCGGTTGGGGTCGTCGTCGTCGCAGTCGTCGCCCCCGCATGCCAGAGACGGCTCGCCATCCTCATCGGTATCACCACCGGTTGCGCAGCTGCACTGGTCGCCGGCCTCGTCGCAAGAAGCGGAGGCGCAGGGCGCCGTGCCGGGTACGCAGCCCTCGGCCGACGCAGTTGAGGCTCCCGGCTCACACGTCTCGCTCCCGTTGCAGAACAGCCCATCGTCACAGTCCCGGTTGGCCGCGCACAGGCTCACGGCAGCGTCCCGACCCGCATCCGAGGTCGAGGCGTCCGGGCCACCATCGTCGGAGGGGTCGGGCGACTCATCGCACCCGAACAGGCAGAGCGTCAGCGCGAAGAGCAGGGAGAGGCGGGCTTTCATAGCCTTGTACTCGAGAGAGAGTTGAGTCGTTCGATTGGCCTCACACTATCAGCGGAGCGACATCGGCGGCGGAGGGCGGGCCGTTTCGAGATAGAATCCCGGAGATGCGCGCCCTCGCCGTCCTCTCGGCTCTGATGCTGCTGTCCTGTGGGGAGCCGGGAGAGCTGGCGCTCCTCGTTCAGCTGCGCACCGATCTCGTGCCCGGGGCGGACTTCTTCGGGGCGGAGCTGAGCCTGCCGGATGACGGGATGGAGGGGCTCGAGGTGGCCGTGACACCGGGGGAGGACTTCTCCCGCGGGGTGCGCTTGGCGGAGCTGCTGGTCGTGCCCTCGGTTCGCCGGCGGGTGCAGCTCGTGCTCTTCGATGTCGCCGGCGAGCCGTCCATCGCCTCGACCGTCGTGGTGCGCCAATCCGAGGACCAGGTGGTGACGGTGGTCATCACCCGCGATTGCCGGTCCGTCTCGTGTCCTGGTCCGGGGGACGACGCCGGCGCGACACGTTGCCTGGCTGGGCGCTGCACCGTGCCGGAGTGCGTGACGGGCGCAGAGGAGAGCTGCCCGGAGCCGGAGTGCGCGGCGGACGTGGACTGTCCGGTGACGTCGGCCTGCTCGACCGGTCTCTGCTCCGACGGGGTGTGCCTCGTGGCGCCCGCGGAGGGGCGATGCGCAAGCGGGGAATTCTGCGATCCAGACAGCGGCTGCACGGCGATCCCGAACGTGGTGGAGGACGAGGAATGCGGGACGTTCGTGACGGCCGATGCGCCTCCCTGTGAGGGGGAGGGCTGTCAGCTTCAGGCGACCCAGCTGGACTCGTCGACGACCCACGCATGTGCGCTCACGGCGGAGGGCCTCTACTGCTGGGGCCGGAACGCGCATGGCGAGCTGGGAACGGGAGATCGGTTCGCGCGGCTTCGGCCCGCGCGGGTGGCCGACTTCGGCACGGTCTCGCAGGTCGCGGTGGGGGCTGGCTTCACGTGTGCGACGACCGACGAGGGGGGCCTGTACTGCTGGGGGCTCAATGACGAGGGTCAGCTAGGCCTCGGAGACGCCGAGGACCGTCCGGTTCCCACCGAAGTCGCCGGGCCCGTCGCATGGTCTCGGGTCGACGCGAACGCCGCTACTGCGTGCGGCATCACGCAGGAGGGCCTGCTGCTGTGTTGGGGCCGACACGACGAAGGACAGGTCGGTACGGGAGGCGGGGGGCCGGCGCCGCCACCGGTGCTGACGCCGACGATGGTCTCGGACAGCGCGGTGCTTTGGAGCGACGTGTCGGTAGGCGACGGGCACACCTGCGGCATCCAGGAAGACGGCAGCGTGCACTGTTGGGGGCGAAACTCCCACGGGCAGCACGGTCGATTGGACGTGGAGCCGCTCCAGACGCGCACGCCGGGACCGGTCGGGACGGAGACAGAATGGGCGTCGCTGGGCACGGCGCCGCGCGGTGTGTGCGGGATCCGTACCGACGGCACGATGGCGTGCTGGGGCGACGCCAGCGACGCGAGACTGGCGCCGGTCACGTCGGCGCGCGAAGACGGGCTCGTCGCGCCGACAGACTGGGGCGAGCAGGTCCAGGCGGTGGACATGGACGCCTTCCACGGCTGCGCGCTCCTGACGGATGCCAGCAGCGTCTGTTGGGGGCGTGCCGCCGAGGGGCAGATCGGGACGGGCCCGGAGCCGGCGCTGATCCCGGTGAGCGTACTGGAAGGCCAGGACGTGCGGGCGCTGTCGGTGTCCCGCTTCATGACCCACATGGCCACCGCCGAGGACGGGGTCTACGTGACGGGGCGCGGCTGCGCCTCCTTGGGAACCGGGGACGTGGGGCAGCGCTTCGAGTGGACGCCTGTCACTCGATAGGGACGGTTATGCGCCTGACGGCTTTGGCGTACCCTAAGAGAGATGCGCACAACCTGGACCCTGCCTTTCCTGGCGCTGCTGCTCTCATGCGGTGACCCCAGTGAGGTCCGCCTCATCGTTCAGCTTCGGACCGATCTGGTGCCGGGCGCGGACTTCTTCGGGGCGCAGCTCAGCCTGCCGGACGATGGGATGGAGGGGTTGCCCATCGACTGGGAGCCCGGCCAGGACTTTTCCCGCGGGGAGCGAATCGCGGAGTTGCCGGTCGACCCATCGCTCGCGCGCACCGTGCAAGTCTCGTTGTTCGATGCGGCAGGCGACGAGACGGTCACCGCGACCGTGTTGGCGGAGCAGCGCGACGACCAGGTCGTGACGGTCGTGATCACGCGCGATTGTCGCTCCGTGGTGTGCCCCGGGGAGGGCGAAGACGCAGGGGCGACGCGATGCTTGGCGGGCGGCTGCACGGTGCCGGAGTGCCTGACCGGGGCCGAAGAGAGCTGCCCGGACCCGGAGTGCGCGGTCGACTCGGACTGCCCTTCGGCGTCGGCGTGCTCGCAGGGCGTGTGCTCCGATGGGGTGTGCTTTGTCGGGCCCTCCGACGACCGATGCGGCACCGATGAGTTCTGCGATCCGGAAAGCGGCTGCACGCTCTTGCCCACCGTCATGGAGACCGACGAGTGCGGGACGGGTGTCTACATTTTGGGACCCAACTGCGAGGGCGACGGGTGTCAGGTCCAGGCGAAGTGGGTTGACTCCTCCAACACCCATGCGTGCGCCCACAACAGCGACGAGCTGCTGTGCTGGGGATCCAACTCGCACGGGCAGCTTGGCACAGGCGATACGTTCGCACGCCTCCGGGCCACGCCGGTCGAGGGGTTCGGCGTCCCGTCGCAGATCGCGGTCGGAACGGGGTTCACCTGCGCGACGTCGCAGGACGGTGCGCTGTTCTGCTGGGGCCGCAACGACCAGGGCCAGCTGGGCATGGGGGACACCGTTGAACGCACCGCACCAACACGAGTGGAGTCTCCGGACACGGAGTGGGTCGAGCTCGAGGCCAACGCCGACACGGTCTGCGCGATCGACATCGCTGGCGCGCTCTATTGTTGGGGGCGAAACGCGGAGGGGCAGACGGGCGTCGGAGGCTCCGGAGGCGCACCTCCGCCGATCCTGTCGCCGACGCGGGTGGGCACGGAGGCGTGGACGGATGTGACAGTCGGGGAGGGCCACGCCTGCGGCGTTCGACAGGACGGCGTCGTGTACTGCTGGGGGCGCAACACCAACGGTCAGCTCGGCGTGCTGGACATGGAGCCGCTTCAGGTGCGCACGCCGGTGGCGGTCGGGACCGAGTCACAGTGGGCGAGCGTCGACGCTTCCCCGCGCGGGGTCTGCGCGATTCGAACGGACGAGACGATGGCCTGTTGGGGCGATTCCCTCGACGGACGGTTGGGCCCGCTCTTGGACATGACGCGTGAAGATGGGCTCATCGCTCCGACGGATCGCACGGGCGCCTACGCCGAGGTGCAGATCGACGCGTTTCACGGCTGTGCGATCCGCGCGGACCAGAGTGGGGAGTGCTGGGGGCGGGCCATCGAGGGACAGCTGGGGGTCCGGCAGAACGAGCCGGCGATCGAGCCGGTGCCCGTCCTCGAGGGGCAAGGACTCCGCGCGTTCTCGGTTGCCCGCTTCATGACGCACGTCTCAACGCAGGACGGGCTCTTCGCGGCCGGCAACGGCTGCGCTTCGATGGGCACCGGCATGCTGGGGCGCGTCCGGGAGTGGACGCCGGTGACCCGCTAGCGTTCGCTGCGGAGCTCCACCAACGCGGGCTCCGGGCTCTCCGGCTGAATCGTGGTGTGCGTGACCCCGAGCTCGGCGAGGCGTTCCCCCACGCGGCGAGCGACGTCCGTGCCGTGTGCGCCCGGCTCCAGCACCACGTGGGCGGTGAGGACCGGGACGTCGGGGACGAGCTGCCATAGGTGCAGGTCGTGCACCCCGCTCACACCGGGGGTCTCGACAATGGTCTGCTCGATCTCCCTGGCGTCCAGGCGGGACGGAGCCGCCTGCATGAGCACGCTGGTCGTGTCGCGGAGCAGTCGGAACGCCCCGACCAGGATGAAGACAGAGATCACCATCGATGCGATGGGGTCGGCGAGCTGCCAGCCGAACCAGAGGATGCAGACGCCAGCGAGGATGGCCGCGACCGACCCGAGCGCGTCCGCCAGCACGTGGAAGAGCGCTGCGCGCACGTTGATGCTGTCGCCGCCCGCTCGAGACAGGAACCAGGCGGAGACGAGGTTGACCACGAGTCCCGCGCTCGCCGTGCCGAGCATCCCGATCCCGCGGACCTCCGCGGGGGTCTGCACGCGCTCCACGGCCTCGATGATGATGAAGACGCCGACGACCGACAGAGTCACTGCGTTGGCCAGGGCGCCCATGACCTCGGCGCGGCGATAGCCATACGTGAGCCGGGCGGTGCGCGGGCGAGCGGCGATCCAGCTGACGACGAGCGACAGCGCGAGGGCCACCGCGTCGTTGAGCATGTGCCCCGCATCGGCCAGCAGCGCGAGGCTTCCGGACCAGAGGCCGACGACGACCTCCACCCCCATGAAGAGGGTCGTGATGGCGAGCGCGATGGTGAGCGCCCGGCGGGCCCGCCCCGACGTCGGTGCCCCGTGGCCATGGGTGTGGCCGTGATTCCCCGGTTCGTGATGTCCGTGCCCGTGATGGTGCCCGTGACCCATGATCGGGACTATAGGGCCTGGCTTCGCCCCGCGCGCGCCTCGTCGATCCGGGGACAGGCGAGCGGTGTATCCTCCGGCTCATGAGCACGGCTGGGAGCATTCCGCGCGCACCTCTCATCGGTCGCGACCTCGAAATGGGCCGCCTGGCGGAGGCCCTCGCCCGCGCGCACACCGCGCGACGACCGGGGGCGGTGACGGTGATCGGCGGCGCCGGCATGGGCAAGGGGCGCCTCACGGACGCGTTCCTCGACGAGGTCGCGTCGTCGGCGAGCCCACCGCGTGTGCTGCGTGGAAACGCGATGCAGAGCGGCGGCAGTCTCGGACCGATCCAGCGGATCCTGCGCGCGCGCTTCGGGATCACGGAGTCGACAGAGCCGGACGTGGCCCGGGGCAAGCTGCGTGAAGCGGTTAGCGACCTGCTCGAGGACCGAAGGGTCACCGAGTTCGTGCACTTCCTCGGGGCCTACCTGGATCTGAGCTTCCCCGAGTCGCCGTTTACAAAGGCGCTGGAGGCGGAGGCGGGGCAGCTCGCTCGCATCAGCCGCGCCGTGCTCCGCCGCTTCCTCGAGGCCGACGCGCGCAAGCGGCCGCTCATCCTCAGCTTCGAGCAGCTGCACGACGCGCACGATGAGACCCTCGACCTGATCCGCTATCTGACCGAGAGCTTGTCGGACGCGCCCATCTTGGTCCTGACGACCGCGCGACCGGAGCTCACGACCCGGGTCTCGGCGTGGACCGATGGCGAGCATCATCAGCGCATCGAGCTGGCGCCGCTGTCTCCCGAGGACGCAAGCGAGCTCGTCCGAGCGCTGATCGCGCCGGTCGCCGACCCGCCGGCGGAGTTGATCGAGGCGGCCGTCGACATGGCCGGAGGCTCTCCCTACCTGCTCGAGCAGATGGTGCGGACGTTCCTCGAGAGCAAGACGCTGGTGCCGCGGCCGGACGGCACCTGGGTGGTGAACCTCGCGCGGCTGGACGATGCGTCGCTCCCTCTGACGGTCGACGATGCCATTCGCGCGCGCATCGCCTCGATGGCAGCGCCGGAGCGGGAGATCCTCGAGCGCGCAGCGGTGATGGGCGGCGTCTTCTGGCTGGGGGCGCTGGTCTCGATGGGCAGGCTGGGCCGTCCGCTCCCCGCACTCTGGGGCGGCGCCGAGGACCTGGCGGGGCACTACCGGGACTTGTTGAGCGGGCTCGAGAAGCACGACTACGTGTTCCGCTTCGGAGACTCCTCGATCCCGGGCGAGGAAGAATACGCGTTCAAGCACAACCTCGAGCGCGAGGCGCTGTATCGCCTCCTGTCGACGGAGGACAAGGCCCGGTACCACCGCCGGGTGGCGGAGTGGCTGGAGATGCGCCTGACCGAGCGCGGGGAGGAGGCTTTCGAGCTGTTGGCCACCCACCATGACGCGGGTGGGGCGCCGCACCGCGCGGCGCACTACTACCTGCTCGCGGGGGACGGCGCGCGTGCGCGCTACAGCAACACAAAGGCGGCGGAGTACTACGCCCGTGGGCTCGAGCGCCTCGGTGAGGATGACGTGGTCCGGCGTCTCGACGCGCTGCACGCACAAGGAGACGTGCTGCAGCTGCTCGGAGAGAACGACGCTGCGTTGGCTTCGTTCCGCGCGATGCTCGAGCTGGCCTATCAGCTCGACCACAAAGCGAAGGGCGGCGCGGCGCACAACCGCATCGGCCGGCTCTACCGCGCGATCGGTCAGCTGGAGGAGGCGATGCGGAACCTGGGCACGGGGCACGCGCTCTTCGACGCGGTGGGGGACGAGCGTGGGGTGGCGGCGTCGCTGGACGACGTGGGCAAGGTCCATTGGATGCGGGGCGCGTACGAGCCGGCGGAGCGGTTCGCCAAGCGTGGGCTGGAGCTCCGGCGCCAGCACAAGGATCGCCGATCGATCGGCCTGAGCCTGAACAACCTCGGGCTCGTCTATCAAGACAGCGGCCGGTTCGAGGAGGCGCTGGCCGCGTGGAACGAGGCGCTCTCGATCCGCCGGGACATCGACGACTGGTCGGGGATGGCGCAGACGCTCAACAACCTGGGCACGATCCACCAGGACAACGGTGACCACATCCAGGCGTGCACGCTCTGGGAGCAGGCGCTCGGCTACGCCCGCAAGGTGGGCGACCGCATGCGGGAGGCGGTGATCCTGACCAACCTCGGCGAGTCGAGCTATCGGCAAGGCCAGCCCGAGCGGGCGATCGAGGTTCTCAGCCAGGCCGAGCAGATCAGCGCGTCGCTGGGCGACCGGATCCTCGAAGCCGAGATCCTTCGTGGTCTGGCCGAAGCCCGCACGCTTCTCGGCGACCTCGATGCAGCGCGACAGGACATCGAGCGCTCGATCGCCATCTTCGGGGAGGCCCGGAGCAAGCCCTTCCTCGGGGTGGCGCTGCGCACACTCGGTGAACTCGAGGGCGCATCGCCGGCGCAGCCCGAGGCCCGGACGGCAGCCGAGAAGGCGTTCCGCGAGTCGATCGCGCTCTTTGAAGAGCTCGGCAACGAGGTGGAGCTCGCGCACAGCTGCACCGCGTTCGCTGGGTTCTTGGCGGCGACCGCGGACGGGGAGCCCGGGCGGCTGGCGGAAGCTGCGACACTGCGCGATCGCGCCTTGACGACCCACGGCAAGCAGCTCGCCTCGGGCGCCTACGCGCTGCCGCCTTTGGACGGCGAGGACACCCACCCGGGTGTGCCGACGCCCGAGGAGTAGAGGCGATGGCCGAGGTGAACGCGTCTCGCATCCCGAGAGGGGTGCACGAGGTCTGCGAGCGGCTGGCGAGCGGCGGCCACCGCGCGTGGGTGGTCGGCGGGTGCATCCGAGACCTCCTGATGGACCGCGCGGTGTCCGACTGGGATCTCGCCACCGACGCCCGCCCCGACGAGGTGGCGGCGCTGTTTCGGCGCACGATCCCGACGGGGATCGAACACGGCACGGTCACGGTGCTTCACGACAAGGAGGGCTACGAGGTCACCACGCTGCGGGGGGAGGGCGCCTACACCGACGGGCGTCGCCCGGACTCGGTGGAGTTCGTGTCCGACATCGAGGAGGACCTCGCGCGCCGGGACTTTACGGTCAACGCGATCGCCTATGATCCGCTCAGCGGGAGCCTCGTCGATCCGTGGGGTGGGATGGCAGACCTCGAACGGAAGCTGATCCGTGCCGTTCGTGATCCCGATGAGCGCTTCGGCGAGGATGGCCTTCGCGTGCTGCGGGCGGCGCGGTTCTGCGCCTCCTTGGAGTTCGAGCTCGAGGCCAAAACGGAGGCGGCCATCCCCCACTCGCTCGAGACCTTCCGTCGGGTGAGCCCGGAGCGCGTGAGCGACGAGTGGCGCAAGGCGTTCGCCAAGGCCGCGCGGCCGTCGATCGCGTTTGTGGTCATGCGCCGTACGGGGATCCTGGCCGTGAGCTGCGCGCCACTGGCGGCCCTTCCTGACCCGGCGTTCGAAGGGACGATGACGCGGACGGACCGATGCACCGCGGATCCGGGGCTGCGGTTGGCCTCGCTCCTCCTGGACATCCCAGCGGACGCCACATGGGCGGACGGCTGGTTGCGCGGGATGAAGCTGAGCAACCAGGTGCGTCGCCGTGTGCTGGAGCTCCGAAAGCACCGCCCCTGGGTCGAGGCCAGCACGGAAGCCGGAGCGTTCCGGTGCTGGATGCGCGACGTCGGCCGAGCCCATCTGGCGGACGTCCTCGCGCTGTGGGCCGCTGACGGCGCGGACGTGCACGGCCTGCAACGCCGCATCGACGCGGAGCTGGCGGCCGGGCTACCGCTGCAGACGAAGGAGCTGCCGGTCAACGGCAAAGACGTCCTCGCCCAGCTCGACGGAAAGCCGGGGCGCCTCGTCGGTCAGGTTCTGGAGCGGCTGTTGCTCGACGTCTACGAGGAGCCGGCGCCGCTCGGCCGTGAGGCGCTGCTCGAGCGCATTCCCGACGTGATTGCCCGCGTGCAGGCGGGCCCCGCGTAGGCCCAGCTCAGGAAGCACCCAGCTCTCAGGAAGCACAGAGCTGGGGGAACAGGATCCGGTCTTCGATCTCGAGCTGGGACTTGAGCCCGCGCTCGAACTCGTCGAACGCGACCCGAAACTCCTGCCACCGTGGCGCGACATCGGCGCGATCGGGCCCGGGGAACATCTCCGTCGCGTCGCGGATCGAAGCGAGCGATTCCAAGAGGTCCTCGTGCTCCCGCCGCATGACGCGGATCGGCGGTGTCAGCTCGACGCTCAGCCCACGGCGCACGGCCGGGAAGATGACGCGCTCCTCTTTCTCCATGTGGTCGCTGAGGTCGATCGAAAGGACCTCGACCTGGCCGGCCAGGCCACGCGGGTAGCGCTCATCGAGGCCGTGAAGGATCTCCACGCCGCGAACCAGCGTCTCGAGGCGCGCGAGGCCCGCCCGCATGCGTGTGTGCAGGGTCTCCTCCAGCACGTCCACGAGCTCGGCCGCGGGAAGCTCCCCCAACCTCGACTCCACCGTACTGTCCTCGAATTGCGCCACTGCTCGGTTCTCCGTTTCGAGGCAGGTATGCCCGACGTCACGGAGCGCAAGAATAACAGGAGTCTGGCTTTCCTGTATTTGCGCACCGCCACCGGGACGCGCCAGCGTGCTCGCACGGGTCGGATGCGCAACACCGTCGCCGGAGTCTGCTACTGTCCGCCGCCGCATGCCCGGGACCCCCGAATCCGAGGTGCCAGACGCTCGTGCCGAGGACGATGAGCCCAGCGCCGTGCGCCGGATCCTCCCCAAGCTCGCGATCTCGCTGGTTCTCGGGGCCCTGTTCGCCTACCTGGTCGACCGTGGCGGCGTGCCGCTCATTCCGGGGCGCGACGCCTTCGCGTCGGTGAACTGGCTCCTGGTCGCCGCGTATGTTCCCTCGTTGGCGGTCGTGCATTTCTTCCGGGCCAGCCGCTGGCGTTTCCTCATCGCGCCCGTGAAGAGCGACATCCCGTTCTGGGACGGTGTTCTGCTCAACTGGATCGGTTTCTTCGCGATCTTCGCGCTGCCGCTCCGTTTGGGCGAGATGGCGCGCCCCGCGCTGACCAAGATTCGCCACGGCGTGTCCGTCTCGGCTGGGTTGGGCACCGTGGCCGTGGAGCGCGTGGTGGACGGCTTGGTGACGAGCGGCTGCGTGATCTTCGCGCTCGTCGCGCTGCCGCACCTGGACACCGACGACCAATTCGCGCTCAGCCTGCCGTACTACGGCACCCTCGCGGTCAGCGCGTTCGGCGCTGCGTTCATCGGGCTCGTCCTGTTCCTTTGGCAGCGCGCGCTCGCCGTGAAACTCGTCGGGCTGACGTTTGGTCTCCTGTCGAAGAGGCTGGGCGACAAGGTCGCTGAGAAGGTGGCCGATGTGGCGGAGGGCGTGCGCTCGATCGCCAAGCCGCGGCTCGCGCTCGGCTTCCTGACGGAGACGCTGCTCTACTGGGGGGCGAATGCCGGTGGGATGTGGCTTCTCGGTGTCGCGTGCGGGATCGACATGACGATGGGCCACGCGGTTGCGGTGATGGGCATCCTCGCGATTGGGATCCTCCTGCCCGCGGGGCCAGGGTTGTTCGGCAACTTCCAGTTCGCCATCTCGACGGCGCTCCGGCTCTACTTTGCGGAATCCGTCGTCGGTTCGCAGGGCGCGGTGTACGTGTTCCTCCTCTACGGCACCCAGGCCATTCTGATCACGCTCGCCGGGATCGTGCCGCTCTACGCGATGAAGCTCTCGTTCGGGGACCTGCTCCGGACTCGCTGAAGGCCCGGGCGGCCTGCTTTTTTGGCGCTGGGCGCCGCCTGTCGCAGTCTCGGGTCATGTGCACGGTACGTCGGAGCGCGCTCTCTCTCCTCGGTGGCCTCTCGTTGGTGCTCGCGATGGCCGCGCCGGCGAGCGCACGGCAGACGAGCGACTTCAACTACAGCTTCGAGCAGATCTGGCGAACATCGATCCGCCTGGTCGCCGTCGACTTTCGCTTCCCGATCCAAGAGCGGGACCAGGACATCGGCTTCTTCCTGTTCGACTACGAAGACAGCGGCCGCACGTACCACGGCAGCCTCGAGCTCGTGCGCACCATGGGCCCGAACGACACTCCGTCGGTGCGCGTGACGGTCCAGGTGCCGCAGATGCCGAGCTACGTCGAGCGCCACGTATTGGACCGGCTCACCCGCAAGCTCACCGAAGAATACGGTCAGGCCCCGCCGAACCGCCGCCCCGAGCCAGCGCCGGTTCAGGACGAGGACGAGGACGAAGCGGTGGACGAAGAGGCGCGAACGGACGAAGACTGAGCCGATGGGGCTCATCGTCCAGAAGTACGGCGGCACGAGCGTCGGCACGCTCGAGAGGATCGGAGCGGTCGCCGATCGCGTCGCGGCCGCCCACCGAGCTGGAAGCGGGCTCGTGGTCGTGGTCAGCGCCATGGCGGGCGAGACCAACCGGCTCTTGGATCTCGGTCGTGCGCTGGGCGATCCGCCGGCGCCGCGGGAGATGGACGCGCTCGTGGCGACCGGAGAGCAGGTCTCTGCCGCGCTGGTGGCGATCGCTCTCGAGCAGCGCGGAGTGCCGGCGCGCTCGTTCCTCGGGCACCAAGTACGGCTGCGCACGGACGGGGCGTTCACCAAGGCGCGCATCCTGACCATCGACGACCGGAACCTCCTCGCGGCAGTCGAAGCGGGGCGCGTGGCCGTCGTCGCGGGCTTTCAGGGGACTGACGACGCGGGCAACATCACCACGCTCGGCCGAGGCGGTTCGGACACGACCGCAGTGGCGCTGGCGGCAGCTCTCTCGGCGGACGTGTGCGAGATCTACACGGATGTCGACGGCGTCTACACGACTGACCCGCGCATCTGCCCGGACGCGCGCAAGGTGAGCCGCATCTCGTACGAGGAGATGCTCGAGCTGGCCTCGCTCGGCGCCAAGGTGCTGCAGATCCGCTCGGTCGAGATGGCCATGAAATACGGCGTGCCGGTGCACGTGCGCTCCAGCTTCTCCGACGTGGAGGGGACCGTGGTGACCAAGGAAGAAGAAGCCCTCGAATCCATCGTCGTCGCCGGTGTTACCGCCGATCGGAACGTCGCCAAGGTGACCATTCGCGGTGTGGTCGACCGGCCTGGCCTCGCTGCCGCGCTCTTCGAAGCGCTGGCCGAACGGCACGTCTCGGTGGACATGATCATCCAGAACGTCTCCGCTGACGACCGCACGGACGTGACCTTTACCGTGACGCGCGACGACGCCGAGACGGCCCGCGAAGTGGCCGCCGGTGCGCTCGGCGAGGGCCAGCGCGGTGAGCTGACCGTCTCGCTCGAGGTCGCCAAAGTCTCGATCGTCGGGCTCGGCATGCGCTCCCACGCCGGCGTGGCGGCCACCATGTTCCGCCTGTTGGGCGACGCGAAGATCAACATCCACGCCATTAGCACCTCGGAGATCAAGGTCTCCTGTCTCATCGACCAGGACCAGGCGGAGGAGGCGGTGCGCACACTGCACGCCGGGTTCGAGCTGCACGCCGACCGGTAGCCGCAACCTCCACGGCGCTCCGGCCGAAGAGCTGGCATGTCGTACGAGACCGGCAACACGCGCTCCCGGGCGTCCGCTCCTCTATCGGCGTTGGGCCTCGTGTTGACGCTCCTCTCCCTTTGGGGCCTCGCGGCCGGCGCTCCCACGGCCGCGCCCGACGTGCCCGGCCCAGTGCCCGTGGACGCGGGCCCGCCGCCTACGCAGGTGCCGCGGCTCTTGGCGGACGAGCCGCTCGAGCTGAACCGCGCGAACGAGGCCGACCTCCGGCTGCTTCCGCGGATCGGCCCGACGCTCGCGGCCCGGATCGTCCAGGAGCGGACAGACCACGGCTGTTTCACCGAGGTCGCGGAGCTGACGCGGGTTCGCGGGATCGGGCCCGCGACCCTCGCCCAACTCGCGCCGCTGCTCTCGGTCGATGACGCCGCGTCGGGCTGCTCCTCTTCCCCCTGACGCACGGGTCCGGGTTGCGCCTCGATCGTCGGTCGCGCTATTTCCAAGTGTCCGCCCCCGGGCGAAGAGGAGATGCTTAGATGAGACTGAAGAACGTTGTGATTCTGGCCGGCGCGCTCGTGGCCATCATCGGTTGCCGGGACCCGGTCACCCCGGACGCGGGCCCCCGCGACACCGGCCCGACCCCGGATACGGGCCCCTGCACGCCGACCGGCACGGAAGACAGCGCCGGCGCCTGCAGCGACGGAATCGACAACGACTGCAGCGGCTTCGCCGACTGCAACGACTTCTCGTGCTGCTCGCACGTCAGCTGCGGCGTCGACACGACCTGCGGGCGACGCGACGGCGGCGGCGGCGAATGCACGCCCACGGGCGAAGAGAACACGATGGCCGCCTGCAGCGACGGCGTCGACAACGACTGCGACGGGTTCTTCGACTGCCGTGAGTTCGACTGCAGCGCGTTCTGCGGCTCCGAGCAGTCCAACAAGACCTGCGTCGACGGCGAAGACAACGACATGGACGGCTTCCTCGACTGCATGGACAACAACTGCGCGTCGTTGGTGGTCTGCGCGGGTGAGGCGACCAACGCCAACTGCTCGGACGGCATGGACAACGACTCCGACGGCGCCATGGACTGCGACGACGAGGACTGCCAGAGCGAGGGTATCGTGGTCTGCGACGGAACGACCGCAACCGGGCTGGCCGAGGCGATGTGGCCGGCCGCCGTCATGACCGAGTGCACCGACGGTGACGACAACGACGGCAATGACCGCCCCGACTGCGCGGACTTCAGCTGCCTCTGGAACTACCCGGCATGCGAGCGTCCGCCGGTCGAGCGCAGCAACGCGCGGTGCGCCGACGGCGCCGACAACGACCTCGACGGTGACACCGACTGCGATGACACCGACTGCCAGCAGGAGGGCATCATCGTCTGCAACGGCACCGCGCCGGTCAGCGTGGACCCCTCCGACTACGAGTCGATGACGAATGCCGAGTGCGACGACGAGATCGACCAGGACGCCGTGCTCGACGATGACACCACGGCCCGGATCGACTGCGGTGACTTCAGCTGCTCGCAGAACCCGGATGCCACGGTCTGCGCGGGCGAGAACAGCGACGCGGCGTGCATGGACGGAATCGACAACGACGGAGACGACCGCGTCGATTGCGCCGACTTCGACTGTCAGCATGCGTTCGTGACGGTCTGCGAGACGAGCTACGCCGATTGCTCGGACGGCATCGACAACGACGGCAATGGCTTCGCTGACTGCAACGACTTCGGTTGCTCCCGCGGCGCCAACCCAGCCTGCATCTCGGTGGGTGGCGACGACGACTGAGCTGAGCCGGTTCACGTGATGACGGTCGTCCGGAATGACTTCCGGGCGGCCGTCCTCAATTCTGTTGTGGCCCCGGCGTCATGCGAACCGCGAGAACTCCGCGCCGAAGCGGGTGCTCGATGGGCCTGCCCCACGAGTTGAGAGGACGGCTCGGCTGAGTTGCCCTCTTTCGGGACCGGGACCTCAGTAGTCGAACAGGAAGCTGAGCCGGGCTTGGAAGGTCACGTAGACGGGGTCGAAGTCGAGGCTGGTGAGCAGAACATAGGGGCGGATGTCGACCCCGACCGCGACCTCTCGGCTGACCAGGTAGTCGAGCGACAGGCGGACATGGGCAGCGATGTCGGCTCCCCAGTCGGTGCCGTTGAAGGTGGGCAGGACGTCCACGCCGACCCCGAAGAAGGGCACCACCTGCAGAATGTCGATGTAGTAGAGGCCCTCAACGCCGACGAAGCCGAGGTGCAGCGGCTCGGCGGAGTCCGTGAACGGAGGGTGTACCGCCCAGCCGGCGTGGAACGCCATCCCCCAGGTATCGTCGAAACCGACGGACGTGCCGACGTGCGCCGTCGGGCCATGGTCGGGGAACCCGTCGGCCAGGGCAGGGGCCACCCCCCAACCCGCCCCAAAATCCAGGGTGACCTGATGGTCGTAGGCGTGGGCCGTGCCAGCGGAGCCCAGGAGAAGCGCGATCGCGAGGAGGGATGCGCCGCGTGCGTTCTGGCCTGCCATCGTGCTCGGTATGGCATGGGATCGAGGCCCCGACTACACCGAGCCGCGCCGCGCGGACGCGCGCGATTGACTGACCGAGGCCCAACGTTATAGTGCGACGCCCTCGCGCCCCTGGTTTTCCATGGGGGCCCGCGGACACCGCATTCTGGGCTGGCCAGGCAGGCCAGTCCTCCCCCGCGCGCAAGCACGCGCGACCCCGGAACCCAGTTCCGGCCGGCATGAGCCAGGAGCCGAGCGTGGCCGAACGAGACGACGAAGAGACCCAGCACGAGGACGACGAGCTCGACTCGGGGGAAGAGGAACTCGAGGACGAGGACTCGGACGACGAGGAGTACGACTCGGACGACGACGACTCGGACGACGACGACGCGGACGACGACGACTCGGACGACGACGCGGACGCGGACGACGACGACGCGGACGATGACGACGCGGACGACGACGACGCGGACGATGCGCCCCGGCAGGGCAAGGCTGCGCGACCGCGTCGCAAGGCGGGTGGCAAGAAGCGAAAGACCGGTCGACGGCGTACGGCCAAGGAACGCCCTACGGCGGGCGCGAGGCTCGCTGCCGCGCGCGCTGCCAAGGCCGCTCGCAAGGCCGCCCAGCGCGGGGTCGAAAAGAAGGAAGAAGAGGCTCCGGTTGAGGTCGATGCCGGCGCGGACCTGAGTCAGCGCGCACAGCAGGCCGCGAACTGGACCGCCGCCAACCAGCAGATGGTCATCGGCGTCGTGGCCGCCGTGCTTCTGGCGGTCGGTGGCTTCATCGGCTGGCACTACTACTCGAAGGGCCAAAACCAGGCTGCCGGCGAGGCGCTCGCCGCCGCGGTGGAGCTCAGCCAAGCCCAGCTCCGCGGTGAGGACGAGGACCCTCCGGAAGAGGACGAGCCCGCCACCTTCACCTCCGCCGACGCGCGCGCGGAGGCTGCTCTCGAGGCGTTCCAAGGCGTGATCTCTTCGCACGGTGGAAGTGACGCCGTCGGTTGGGCTCACCTCGGCGCGGGCAACGCGCTGACCGAGCTGGAGCGGTACGACGACGCGCGTACGTCCTTCGACGCGGCCGTGGCCCAGGGCGGCACCGACTCGGCCATCGTGTGGCGTGCGCTCGAAGGGAAGGGCTTTACCTACGAAGCCGAAGAGGCGTGGGGCCAGGCGCTCGAGGCGTACCAGGAGCTCAGCCGGCTCGACAGCAACCGCTACGAGTCGGTCGCGCAGTACCACATCGCCCGGATGTACATCGCTCAGGGCGAGACGGAACAGGCCACTGAGACGCTGACGGAGGTCGTGAACGATCTCCGCGAGGCGGAGGACGACGAGGATGCGCAGGGCTTCGCCTACGTGTTGGCGCAGGCGGAGATTCGTCTCCGGGAGCTGGACCCCTCAGCGGTTCCCGCTCGCCCGACCCTGAACGCGCCCCCTGGAGGTCCCGGCGGCGGCGGCGGTGCGAACCCGCTCGAGGGGATGTCGCCCGAGCAGATTCAGGAGTTCATTCGCCAGATGCAGCAGAAGCAAGCCGGCGGCGAGTGAGAAGTTGCCTCCCCCGTTTGGCGACCCGAGTGCCATGAGCCGTTTGATGCAGAGTGCTTTGGCCTGGTCGAAGTCCAAGCCAGCGCCCGTTCGGAACCGCGCGGCCGCGCTGGCCGTGCTTGTGGGCGTGCTCACCGCTGGATGCGCTCCGGGCCTGATCGGCGGCGGCGACTACGGCTGGTTGGACGGGCGCCACTCCGAGGTGAGCACCCGCTCGATCCGGCTTCGGTGGCGAGAGCAGCTGACCCCGACGCAGGGGGGCGCGTACATTCCGGTCCAGCGGGCGGCACCGGTTCTCGACCCAGCCAACGACCGGCTGTACGTCGGCTCCACCACGGGGGAGCTGTGGGCCCTCAGCGCCGGCGGTTCGCGCATCTACACCTACGATTCGGGCAGCAGCATCGGCGCGCAGCCGGCATTCGACGGTGCGCGTGACGAGATCTACCTACCGACCGAGGGCGGCGTTCTGCACATGTTGACGGCCTCGACGGGCCGCGTGCAGTGGCGGGCGGAGGTCGGCGGAGCGGTCAGCACGGCGCCGGTTCTGACCGACGACGCCGTGTACGTGGTGACAGACGACGACATCGTGGTGGCCTTGGCCCGAGAGGACGGCGAGGCGCTCTGGCGGGTGCGTCGGGAAGCCCCTGAAGGGTTCTCGGTCAGTGAACATGCGGGCCTCGCTCTCGTCGAGCGGCGGCTCCTCACGGGGTTCACCAATGGCGTCGTCATGGCGTTGAGCCCCGCGGACGGGTCCATCCTCTGGGAGCGTGACACCGCGCAGGAGCTGGAGCCGGAGGACGACGGCGCGCCTCGTTTCGTGGACGTCGACTCGACGCCCGCCGTGGTCGGGGAGACCGTCTTCGCCGCGTCCTTCGCCGGCGGGTTGTTCGCCCTCGAGATCGACAGCGGCACGGTGCTCTGGCGGGACGAGACGCTCACCGGGATCAGCGCCATCACGGCGGCCGGGCCTCGCCTTTTGCTGCTCAGCAGTGGCGACCTCGGGCTGGTCTGCTTCGACCATGTCAGCCGGGAGATCATCTGGCAGAAACGCCTGCCGCGAGGGGCACCGGCCCCGGCGGTGGTGGCAGACGACCTCGTGCTGTTCGGCGAGACCCAAGGTGGTTTCGTCACCGCTGCGCTCTCCAACGGCGCCGAACTCGGTCGCATCGAAGTGGGCCACGGATTCAGCGCGCGCCCCTCGATTCGGGACGGCCGCGGCTTCGTGCTGAGCAATGGGGGAGGGCTCTTCGCCTTCACCACGCCGCAGTCTCAGGTCAGGACGCGGTAGAGCCGCGCCGCGTTGTCGATCTCCTCGAGCACCTCGCCCACGTCCTGGAATCGCTTCTTCGGGTCTTTGTAGAGGCAGCACATCACCACCCACTCCAGCATGGTGGGGAGAGCCAACTTCGGGTCCACGGCATTGGGGCGCACGACGGGGTCACGCAGGTGCCGGGCCATCACATCGAGCGCCTGCTCCCCATCGAATGGGGCCTCGCCCGTCAGCAGCTCGTAGAGAACGACCCCAAACGCGTAGATGTCGGTGCGTTGGTCCACGTCGTGCCCCCGGATCTGCTCCGGCGCCATGTAGTGCGGGGTGCCGAGCACCTCGCCGGCGCGGGTCACGTCCTGTGAGCCGTCGGTGCGCTTGGCGAGGCCAAAATCGACGACCTTCACCCGGTCAGCACCGATCACCATGATGTTCTCGGGTTTGAGGTCCCGATGCACGAGGCCCCGGTGGTGGCAGGCCGAGAGCGCCAGCAAGATCTGGCGCGCCAACAGGACCGCCCGCTCCGGCCGCATCGCGCCGACCTCCTCCATCAAGTCGGCGAGGGTGGGGTGGTCGAGGAACTCCATCGCATAGTACGGCCGCATGTCGGCGAGCATGCCCACGCCGAACGTGGACACGAGGTACGGGCTTTCGATGCCCATCAGCGTGGTCAGCTCGCGGACGAAGCGGTCGACCATCCGCGCGTCGCTCGCCACTTGACCGTCGAGCACCTTGAGCGCGACTCGTACACCGTTCTCGAGGTCTTCCGCCTCGTACACATGGCTCGTCCCCCCCTTTGCGATGCGCCGCCGGACACGCCAGCGCTCGTCGATGACGACGCCGATCAAGTCCTTGCCGCTGGGCGGCAGGATGCTCGCTGGGATGGTCCCCGCGGGGTCATCGGCGGTCTGCCGGAGGCCTCGCGTGTCGGCACCGGGGCGCGGCACGACCAGCGGCCCCGTGTCCCGGGTGTCCCGATCGTGGGATTCGGCGAGCATGTCGCCAAGCGCGGTGCCGTTCAGCTCTCCCGCCCCGATTTGAAGGGTGTCTGCCTCGGGCTCCCGGGGCGGATCGGTTCGGATCGTCGGTCGCTCCCGCTCTTGGTCGGCGAGGGGGTCGGGAGGCGAGGTGTCGGGGGGATCGGCCAACGTGCTGCTGGCCGATTGTCGGGTCCCGCCTGCGCGGGCGCAATGACCGTGTCGGGGAAAGCAACTGCGACGCCTCGCCAGTGGGGCTGCTCGGATTCGCTACCTTTGTCGACGGCCCTCGAAGCGCGCCGACGCATGCATCTCACCGCAGACTCATGCCTAGGCCAGCAGGAGGGCGACCGTCACGGGGGCGTCGACCATGGACGCCGACAGTCGCAAACGAGGCTGCCGGTCTTCGGCGAGGTCCGAGTGCGGCAGACCGAGCGTGAGGGTGGGGTAGGTCTCGATGAGCTCGGTCTTGAGCGCACCGGCGATGACGTTCGCCACCTCGCGGACTGCGTCGAGCACGTCCTCCCAGTCGATCTCTTCGTCGGGCTCCATCATGAGCAGCCCGCGCGCCACCTTCTCGATCGCGTGCGACTCGCCGGAGACCTCCAGCGCCAGGCTGAGATCGTCCGTGGTCAGCGTCAACATCGCGCCTGAATCCCCAAGGTGTGCTTCCTCGTCGACGGTGACGGCGGGAGCGAGACCCAAGCCCTCGCCGGACGCGACGACGACGGCGTGAAACACCTCCTCCCACTGGGCGCGCGACAGGCGCGTGGCCGCGACGTGAGGGGCCCAAGATGCCAGCGCGCTGCTCACGCGGCCGCCTTGTACATGACCGCGCGACCGTGACGCACGCGCTCGTACGCCTCGGTTAGGTTGATGGTCGTCTCGGCGCCGCCGAGCACCAAGTAGCCGCCCGGCCGCATGACGCGTCGCGCGCGCCGCAGGATGTCGCGCTTGGTCTCCATGTTGAAGTAGATGAGCACGTTGCGGATGAGGACGAGGTCCATGCGCGGCATGTGCGGCCAGGGCTTGGCGAGGTTCAGGTGAGCGAACGTCACCATCTCCCGCGCCCGGCCCTGCACACGCCAGTTCTTCCCGGTCTTCTCGAAGTGCTTCAGCAGGTTGGCGGCGGGCAGCCCCCGGTTCACCTCCAGCTGGGTGTACTCCCCGGACTTTGCTCGCTCCAGCACGTTGCGGTCGATGTCCGTCGTGTGCACTCGAAGCTTCCAGTCTTCGAGCGCAGGAAGGTCCGCGAGCATCATCGCGAGCGAATAGGGCTCCTGCCCCGTCGAACAGGCCGCGCTCCACACGTTGAGCTCGCGCGCGCTTCCACGTCGTTCGATGAGTGAGGGGATGACCGTCTCTCGAAGCGCATCGTAGTAGGTGAGGTCACGGAAGAAGCTCGTCTCGTTGGTCGTCAGCGCTTCGACCACGGCCTGCGACAGGGCCCCGCGCGGCTTCCTCCTCAGCTCCCTGACCAGACTGGTGAGGTCGGGGATGTCGTGCTCGCGAAGCACGGCACGGAGTCTTGTGTCGATGAGGTAGGCCTTGGTGGCGTCGAGCACGATGGCCGACGCCTCCATCACGTGGTTGCGGATGAAGTTGTGCTCGCTCGACATCAGGCACTGGCCTTTCTCAGCGGTTCTCGGCGTCGGCGCCGAAAGATCCGACGGGTCATTTCTCCCGCCATGGCGGGCAACGGCAGGACCCGGTCGGTGACGCCCATGCGCGAGACCCAGCCGGGCATTCCCCAGACGACCGACGTCGCTTCGTCTTGCGAAACCACCTGGCCTCCCGCGTTCTTGATGTGCTCGCAGCCCACGAAACCGTCCTTGCCCATACCGGTGAGCACGACCCCCAGGCAGTGCGCGCCAAACATCGCGGCGGCGCTGCGAAACAGCACGTCGGCGGCGGGTCGGCAGGAGTTCTCGGGCGGTCCGTCGTGCACCGAGATTCGGTGCCCCGTGGCCGACCGCGCGACCGACATGTGCTTGCCGCCGGGCGCGATGAGCACTCTGCCGGCGCGGAGGGGCTCGCCCTCCGTGGCCTCGGCGACGTCGAACGGGCTCAGGTCGTTGAGGCGTTTGGCCAGGAATCCGGTGAACATGGGCGGCATGTGTTGGACGATCAGCACGGGGACCGGGAGGTCCCGCGGGAGCTTCGGGATCACCTGAGCCAGCGCGTTGGGTCCGCCGGTCGACGACGCGATGACGACGAGGTCGACCCGTCCCGTGGCGAACGAGATGGCGCGCTCGATCGGTGCGGCCTGCACCTTCGGGGGGGGCGGCGGCGCGTGGTGTGGTACGCGGCCCGCCCGCCGCATGTGGCGGGGCAAGAGCGCCAGGACCTTCGGGACCATGCCGTCGCGCACCTGCTGCTTGCCCTCCGCCACGCCGCCTACGTTGGCGGGCTTGGTCACGTAGTCACTGGCTCCCAGCGCGAGGGCCTTGACCGTCACGTCGGCGCCCGTCTCGGTGAGCATGCTGAACATGATCACCCGCGGAGGCTTGTCGAGTTTGGCGATCTCCTTCAGCGTCTCGAGCCCGTCCATCTCGGGCATCTCGACGTCGAGCACGACGACCTCGGGAGCCAGCTGCCGGATCCGCTGGAGCCCGATCTTGCCATTGGAGGCTTTGCCGACGACCTCGATGAAGTCCGACTCGGAGAGCGTGTCGGCCAGAAGACGCCGGATCACGACCGAGTCGTCGACGATGAGCACACGAGCCGGCCGGTCATCGGGCTCGCTCACGCCGCCTCCATGACC
>JBGCFC010000259.1:0-28408 GCA_045106715.1 Sandaracinaceae bacterium
CAGCCGAAAAGCGCAGCCGAAAAGCGCAGCCGAAAAGCGCAGCCGAAAAGCGCAGCCGAAAAGCGCAGCCGAAAAGCGCAGCCGAAAAGCGCAGCCGAAAAGCTCAGCCGAAAAGCGCAGCCGAAAAGCTCAGCCGAACTCGCTCAGCTGAACTCGCTCAGCTGAACTCGCTCAACGACGGCGGCGCCAGGCCACGAGACCGAGCAGGCCCATCAGTGCCCATGCGCCACGGGACGAACCGGTCGGCGCGCCGGCGCGGCACGCGCAGCCGCTCTCCATCATGAGGTCACCCTCGCCGCGCTCCTCGGGAGGCATCGGCGGGTCTTCCATCTCTTCCTCTTCCATCGGGGGCGTGAGCGGAACGCAGCCCTCAGGCCGGCAGACCTCGCCCTCGGCGCAGGAGGCGTCGGCGTCTTCGTCGATGGTGCCATCGCAGTCCTCGTCCATGCCATCGCAGGACTCCGCCTCGCCGGGGGTCACGCCGCCCTCACACAGGCCCCAGGCGCCCGTCTCGCAGGTCTGGGTGCCGCGCTCGCAGACGCCCATGTCGATGCCGCACGGCCGCTCGTCGCCGACGAGGCAGTCGCAGCCGGGGTCCGTCGAGCCGTCGCAGTCGTTGTCGATCCCGTCGCAGATCTCCTCAGCACCGGGGTTGATGGCGACCGCCGTGTCGTCGCAGTCCACGATGGTGGGGTCGATGGGGGTGCCAGGCATCGTCGGGTCCGAGCCGCAGGTGGTGTAGCCGTCCTCGTCTGCGTCATAGCCCTCGTCGACCGTGCCGTCGCAGTCGTTGTCGAGCCCGTCGCAGGTCTCGTCGGTGACGTCGCGCGCGATGGCGGCGAGCGCCGCGCGAAGCTCGGTGAGGTTGTTCGCCTGCGTGTAGCAATGGTTCGCGGCACCCGGCTCCGAGAGGGTCGCGTCGCAGCCTGGGAGGTCGGTCCCCGCCGCCACCGCAGCGCGGTTGAGGGTGAGCGAGTCGACGCTGGCGCCGAAGCCAACCACGTGAACGGTCACACCCAGATCGCGCAGGCGCGTGACTTCGGCCACTGGAGTGAAGCGGGTGGAGTGGTCGTGCGGCACGCAGTACTGCCAGCCGTCGGTGATGAGCACGAGGTGGTTCTCACCGCTCGCCAGGCGCGTCTCGTAATGGTCGTGAGCCGCCGCGAGGGTCTGCTGCATCGGCGTGTAGTTGCCGGCGCTGGGCGGCGCCTCACCGAGCGCAGTGAGGAAATCGCCGGGCGCGTGCTCGCCGAAGTCCATCGTCACCACGCCGGGGGCACAGGCGCTGGGGGCCGGGAAGACCTGCATCCCGAAATCGATGTCCGTCGCGTAGGTGCTCGTGAGCTCCGTGATCGCCATCACGGCCGCGTCCCACTTCGTGCCGCCGGCGGGCAGGTTGCCCAGCATGCTCGAGGACTTGTCCACGGTGATGAGCACCTGAGGTGCCTCGCAGATCTGCGCAGAAGACGTAGAGACGGAGCCGAGGAGAAGCAGGCTGAGTACGGCGAAGCCGGTGAGAACGCGGGTCATGCGCTCGGTCGCCGCAAACTGCGGGCCATCGTCGTTCGCGGCCGCAACGTCCCGGATTCGTCGCACCATGGCGGATCGATCCGCCAGCGATGTCCGGGGGTGGCGGATCGGCTAGCCGGCGTTCCCGTTGGGAGGCGCGGGTTGCCTCTTTCGTATACGCGGCCCGGAGTCCATGGTACGTTGCCGGCCATTCTCGTGGGCTTTTCTCCCCGCGAGAGGGGGATCTTCAGGCAACGCTCATGGCCGCGTCACCGCTCCTCGGATACAACACCAACGTCCGGCATCTCGGGAAGCTGTACCACATCCAGACGGAGGACTCGGGGTCCTCCCATGGGCACATCTTCACCCACCTGTTTGCCGACGGGGGACGCATCATCGCGTCCAAGAAGACGACGTACTCCCAGTACGTGGGGACCGCCCGGTACCCAGCGGTGGTCAAGCAGCTGATGCGGGAGTCGCACAAAGCGATGTTCATCGCGCTGCGAGACGGGCTGTTCGACGAAGACGAAGCCGCCGGCGCGAAGGCGATGACGGCGATGCAGATCACCCTTCCGGAAGAATCGGACGGGACGAGCAAGCCACCGGCCGAGCCGGACGTGGACGCCCTCGAGCGAGCCGCCGCGGCCAAGCTCGCCGAATCGGGTGGGCGCTACCAGTCGACAAAACCTGCGGCTCCGGCCGCCAGCCAGCCGCCGAGCGGACAGGCCGCCGCCAGCCAGGCGCCTCGCGGCCCTTCGGCTCCCGCGGCCCCTCCCTCAGCTCAGCTGCCCCCTCGTCCGGCCGCGTCCGCCCCCGCGGTCCAGCCGTTCGCAAAGAAGCAGCCCGAGGCGCGGCCGGACCCGCAGTCCGAGTCGATCTTCGGCGGCGACCTTCTGAGCGAGAAGAGCCTCGACGAGGTCATCCTGAGTTACCTCGCCGAAGACGTCGACGAGTAGGGGCGCGCTCCCGCTACTCACCCGCGAACGACCCACCCCGGAACGACCCACCCCGGAACGACAGAAGCCCGGCCTGCGCTCGCGCGCTCAACCGGGCCTCGTCTCGCTGGGTCGTGCACGCGGCGCGCGCGCGACCGTACGGAAAATACCGTTCGAACGACTCAACCGAGAAGCTGCTGGAGCTTCGTGGCCTTCATCGCGTCGCCGCTGACCTTGAGCTTGCCCTGGAAGTAAAGCTGCATGGCGGACGACGGGTTCTCGCTGATCGCGGTCCAGTCATCGGTGGTGAGCTCGAGCGTGCAGTCCGCCTCGCCGACTTCACCCTCATGCACGCCAGGGTCGTCCTTGCAGTTGACCGTCCACGTGCCGCCACCGTCGCCGGTGATCTTGAACAAGAAGACCGCGTCGATGTTCTTGGCGGAATCGGGGTCCCCGGAGATCTTCTCGGGCAGCATTTTCGTGAAGTCGCTCTGCGCGTCGGCCATGTATCGGTTCCTCCGTGTGCGTGCCCAGCTGGGCACTGAACCATGATTCAGTCGCATCGCTTCTAGCTCCGCGCGGCGCGCTCCGCAAGCCCACATTGACGTGCTGGTCACCTCGGCGTACGCAGGTCGCAACCATGGATCTCAAGAAGCTACTCAAGGACAGGGGCCTCAAGCTCATCCAGGACCCGCGGGTCGCCCAGCTGATGCAGGACGAGCGCGTCATGAAGGCCATGATGCAGGCCTTTCAGGCGAGGCAGAAGGCGCAGGAGTCGTTCGACGAAAACGTCGCGACGATGGCCAAGCGCCTCGGGCTCGTGACGAAGGAAGAGGTCCGCGATCTCAAGCGCAGCATGCGCAAGCTCGAGACCCAGCTGAAGAAGGCGAAGAAGGAGGCCGAGAAGGCCAAGGTCGCCGCCGAAGCGGCCGCGGCCGCGACCGAAGAGAAGAACTCCGCCGAATAGGCTAACAGCTCCTTGACGAATCGACGTTGATGGTTGGGGCACGCGACGCGCCGTCCTGGCCGCGGGCGTGACGACAAAATCCCTTAGGATTTTGGAGGAGCGACAGGCGGACAGCTAACGCTGCGCGCGCAGCTCGCGCACCCGGCGATCGATCACCGCCCGCTCCGCTCCGTCGCGCGGCAGCGTGCGGGCGTACTCGCGGAAGTAGTCGATCGCGTCCTGCCGGCGCTCGAGGCGCTCAGCCGTGACCGCGAGGTTGTAGATGACCTCGGGCAGGCGGGCGAAGTTGTACGCCGCGGTGAACGCGGCCATGGCCGCCGTGTACTGACGCCGCCGGAACATGGCCACGCCGCGCTGGAAGAACGTCTGCGCCTCCCGGGTGAGCTCGTCGCTCGAGGGGGGTGACGTCATGATCTGATCGCGCTGCCGCTCCTGCATCGCGCGGATCGCGGCGATCCGCTCCTCGACGTCCGCGCGCTCAGAGGCGTCGGCCGCGGCATGCCGAAGATAGTGCCCGTAGAACTCGATGGCGTGCTCGGCGTCGCCCATGCGCTCGTAGGTGCGCGCGACGTTGTAGGCGAGCTGCGGGTTGCGCACGGTGCGCCACGACGAGAGGAACGCGTCGAGCGCCGGCTGGAGCCGCCCGGCCTGGTAGTGCTGACTGCCCTGCACGAAAGCCATGCGCGCCCGCTCCACCTCCGCCGGGCTGGGCCGGTCCTGCGCCAGCGCGACGGACGACGCGCCCATGACGAGGAGGGCCAACAAGAGCGAGGTGAGCTTCAGTGTCACGACTCGTTCGACGCCGCCTTCGGAGCGCGATTCAAGGGCAAGCATGCCTCAACCTGCCACCGCCGACCGCCCGGTGTCGAGCGCGGGACAGGATCAGCCCAGCAGCGCCCAGAGCAGGCCCGCGCCCACGCCGTAGAACATGAAGATCGGCAGCAGGATGGACGCGATGGCGAGCAGCACGCCACCGGCCACGATGCCGTAGTCGGCCGCGCCCGGCTTCTCGTCCGTGTCACCTTTGAACTTCTCGATCAGGTTCAGGTTGCGCTTGTTGCTGCGCCAGACGAGGTCGAACGCGTCGCCCACAATCGGAAACACGCCGCCGACCGTGTCCACGAGGATGTTCAGGCACATGCGGAGGAGCACCACCGTCGGCACGCGCTCCTTGAGCGCGAGGAACAACAGCGCGATCGAGCCTGTGCCGGTGATCGCGTCGCCGGCGCCCGGCAGGATGAACCCGATGATCGGGTCCAGCATCCAGTCGTCCAGCACCCGCACCATGCGCGCGGCCCAGGGCGCGACGGCCTCCGAAGCTGCCCTCTTGAGGGCGGGCGAGGCCTTGTCCCCCATGATGCGCTCCACCGCGGCGTCGGCCGCCTTCTTCACGCGTACGTCGGGGTCGCCGCCGTGGGTCGCGGCAGGGAATGTCAGAGCGTTGGTGGTCATGTTAGCGCCTCGCTAGCCAGTTCCGAACCAGGGGCCAGACGGTGCGCGTCGCTTCTTTTCCGACCACGAGATCGACGTGGCCGAAGGGAAACGCGCGGTAGGTCTTGTCTTCTGCTCGGCTCAGTTCGTAGGCGGGGCGGACCGATTCTGGAGGGGCCAGCCCGTCCCGTGTACCAGCCACTACGAGGAGGGGGCGGTCCAATATTTCAAATGCCGTCGAGTAATCGATCATCCCGTCGGCACTCTTGAACGCCTTGTCGCGGCCGGCGCGGAAGATGTCCCAGGCCACAGCGAGCGTGGAGCGGTCGAAGGCGCGTCGCAGATACTCCTCCAGAACCTCGGGCTCCACCGTGTCCGGCGCCCACGCGCGGATGGGCAGAGGCAGGTGCCGGGCGTTCCAGATGCCTTTTCGGCGGTTCAGGTGCCTGCCGACGAGACGGAGCGGGAGCGCGCGGGCCGACGTGGCGTCGAGCAGCCCCGTCCAGCGCACGGCCGCCGCCAGCTCGCGCAGGCTCAAGAGCAGCGCCGAGCCCTGCCCGAATACATACGGTGAGCCAATGCTGACCAACCCACGGATGCGATCCTTGAGGCGGGTCGCTCCGGAGAAATAGCTGATCAGCCCGCCCATCGAGTGCCCGCACAGGAACACCTGGTCGTGCCCGGACAAACGGCACGCCTCCTGGACGAACAGAGGCATGTCCTCGTTGATGTAGTCGTCCATCGTCCGCGGGAACGGGGCGCCGAACCGACGCGAGCGGCCATGGCCCCGAAGATCGACGTTGAAGACGTCCCAACCATCATCCGCGAGGTAGTTCACGAACGAGCGGCGGGAGCTGTGCCAGGTGTACCGGTTCTGCGCGTAGCCGTGCACCAGCACGATGGCGCCCCGGCTGCGCGACGGTGGAGGCAAGCGCTTTCGCACCATGCCCAGCGGGTGAGGCCCGGGCGTCATGAGGACTTCCTTCACGAAAGTCCGCCGCTCGGCCCCGTCGATCGCTTGGTCGACGGTCTCGGTGCGAAGAATCAAGGCTTCACCATAGCAGGGTGCATGCCCGGTGTCCGATTTGCCCCCATCCCTGAATAGGGGCATCGCAACGCGCCCTGCCGCGCGGTGGCGCTGCCTGCTATGTTCTCGGAGTGCGCGCCTGTCTTTTGTCCTTCTCCGTCCTGGTCCTGCTCCTCGCCGCCGCGCCGGCGTCGGCCCAGCAGGCCCCCTCGCGCGACCAAGTGCGCGCCCTGCTGACGGGGTTCGAGACGGTGCCGGACGACGCCACATGGCAGCGGATGGGGGACGCCGCGCTGCTGCATCTGGTCGCCCTCTACGACGACGGTTCCCAGCCAGCGTACGTGCGCCTTCGCGCCGTCGGTGCTGCGGGCGCGTTCCCAGTGCCGGCCTCCCGCACCTTCTTGATGGCGGTGGCACAAACGCCGCGGCAGTCCGATCTGCTGGTGCGTGAAGCGGTGCGGGCGCTCGGGCGGGGGTTCGGACGCCGCGTCGAAGGCGAGCTGACCTCGTTCCTGACGCATGACTCCCCGCTCGTCCGCGAGGTCGCGGCGCAGGCCCTCGGTCGCTCGCACATCGGCGGAGACGCCCTTCGGGCGCGACTCGAGTCCGAGCGCAACGCCGAAGTGCGCGCGGCCATCCAGACCGCGCTCCGCTGATCACCGGTCGCCGCGCTCGAGCAACCCCCAACGCCCGAGCAACGTGACCAAGGGCTCGATGCGCTCGCGCACGAAGAGCTGCACCCGAAACGCGCTGTCCGGCACTCCCTCGAGCGTGAGCCGTCCCTCCGTGATGGCGTCGGTCACGGCCTCGGCCACCGCGTCGAGCGAGCGTCCGTCGAGAGCAACCGTGAGCGCGCGGTCCAGCGGGTCGAGTGGCAAGATCGAGTGCAGCGGGGTCGTGGGGGAGCGCGTCTGCGCCTCGAACCGCGCGAGGCGGGTGGCGGTTGGAGATTGGGTGGGCTCGACGCGCACCCGGGGACACGACAGGCGGGCGCGAATCATGTGGTGTTGGAGCAGCTGCGCCAGCCCCTCTCGAAGCGCCGGCGCTGCATCCAGATCGGGGCGGAACCCACGGCCCGCAAGTCCGTCCGCCGCGAGCTGCACCAGCTCATCGAAGCGGAACGCGTCCGGGTAGCGGCTGCTCATCGTGAGCACGGCCATCTTCGCCAAGCCGCTCACAACCCGGACCTCGGTGTGCCCTGAGACGAACGGCTCCTCGACCCCTGGCGACAGATCGAACGGATCACTCGTGACCTCGAGGACACCGTAGAGCGACGCTTCGTCGACCCAGGCGTCTTCCTCCTCCGGATCCGCCCCGTTGGTGGGAGCGTCCTCCCGCACAAACACCGCGCCGCGGAGCTGTCGATAGGCGAGCAGGTCGACGAGCTGCGTCGCGTCTCGCTCCGCCGCGCTCAGGTCGGCGACCGCCGCGCGCAGCGTCGGAGACACCTGCCCTTCCGGATGCAACGCCTGCGCGTCCCCCGCGTAACGGAGGCCCGCCTGCTGAAAACCGGCGACCACCTCCTCGAGCCAGAAGGCGGTGTTGTGTTCGGTCAGGTACTCATGGGCGAGGTACCCATCCGACGCCGCGTCGATGCGCGCCAGCTCCCGTGCCAGCAGCTGGCCCCAGGGGTCCTCGGCGTCACGGACCAACTCTGCGAGCCCGCGCGCGACGCGACGCGCCTCCTCCACGCTTCGCCCACGCAGGCGGTCGCGCACTCGGCCGCGTACCCCCCACCCCGGCTGCGCGTTGAAACACACATAGCCAAGGCCCGTTGGCGACAACGACTGGGCCATGAGGCGCCGAAGGCTCGCCCGCGCATCCCGGTCGACCCAGCTGTAGATCCCGTGCGCGGTGATCGTGTCGAACGACTCGGTCGGAGCGTAAGACCGCACGTCGGCGACCTCGAAGCGCACGTTCGTGACGCCCACCGACGCCGCCGCCGAACGGGCAGCTTCGATCGCCCGGGGGCTCCGGTCGACACCCACGAGCGTCCAGTCGGGGTGATGAAAGGCGAGCGGCAGCAGGTGCGCTCCATCGCCGCAGCCGAGATCCAACACCCGCTGCCCTTCGAGAGAGACACGCGGCCCCCCACACCGACGCGCGGCGAGCGCGAGGGCCTCCGGAGACGCGTACTCGATGGGGTGGCCCTCGTAGGGGACCGCTTCGTAGTCGGGGCTCATCCAGGCGACGGCGCCTCGAGCAAGTCTCGGAGCGCCGCGTCGAGGTCGGTGAACCGAAAGTGAAACCCGGACGCGGTCATGCGTTGAGGCAGGATCCGGCGGCTGCCGAGCACCTCGACCGCGAAGCCCCCGAGCACCGTCTTGAGCACCAAGCCCGGCGTCGGCAGCACGGTGGGCCGACCGAGCACCCCGCCGAGCGTCTTGGCGAAATCGATCTGTCGAATCGGATCCGGCGAGACGACGTTGTAGGCGCCCTCCATCCGCTCGTCGGCCAGCGCGCGGGCGATGAACGCGACCAGGTCCTCGAGATGAATCCAGGACCACCACTGCGTTCCCGAACCCAGCCGGCCGCCGATGCCGCCTTTGAAGATCGGCAGCATCGAACCGAGCGCACCCCCGTCGGGGCTGAGCACCAGCCCGATCCGCATGCGAACCACGCGCACCCCGAGCGATTCGGCACGCTGGGCCTCGCGCTCCCACCCCTTGCAGACCCGCGCGAGGAAGTCGTCTCCGTACGGTTCTTCCTCGGTGACGGCCGTCTCGCCGCGGTCTCCGTAGATGCCCATCGCGCTGGCGCTGATCAGCACCTTCGGAGGCGTTTCGGCCCGCTCGATCGCGTCGACGACCCGGCGCGTGCCCTCCACCCGGCTTCGCTCGATCCGCCGCTTCTTGTCGCGCGTCCAACGCCCGGAGACGGGCTCCCCCGCGAGGTGCACCACGGCATCGAGCCCATGGAACGCGCCCTCCTCGAACGCCGCGTCCGCGCCGCCCCAGCGGATCGCGTCCGACAGCGCGGGCACCTTGCCGCGCGCGCGCGCCGCGCTCCGCGAGACGCCGATGACGGTCGCTCCGTCCGCCTTCAGTCGCGGCGCGAGCTGTTGACCGGCGAGGCCGGTGACGCCGGTGATCGCGACGCGACCCCGGAACGGTGTGATCTCAGAAGTAATACTGAATCCCTCCGGACAGGTAGTAGCGCGCGACGATGTCTCCGTGCCCCCGTCTCGAGTCTCCGTCGCCCACACCGAACTCGAGCCCGATGGGTTTGACGTAAATGCCCAACCGGTCGTTCAGGACGAGCAACCTCAACATGAAGTTGCCCCCGAAGTAGAACCAGGCGTCGGGATCGCGATCGCTGCCGTCGAAGTCGCCCGCGAGGGCGAACCCCACGTGGCCCATCGGGCCGAGCTGAAACGTCACGTCCGAGTTGTGAAAGATATCGAACAGCCCGCCGATGCCCAGGGGCAGAGACAGCACCCAGAAGTCCGCGCCCCATGACTGCATCGGCGCGAACGACAGGAAGAACCCGCCGCGACCGTCAAACGAGTAGCCGATCTCCTGCTCGACGCGCAATTGGTTCGGCCAGTCGTCGAGCCGCAGCGCCGGCCCGAGACCGATACCGACGTACGGGTCGGCCTTGGCCACGGTCGGTGTGAAGACGGCGATCGCCAGGGCGGAGACGAGCACCGCTTGAAGGACTCGGGTCGGCATGGACGAACTGTACCTCTGGAGCGCCGCGCCGGAGAGCCCTTGTTGCTCCGATGCGCGCCGGGCGTCTCAGGAGACGCGGGCCTGACGTCGGAGGTACTTCGCGACTCGCTCCGCGTCTTTGGCGTCCTGGATCCCCTCCAGCGCAGTGACTTCTCGCCCGCCGTCCAGCTCCACCCGCACGCGACACAGCCCGGCCTCCTCGACCACACGAACCGCGCGCACGTCGGCCAGCCGCGCTCGGCCGTTCCAGAGCTCACGTTCGTCTTCGCGCGCGTCCGCGTGGAGCGTGTCGTCTTGGATTCGAAGCCGACCGACCCGAAGAAGGTTCTGCTTGGCTGCCGCCGTTGCCCGACGCGAAGTCTGCGCGTGGTTACGGAGCGAGAACGCGATGCGAAGCAGGCCGACGCCCACCCACGCAGCGCACGCCACGATGGCGGGCAGCACCGACCCAGGGGCGAGGGCGTTCGCGTGCACCGCGGTGGCGAGCCCCGACGCGACCAGCAGGCCGGACGAGAGCACCGCGAGATCCCATGCCCATGTTCGGCGGAGCGGAAGGTCCAGGGACGAGTCGGCTTGCCGGACCACCTCGACGGTGGGTCGGGCGTGGTCACCGCGGTAGTCGTCGGACCTTTCGAGACGCTCGTGGATCTCCAGCGACGACATCGGGCGACTGTAGCGGATCGGGTGGTGTGGCTCGCGGCAGCACCCTTTCGCACGCGATTGCCGTCAGTCCCGCGAGAGCAGGCGCGTCTGGTCCCCTCTCCGCCTCGGCGGAGGGTGCGCCTCGGGGGGGCTGATGTATGGTGCGGCGCCGATCATGAGCGAGCAGACGTGGGAACAGCATCTGTCCGAGCGATTCGGGCTCGAGGCGTTCCGTCCGTGGCAGAGGGAGGCGATCTCCGAGCTGCTGGAGGGCAGCGGGCGTGTGCTCGCCATCGCGCCCACCGGCGGCGGCAAGTCGCTCTGCTACCAGTTCCCGGCGACCGAGCTTCCCGGTACGACCATCGTGGTCAGCCCGCTCATCGCGCTCATGGAGGACCAGGTCCGCTCGCTCAGCGAGCGCGGCATCGAGGCGACGTACATGGCGTCGAACCTGGGGGCGACGGAGCGCCGCGAGCGTGCGGCGGGCATGCGGGATGGACGCTATCAGCTCGTCTACGTCGCGCCCGAGCGGCTGGCGCACAGCGGGGTGGTGGACACGATCCGCAGGATGGCCCCGCCGCTCATCGCCATCGATGAGGCACACTGCATCTCCCAGTGGGGGCACGACTTTCGCCCGGACTACCTTCGGCTCGGCGAGGTCGTGCGCGAGGTCGGTGCCAAGCGGGTCATCGCCTGCACCGCCACGGCCACCCCGGACGTGCGGGAAGAGATCCTCGCGCGCTTGGACCTGGGCCCCGGGACGAAGCAGATCCTGCGTGGGTTTGCCCGGCCCAACCTACACCTCGCGGCTGAGGAGATCGACGCCGGGGCGGCCCGCACGCGGGTGACGCTGTCGACGATCAAGGAGGCCATCGGGACTCCGTCGGCGCCGACCGGAGCGGCGATCGTCTACGCGGGCACACGCAAGAAGACCGACGAGCTGAGCGCGACCGTGGCCGCGGCGGGGTGGCGGACGGGCGGCTACCACGCGGGCCGGAGCGCCGACGAGCGAGGACAGATCTCGGAGGCGTTCGCGGCCGGCGAACTCGACGTGGTCGTGGCGACCAACGCCTTTGGCATGGGCATCGACCGCGCCGACATTCGCTGCGTGGTGCACTACACGGTGCCGGGCTCCATCGAGGCGTACTACCAGGAGGTTGGGCGCGCAGGGCGGGACGGGCAGCCGGCGTTCGGGCTCCTTATGCTGGGCGCCGCGGACATCGGGCTGCGCCGGCGCCTGATCGAGTTCGGGGGCCGAGACGGCTCATCCCCGCCCAAGGCCCTGGTCGAGCAGCAGTGGAAGATGTTCCGCGATCTTCTGCGCTACGTCGAAGCGGGCAGCTGCCGGCACGACTTCATCCTGCGCTACTTCGGCGACGAGCAAGAGCTGCTCGGCGGCTGCGGCCACTGCGACGTGTGCGAGCGGCTCGAGGGCGCCGGCGGCGAGGAGCGTGCGGTCAGCGACGACGACGCGATCACGGTGCGCAAGGCGCTCAGCGGCGTGGCGCGGGCGCAGGGCCGAGCCGGTCTGACGGCCATCGCCAAGATGCTGCACGGCGACGCCGACGCCCAGGTCCGGCGCATGCGGCTGGACCGGTTGAGCACGCACGGCCTGTTCGAGGCCGAGTCGCTGCCGTGGGTGCGCGCGATGCTGCGCCGGCTGGTCAGCGCGGGCATGGTGGACATCACCACCGACCGCTACCCGATGCCGTACCTGACGCCGCTGGGCATCTCCGCGATGAAGGGGCAAAGCACGATCCGCGTCCTGCCGCCGCACGCCGACGTCGGAAAGCGCGGTAAGTCGGGGAGCAAGAAGGCGCGCAGTGCCAGCGCGAAGGCCAAGCGGGAGCCTCCGGCGCACATGGACCCGGAGCTGTTCGAGCGGCTGCGCGAGGTCCGCATGGAGATGGCCAAGAAGAAGGGCGTGCCGGCCTACGTGGTGTGCCACGACCGCACGCTTATGGAGATCGCGGCGGACAAGCCCGCTGACAAGGACGCGCTCTCGGAGGTGGCTGGCATGGGTCCGTCACGCATCGAGGCGTACGGCGACCGCCTGCTCGAGGTGGTCAACGGAGGGTGAGCATGGGGGAGCGGCGACGTGCGAGGGAGCTCGCGCAGCAGGCAGCGGAGCAGGGGGACGCGATCGAGTGGTTCGAGACGCTCTACGACGAGGCGCGCCGCGGCGACGCGGTCGTACCGTGGGCAGACCTCGTTCCCAACCCGCACTTGGTTCGCTGGCTCGAGGAGGCGCGTTCGACGCACGCGGGGGACGCCCTGGACGTCGGGTGTGGCTATGGTGACAACGCCCGGGCGCTGGCGGAAGCCGGATACTCCGTCGAGGCCTTCGATGTGTCGGGAACGGCCGTCGAGCACGCTCGCGGGCGCTTCGGGGAAGAGGTCCAATTCTCGGTCCAGGATGCGCGCCACCTGCCGGAAACGTGGGACGGTCGCTTTGATCTCGTCTGCGAGATCTACACGCTCCAGGCACTGCCCGCGGAGCCGCGCGCGGAAGTGCTTCGGTCCCTGTGCGGGGCGGTCCGACCCGGGGGCACGCTGCTGCTGGTCGCACGAGGGCGCGACGCGGGCGAAGCGACCGCACTCCCACCATGGCCGCTGGCACGGAGCGAGCTGGACGCGGTGCTGCACCTCCGAGACGCCCCTCGCTTCGAGAGCATCGCGTTCGAAGACTTCTTGGACAAAGAGGACCCGCCCGTCCGGCGGTTCATGGCCAGCTACCGACGGGTGTCCTAGTTGTCCGCTGCGGAGGTCGCAACGCACCTCGCCGGTGGGAGCGAGCCCCGCTGCTGCGCGTCCCTCCTGACCGATGCACCGCATCGACTCGTCACCCGGTCGCGCTCGTCGATCCGCATCACGACCTCCGGCTCGGCCATCTGGCCGTACGACGTCTCTGGGCTGTCCGTGGGGCGGCGGAGCGTCAGGACCTGAGGCCCACTTCGGTGTCCTCGAACGGCGGGAGACGAATGCTGTCCTTCAGGGGTCCTGACCACGCGGACCCGTCGACGTTGAAGGCACGCAACAGACCGCTCGCGATGTCACAAACCCAGACATCCTTGCAACCGATGGAGAGCAGCGCAGGCACGCGGCGGTCGAACACATGCCTGGCTTCTGCCTTGCTAGCGACGTCGATGACGAGCGGCGGAGCCTGCGCGAGTGTGAACTCCGCCTGAGGGAACCAGTCTCGCGGGACGACCGCGTACGCAGGCCTCAGGCGCTCCTCGTCGACGTCCAACTCCGGACAGAAGAGGACCCAGTGGGTCTTCAATTCGAGCTCGTACCGTCTCGAGATGGCGGCCGCGAGATGTCCTGCCACGGAATAGTCGTCCGGTGACGGGACTTCGCATGTCGTCTCGATGCCGTCGATGACCTCTTCTTCCTTCATCTCTCTACGGTACGAGGCCCAGCCGAATAGCTTCCCGGTTCACCGTCGACGCGAGGGCCTTGGCTCAATGCACATGAAACGCACGACGCCGGCCTGAGAAGACCGGCGTCACGTCGTTCGAGGGCGGTCGGGATCAGAAATGCGTGAGGCTAAGCCCGAGCTGTCCACCGCCGGGCGCCGGCAGCAGGTCGAAGGCGAGTTCCGGTGACTCAGGGTCGCCCTCATCGAGCGCGTAGACCGCGACGCGGTAGGTGCGCTGGAGCGCGATTCCCAGGATGAACATGCCGAGCCCGGCCGCCTGGACCACTCCTCCAACGATGGCGCCGACCACCTCATCCTCGAAGTCCGAGTACGTGAGCGCCACCCACGGACCGATGACGGGCACCCACATCCAGTCGGAGTAGTCCCCGTTCGAAAGGAGGCCCGAGAGGCCACCGAGCCCGTAGCTCACCCCGAACATGATGATGCCCGGGATCCACAACCCCGGGATGCTGCTGGTCCGCTCCTCATAGCGAACCTGTCGCTGAGGGGCCTGATACTGAGGCTGGTAGTAAGGCTGAGGCTGCGCTTGCTGCTGCGGGTACTGGGGCTGCACGTACACGGTGCCCGACGCTTGTCCGTACCCGGCAGGAGGCTGGCCATAGCCTTGGCCTCCCACCTGAACCTGGCCCTGGACGGTCACCGTTTGGGCGTGGGCCGTTCCGCTCATCGCGATGCAGGCGCCGATCGTCGCCGCCGCGAGCAGCCCACTCTTCCAATGCCCGCCCAAGAAGCCATCCAACATCGTCATTGTCCCTCCGCGTCCGCAGCGTACCGTCCCCGAGTCGATCGCGCAGGACCGCGCACACCGGGAGACGCCTCCCGTTGAGCAGGATCGGTGCCACCCCCGATGCGGGGGCGAGCCGGTGGTCCAAGAGCGGATCGCCAACCCGGGTTCACGCTCACCGGCGCCCACCGTGACGGGTCGCACTTCGACCGGCCCCGAGACGGGCACGCCCGGGCGGTATAAGCTCAGAGGGATGCGACGTGCAGTCCCCTGGTTGTGGTGCCTTGTGCTTATCCTTGGAAGTGCGTGCTCCGGGGCGTCGGAGCCGGAGGACGCTGGCCCCGACGCGGAGGTCGTCCCCGACGCCGGTCCGCCCCCGCCCAGCATGCCCGCGCCCACCCCGCTGACCGATCTCGTGGACCCGTTTCTGGGCACCGGCGGACTCGGCTTCAACGACCTCGGAAGCGCGTTCCCGGGGCCGCAGAGGCCGTTCGGCATGGTTCGACCGGGGCCCGACACGGTGGGATCCGTGGGAGTCGGCGTCGAGTTCACGCACTGCGCCGGCTACTCCGCGGACGACGAGTTCATCTCGGGCTTCAGCCATGCCCGCATGCACGGCACCGGCATCCCAGACTACGGGAACCTCGCGCTCATGCCGTTCGGCGAGTGGGATGACGCGTACGTCGACCAGACGGCCGCCAAGGACCGCATCGTGGAGGGCTCCGAAGAGGCGAGCGTCGGCTACTACGCGGTCGAGCTCGAGCGGGGGGTGCGGGTCGAACTCGCCGCCAGCGAGCGCGTCGCGCAACACCGCTACACGTTTGAGGAGGGCGCCGCGCAGGGAGTCCTGCTCGACGTCGGTCATCAGCTCGCCCGCAACATGCGCCCCGTCGAGGGCAGCATCGAGGTCGACGCGGAAACGCGTGAGGTCTCTGGGTTCACGCGCCTCGCGGGAGGTTACTCGGGGCGCTTCGGCGGCGTGCGCGTGTTCTTCGTCGCCCGCTTCGACCGTGCGTTCGCCTCTGTCGGGACGTGGGAGGGCGAGACGACCCGCGCCGGAGAGGCGAGCGCAAGCGGCGGAGTGAGCGGGGCCTGGCTGACATTCGACCCGAGCGAGGGCAGCGTGGTGCGCGCCGAGGTCGCGATCTCGTTTGTCGACGTCGAAGGCGCGCGCGCCAACTTGGACGCGGAGACGGCCGGGTTCGACCTCGACGCCGTACGCGCCGCGACAGTCGCGGAATGGGAAGCGTGGCTGTCCCGCATCCGCATTCACGCGCGCACCGAGACCGACTTCCGCCGCTTCTACACCGCGCTCTATCACTCACTTCTGATGCCGACGCTCGCGACGGACGTCGATGGCCGCTACCGGAGCATCAACGACACGGTCGAGACGGCTGACTTCCGCTACTCGACCGACTTTTCCCTCTGGGACACCTTCCGAACGCTTCACCCGCTGCTGACCCTCGCTTATCCCGACGTGCAGACCGACATGCTGCGGTCGCTGACGCAGATGGCCGTCGACGGGGGCGCAATGCCGCGCTGGCCGCTCGGCCACGGGTACACCGGAGGCATGCTGGGCGAGCCCGCCGCGATCACGATGGCCGACTCGTGGCGCAAAGGACTCCGGGACTTCGACCTGCGCGCCGCGTACGACGCCATGCTGCGAAGCGCCTACGGCGAAGCGAGCGAGAACTTCGGTGGGCGTGGACACGCCGAGACCTACGACGACCTGGGATTCGTGCCGGTCGAGACGGGCGGCTGGAGCGCGAGCAAGACGCTCGAGTACGCCTACGGGGACTGGGCGCTTTCCCACCTGGCCGACGCGCTCGGCGAAGACGAAGAAGCCGCGGCGCTCCGGGAGCGCGCGGGCAGCTGGCGCAACACATGGGACCCGGAGCGGGAGTTCTTCGTCGGCCGCCACGACGACGGACGCTACGTGGAGAGCTTCCGGGAGGACCGCTGGCAGGACTTCTACAGCGAAGGCAACGCGTGGCAGTTTCTCTGGTACGTGCCGCACGACCTCCCCGGCTTGGCGGAGCAGGTGGGCGGCCAGGCGCGGCTGTTCGAGCGCCTCGACTTCTTCTTCGCGCAATCGCTCCGCGAACGACGCAGCCTGCTGGCGCCCGAGTGGTATTGGCATGGCAACGAGCCAGACCTTCACGCCAGCTTCGTCTACGCGGCGCTCGGCGACACCGCGTCCACGTCACGCTGGAGCCGGTGGATCGCCCAGACCATGTACGGCGACGGCCCCACGGGGCTGCCGGGCAACGACGATGGCGGCACGCTGAGCGCATGGCTGGTGTTCACGACCATGGGGCTCTACACGATCGCCGGTGAGGACCACTACCTGATGGCCAGCCCGCTGGCGACACGGACGGAGATCGCGGTCGGCGACGGCGTGTTCACCATCGAAGCGCCGGACGCCAGCGACGCAGCGCCCATCGTCACCGCCGCCTCCGTCGACGGCGAGGCGCTGACCGACTTCCGGCTGCCCCACGAGGCCATCGAAGCCGGGAGCGTGCTCCGCCTCGAGATGGGTCCGGACGCCAGCCCCGCCCGGTGAGGTACATCGTCGAGGAGCGAGACGGGTTGATCGTCGTTCGCGTGCCGGAGGGAGCGACCGACGAGGCGCTCGACGGCGACAGCCTGTACACCCAAGTGGAGGCGATCCTGGCGGTGGACGCGCGGCGCTACCTGCTGCTTCACGATCTCCGGGGCACGCCGCGCAGCTCGGTGCGACGTCGGCGCTTCACGGAGTGGGTGAGCGCAAACGAGCAGCTGATCGAGACGCGCATTCGTGCCTACGCCATCGTGGCCGGCTCCGCGCTCCTCGAAGGCATGATCACCGCGGTCCTCTGGGTGATGTCTCCGCCCATCCAGTGGCGCACGTTCAGCGATCCGCGCGAGGCGGAGCAATGGCTCTGGGGCCTCCCCTGAGAATCACTCCTCGGCGGGCTCCTCGCGAGGCGGACAGTCTAGACTCGCGGCCGTCAGCGCGGGCGTGTTCGGGTCGTACACCGCGATGGACATCGCGTCGGAGTAGGCGAGTGACATCGCCTCTTCGACCCGTCCCACGGTCGGCACGGAGATCGCCGCGATGGGTGCCTCGGAGGGGGCGCGCTCGACTTGCACGCTCCCTGCGTCGGACCAGGCGACCGCCCAAGAAGGAGCCTCGGGGCGAGCCGCGAGCGCGACGCGTGACGGGTCACCCGACGCGAGGGAGAGCGCCTCGTCGATCCGGGTGACGGTGGTGCCGTCGACGGTGAAACGAAGCAGCCGAAGCTCGCCGTCTGCGCACCCCCCCGCCCGGAACGCGAGCCCCAGCTGGCGTACGCCTTCGATGACGGCGCTCGCGAGCGACACGAACCCGCAGCTGGCGCCGCACGGCTCGGAGTGCAGCTCCCGCGCGGTCAAGCTGAGGTCGGCGGCGCTCACCTCCACCTGCGTGAGGTGCAGTGTCTCCGCCTCCACCCGGGCGACCACAAAGTCGAGCTCGTCCAAGGCGAGCAGCGCGGGGGGCCCGAGTCCATCGTGCCTCCCCAGCGGGAGCGCCGCGGGCTCAGGATTCCAGTCCATGTCGTCGCGCGTGATCAGCGACGCGAAGAGGCGACCGCCCCCGGAAGCCACGCACGTTTCGCGCGTCTCTGTCTGGGAGAGGGCCAGGCCGCGGCGTTCGCTGTCGAGCGCCAGCACCGGGGCGACCATCGGGTTGTCCCCGTTGCATCCGCCGAAACGGGGGAGCGCATCGGACGCCGCCACCGTCACGTCACGCCCCCATCGCAAGACCCGCATCGCGCCGCACTCGCTCCCCGCATACAGCACGGCCCGCTCCTCGCCGAACGCCGCGACAGACGTGCTGGCCCCCAACGCGGGCAGGGGGACCGGGCGGATCTGCATGGGATCGTCGGCCTCGACCAGACTCATGCTGCGCTCGGTGGTGAACCCCGCCGCGACGAAGCGGCCCTCCGCGATACGGGCCCATGACACGCCTGCCAACTCCCCTGTGCTGGCCAGCACCGTCGGGACCAGCTCGAGCCCTTCATCGATGGCTTCGTCGCAGTCGTTCGATCGCGCGTCGCACTCCTCTGCGTTGCCCGGCGTGTTCGCACCGTCGAGGTCGTCGCAGTCCGCGGGCCGCTCGTCCAACGCGCATCGCTCGAACGGCGCGCCGTCGCCGTCCTGGTCGATCAGGTCCACCACGCACATGTTGTCGGCGCCGCACTGCCAGCTCATGCAGTCGGGCGGCAGCTCGATGAGGTTGAGCTCTTCGCATCGGTCGCACTCGCCTTGCGGCGGCACATCCGTGAGCCCGAGCAGGCTGCACCCGCCCAAGAAGCAGACCCACCAAACCATGCTGAGGCGCATCAAAACGCGCCCTCCAGGCTGGCGCCGGTCCACTCGAGACGCGCTTGCTCGGCTTCGCCCGGCTCCGTCTCTTCCGGCGCCGCGGGCGGATCCCAGTCGGTGAAGAGAGCGACGATGACGGTCGCCACGGCGAAGACGAACGCGGTGGCGTAGAACACGTCGGCCAAGATCGCAGCCTCCTCGATGCCCGCCGTGTCGGGCGGCAGACGCAGGTCCCGGTCGCGCTCCGCCGACGAGAGCGTCAGCGCGCTGAACCCAAAGTAGCCGCCGACCCCGGCCGTCACGACGCTCAGCGCGACGCCCCCCCAGAACACTCCAGAGGGCAGCGGGGGACGCTGGATGGTCTGCTCGATCGTCGTACGCTCGATGGTCGTTTGCTCCACCGTCGTGTGCTGCTCGATGACCGTCTCTTCGGCGAGAGTCACCTCGACCTCCACCGTTCGGCGCGCCGCGACTTGCACCTCTCGACGCTCCGGGAGGAAGCCCGTCGCGCGAAGTTCGAGTACGTGCGCTCCACCAGGGACCAGCACATCGCCCGGGGACTCACCCACCACCCGGTCGTCGAGCCAGACCTCCGCCACCGTGTTCGAGGACAAGCGAATCGTGCCCAGCAGATTTCGCAGCGCGCGCATGGTCGCCGTCACGGTCGCGCGCTCCGGATCGTCCTCGGGCGCGGCCTCGAGATAGCGCTCGTAGGCGGAGACCGCGAGGTCGTACCGATGCAGCTCCTCCTGGCACTGCGCGATGTTGAACAGCGTATTGGGCCGGGGGAACAGCTCGTAGGACGCAGCGAGCTCCGCCAGCGCGCCTCGGCAGTTCCCGGCCCGCGCCAGCGCGACCCCCTGCTGAAACCGAGTGCGGGCCTCCTCCTGGGCCGCTTCGGGATCCGGTTCGGATGGGGTCAGCTCCGCGTCCTCGGCATCCGCCGCCGGGCTCGTGGACTCGGCCTCATCCGCCGGGTCACTGGCAGAGGCATCCGCGGGGCGCGGTGGGTCGTCCGTGTCCTGCGCATGCGCCACAGCCCCGAAGGCGAGACTGCAGGCGAGGAGCATGTGAGAGAGGCGATGCGTCATCAGAAGTCGTCCCTCAAGACCGTTCGGCGGCCACGATAGATTCCTTGACGGGATGGGCGACCGTCGGGGTCGGGTTCCTCACGTGGCGGGCGCGCGGCCGTGGGCTCGGGCGCTGGCTCCTCTTCGGGTGCGCCCGCATCGGAGACCGAGATGCCCGCATCGGGAGGCGATGCTGCGACCGGCGCGAGCTGGATGTCGTAGGCGCGGTCCTCGTCGAACACGACCATGCGCTCGACCGGCTCGTAGCCGGGGTGCTGGATGCGCAGTCGCACGGGGGACAGCGAACGGAGCCGCTGCGCCTCGACGGGGTTGTCGAATCGCACGCCGTCGATCTCGACCGTCGCGTCGGCCGGCGCCACCCGGATGCGAACATGCACTTCTTCCGGCGCGGGCGGCGGAGGCGTGGGGGCCGGGGCGCGGTTCCACAAGATGAGCCCGCCTACCAGCGCGGCAGCGACGAGCCCCGCTCCAATCCAGAGTCCGCGGGACGCCCGGCCGGTGACGCGCTCCGCCTCCGGTTCGACCGAACTCTCCGAGCGCTCGGAGGGCTCGGGCAACGCGGTATCCTCCAGGCTCGACCGCGAAATGGGGCCCCCCAGGGGCGGGTCCAACTCGATCGCGGCGCGGGTGGCGGGGAGCGCCGCATCATTGGCGCCGGGGCGTTCCGTGGGGAGCTCCGCGGCGGAATTCGCCAGCAGCGTCGGCCCCTTCGTCCAGCCCGGCCCGAGCGGACCGGTGGACTCGCCCGGCGCGGAGGAGAGAGACGCCGGCGCGGGCGCGTCGAGCGAGCTGAACGGGGCGAGCGCATCCGAAAGAACGCGCAGATCCGCCGGCCTGCCCTCCGGCTTCTTCGCCAGCGCCGAGAGCACCACCGCCTCGAGCGTCTCGGGCACGTCGGGCCTCGCTTCCCGGAGCGGCGGCGGCGGCTCGGTGACCGCCTTGAGGATCAGCGCCGCGTACGTGGACGCCGTGAAGGGGACGTCTCCGCTCAACAGCTCGTAGAGCATCACGCCAACCGCGTAGAGGTCGGTACGATGATCGACCGTGTCGAGGCCCTGGGTTTGCTCGGGCGACATGTAGGACGGCGTGCCCATGGCCATGCCGGTCTGGGTGAGCTTGATCTGCTCCTCGTCGGCCAGGAACTTCGAGATGCCGAAGTCGAGCACCTTCACGAAGTCCTCACCGCGCCGTTCGAGCACCAACACGTTGTCGGGCTTCATGTCGCGATGGATGATCCCTTTGTCGTGGGCGGCGGCGAGCGCGTCGCACACCTGCTGCACCAGGCGTATCGCCCTTCCGATCGGCAGCGCTCCCTCGTCCAGCAGCAGATCGCCGAGCGAGCGCCCCTCGAGGTACTCCATGACGATGAACGGCGAGCCGTCCGGCAGCTGGCCCATATCCGTCACGTCGACGATGTGCTCGTGCCCGATCGAGGTCGCGGCCTTGGCCTCGCGATGAAATCGCTCGACGAACTCAGGGCGCTTGGCCATCTCCGGGTGCAGGACTTTGATGACCACCTGCTTGTCGATCAGCTGGTGATGCGCGAGGTACACGGCTCCCATCCCGCCCTCACCCAGCCGCGAGAGCACACGGTAGTTGCCGAAGACCTGCCCCGAGAGGTCGTCTTCGTCGGGCTCCCCAGATTCCTCGTCTGCCACGGGATTGGCAGCGTACCACTCGCGCGTTGTCGTGAGGGCGTTGGCGAAGTGTGCGCGACGGGCCGGTCCAGAACGGGGAGTTCTTGTCGGACGTGGTCGGCACTCGGCATGATGAGGAGGCTTGGATGGGGGTCGATGTGAAGCGACGTGCGTGGCGAGGGATGGCGCTCTTGTGTGCGGGGGCCATGGCGTTTGCCAGCGCGTGCGATCCCGACCCGGTCGAACCCGACGCGGCGGCCGACGACGCGGGCACGGAGCGCGACGCGGCGCCGGAGTGCATGGGCGCCGAGGACTGCTCCGACGGCTTCTTCTGCAACGGCGAGGAGCGCTGCGAAGGCGGGCGGTGCGAAGCTGGCCCGCCGCCCCGCTGCGATGATGGCATCGACTGCACGCTCGACGTTTGCGATGAGGTCGCGCGCGCCTGCCGGTCGGAAGCGCCCGATCGAGACGGCGACGGGTTCTTCGACCGCGACTGCCGAGGCGACGACGGGTTGCCGCTCGGGCGGGACTGCGACGACGAGGATGACAACCGATTCCCCGGCAACCCCGAGCGCTGCGACGCCGACGACCACGACGAGGACTGCGACGACACCACCTTCGGCGAAGTCGACGATGACGGGGACGGCGAGTTCGCGGCGCGGTGCTGCAACGTCGCTGAAGACGGGACGCGCGCGTGCGGCGTGGACTGCGACGACACGCGCCCGGGGGTGAACAACACCGTACCGGAGGTCTGCAACGGCCTCGATGACGACTTCGACGGCATGGTGGCCGAGGAGGTCCTCATCGCGGGTTTCATCGACGCCGACTTCGACGGCCAGGGCGACTCGACTCGACCCACCGAGTCTTGCGCGGCCCGTCCAGGCGTGGCCGCGGTCGGCGGCGACTGCGACGACACCGACCCCGCGATCCGCGACGGCGGACCTGAGCTCTGCGACCTCGTCGACAACGACTGCGACGGCACCACCGACGAGTCCCCTGTCGAGGTGGACTGGTTCCGCGACCTGGACAACGACGGGTTTGGATCGGCGGCCAGCGGAACCCTCCGGAGCTGCGCGCCCCAGGCCGGACACAGCCTGTTGGACCTCGACTGCGACGACGACAACAACGGCGTGAACCCCGGCCAGGCCGAGCAGTGCAACGGCGTCGACGACGACTGCTTCGGGGGCGCCAACTTCGCGATCGGCGTCAACGACTTCGAGGATGACGACGGCGACGGCCTCGTTGACCTGGCGTGCGGCGGGCCGAGTGCGGTCGACTGCGACGATGCCGACCCGCGCACCGGAGCGGGCGCGGCCGAGGTCTGCGATGGACGAGACAACGACTGCGACGAGCGCGTGGACGAGGGCGCCACCGACGCGGTGTTCTACCGAGACGCCGACGGCGATGGGTGGGGTTCGGAGACGTCCGGCGCGATGGTGTCATGCAGCCCAACGGCCGGCTTCGTGGTGAACGGCGGCGACTGCGACGACGCCGCGCCCGACATCTCGCCGGACGGGACCGAGACGTGCGACGGCCTCGATCAGGACTGCAATGGGGTCGTCGACGACGGCTCCGCGCTCACCTCGTGCGGCTTGCCAAACACCAGCGTGGCGCTCTGCGATCGCGGCCGCTGCGAGGTCGACACGTGCGCCGTGGGGTTCGCAGACTGCGACGGCGATCCGGGGACCGGGTGTGAGGCGCCAGTCGACATGGACACGAGCTGCGGCTGCGCGACGCAGGACTGCACCGCGATCCCGCGGACGGCGAGCCGGGCCTGCGTGCCCGATCCGATTGGCGACGACTTCGTCTGCCAGATCACCTGCGAGGCGGGACGCGACGACTGTGACGGCTCGCTCGGCAATGGTTGCGAGAGCGACACCGAGCGCTCGCCGATTCACTGCGGAGGATGCGGGAACACGTGCTTCGACGTCCCGAACGGCCGTGCCAGCTGCGACGCCGGGGCGTGTTCCTACACGTGTGAGCCCGGGTTTGGCGACTGCGACGGAATGCCGGGCAACGGGTGCGAGGCGGACCTCTCTTCGCTGACCGACTGCGGAGCGTGCTTCAACTCTTGCGCGGGAGGCTTCGAGGTCCGAGCGTCGGAGTGTGTGGCGGACTCGCTCGGGCGATTCCGGTGTGCGGTCAACGACTGCAATGACGGCACGGACGACTGCGACGGCGACTACGGAAACGGCTGCGAGACGCCGCTCCTCAGCAACGACGAGAACTGCGGAGCGTGCGGCGCGCGCTGCTTCGAGCTCGACTCTCAGTGCATGGACGCGACGTGCCAGACCGTCTGCCCGATGGGCCGCGACGACTGCGACGGCCTCGCGTTCAACGGCTGCGAGATCGACATCGTCAACGACCCCGCCCACTGCCTCGGGTGCGACTCGCCCTGTCCCATCGACAGTGTCTGTGGCGCGGCTGGATGCGAAGTCGCGTGCCCCATGGACACAGGCAACTGCAACAGCGACGCCATGGACGGCTGCGAGGTGAACCTTCGCGATGACAACAACCACTGCGGGAGCTGCGGGTTCCCCTGCGCCGACTCGTTCCGATGCGACAACTTCGCGTGCGTCGCGGAGTGCCCATTCGGCTCCGGTGACTGCAACGACATGATGGGCGACGGCTGCGAAACCGACACGTCCAGCAACGACATGCACTGTGGCGGCTGCGGGGTCGTGTGCCCGCTCGACACACGCTGCGAGGGCGGCGGCTGCGTGCCGGACTGCCCGATGGGTCGCGACGAGTGCAACCCGGACATCCTCGGGTGCGAGACCATGCTGGGGACCGACAGCAACTGCGGCGGTTGTGGAGACACCTGCTTCTCTGGCGCGACGTGCGTGAGCACCGTCTGCGAGTGCAGCGCCCCGCTTGCGGACTGCAACGGCACCGACGACGGTTGCGAGACGGACACGACGAGCGACGAGACCCACTGCGGCGGCTGCGGCAGGCCGTGCTTCGGAGGGGAGTCGTGCCTCGGTGGCAGCTGTCTCGCTCCACGCCAGGTCGTGACGGGCACAGACTTCACGTGCGCACTGATGACGGATTCGACGGTGTACTGCTGGGGGGATGACTCTGTGGGCCAGCTCGGCCAGGGCACGACCATCCAGAGTTCGCCAACGCCGACGCAGGTGCCCGGGCTGAGCGATGTCGTGATGCTGACCGCGGGCGCGCGTCACGCCTGTGCGCTGCTCGGCATCGGCGAGGTCCGATGTTGGGGGGACGAGACCAACTCCGCCGCCAACTGCAGCACGCCGCCCTGCAGCTCGCCCGGTCCTGTGCTCTTGCCCCCCGGAGCGATTCTCGATGTGGCGGCCGCCGGCCAGAGAACGTGTGTCGTCCAACGCGGCAGCGGAGACAACGAGGTGCGCTGCTGGGGAGATGGCTCAGGCGCAGCGGCTCCGGTCGACATGACCGGCCTGCCGAGCGGGACGGAGGCGACCCGCATCCATCTGGGAGGCAACTTCGCGTGCGTGCTCAACTCGAGCACCGACGCGTTCTGCTGGGGGCAGGGGGACGAGGGTCAGCTTGGCACCGGCTCCTTTTCGGACCTCGGGCTCCCAGCTGAAACGACGGGGATCTTCCTTGGGGGGATCACGAGCCTCGCCCTCGGAGACGTGCATGCGTGTGCGACGAGCAACGACGGCACGCTCTACTGCTGGGGAGACGAGTTTCGCGGGAAGACCTCACACGGGGTCGACCTGAGTGCCCCTACGGCCGTGATCTCTGGATACGTGAGCACAAGTCTCGTGGCGACGAGCCTCGAGGGAACATGCATCCGGCTCGACGGCACTCAGGGGGTGTCATGCATGGGCTCCGACCAAAGGCAGGAGCTGGGGAACGGAGGCACCGTGGACGATGAGGACAGCCTTCAACCGCCTGTGCTGAGCGACATCATTCAGGTGAGTTCGAGCGCCTCCTCTCAGCACGTCTGCGGCATCGCCAATGATGGGTCGCTCTACTGCTGGGGTGACAACACCGGGGGTCAGCTCGGCCAGCCGGCGGGGTCACCCATCGGCATCCCGACGCTGGTCCCCTTCATGTAGCCGCGACTACTTCCGCTTGCGCCGCCGCCCGTGCCGTTTGGCCTCGGCGGTGCGCGGATCGTCGGGCCAGTGGTGCTTGGCGTAGCGACGCCGGAGTTCCTTGCGCACGTCGTCGTAGTGGCGGTCCCAGAACCCCGCGAGGTCTGTCGTGACCTGCACCGCGCGGCCACGTGGATCCAAGAGATGCAACACCACCGGCGCGCCGCCCACCGTCGGGCCATCTGTGATCCCGAAGAAGTCCTGCAGGCGGGACGCGATGTGTGGCGGCCGCCCCGCCTCGTAGACCACGGGGACCTTCGCGCGGCCGGGCAGGCTCACGTGTTCGGGGGCGAGTCGGTCCACCACCGTACGCATCGCGCCCAGCTCCGCGCGCACCCAATCCAGGAGACCCGCGTCACGGAGCTCCGCGAAGCTCGACTTGCCAACACAGAGCCGCGTCAGGAGCGACTCCATCCACGCGTCGTCGAGCGTGGGCAAACGGTCATCGACCTGCGCGGCGAACGCGACGCGCTGGCGCAAGGTCGAGAGCGCGTCGGCGTCGCAGAACCGGGACACCCCCGCCTCGACCGCCGCGCGCGCCAGCACCTCTGCCCCGCGCGCTGGATCCACCGTGCCCGGGCTCTCCTCCACCACCAGGCCATCGAACCGAACCTGCGCCGTCGCGGTGATACGCCCCCGCGAGGCGTCGAACCGCGTCTCGGAGACATCCTCGAGGCGGTCGAGGAACAGCTCCATGAGGTGCTCGAGCGTGACCTGGCTGGCTCGGCGCACCCGCACCCGACCGCGCCACTCGTCTGCGTCGACACACACGAGGAGCGGGTCGTGGACCGCGCTCCCCTCGTCGAGCTCACCCACACTCCCACCGGTGATCGCCAGCCGTCGTCCGGAGAGGCGCTTCGCGACCCGGTCCGGGAACCCCGCGAGCGTGGCCAGCAGGAGCGCCTCTTCCTCGTCGAAGGAAGGCGTGACCGCGAGGTCCGTCTTGCGGAGCGCGCGCGCGAATTGGTCCGCGGCGGCCCGCACCATCTTGACCGAGCGCCCGTCGAGTCCCGCCCGTCGGAGCTGCCCAAACGACGCTCGGGCGCCGACCGACTCCAGCTGGTCCATGCGAAGCAGCAAGTCCGAGCTCGCCACCTCGTCGCCCTCGCGGCGGCGCGCTCCGTCGAACCGGGTGCGCGAGGAGAGCCGCACGTCGCGCTCCTGGATCAGCGCCGCGAGCAGCGCGCCGGCGTCGGTGTGACCCCGGCGGTGCGCCTCGGCGGCCACGCGACCGATCCGCGGGTGCGCCGGCAACGAGAGCATCGCCCGGCCGAGCGGCGTGATGTCTTCGCTGAGCGCACCCAGCTTCTCGAGCAGAACGTCGGCCGCCTCGAGCGCGCTGTTGGGTGGGCGCTCGAACCAGGGGAACGACGCGGGCGTCTCCCCTTCCGCTCGGATGGACAGCACCGTCGCCGTGAGGTCCGCGCGCTGCACTTCGGGCAGGTCTCGCTCCGGACGCCGACGGAAGTCGGCCTCGGTGAAGAGCCGGTGGCAGACCCCAGCCTGCGTGCGGCCAGCGCGCCCCGCCCTCTGCGTCGCCGACGCTTGACTGATGGGCACCGTGTCGAGCCGTGACAGCCCCGACCACGGGCTGACGGTCGCGGTCCGCACGAGCCCGCTGTCCACGACCGCCACCACTGTCGGAATCGTCAGCGAGGTCTCGGCGATGTTGGTTGCGAAGATGACCTTACGCCGCGGCCCTGCCCGGAGCGCGCGGTCCTGCTGGTCCGCCGCGAGGTCGCCGTGGAGCGGGACGCACTCCACCGAGAAGGCTTCGGCCGGACCCTCGCATGCCTCCATCGCTCGCCGGATCTCTCCCGCACCCGGCAAGAACACGAGCACGTCTCCGTCGCAGCCCGCTTCGAGCAGCCGAACCACCGCCGCCCGGACGCGGCGCTCGAGCGGCCGGTCGTCGGGGTGGTCGTCGTGCCGGATCTCGATCGGGAAGGTGCGTCCCTCCACCTCGAGGGCCGGGGCCCGAAGGAACTCCGCCACCGGGCCCGCGTCCAGGGTCGCGCTCATGGCCACGATGCCGAGGTCGGGGCGGCGGGTGCGCCGAAGACGCTCCGCGCGGGCCAGGGACAGGTCGCTGTCGAGATGCCGTTCGTGCAGCTCGTCGAACACCACCCACGAGACCCCTTCGAGCGTCGGGTCGGCGATGAGGCGGCGCGCGAGGATGCCCTCGGTCACCAACTCGATGCGGGTCTGCCGTCCGACCTTGGCGTCGAACCGCACTCGGTAGCCCACTTCGCCACCGAGGCGCCCTCCCCGTTCGTTCGCGATGCGCGCGGCCGCCATGCGTGCCGCGATACGCCGCGGCTGCACCACCACGATGCGCCCGCCATGGGCGAGCCCGCTGTCGAGCAGCATCGGCGGCACGCGCGTCGTCTTGCCTGCGCCCGGCTCCGCCACGAGCACCAGCGCGCCTCCCTCCGCTGCGCGAAGCAGAGACGCACGGTGCCCATCGATGGGGAGGGGGACGAGGGCCACGCTTCGGTTCAGCTCTTGGTGAGCTTGCGGTACTTGATGCGCTTCGGCGTGTCGGCCGCGGAACCGAGTCGCTTGCGGCGGTCCGCCTCGTACTCGTCGTAGGCCCCCTCGAAGAAGACGACCCGGCTGTCCCCCTCGAAGGCCAGGATGTGGGTCGCGACGCGGTCGAGGAACCAGCGTTCGTGGCTCGTTACGATCGCGCAACCCGGCCACTCGAGGATCGCGCTCTCGAGCGATCGCAGCGTCTCCACGTCGAGGTCGTTCGTCGGCTCATCGAGCATCAGCACGTTGCCGCCCTGGGTCAGCGTCTTGGCCAGGTGCAGCCGGTTGCGCTCGCCTCCGCTCAGCACGCCGACCTTCTTCTGCTGGTCGCTGCCGCGGAAGTTGAAAAGACTCACGTAGGCGCG
>JBGCFC010000026.1:0-12438 GCA_045106715.1 Sandaracinaceae bacterium
AGGTCTGGTCCTCGAGCAGCGGGGCAGCCGTCCACAGCAGCGCGGGGCCTTTCGTGTGCGAAGCGCCGATCGAGATCGTCGGATCAATGTCCACGCCGTCCAGGATCAGGAGCTTCTCTTCGAAGCCGGCGAGCGGCGCGAGGATCGGGCTCAAGGAGTACGCGCGTTCGGGCCCCGACGGGCGCCACTGGTCGTGGACCGTGCCGTGCGGGGTGTAGAACAGGATCAGGCGGCCGGACTCCACAGGCGTGTCGCCGCTCGCGGTCATCAGGGGCAGGAAGGGGCTTGCTGCCGCCGCCGCGCCGGCAGCGCCCAGGCCGCGGAGGAGAGAACGACGGGACAGGTTGCGCTTCTTCATCGGTACTACTCCCCCGCCGGACGGTGGCGGAACGAATCACTGGTCACGATGCTGAGGATCAGCTGGCGGAGGTTGTCGGGGGCGTCCATTGCGGCCTCCGCTTGCGCGAGGGAGCAGTTGTCCGCGTCGGCTTCGCGGCGCCCCATCGCGTAGCGGAACCACTGACGCACCACGCAGCGTTCGACCTGCACGCTCTCGGCGAGCGCGTTGGCCATCTGGACCGGCCCATCGACGGTGCGATCGACATCGGTGCCGATCAGGTCGCCTCGTGTGTCGACGGGCAGCCCCTGGTCGAGGTCGCGCCAGCGCCCGACGGCGTCGAAGCTCTCGTAGGCGAACCCGATCGGGTCGATCAGCTCGTGGCAGGTGGCGCACGTCTCGCTCGCCCGGTGCTCTTCGAAGCGCTCGCGCGTGGTGGCCCCAGGGGCGGGGGCGGGCACCGTGAGGTCCGCGGCGTCTGGCGGCTCCGGAAGGTCCTCGCAGAAGACCTCCTCCCGGATGATCTTGCCTCGGCGCGTGAGCGACGAGACCTGCTGGTGGGCCTGTGCGGTCAGGAAGCTGGCGTGTGTGAACAGGCCGGCCCGCTGTTGGTCGTCAAGCTCGACTGGGCGATCGGTCGGAGTGCCCGTCGGCAATCCGTAGTGGGCGTGCAGCTCGGCCGGCACGATCGACCAGCTCGCGGTGAGCAGCGTCTCGAGGCTGCCGTCCCCTTCGAGCACCACGTGCTCAGCGAAGGCCTCGGTTTCGCGGATCATCGCTTCGGCGAGCGCGCCGTCGAAGTCCGGGTACAACTCCGCGTCGCGCGTTGTGGTAGGCAGCTCCTCCAACCCGAGCCACGCCCGGTGGAACGCGGCCACCCCGCGCCTCGCGCGCCGATCGAGGAGCATGCGACTCGCCTCCTCGCGGATCCCCTCGGGGCGATCGAGGCGCCCCTCCTCGGCCGCGTCGAGCAGCGCTTCGTCTGGGCCGGCGTTCCAGAGGAAGAAGGCCATGCGCTCCGCCACGCCGTGAGCGCTCAACGGCTGAAGGGCCGCGCCCGGCGCCCCCGCGACGGTGTAGTCGTCGTGATAGAGAAAGAACGGAGAGACCAGCATCGTGGTGAGCGCGATGCGGAGCCCTCGCTGGTGGTCTGTCGCGCCATACTCTGCGTAGATCCCGAGGAGCCGGTTCTCCTCCTGCAAGTCGAGTGGGCGTCGGTAGAGAAGACGCCCGTAGCGGCGCACGAAGCGCCCTGCGCACACGATGGCGTCTTCCGTCAGCAGGTCGCAGTCGTCGAGCGCGGACAAGTCGGTCTCCGCCGCGACCGTCTCCGCCGCGTCGAGGTACGAGTCGAGGCTGGCGCGGTCCACCGACGTGGAGAGGTTGGTGGCGAAGGCGCCCGCCCGCTCGTCGGGGCTGAGCATCGCGCCAACGTCTGTCTCAACGGCGAAGGCGTCCTCCACGGTGTGCTGGTACTGCTCTCGGGTGAGGCGGCGGAGCGGGGCCTCGCCGACGGCGGCTTCGTCGCACGCGAACGGCGACGGGGGTGGCCCGGGCGGCCCTGGGCGGAGGGGCTCGATCCCCTCGCACCCGACGAGCGCGCTGAGCGCCAGGAACGCGACGGCCGCTCTCACAGCGCGTTCTCCACGACGACGAGCACCTCGTCCGAGCCGTCCGACGAGGCGTCGAAGTTCGCGCCGAAGACGACGCTCGGATTGGAGATGGTGGTCCCGCTCTCGTCCATGAGCGTCTCCCCGTCGTCGAAGCAGAGCACGCCCGGCTCGAGGGAGTGCACCTGGTCCCCGCTCACCACCGTGGTCACCGGGGTGGTCGACGCGGTCGCGTCGCGCGGGACCGCCGTGGTGATGTGGTCGGCCATGATGGGCGTGTTGCTCGAGCAAGTCTCGATGGCGACGACCGGGAAGTAGGTCAGGCTGGCGATGGAGGTCTCGATGGTCAGGCTCATCCCGTCGTCCGATGCCGCGACCAGGGTGTCGAAGCCGGCGTAGTTGGTGATGTCCAGCGCGCTCGGCATGTAGGCGCGGTTGCTTGCGACCGCGGTGGCGGAGTCCTGCTGCGCGAGCGGCGCGGGTGCACCGAAATGAGGGGCGCCGCTGTCTTCGGGAGCGAAGTCCCAGAGCATCATCGTCCCGCCCTCGATGGCACCGACGAACTCGTCTTCGCCGATCGTGCCGGCGAACATCAGGTCCGGGGAGTGGGTCCCCGTGCGGTCCTGGGTCAGCAGCGGCATCGGCGTGCCGAGCGCGCGGGTCACCGGGTTGAAGAGGTGGAGCTGGTTGTCGGCGACGAAGTAGACGCTGCCGTCGGCAAGTCCGAACCCAGCGTCGACCACGACGCCCGTGCCGCTCTCATCGACGGCGGGGAACGTCACGGGTGCCGCGGCCAGGTACATCGTGATCATCGAGTGCGGGCCGAGCATCGGTCCGCCGTCCGGCCCGCTGTCCGGCCCGCCGTCGCTCCCCGCGTCGGTCTCCGGGGGACCGGCGTCCGTGGGCCCGGCGTCGGCCAGGAGACCCGAGTCACCCTCGGACGAGCCGGCGTCTGGCGTTGTGGCGGCGCCGTCGCAGCCGACGGTGAGCAGGAGAAGAAGAGAGAGGCCCAGGGAGACGGGCGCGGCGGTTCGGCGGTGCGTAGTCATGCCGGGCTCTTCAGCAAGAGCCTTGCCACCAGCGATCCAGCGGGCCGCATCAGGGAGCGTGTGGACCCCTCGTGCACAGGTCGGGTCGCTGCCCGGTCGAGGTGTGCTGCTGTCGTCTCCACTCGGCCGTTGGAGGCCGTGCGGGTTCGGCGCGACGGCTCGTCACAGGTGCGCACCAGCGGTGCACAGGTCGATCGCGCGCTGCCGTGAGGTCCATCGCGGCACGGCATCTGCAATGTCCCCGCGCATGCGTGCTTCACTGCTGTTCTCCGCCCTCTTCCTCGTTATCGGCTGCGACGGTTCCCCTGCGAACGACGCCGGTCCGCGGTCCGACACCGGTCCGCTGTCCGACGCGGGCCCGCTGTCCGACGGGGGGACCGACGGGGGTGACGTCGACGCCTTCGTGCCGCCCTGCGTCGGCTGCGTGACGGCGCTCCCGAACGTGACGGTCGAGAACCACGCGGACGTCGCGCACCGCGGGATGGCCCGTGCCACGATCCCTCTGCCTCCCGGCGCGGCCGCCGACGCCGAGGCGCTGCGCGGCTACACCGTCGGCGGCGTCCCAGCCGAGATCGTGCCCATGAGCTGGCACTACGACGCCGCGACCGGGGAGCGTGCCTCGGTCGCGCTGGCCCAGCTTCGGGTTCCTCTCGAGCTCGCCGCCGGCGCGAGTCAGACCCTCGAGCCGACGCGCGACGGTGTGGCGCCCCCCGCATGGACGTCCGGCCCGGCGTCCGAGGCCTGGTTGGGCGCGGGGACGGCCGCCGATGACGCGTACGTGCAGCTCGTCGTCGCAGGCGACTCGACCCCCTGGCGTGCCCCGCTGTTCGGACCTGACCCGACGCGCATCGAGGACGGCGCCAGCACGGTCACCGAGCGACACCGGGCGCACTTTCGTCGCGGCGCCGAGGCGCACCCGCTCTCTCTGACGACCTACGTCACGCGTGACGCCGGGCTCGACCACGGGGAGATCGTCGTGGTGATTGGCAACGACACGCTCCGCCACGCGGTCGGCGGCGTCTCGATCGAGCAGGTCGAGCTCGTCGCCGGCGCCCCGTTCCGGTTCGAGCTGCGCGACGCGCCCGCCTTCGGCGTGACCACCCCTGCGGACGGAGCCGAGCGCCGGTGGGCACTGCTCGGGCAGACGGAGATCGCCGACGGCGTCGAGGTCGCTTTCCGCGGCGCCTGGGCGGTCACCGACGATCTCGACTCGGTCGTCGGAGACAGCTTCCGCGCCCACGCGCAGGCGCCGATGCTGGGCATCGCAGGCCTTGAGGCCTGGCAGAGCTCCGGCGCAGCGGGCACGACGGGCTACCTCGGCGCGCCGCGCTTCGCGTCACTCGAGGAGGGCCGCGCGGCGGTCGCGCCCGGATGCACCGACGCGTTCGAGGCCCCGAGCGTCTTCACGCACCTCGGCTACCTCAACCTCGATCCGCCGAGCACGGGGGACCAGCCCGACTTCACCAGCAACGTACAAAGCTGGTTCCTGCAGGTCGTGCAGACCGGCTCGACCTGTCCGCTGCGCGCGGCCCGGGTGGCCGTCGACCGCGAGACATTGCGCCCGAGCTTCTACTGGATGCAGCGCGATGGCGCCGAGGACCGCGTTCAAGCGGCGGACTTCCCCGAGCTCTTCTTCTGGGGCGGCCGGATCCACTTCGACCAGAGCTGGAACCAGGAGTACCCGGCGTGGCACACGCGCCTCAACGGCTTCACCGCGGGCGACACCCACGGCTGGGGTGCGATGGACGACCAGCATTACGGCAACAACGCGCTCCGCGGCGTCTGGCAGCTCACCGGCGACCCCTACGCGCGTGAGGTGCTCGTCGCGCACCAGACGCTCGTCTACTGGATGGCGATGACCGACTACATCGAGAACGTTGGCGCCGAGCGCTCGATGCGGCTGATGAAGGAGGCCATCGCGCTCTATCGCGTCGACGACCAGTCCCCCACCGCGGCCGAGCTCCGGACGCGCACCATCGAGCGAAACACCCACGTGCTGGCGGCCGTGCAGGAGAGCCAGACCACGTACGCAAACCCCTGCTATGGCCTTGTCCGGAACGACGGGCGAGTCTCGCTCACGACCACCTACCCGAACCAGCCGGTCTGCATGGCCTGGCAGACCGGCTTTCACATGGAGTACCAGGCGCTCGCCCTCCGGGATGGATGGGACCCCACCACCGCCGGCGCGGTCGCCGACCTCTACCTCGACGCGGCGCCCGACTTCTTCGCCGCGGACGGAACGCCCATCACGTACTTCCTCATGGAGGATCCGACGGAACTCGAGACCGGCGGCATCGGCGCGACCTGGTGGGCGGGCTGGATGCATGTCGCCGGCGCGCGGCCCAGCCATCCGCAGGCCTCGTTCATGCTGGGCCCCGTGCGCGACACCCTCATCGCGGCGACCACCGCGCCGTCGGGTTCGCTCTGGTACCGCGGCGACGCGTGGCGCAGCTACGAGTGACGGGAGGCGTGATCGGGCGCCGTCTGATGCACGGCAGCCCGAGTCGGCGGATCGGCCGGTTGTCTTGGTCCTGTCCGCGGTAGGGTGCGTTCCGTAGCCATCCTAGGGCCTGTCGCAGGCGTAGGTGTATCGGTACTCCCAGTCGTCGCTGCCGGACGCGCTCGGGTCGAAGCGTACGCGGGTCGTTCGACCCTCGTCGTCGAACACGTACGTGACCCCCTCGATCTCCAGGAACCGGTGGAGCTCTCCTGCGATCGTGTGCTCTGAGCCGGCGAGCCGGGCGCGCGCCGCGGAGAGGGTGTAGGGAGTCGGTCCCACGTGACAGGAGGTCTCGCTCCACATGTCTTCGCAGGCGGGGGTCCGGGCGCTGTCGTCGTAGTGCGCGTCGAAGACGTCGGCCGGCGGCGCGAAGCGGTCGAGGGGGTGCGTCGTTTGGCGATCGGGTCCGCCGAACTCCCGGTCGTACTGGAAGTGAACCACCTCGGCGCGGCACGGCTCCGTGTCCACCGCGGTCGGCTCCGTGTCCACGGCGGTTGCGGTTTCTGCGGGGACCGGCTCGCTCGGTTCCGTGGGCGGCGCCTGCGATCCCGGGGCCGGTGCGACGACGGCCGGTTCACGCTCGGGGGGCAACTCGGCCGACCCGGCGCAGGCGCCCAAGAGCAACGAGATCACGAAGACGCGCATCGCGCGGCTGACGACGGAGGCGTGTGTCTCTATTCCGCGGCGGTTCCACGGGGGTTCCGCCTCGTTGATTGCCTGGGTCGGCGACGCAACTTGATCTTCGTCCCCTGTCGCGCCCCAGCATCTCCCTCGCCCCTCGCGTTCCTCACCGCGGAGGCCGGCCGCGGACCTCTTCTGTCGAAAGGACCGCATGCCCCGCTTCGCCATCGCCTCCCTCGCGCTCGCTCTCTTGTTCACCGGCTGCCAGGGAGTCGATGCCCCGCCCGTCCTGATCTCGTGGCCCGTGACCCCGACAGGAACCCCGACGGACGCACGCCGGTCATGCCCGGTGCGCCTGCCGGTGGAGGGCTGGTCGACCCGCCGCCCGGCCCCGATGCCCCCGCCGATCCGGCGCCGGAGGCGCTCGTTGCGCAGGTCCGCGACCTCTCCGGCCGCGCCGACGCGGCGCCGATCCCCGCCGCGCCTGCGCTGTCCGAGTCGATGGTCGCGCTCGGGCAGGCGCTCGCGTTCGACAAGATCTTGAGCGGCAACGGCGACGTCTCGTGCATGACCTGCCACCACCCCGGCCTCGCCACCGCGGACGCACGCTCACTGTCCATCGGCGTCGACGGAAGCGGGCTCGGCATGGCGCGCGTGCACGCCGACGACGCGCGCATCCCTCGGAACGCGCCGGCTCTGTTCAACTTGCATGCGCGGCGCCGCGTTCTTCTTCGGCGCCGGCCGCTGCAGCACTTGCCACCGTGGGGCGTCGCTGTCCGACTTCCGCGCGCACAACACCGCCGTCCCGCAGGTCGGCCCTGGCATCGGCGACGGCCCGGCGGGCAACGACGACTTTGGCTTCGAGCATGTCAGCGGCGACCCGCGGACCCGCTACGCCTTCCGCACGACGCCGCTCCGGAACGTCGAGCTCACCGCACCCTACGGCCACGACGGCGCGTACGTCACGCTCGGCGCCGTCTTGTCGCACTACCGCGACCCGCGCCGCGAACTGGAAGCCTACGACGCGAGTGTGCCCGAGCCGGTTCTGCGCGACACGCTCGTACCCAACCACGACGCGATGCTCGCCACGCTCGACCCCCTCATGCAGCCGGTGCCGATGGGCGCCGCCGAGATGACGGATCTCCGCGCATTCATGGGCGCGCTCACCGACGCGTCCAGCCGTGACCTCCTCTCCACGATCCCGGACCGCGTGCCGAGCGGACTCCCGGTCGCGGATTAATGCGGCACACGACGCCTCTTCGATGCGCTCTCGACTCCCTCCGCTTCGCGCTGCCCCGCTCGATCCTCGCCCTCGGATGTGGGGTGGCAGCGTGCCCTCGACTGTATCCTGGCGGGGCGTATCCTCGGCGTGCCCTCAGAAGGCCTGGATCCCGCGACATGCCGCCCATCGGCACCGATACAAGCGCGAGAGTGTATCCTGAGAGGCTACGGTTTGTAGCCTGAGTGCCTTGCCGGAGGCAGCGGTTCAGGACACACCAAGAGAGCCGTGACCGTCCGCTCCAACGCCCCTGTCGATGTCTTCGCGTACCTCGACTACCGCCGCTTCCTCGCGGACGTATACCGGCACAAGAAGTCGGAGGGCCGCGGCTTTTCCTACCGCTCGTTCTCGCGCCGAGCGGGGGTCGCGTCTCCGAATCACCTCAAGCGGGTGGTGGACGGCGACCGGAACCTGTCGGAGAAGTCGGCCGGCGCCTACGCCAAGGCGTTGGGACTCGATGGGGAGGTCGCCGCCTACTTCCGCACGCTGGTGCGCTTCAACCAGAGCCGCACCCGCGAACAGCGCGAGGCGGCGTACGAGCGCATGCGCAGCTTCCGAGGTTACCGCGAGGCGCACCGCATCGACGCGAGCTACGCCGACTACCACGCGCACTGGTTCGTGCCGGCCGTTCGCGAGATGGCGCTCCGCACCGACTTCCGTGCCGACGCCGACTGGGTCGCGCCGCGTCTGGTTCCGACCATCGGGGTTCAGGAGGCGGAGCTCGCGCTCGAGACCCTGTTCCGGCTCGGCATGTTGGAGCGCTCCGACGACGGTTCTGCGGTTCAGACCGATCCCGTCGTGAGCACGGGGGAGCAGACGCGCGGGCTTCACATCACGCGCTATCACGAGGCGATGATGGACCGGGCCAAGGCGTCGATCGCGCTGGTGCCTGCGGACGAGCGCTACGTGGCGTCGCTCACCTTCTGCGTCGGGCCCGATGGATTCGAGCGGGTGCGTCAGCGGGTGCAACGCTTCCGGCAGGAGCTCATCTCGCTGCTGTCCGAAGAAGCCGACGGGGACCAGGTGCTGCAGCTCGGCGTGCAGCTGTTCCCGCTCACGACGTCGAGGGACGAGGAGACGGAATCATGAAGCGCGGTTTCATCTTGATGGGCGTGCTGTTGGCGCTGAGCGGCTGCGTCGTGACCGACACAGGCAACCCGCCGCTCACGCCCCCGGATCCCGACGAGACGGTCGTGATGAGCCTGCTCGGCGGCACGGTCACTGTCCAGGGCATGGCCGGCGCGGTGGATGGCTCGTCCGGGGTCGTGCGCCTCACCAACCTCGACGACGGCTCCGCGCCCGTCGACGCGCCGATCCAGGCGGACGGTTCGTTCTCCGCCGCCCTCCAGGCGGACATCGGCGACGTCCTGCGGCTCCAGCGCGTCGAGGGATCGCTCCGCAGCGTGCCCGTGGACCTCGACGCGGGTTCGGGGGAGCCCGCCGAGGTGCGTGTCCCATGCCTCTCAGTGAGCACGACCTTCCTCGATGTTGACGTGCTCGAGGCGACCACGGACTTCGACGTCACGGTCGACAACAACTGCGGCGCCGAGGTGCTCGTCGAGACGCGCTTCCGCGGCGCCGACGGCCCGACCATGCCGAGCATCGACTCGCCCTTGCCGATCGCGCCCGACCCGAACCGTGCCGTACTCCCGGCCGGTGGCTCGACCACGATGACTCTGTCGGTGAGCCCGCCGTCCGCGCCCGAAGGCGAGGACGTCGTGCTGCTGCTCGTCGACGACGGTGCCGCCCGCCGGGCCGTGACCGTGTGGGGCACGCGCTGACTCAGCGGTAGCGCTCCCTCGCCTCGACTCCGCCGCCCGCGCGTCTGCGTGACGGCACCGGTGCGTCCGCACCTCCCCGCAACTCCGCGTTGTGTGTGCAGCGCTCCGTCCTCTTGCCCTCTGGAGATCCCATGACTTCGATCCGCTTCCACTTCCCGCTCCTGCTCGCCGCCGTTCTGTCCCTCGTCGGCTGCGTCGACGCCGAGGGAGCGTCCCCGTCCAAAGAAGAGATCCGCATGAGCGCGTCCGGCCCGGCCGACCTCGGCTACGACCCGTGCGAGCGCTGGGGCTGGTACGGCGACGACGTATGTGACGACTTTTGTCCCAACCCAGACCCGGACTGCGAGGAGTGTGTCGCCGACGCCGACTGCGCCGGCGGGGAACGCTGCGTGCCGGGCGACCTGTGCCTGCACTCGTGCGACGTCAGCGATCCGTCCTGCTGTACGGGCAACGCGTGCGAGGCGGTGGAGATCGGCGACGTCGAGTGCACGTCCGACGCCGAGTGCGGTGCCGGTGAGCGGTGCGTGCCGGGCGACCTGTGCCTGCATTGGTGTGACGCCGGCGACCCGGCGTGTTGCTCCGGCAACACGTGCGAGCTGGTAGAGCCGGGCGGCGACTCCGAGTGCACGTCGGACGCGGAGTGTGGCGCGGGTGAGCGATGCGCTGCAGGTGACCTCTGCCTCTACTGGTGCGAGGCCGGTGACCCGTCGTGCTGCACGGGCAACACGTGCGAGCCCTCAGGCGAGGTCGGCGACGCGGAGTGCACGTCGGACGCGGAGTGCGGTGCCGGCGAGCGGTGCGTGGCGGGGGACCTCTGCCTCCACTGGTGTGAGGCCGGCGACCCGTCGTGTTGCACGGGCAACACCTGCGAGCCGTCAGGCGAGGTCGGTGACTTCGCCGCCTGCGCGTCGGCCGACGACTGCCGGGACGGCGAGTACTGCGAGATTCCGGCGGGCGAGCCCGAAGGGATCTGCCAGGCGTCCCGGTAGACGCGCGGGCGGCCCTCGAGGGGTCTGCCGAGCGACACGCCGCCGCCCCCTTCAATGGGGGGCGGCGCGTCAGGGCGATCAGAACAGGACAGTATCGGCGATGCCAGAGTTCAGGAGATCGATTTCCGACGACCGAAGCCAGCCGATCGCCGGGTGTGTGGGTATGGTGGTGTGCAGGACGACTTCCACACCAATGTGATCGGTGAGGTAGGTCCCTGTGCCAAGGGTGCCCACCCCGAAGACCGGACGGATTCGCGACGTCGAGAGGCCCGTGACGCGTCCCGATGGGTCTCGAACGAACACGAAGTCGATCTGCTTCGTCGGGTTGACGGCGGACGCCGTGTTCCCGGGCACGTTGATGTAGCGAAGGCCAACCGAGTCGAACTCGCTCACCAGGTGGTTCCACTCGGAGAGGTTGGCCGCGTGCACGGTGTACGGTCCCCCATCGGGGCCGTTGCGTCCCGCGCGGCGTACGTTGAAGTCGCCTGCGACCACGAGGAGTTCGTCGGGCGGGAGGGTCGCGAGTTGAGCTCTCAGGGCTGAAACCTGGGTTCCATGGCACTCCCAGCCGAGGTGGGTACTCACGATCCAGGCGGGCTGGCCCTGGAAGTCAATGCGAGTGACTGCTGCCCCACGCTGTTCTTCGTTCGGATCGCAGTCTTCCGTGATGCGCCAGTTGGCCTGCGCCTGGATCGCGGCCTCCACCACCACCGCGTTGCCGTACTCTCCGGCGCTGCCATCCGGACAGCTTGTCGGGCCGATGTCTTGGGACCCGTGAAACGAGTCGAACGAGTGACCGCAGCCTTCGTAGCCGGCGAGAGTGTTCAACTCGGATCGAAAGTCCATGGCGTGGTCTCCGCAAGGCAGACCGTCGCCGTCGGGGTCTTGGCAGGCGCGCCCGCTTCGGAACCGGTCCACTTCTTGGAGGGCGACCGCATCCACGCTCGCTGGGTCATTGCCAACGATGTGCGCGAGCATCCGACGGGCTTCGAAGGACGACGTCACGCAGGACTCCTCCGCCGCGCCAGCGACCCGCTGGTGGTAGCCCGCGCCGATGTTCAGACTCACGATGCGCAGTTGCGTTCGAGGCTCACACAGCGCGGCGCGTGCACGATCGACGCCGTCTTCGGGTGCAACGCACCCAAGCACGAAGCATGCGATGAGCGTCGCGCCCGCAGCGTTGGGGTGCCTATGCACTATCGGACCATCAGCCGGTCGATGTGGACGAAGCACCCGGAGGTCGGCGCGACCGAATCCACGTAGATGCGGATCTGACGACCGGACAGAAACGCGGCCATCAGGACCCGGAGTTTCGCGTCGTAGTTCGGGTCCGAGGCGTTCAGCACGAACTGACGGCCGTCATTGCACGTGCCCGCGGTGCTGCAGACGTGACCCATGGTGAACGCGGTCCCACTGCTCGTCGGGTAGACGTAGGTGACCGTGTCCCAATCGGACCAGGCGTTCTGTGCGGTGCTCCACGCGCCCGAGGGGGCGCAGGCTTGGGCAGAGGCCGAAGAGGCGAGTCCGAACACGAGGAAGGGGGCGAGGAACAGGACGAGTCTCAGCGATGCTCTCATGACGGTCTCCGGGGAAAGGGGGCTGCAGAGGCCCTCCCTATCGGAGATGTCGCGTTGGGGTTTCGCCCTTTCTCAGAGGCGCGTCGAGGTCAGTCCGTCACGAGCACGTGGCTGGCCGGCAGGTCGCCTTCGCGGGCGCTGACGCCGTGCCAGCCGTCGGGGATCTCGGGCCAGGTGCGCTGAAAAACCCAGTGCGCGTCGGCGGGCGCCATGTTCACGCAGCCGTGGCTGCGCGGCAGGCCGAAGCGGGTGTGCCAGAACGCGGTGTGCAGCGCGACGGAACCCTCGAAATACTGGGTCCAGGGCACGTCCTCGATGCTGTAGCGGTCGTCGCTCGCGTCGGGGCCGATGTTGCTCATCGTGTCGGTCACGTGCTTCTGGTGGATCGGGAACAGGCCCGTCGGGGTGGCGTGCTCCTCGACGCCGGTCGAGACGAGCGTGGCGTAGATCGGGGTCTCGCCGCGGTACATCACGAGCGTCTGCTCCGAGAGATCGACGTGCACCCAGGGCTCGTCTTCGGCGACGCCGTCCGGGCGGTCGACGCGCTCCGCGACGGAGGCGAACCAGGCGCGCAGGTAGCGCGGCCCGTCGTCGGTCTCGAGCACATGCATGATGTGCCCGCCGATGTTGCGTCGCTCCTGCCATCCGGTCAGCCGCGTCTGGCGTTCCCAGGGCTCGGCCTCTTCGTCGTTGGC
>JBGCFC010000260.1:0-34928 GCA_045106715.1 Sandaracinaceae bacterium
CGGTCGCGTACGGCTTCTGAACCCCGAGCGCAGCAGCGCAGGCGGGCGGTCTCCCTCGGGAGGTCGCCCGTTCTTGCGTGAGTACGGTTCAGGCGGAAGACGTCTCGCGGGGCGCGACCAGGGACGCGGTCAGCAGCACGAGCGCGATCCAGAGCGCGTCGGCCATCAACAGATGGACCAGCTGCATCCACGTGGGCGCCAACAGCACGAGGTTGACGAACCCACCCACGAGCTGCGCGCCGAACAGGAAGGCCACCGCCTTCGCGAGGGAGACCGTCGTCTCCGTCCGGTGCCGAACTCCCGCCCACACCGCCTGGCCGGTCACGAACACGCCCATGACCACCGCTGTGACCGGGTGCCAGACGCGCAGCTTCACCAGGAAGTGCGCGGTCGGGGCGAAGTCTTCGGCCACGCCTTCGGCCAAGCTGCCGGACGGAAAGAGCGTGTCGCCCAGCGCGGTGATGGCGCCCGTCACGCCGACCACCAGCGTGCCGACCAGGGCCAGGTACAGCGGCCACGCCAGACGGAGACGAGCGCGGTCGACGCCCTTGGCGCCGGGAGCCGACCACCACGCGGTCAGTGTCATGGCCGCGACCAGGAAGAACGTATTGACGAGGTGGACCGAGATCCAACCGGCGCGCGCCACCGATTGGTTGTCCGCCACCAGCTCGAGCAGCACCAGCCCCGCCCCGACCGCCGCCTCGAGCAGCATGAACACGACCGACAGGACCGCGCCGAGCCGCATGGGGTGCCCCTTCGGCCGCGCACGAAACACGGCGACCGCCAGCCCCACGACGAGCAGCAGCGCCACCCCAGAGGTGAGCCGGTGGGTCAGCTCGACGAAGGTCTCCATCGTCTCTGCGCGCGGCACGACCTCGCCGTTGCAGGTCGGCCAATGCGATCCACACCCCGCGCCCGATCCGCTCGCGCGCACGTACGCACCCCACAGGATCACCAGCAGGTTGTAGGCGAGCACGCCCCACGCGAATCGACGCAGCACCAGAGGGACGTAGTGCCCTTCCGGTTCGGCTTCAACGTGCTCGCTCCCTGCAACCGATCCGAAAACGCGAGGCGGGGCCTTCTGCACCTACCCTCCGGACATGCCGATGCTCAGAGTCAAGTCGCGGCCGGACGGACGGTTCGTGCTCTGACTGTACGTGAGATCGGCCACGGCCCCCGCGTACGCGCGTAGGACCGGCGGAAGGTCCTCTCTACAAGCGAGCTGACCTCCGGCCTCCGAAGCGGCTACTCGACCGCCAGGCCTCGGAAGCTCCCGTGAAGAGCGTGGTGGCTGTTCAGGTGGACCGCATCGAAGGTCCCGGTGTCGCCTGGGTGCTCGCCAGACACGGGAAGGAGCGCGACCCGTTCACCAGTGCGCCGAACCGACACGCGAAACGCGGGCTCTTCGCGCGGAACGCGCCCGCCCTCGCAGTCTTGGTAGAAGCCCTCGCGAAGGATGGTGCGAGACTGCTTGACGGCGCCGCACCAGTGCGACGAGCACATCAGCACGAGCTCGAGCCGCTCGCGTGCGTATTGGTCGCGGCCCCGGCAGGACGGGTCCGCGGACAGCGATGCGTAGTCCCGTTCGATGACCAGATGCCCCTCCGCCCAGCCGTCGTCGGAGAAGGTGGGCGGGGCCACTTCGGTCAGCTCGGCGTGCGCGACGACTTCCGGCGTCTCGGCGATCTCACCGAGGTCGAAGGAGTACACCTCATGGGAACCATCGCTTCGGGGAATCGCCAGAAAATAGGTGAGGGTCTGAGGCGCGTCGGAGTCCATCGGGAGAAGCGTGGCGTGAAAGGAGTACATCACGCCCAGGGGGGTCTCTGTGGTGCGGATGGACTCGCACATCTCGGGTGTCGGGGCCTCCCATCCAGCGTCGGACACCCCACTCGCCACCTCCGCCACGATCGCGTCGGGCAGGAGGGCGTTCGTCGGCGTCGGAGACACGGTACCGACTCGCGCGCGCTCGCGCTCGGCGCGCCGCGGTCTCGCGAGAGTCGACTCTCCGTGATCGATGGCATCGCCCCCGGGACCGGCGGACGTCGAGCGCGCGGAGCGATCTGCCGTGGGGACGGGACGCCCGGGTGTCGCCTGCAAGTCTGCGGGACCGCAGCCAACGAGCAGCACGATGGTGCAGATGGGCCAGCGCACCCGCGTGCTCTACTCGCGCCTCGGCCTCGGCTCAAGGCGCGCCGAGGTCCGCTGTCCGTGGATGCTATGACGGGGGGCGATGGCTGCCTGGCCGATACGAGGCTCGCGATGGCTGGAGGCACTTCCCCTCGCTGCGCTGTTGCTCGTGGTCGCAGAGTTCTTGCGGGCGCCATCGATGGGGCTCAGCGGGGCGGCGGTGCTCCTCGAGAGCGCGTGGTCGGCGTTTTCTCTTTCGGCGGTGGCACTCGCGGCTACGGCCATGGCCACGGCAAGGAGAAGGCGGCTCGGGCTCGCGACGGCCGGGCTCGCTGGGCTGTCGGTCGCGGCGGTCCTCGCCGACGCGCCCGGCTTTGTCATGCACCCCGCGACAGTTCTGGTCGGCGCGGCGGTCGCGGCTGTCGTCGCGGCAGGCGTCTTGGCGCAGCCGAACCCGCGTGCGTCTTTGTTGGGCGGCGTGCTCGTTCTCGCCGGGCTGATGGTGGGCCGTCTGCACTACGCGGTGCTGGTCGGTCACTACCCCAACGTGCATGCGGCTGCGCTGGCGGCGGCGTTCATCGCGATCGCGGTGGGCATGGCGCTCCTGCCGCGGGTGGGTGGACTCGCTCCCATCGCCGGACTCCTGCTCTTCGCAGGGCTGTGCGCCGCGCCCCCGTCGTCCCGCGCGCGGGCGGTGGCGATGCGCAACACCGAGCTGGCACGGGGAGCCGGGGTTGCCCGTGCGTTGGTGTTCGAGCGAGATCAGCTCTTTCCCACCACGCTCCCCGCCTCCGAGCCGTCGGCCATCGACGACGGGCCCGCCGTGTTCGCCGCCCATTCCGGTCTTCCCGCCCTGCCCCCTGACTTCGACCTCTCCGAGCACGACGTCTTGCTCGTGCTCATCGACGCCGCACGCCACGACCGCGCACGGTCGACCATGCCCGCTCTCCGTTCGCTCGCGCGCCGCTCGGCCTTCTTCACGCGCGCCATGTCGCCCTCGAACGGTACGTTCCCGTCCGTCGCGTCGATGATGGCCATGACCCCCGTGTCCCGAGCCGCGCTCGACATCCGACCCCGCTTCTGGCGCGGCCGCCTCCGCGACGAGCAAGAGACCGCCGCCGAAGCCATGCGCGCCGCCGGCCGGTCCACCTTCTGGGTCGGGCACGATCACCGCGGCTGCTTCCGCGACCACATCCGCGGGCTCGAGCAAGGCTTCGACCACGTGGAGCGGCTTTTCCAAGCCCACGGTCCCGAAGACGCGGACGTCGACGCGCGCATCGCGTCCCGCGCCATCGCGACGCTCGGCGAGCTCAGCGGAGAGCGGTTCTTCGGGCTCGTGTTCTTCGTCAGCCCGCACAACGACTATCAACCGCACAGCACCGCGGCGATGACCGAACGTGAGCGCTACGACGCCGAGCTTGCCTTCGCGGATGCGCAGCTCGCGCGCCTGCTCGCCGCCGTGCCTGACGACACCGTGATCATCGTCGCCGGGGACCACGGAGAGGCGCTCGGCGATCACGGTCACCGCCATCACCTGAGCTCACTGCACCGCGAGCAGATCCACGTGCCGCTCGTCGTGCATGTGCCGGGGATGGCGCCGGCCGAACACGCCGCGCCGACGTCCACGACGTACGTACTCCCGTGGCTGCTCGCCCGCGGAGCACCCCCCGAGCGCGAGGCGGCGGCGCGTGTGTTCGACGAGGAGCTCGGCCCCTTCATGCACGCGCTCTCCGGCGCCGTCACGAGCGAGATGATCGGTCCGGACGCCCAGGGCGTGGCGCTGGCCCTGCCCGACCACGATGTCGTCTACGATGTCTTCGCCGACATGGCGCGCATCTACGACGCGCACACCGACGCTCATCAAGCGCACGATCTCCGCGAGGCGCTCCCCCGCTTCGCCCCCCTCACCCGTCGCTATCGCGCCGCCCGATTCCGAGGGCAGCGCTTCCGGTTCGTTGGAGCCCCTCCATGAAGACCCTCGCCAAGAACTTCTTCCAAGGCCTCATCGTTCTGGTGCCGATCGTCGGCTCCATCTACGTCGTCTGGTGGATCCTGACCACACTCGACAGCCTCTACCCGCTCCCTGTTCCCGGCCTCGGAATCGCCGTCACCGTCGTCTTCATCACGCTGCTCGGCGCCCTGACCCGCAACGTCGTCGGGCGGCGGATCGTGGCGCTGATCGAGGCCGCGATGAAGCGCCTTCCGCTGGTGAGCATCATCTACACGTCGATCCGCGATCTGCTCGGCGCGTTTGTCGGAGACCAGCGCTCGTTCGACAAGCCGGTGATGGTGTCGGTGGCCGACGGAGTGCGGGTGTTCGGGTTCATCACCTGCGACCGTTTCGACGATGTGCGGTTGGCCGGACACGTCGCGGTGTACCTGCCGCAGTCCTACAACTTCGCGGGCAACCTCATGATCGTGCCGCGCGACCGTGTCGAATCCGTCGACGCCGACAGCGCGCAGTTCATGGCGTTCATCGTCTCCGGCGGGGTCGCCGAGATGAGCGCGGCCCGCACCGTGTACGACCCCTCTCAGGCTTCGCCACTCCAACCGAGATAGCTTCCTACGCTGCTTCTCGGATGGGCACCGGCTCCCACCCCGCGCCCGGCCGGCCGAGGAGATAGCCCTGCAACACATCGCAGCCCGCGGCCTCGAGCACACGCTGCTGCGCCGGGTTCTCGATGCCCTCGGCGACGACCTCCATGCCGAGCCGGTGCCCGAGCGAGATCACCGCCTCGGCGATCGAGTAGTCCCCTGCGGCCTGCCCGCTGACAAAGCAGCGGTCGACCTTCAGCTGGTTCACGCGGAAGCGCTGGAGGTACGCGAGCGACGAGTAGCCCGTCCCGAAGTCGTCGATCGCCAGCCGCACCCCGAGGCGCCGGAGCCCCTCGAGCGTCTCATTGGTGCGCTCCGTGTCGCGCATGAGCACGCCTTCGGTGATCTCGAGCTCGAGGCACGAAGGCTCGAGCCCGTTCTCTTCGAGTGCTTGGCCGACGGACTCCACGAGCCCGTCGGTCTCGAACTCTTGACCGGACACGTTGGCCGCCATGCGCACCGACGGGTCGAGCCCCTGCCGGCGCCACTCCGCCAACCGCTCGCACGACTTCCGGCGCGCCCATCGGCCGACCTGGGCGATCAAGCCGAGGTCTTCGAGCATCGGGATGAAGACCTCCGGCGACACCGGCGTGCCGTTGGCTCGGCTCCATCGGAGGAGCATCTCGTAGCCGTAGAGATGTCCGGCGCGCGCGTGGACCTGAGGCTGGAAGGCGAGCTCGAAGCCCCCGTGGGCCGCGGCGTGCCGGAGCTCGTTCTCCAGGTGGATGAGCCCCGGGCCCGGGGGCGTGGACTCCGTGGTTCGACCGAGCTGGTTTCGCCCCGAGCGCTTGGCCGAGTACATCGCGCGGTCCGCGCGCCGCAGCAGGTCGTCGAGGTCCTCCACCTCACCGGCGGGCTGGCACGCCATGCCCACGCTGCAGGTCATGGTGACCGTCGTGCGCGACAGCTCGAACGGCGCCTGCATCGCGTTGACGATCCGCTCGGCGATGGTGCTGGCGCACGCCTCGCCGTCGAGTTGCGGGAGCATCACCGCGAATTCGTCTCCGCCGATCCGCGCGACGGTGTCGATCTCCCGGGTCTCCTGCCGCAGTCTCCGCGACACCTCCTGAAGGACCTCATCGCCCGCGTCGTGCCCGAGCGAATCGTTGATCAGCTTGAAGCGGTCGAGGTCGATGTAGAAGAGCCCCATCCACCCTCCGAGAGACTGGCTCAGCGTGCGCGCGCGGCTGACCTCGTTCCGGAGCGTGCGCCGGTTCGCGAGGCCGGTGAGCGCGTCGCGGTGCGCCAGCTGCCGGAGCTTGGAGGCCACGCGCGCCCGCTCGGTCCCGAGCATCACCGCGCGGCCCAGGGCGTCCCGAGACAGCCCCTTCAGGAGGTAGTCGTGCGCCCCAGCGCGGATCGCTTGGCGCGCGGTCGTCGGATCGTCACGGCCAGACAACACGAGCAACGCCGCGTGAGGAGTGAGCCGCTTCATCCGGACCAACGCGTCCAGTCCCCGCGCATCGCTGAGCGCCAGGTCGATGAGCACGACGTCGAACTTGTTGCTCGCGGCGGCCATCTCCGCCGAGCGGAGAGACTCGGTCCAGACGACCTGGCTGGCGTGCCCACGGAGCGCGTGCTTGACCAGCTCCGCCTCGAACGGCTCGTCCTCGATGACCAAGACGCGTGGCAGATCGGGCGGTGCCTCCGAGCGCGGCCGGCGACGCCGAGCCGTGACCTCCGTGGCGCGCTCCAGCAGCGCGATGAGCTCGGCCTCATCCCAGGGCTTGCTCACCACGCCGAGCACGGACGCGTCGGAGACCGAAGCCCGCGTGAGGTCCAGATCCGGCATCCCTGTCGCGAGCACGAAGGTCAGCTCGGGCTGGGAAGCCGCGAGCCGCTCGATCAGGCCGAAGCCGCTCAAGCCGGGCATGCGGAGGTCCGTCACGACCGTGGCGAAGACCCGCCGCTGGCAGATCTGGATGGCCTCGGCCGCGGACGAGGCGGTGACGACCTCGTAGCCGTATCGCTCCACCGTACGTCGAAACGCGCGGCAGACCGCGGGCTCGTCGTCGACGAACAAGATCGCGCCGACCCCATCGGAGCGGGCGGGCGGGCGATCGGAGGGACGGCGGTCGGATTGTCTGCGCAGGGCGTTCATCGCGCTCTCCTCATGGCTTCCCCATCGGCCGAAATGGGCACGCACTTGAGCGTCGAGCCGGCATCCGCGTCCTACCGCAGCCGCCCCGCTCCCGGGGCCAATCTCAGGCAGCGCGGGTGCGCTCGGAGGCGACATAGGGGAACCGGAGCTCGAAGCGCGAGCCGACCTCACGAGGCGTGTAGTGAACGCTGCCTCCAAGCGCGCTCACGCTCTTCCGGGTGAGGTAGAGCCCCAGGCCGCTGCCGAAGCTCGCGTCCTGATGGAAGCGCTGGAACGCGCCGAAAAGCGCGTCGCGACTCTTCGGGGGCACGCCGAGGCCGTTGTCGTCCACGCGCACCACGCACTCCGCTCCGTCGCGCTCGACGGACACCTCGATGCGCGGCGCCGCGCACGCGGGGTCGCGGTACTTGGCCGCGTTGGACACGAGGTTGTCGATCGCCGCTTGCAGCAGCAGCCGGCGTGTTGCGATGGGCGCGTCGATCGCGATGTGCTGAGCAACGTCGATGCCGGCTTCGTCAACCATGTGCTGGACCTTGCCGACCGCCTCCGTCACCGCCGAGCCGAGGTCGACGGGCTCGAGCGGTTCGTCGGCGCCCATGAGGCGAGCCCGGGTGAGCTGGACCATGTCGACGATGAGCGTGTCGGCGCGCAGGAGCGCGGCGTCGGTCTTGGAGGCGGCATGGCGCGCCCCGTCCAGGTCGTGATCCGCGAGCGCGTCGCGCACCAGATTGTTGAACCCCTGCGCCGATGCCACCGGAGCCCGCAGATCGTGGCTGAGTCGGCGTGAGAACGAGTCGAGCTCCTCGACGGTCTCTCCCAGGGCGCCGAAGGTGCGATCCAATCGTCGGATGAGCGGTCGGAACAGGAGCACGGCCTCGAGCAAGAGAAGCACCAGCCCGATCGCATAGAACAACCGCTCCAGTCGCCGGAAGCGATCCACCCGCGCCGCGGCCTCCCCCGAGTGCTGCTCGACCGCGGCGTGCAGCGCCGCCAAGAGGTCCTGCTCGGCGGCGATCAGCTCCGCGCGCGCGGGGCTCGCGAAGACCGCGGCCTCCCCCCCATCCCTCGACGCCCCCACGACGACGGACGCGCTCGCCGCGTAGGTTTCGACCCTTCTCGAGAGGCCTGTCGGCCCTTCGTAGCGCTCCTGCAGCGCGGGGCTGCTCGCGGCGGGGGGGTCTTCACCCTCCGTCAGAAACGCCGCGTTTCCCCTCATCGTTTCGGCCGCCGCCTCGAGCTGCGCCTCGCTCACGGCACGCGGTCGCGGTGCTCGCCCATCGGAGGCCTCGAGGTCACGGACCAACAGCCCGATGCGCTGCGTGAGCATGCGCTGCATCCCACTCCGGTTGACGACCTCCGCGTCGCGCCGCGCCGCGTCCACCTGTCGGCTCATGGCGCCGACCTGGAGGGTCAAGATGGCAGCGATCAGGCCGAGGCCGACCAGGTAGCGATGGGTCAGCAGGGTGCGAGGCGACGGGCCGGAGCGCGCATCAACGCTCGGATGCGGGGGTACAGCCACGCGGCGTGGGGTCTTGAGGGCCACTGTCGCGACAACGGACGAGCGGACCGAACCTGAAGATGACGCCTTCGAACACGGCGACTGAAATAGTGCTCGCCGCGCCGCGTAAGGACCCTCACGGAGGCGCGATGGCCGCGCCCCACGAGAACACGAGCGGCGGGGCGAAGGCGCCTCGCCAGAGGGATCCGTACGTCCGATGAACCACCACGCCGAAGCATCCGACACCCCCCGCGTCCGCCCCCCGGGGCGCCGGCGAGGCCTCATGCGCCGCGCCGCGTTTGTCCTGACGCTCCTGCTGGTGGCGCCCGCCGGGGCCTTCGCGCAGACCGACGCCGTCTCCTTCGGCGACTCGGTGGAGGTGCCGAGCGGGCAGACCGTCGAGAGCGCCACCTCGTTTGGCGGTGACACGATCGTCTCCGGCACCGTACGCGGTGACGCGGTGTCGTTCGGCGGTGACGTGGTCGTCCGCCCCGGCGGCCAAGTCGAGGGCACCGTCACGAGCTTCGGCGGCGCCATCGTGGACCAACGCAGCCAGTTCGCGCGGCCGACCCCGCCGGCCACGCCCTATGAGGTCACCCCCGCGGCCGCACCCACACCCCCGGAAGGGCCGCTCGCCGGCTTCGTGCACTGGGTGAAGGAGACGGCGCGGTCCTTGCTCGCCCACGTGATGATTTTCCTTCTCGGGCTCTTGATGATCGGCGTGACCCGCGAGCGGCTGCGCGCGCTCCAGACGACGATGATCCGGGACAGCGCGAAGACCGCGGGGTGGGGGTTCCTGGGCTACCTCGGCGCCGGCATCGGCGCGGTGATCCTCGTGTGTACGATCATCGGCATTCCCGTGGCGGCCGCGTTGGCCTTGGCGCTGCCGGTCGCGACCTACGTGGGCCTCGCAGCCGCCGCCACCGTCATCGGCGCCGCGCTCCCCGTGCCCCAGCTGCAGGGAAGGGAGATCCCTCAGCTCGCGGCGGGGGTGGGCGTCCTGTTCGTCGCCTCGCTGGTGCCGGTCGCGGGCTTCGTCGCCACCGCGCTCGCCGCGTGCCTGGGGTTTGGCGCGCTGCTGCGAACCCGCCTGTCCGAGGACTTGCCGGGCGATCTCCCGCCGGAGGTTGGGTCGGGTTCGCTGTCGCCCGAAGGGGCGTGATTCCGGGGGGCTTGACTCCCCCGCGGGCGTGAGCATGGTTCGCGCCATGGCTGAAGAGAAGACCACCCAGAAGTTCGAGGCCGAGGTCGAGCAGGTTCTCCGCCTCGTCATCGAATCGCTCTACTCGAACCGCGAAGTGTTCCTCCGGGAGCTCGTCTCGAACGCGGCCGACGCGCTCGACAAGCTGCGCTTCCGGTCGGTCACCGAGCCCGACCTGATGCCCGATGGCACGAACCTGACGATTCGCCTGCTCCCTGACCGCGAGGCGAACACGCTGACGCTCTGGGACAACGGCGTCGGCATGAGCCGGGACGAACTGAGCCAGAATCTCGGCACCATCGCCCGAAGCGGCACGCGGGAGCTCGCCGAGAAGCTCAAGGAGGCCAAGGAGAGCGGCGACCTCTCGCTCATCGGGCAGTTCGGCGTCGGGTTCTACAGCAGCTACCTCGTGGCGGACCGGGTCGACGTGGTGAGCCGCGCCGCCGGCTCCGAGGAGGCGCACGTCTGGAGCTCGGACGCGAAGAGCGAATACACCATCGAGCCGGCCGAGCGGGACAGTCACGGCACCTCCATCGTGCTTCACCTCGCCGAGGAGCACCGCGAGTACCTCGACCCGGTGCGCCTTCGAGGCCTCGTGTCCCGCTACTCCGACTACCTCAGCTGGCCCATCGAGTTGGAGACCAGCAAGAAGGAAGGCGACGAGTACGTCACCGGGTTCGAGCGCGTGAACGCGGGCACCGCGCTCTGGCAGCGCAGCAAGAAAGACGTCACCGACGAGCAGTACACCGAGCTGTACCACCACGTCAGCGGGGACTTTCAGCCGCCGCTCGGCTGGCGCCCGTTCAAGCTCGAGGGGATGCAGCAGTTCGCCGGCATCGTGTTCCTGCCGAGCCACGCGAGCATGAACCTCTGGATGCCGGACGCGGTCACGGGGCTGCGTCTCTACGTCAAGCGCGTCTTCATCATGGACGACGCCGAGGACCTGCTCCCGAAGTGGCTGCGCTTCATGCGCGGGGTCGTCGACTCCGAGGACCTGCCGCTCAACGTGAGCCGCGAGATCCTCCAGGACAGCAAGATCGTCCGCGTCATCCAGAAGCAGGTCATCAAGCAGACGCTCGATCTCCTGTCGGAGCTCGCCGACGAGCGCCCCGACGACTACGTGAAGTTCTGGAACGAGTTCGGCCCGATCCTCAAGGAGGGGCTGCACATGGACGGAAAGCGCGCCAAGGACCTAGCGCCGCTGCTGCGTTACGAGAGCTCGGCCGTCGAAGGCCTGACGTCCCTGGCGGAGGCCAAGGAGCGCATGAAGGAGGGCCAGAAGGCGCTCTACTACGTGCTCGGCGAGAGCCGGAAGCAGGCCGAGACGAGCCCGCACATCGAGGGCCTGAAGAAGGCCGGCTACGAGGTGCTGTACCTGACCGACGCGGTCGATCCGTTCGCCATCGGCTCCCTGCCCGAGTTCGACGGCGTGCCGATCGAGTCGGCCTCCGACGCGAAGCTCGGCGACGACGAGAGCACCGAAGAGAGCGAGGCCCGCGAGGCCGCGCTCGACGACCTCAAGGGCCGCTTCCGCACCCGCCTTCAGGACCGGGTCAGCGAAGTCCGTTTGTCGTCCCGGCTCACCGACAGCCCGCTCTGCCTGATGGTGCCGCCCGGCGGTCTTCAGCCGCACCTCGAGCGCATCCTACGCGCGACCCAGAAGGACGTGCCCGAGCAGAAGCGCATCCTCGAGCTCAACCCGACGCACCCCGTCGTCGAGAACCTCCGCGCGCTGCTCGCGAGCGCCACCGCGGTGGAGAAGGTCGACGAGTGGATCGAGCTCCTCTACGACCAGGCCCGCATCGCCGAGGGCAGCCCCGTGGAAGAGCCGGCCGCCTTCATCCGCCGCCTGACGGCGCTCGTGCAGGACGCGTCGGGCTCGCTCGTGCCACAGAGCGCGCGGGAGACCGAAGTGGGCACGACCGAGGCGCCCAAGGTCGAGCCTGAAGAAGCCGACGAGCCCAAGAAGGACGACAGCGAAGGCGCACCGGCCGACGCGTGAGCCTCCTGGTTTCGGTCGAGGCGTTGCAGGCGCATCAGCGGCTGACCTTCTCTCATGAGGGTCGGCCGCTCTCGTTTCGCGACGCTCTGTGACAACCGACGGGCCCACCGGCGCCTTCCCGTCGCTTCGACTATGGTCCGGCCGATGTTCAGCCCCGAAGTCGACGAGGTGATCGCGTCCTATGGCCCTGAGCGCGTCGAACGGGTGCACGACCCGGAGCTCGGCCTCACCGCGTTCATCGTTCTCGACTCCACCAAGCTCGGCCCTGCCGCGGGCGGCGTGCGCACCACGACGTACGAGAGCGAGGCGGCGGCCGTGAGCGACGCGTGTCGGCTGGCCCGGTCGATGACCCACAAGTGCGCGCTCGGCGGGCTCGACGCGGGCGGCGGCAAGGCCGTCGTGATGGCGCACGACGGGCTGCAGCGCGAAGCCGCCTTCGAGATGCTCGGGCTGGCCATCAACGCGCTCGCCGGAGACTTCCGCACCGCTGGGGACCTCGGTACGACCGACGCCGACCTCGCCGCCATCCGGCGGTCCACCCGCTACGTTCACACCGACACCGCCAACCTCGCGGGCATGGTGGGCCGCGGTGTGTTGCGGTGCGCCGAGGCGTGCGCCGACCTCAAGGGGCGCCCCGGCTTGTTTGGACTCACCGCCGCCGTGCAGGGCTGCGGGGACATCGGCGCCGCGGTCGCCAAGGCGCTGCACGAGGCGGGCGCGACGATCCGGGTCGCGGACGTCGACCCAGCCCGCGCCGAGGCCGTGGCCGCGCCGCTCAATGCGACCGTCGTGTCCCCCGCGGAGGTGCTGTACGAGTCGGTGGACATCCTGGCGCCTTGCGCGGTGGGGGACGTGATCAACGAAGAGAACGTCGGCGGCCTGCGCGCCTGGGCTGTCTGCGGCGGCGCCAACCACATCGTCGCCAACGAGGCCACCCACGCCGCGCTCGTCGCCCGCGGCATCCTCTATGTTCCCGACATGCTCGCCAGCGCCGGCGCGGTCATCGAAGGCATCGGCCGGACGGTCATGGGCATCGACGACCGCGCCCCGCTCGTCGACGCGCTGCGGCACACCACCCGGCTCGTGCTCGAAGACGCCGAGCGCGCGGGTCGCCCGCCGATCGAGCTCGCCCTCGAGCGCGCCGCGACCCGCATCGCGCAGGCGGGGTGAACGTGCGGCTGGCCCTCGTGGCGGCCGTGCTTGTCGCGGGGTGCGTCTCGACCGCAGCCCCCGCCGAGCGTCCCTCCCCGGCGATCGAAGCCGCGATCCACGAGGGCGTACAACACGCGTGGAACTGCGAGGGCCCCGTCCAGATCCGAGCGCCCGAGCCGTTTGTCCGTGACGTCTGCAGAGACGGGGTCACGCCAGGCGATGATCTCTCCGTCGACGGCCCCTTGCGGCCTCGTGGCGAAGCCGCCCCCTGCCGGCACTGGGAAGAGGAGACCCTCGAAGCGCCCGTCGGCGAGTGGGGCGTGCAGGCGTGCGGCGAACGGGAGAACTTCGTCTGCGTGAGCGGCTGCTACGACCGGCCGATGGTGTGCCTGCCGGCCTCGGCAGCGGGCGAGATCGAAGTCCGCTGCGGGGCTCGCTGATTGCACGCGTTGACAGCGGTCGAGCCCGGGCGGGATGCTCGCGCCCGATGGGCCAGACGGGCAGCGCGGGAGGCAGGGTGAAACGCGGCGTCGCCTTCAGCGCAGCCCTCTTCGTCACCGGCCTCGCCGCCCCCGTGCTCGCGCAGGACAGCGCAGAGCAGACCAGCGCCTCCGTCGTCACCCTGCTCTCGGTGGGCCTGCTCACGGCGCTGCCGCTCATCTTCATGACGACCACGAGCTACGTGAAGATCTCGGTCGTCTTCTCCATCCTCCGAAACGCGCTCGGCACCGGCCAGGTCCCGAGCGGGGCCGTGATCGCGGCGCTCTCCGGCATCCTCACCCTCTACGTCATGGCGCCCGTCGGCGCCGAGATCGCGGACGAAGCCGGGCCCGCGGCGGAGGCCATCGACGTCAACAACCCCCTCTCCGATCTGACCGCGCTCTCCGAAGCCGTCAGCGCCGGTGTCCGCCCGCTCAAGGCGTTCCTGACCCGCAACGCGGGCGAGCGGGAGCGCGCCCTGTTCCTCGACCTCGCACGCGACGCCCGCCCCGACGACCAGCGCGACACGGTGGCGGGAGACGATCTCCTGGTGCTGCTCCCGTCCTTCCTCGTGACCGAGCTGAGCGAGGCCTTCCAGATCGGCTTCCTGGTCTTCTTGCCGTTCCTGATCGTCGACCTGGTCGTGGCCAACGTGCTGATGTCGCTCGGCATGCACATGCTGGAGCCGACCCGCATCGCGATGCCGTTCAAGCTGCTCCTGTTTGTGCTCGTCGACGGCTGGTACCTGCTCGCGAGGGCGTTGGTGCTGGGGTACGGGTAGCGGAGCTGTGGAGAACCTACGCCGATGTGCCTGGGCTTCTGACGAGCCCCTTCTAGCGTAGTCGCGCCTTCACGACCTCGCCGATGGTTCCCGCGAGACGCCGGAGCACCGATGAGCGGTCCAGTTGCGGCGAGCCCCTTGACCCTCATCCGAAAGGTGAGGTGGGAGGAGTGTCCGCGGCGTTGCAGGCTCGGTGGAGGGCGCGCAAAGCGTCGACCGCGTGATCACCCCAGTGGTGGTCGAAGTGGAAACGCCAATCCCACAACGCTTTTTGATGCCGTCCCTTATCGAAGGCTACGAGGCCGCGCCTGAGGTCCCGGTAAATGTCGAAGAAGTCGTCGGACAGCGACCCCGCGACCCGTTCCTCGTCGACATAAGGGTTGAAGACCTCCCAATAGAGGTCGTGCGAGCCGAAGTCCGGCCAGTCTGGCGGAGCTTCGTCCGAGAGGAGGCCATCGTCTGTTGCGGCCTCAACGAGGGGCAGGGTCACCCCTGCCGCAGAGCCTCGCGAGCACCGCTCTTCCGCGGTTCAGTCGCCTCTCCACGCTCTTGACGGTCGGTGCATCTTCGACGAACTCGCAAAACTCGCGGGCCGCCTTGACGAACGATCGGATGCGCTTGGACTGATCGCTGGAGTCGGGTTGCTTGGTCATCTTGCGCAGCTCTCTTGCTTCTACTTGAAGAGCGCGAGCAGGCGCGGGGCAGACGTGGGTGCCTCCGGCTGCTGAAGTTGATGCAGTTGCTGTAATCGGCCGGCGGCGAAGGCTCGGCGCGAACAAGCTCACGGGTCCGCATTCGTTCTACCAGGCCCGTGACGCACCGGCCCCGAGAGGGGGAAGTAGTGGCCGCCTCCATCACGTCATCCAGCTGACAATCTACATGAAGGACTCCGTCGTCTTCCCCTCGCCGAGCGCCGACACGGGAACTCAGCGACGGAAGCGCGGTACAACATGAGGCCTGGACCGAAATGGAGCGCACCGTGAACCTGACCAAGACCCTGTTCCTCTCCATCCTGCTCGTCCTCGCTTCGGCGTGCGACGGCGACATGACGAGCGACGGCGGCTCCGGCGAGGACGGCGGCGGTCGCGACGCCGGATCCACGGACAGCGGCCCGACCCCGGACACGGGACCCGGAGATGCAGGGCCTGGGGATGCGGGCCCGATGGACGCCGGACCGATCGAGCCGGGGGCGTGCCGGGTCGTCGGTCCGCGTGAGCTCTGGCACCGCGTGGCGCTGTTGTGCGCGGGGCCGATGGGCTCGGAGGCGGACTCGGCGACGTTCACCGACTTCCGGATGAACGTGGACTTCACGACCGGCAGCGAGACGCTCACCGTGGCGGGCCACTTCGCGGGCGACGGCGACGCGGGCGAGAGCGGGAGCACGGAGGGCACGCTGTGGCGCGCGTACTTCATGCCCCCGACCGAGGGCACCTGGACGTACGCGGTCTCGTTCCGCACGGGCGAGGACATCGCCATCTCGCTCGACCCCACCGAAGGCACGGCCGTCGCGGATCTGGATGGCGAGGCCGGCTCGTTCGACGTCGGGCCGAGCGCCGCCATGGGCATCGACATGCGCGCCCGCGGGCTGCTCGAGCACCGGAGCGGCGAGCGGTACCTGCGCTTTCGGGGGGACGGGCGTTACTTCGTGCAGGGCGGGATGGACAGCCCCGAGAACCTCTTCGGCTACTCGGGGTTCGACAACACCGACAAGCGCGACAGCGCGGGGAGCTGCAAGGGCATCCTGCACGACTTCGCGCCGCACATGGACGACTGGGAAGCGGGCGATCCGACCTGGGGTGGAGGACGCGGGCAGAGCCTCATCGGACTCATCAACTACATCTCCGGCACCGGGGTCAACGCGATCTACGTCCTGCCGATGAGCGTCGACGGCGACGGCTGTGACGCGCACCCGTGGGTCGAGTACGACGGCGACCGCCGGAGCTTCGACGTGAGCAAGCTCGACCAGTGGGAGGTCGCGTTCTCGCACATGGAGCACCAGGGGCTGCTCATCCACTACGTGACGCAGGAGACCGAGAACGACCAGCTGCTCGACGGCGGGGAGCTCGGGATCCAGCGGCGGCTCTACTACCGCGAGATCGTCTCCCGCTTCGCGCACCACCCGGCGCTGCAGTGGAACCTCGGCGAAGAGAACACCAACACCCCGGCGCAGGTCCGCGACTACGCCGACTACCTTCGCGCGCTCGACCCGTACGGCCACCCCATCGTGATGCACACCTACCCGGGCGAGCACGACCGCTACGAGGAATTGCTCGGCCACGCGACCTTCGACGGGCCGACGCTGCAGTACGGGAACATCCCCGAGAGCGCGACCGGCGGGCTCTACGGTGCGGCGGCCGACTGGATCGCGCGATCCGCCGCCGCCGGACAAGCCTGGTACGTCACCGCGACGGAGGCCTCGGGAAGCCATGCGCCGACCCCGGACAGCGAGGTCACGCGACGGCAGCGCACGTACTGGATGTGGGCGAGCGTCATGAGCGGCGGGGCCGGGTTCGAGTGGTACCTGAAGAACGACGGCGCGGGGCACGCCTACGACCTGGCGGTCGAGGACCTCCGCGAGTTCGATCGGCACTGGGCGGAGACGGGCACCTTCGTGCGCTTCTTCCGCGGGACCGTGCAGAGCGGCTCGGCGAACCTCCAGGCGATGGAGCCGGCCAACGAGCTGACCGCCATCACGTCGGACTGGGTGCTCGCCGACCCGGGCAACACCTACCTCGTGTACTTCCGGGATGGCATCCCGGAGAGCGCGCCGACGACGATCGATCTCAGCGGCGGCGGGGAGTTCCGCATCGAGTGGTTCCACCCGGAGTCGGCGTTCATCGACGAAGTCCCAGGGGAGTTCCTCGCCGGGGAACCCGGTCAAGACTTCGGCCCGCCGCCGAGTCTTCCCTCGGACCCCTGGGTCTTGCTTCTGCGTCGATAGCGAGGCGTCCGGTACGATGCCGGCATGCAACGCGCTGTACTGGTTCTTCTTCTTCTCCTGGGTGCGTGCGATCCCGACCCCGATCCCGGGATGGACGCAGGCACGGACGGGGGTGAGGCGACGTGCGCGAGGGCGTGCGACGACGGCCTGTTCTGCAACGGCGAGGAGCGCTGCGAGCCGGCCAGCGCGATGGCGGACGCCGACGGTTGCGTCGCGTCGAGCGCGCCGTGCGCGACGGGGTGCGACGAGGACACCGACACGTGCGGCGACTGCGTAGACAACCCCGACGCGGACGGGGACGGCGCCGACGCGATCGGCTGCGGCGGCGACGACTGCGACGACAGCGACCCGCTTCGGTTCCCTGACGCGAGCGAGGTATGCGACCCCGATGGGCGCGACGAGGACTGCGACCCAGCGACCTTCGGGGCCCGCGACGCCGACAGCGATGGCGCCATCAGCATCGCGTGCTGCAACGGCGACCGGTGCGGCGACGACTGCAACGACGGCGTCGCGAGCGTGTTCCCCGGCGCCACCGAGACCTGCAACACGGTGGACGACGACTGCGACGGCATGACCGACGAGGGGTCGTTGCTGACGTTCTACGAAGACGCGGACAGCGACGGCTTCGGCAGCGCGTCGGGCGAGACCCGGATGGCGTGCACCGCACCGGATGGGTTCAGCGCCAACGACCGTGACTGCAACGACACGACCTCGGCGGTGAACCCCGGCCTGGCCGAGGTGTGCGACGCGTTCGACGACAACGACTGCAACCCCGACACCGCCAACCCGTTTGACGTCGACGGAGACGGACGCGACGCGTTCGACGACGTGTCCTGCCCCGCTGGCCTCGACTGCGGGCCGGCGGACTCGGACATCTACGAGGGCGCGCCGGAGATCTGCGACGGCAAGGACTCGGACTGCGGCGGCGAAGGCGTGACGACCTGCAACGCGAACTGCACGGGACGATGCGCGGGGACCTGCGTCGGCGAGTGCGACACCCGAAACCCCATCGATGGGACCTGCGACGGGCTGTGCACGGGCTCGTGCCTCGGCTTCTGCAGCGCGGGTTGCGATGACGTAAGCGCCTTCCGAGGCGAAGACGCCGACCGAGACTCGATGCTGGCAACGGGCGAGACCTGTACGGGGGGCGAGATGGCGGCACTCCCGCGCACCGATTGCGACGACATGATCTCAACGGTGTTCGAGGGCGCGCCAGAGCTCTGCGACCGGCGGGACAACGACTGCGACGGGACGGTGGACGAAGGCGTGTTCGAGGACCGAGGACATCCGTCTCAGCCGGTCCTGCGAGAGGAGACGTTCGCGATGCCCGACTTCGCGTGCCGCGGCATGCGAAGCCGCGCAACGGCGGGGGGCGACGTGACGCGGATGTACACGCTGCGCGACGCGTCCGGCCTGTTTGCGCCGGCGGAGGGTCTAACGGTGGATCTCCACGCTTCGGGGGACCCCAGCGTGCTGGCCTGCACCGCACCTGGATGCAGCTCCCCGCTGGCGACCGCCGGGGAGTTCACGGCCACCCACGCCGACGACGCCGTCCTCGGATACCGCCTGACGTTGGGCCCCGCGCGTTCCGTGTTGGGCACCTTCGACACGACAAACGACCCGCATGTCTTCTCCACGGACGCGGACGCCGGAGAGCTGGTCGTGCGCGTCCTGGATTGCGCGGGCGTACGGGTCGTCGCGGCCGAAGTGCGTGTCTACTTCGACGACGGCTCGATCAGCTGCGGCACGGTCGACTACAGCCGGGTCAATCCCCGAACGCCCATCCTCCCCTCCCCTGCCGGCGGCGTGGGCGAGCTCGTCACGGTCGAGGCGTGGGGGCGGATGACCGAGGGCGGAGCGCTCGAGCTGCTCGGCCGCGAACGCGCCCGGGTGTCTTCCGATGCCGCGACCGTGCTCACGCTTCCGCCCCTCAGGATGGACGGGCCGCCGGCCCCCTGACCGGGTTCGGCGTCTTCGGATCGGCACGGGCTGCAACGCGTCGCCATGCATCCGATCACGACAAGCGGGTCGCGAGAAGCGCCAGCCGGAACGGATTCTGCCAAGTGTGTTGACCCTCGGGGTTCCCGCCCCAGAGTATCGCCCGATGTCCAGGCACCCTGACCGCTGGTTGGTGGTGGCTGCGGCGCTGTGTGTCCTCGCGTTTGCGGGGCACGCCAGCGTGGCAGTTGCCCAAGACTCTGCCGACGCACCTCCGCCGGATGCCGCTGACCCGCCGGAGGACGCGGGTGACTCGTCGTCCGAGTCGGAAGACGGCGATCCCACGGAGGACACAACGGACGAGACGACGGTAGGGGACGCGACCTCCGGCGATGCGGACTCCGGCGAAACGAGCTCCGACGAGACCGGCCCGGAGGGGACGAGCACGGACGAGGTCAACGGCGAGACCAGCACGGACGAGACGAGCACGGACGAGGCCAGCACGGACGAGGCCAGCACGGACGCGGACAGCACGGACGAGGACAGCACGGACGAGGCCAGCACGGACGACACGACTCCAGACGGGGCGACCGCCGAGACGACTCCAGACGGGGCGACCGCCGACGAAGTGGCTCCGGCCGAAGAGGATCCGGCGACCGGGACCGCGGCGGATGAGCCCGGCGTCGTCGGGGGCGAAGACGCGAGCGCCGGCACCGTCGACCCCATGGAGATGGGCACCCCGGCCGACCCGAGCGCGCCCCCAGGCCCTCGCGCGGCTCCGCCCACGGAAGGCACCGGCGACCCCATCACGGAGCGCCGCGCGCGGCCTGACCTCGATGGCCTGCCCGAGCCGGGGATCACGCCCGAGGATGCGCTTCTGTGGATCCCACGGATCATCACGGGCCCGCTCTACTTGGTGACCGAGTTCCTCATCCGGCGGCCCGCGGCGTGGCTGGTCACCGAGCTGGAGCAGACCGATCTGCTCGGGCTGGCGCAGGAGATCTTCACCTTCGCGGACAACAAGATCGGTCTCTTCCCAACGGCCTTCTTCGACTTCGGGTTCGTGCCGAGCTTCGGCCTCTACTTCTTCTGGGACGAGTTCCTCTTCGAAGAGAACCGGCTCTCGGCGCACGGCGGCACCTTCGGGCCCGACTGGCTGAGCCTGGTGGTGACCGACCGCATCAAGATCTCCGACGACGTCCAGCTCAGCGCTCGGTTCTCCGCGCTCCGCCGGCCCGACCAGATCTTCGGCGGCATCGAGAGCCAGGCGACCACGGACATCTCACGCTTCGGGATCAGCCAAGTCGACGCCTCGCTGCAGTTCCAAGCGAACCTTTGGCAGCGTTCCCAAGTCCGGGCGGAGGTCGGCTACCGCAGCGCCAGCTTCCACAACGAGGGCTTCCTCGGAAATCCGTCGATCGGCGAAGCGGCGGTGGCACAGGGACGCTCCTTGCCCGACGCGTTCGTAGCAGGGTACTCGGCGGTTCGCGCTGGCGTGGACCTGCGCCTCGACACGCGCGACACGGACGGGCGCCCTGCCGAGGGGGTCGCGCTGCGCGGTTTTGGGGCGGCGCACGGCGGCCTCGAAGGCCCCCCCGGTTTCAACGGATGGTTCCGGTGGGGCGGCAGCCTCGGCGGGTTCACCGACATCCTAGGTGACGACCGGGTGCTCGGCCTCGAAGCCGAGGTGGGCTTCATCAGCCCGGTGGACGACGCGACGGTGCCATTCACCGAGTTGTTCGACGTCGGCGCGTCGGGGCCTCTGTTCGGGTTCCTGCCCGGCATGCTCCGGGGTCGGTCGGTCATCGCGTTGACCGCGGAGTACGAGTGGCCCGTCTGGGTCTTCCTCAACGGGCGGCTCCACTTCTCGGTCGGCAACGTGTTCGGCGAGTACTACGACGACATCTCGATGGAGGACATGCGCATGTCGTTCGGCGTCGGCCTCGAGCCGGCGCTCGGTGGCGAGGTGCCCTTCGAGGTCGCCTTGGCCTTCGGCAGCGAAACGTTCGCCAACGGCGCGGACATCACCTCGGTTCGTTTCTTCGTGGGGGCGCGCAATGGCCTTTGAAAACAAGACATCCCAGGGGGCCACGCGAGCCGTCGCCGCCGCGGTCACCCTGCTGCTCGTGGGCTGCGGTGCCGCCACGCCTCGCTTCCCCCTGGCCGACATTCGCTGGCAGGACGACGACATGCACCCGTTTGGGCCCGAGCCCGACGAGCAGTACAACAGCTGGCTCTGGGACGGCGCAGACAACAGCATCGTGCGTCACATGTCCGAGGTCTGGCTCTATGAGACGTCGCACGAAGCACAGAACGTCAACGCGCTGGACGAGGTCCCCGACTCGAGCTGGTTCATCAATCGGCTGGGCCGCTACACCTTGCCCGATGACGTCTTCCGCCACGGGGCCTGCACGCCTGACGAACCACCACGACCGTGGCGCGTGATCGAGGCCAAGCCCGGCGGCACGAGCCCCGGCATGCTCATCATGGACGCCAACGGCGACCGTCACATCTTTAAGGTCGACTACCGCGACCAAGAGGAGCGCGGCACGGCGTCGGATGCCATCTCCACCCGCATGTTCCACGCCGTGGGCTACGCGACGCCGTGCAACCGCGTAGTCGTGTTCGACCGCGAGGACATCGTGCTCGACATGTCCGTGGTCGACGCGGACGACGACGACGCACCCACCGCCGAGAGCATCGAGGAGGTCCTCGGTCAGGCCACGCCCGCGCCCGGCGGCCGGCTGCGGGGATCGCTGAGCGCGTTCATCCAGGGCAGCCTGCTCGGCGGCTGGTCGTTCTCGGGCACCCGCGACACGGACCTCAACGATGTCATCGACCACCGTGACCGCCGCGACGTTCGCGGCCAGTACGTGATGAGCGCCTGGCTCAACCACGTGGACGCGCGCGACGCCAACAACATGGACGTCTGGGTCGAGACGAGCGAAGGCCAGGGGTACATCCAGCACTACGTGCTCGACGCGGGCGACTCGTTCGGCATCATCTGGCCGGCCAGCCACGCCATGTCGCGCCGCCTTGGCCAGTCTTCGTACGCCGACGTCGAGCACATCCTCGGCGACCTCCTGACCCTCGGGCTCCTGGATCGGGGCTGGGACGAATCGGTCGCCCCGCCTCGCCACCCTGTGTTCGGCTACTACGAGGTCGAGCGATTCGACCCGGACGGCTGGCGGAACGGCTACAGCAACCCCGCCTACCAGCGGCGCACCGAGCGTGACAGCGCCTGGATGGCGCGGATCGTCTCGCGCTTCGGGCTGCAGCAGCTGCGGGCCGTCGTGGAGGCGGGCAAGTTCTCGCGGCAGGAGTACAGCGACCATCTGGTGAGGGTGCTCGAGGGCCGTCGGCAGCGCCTGCTGGAGCGGTTCCTGACCCGTCTCTCCCCGATGGCGTGGCCCCACGTCGAGACCGACCGGCTCTGCCTCGAAGACTTGGCCGTCTCGAGCGGTCTCCGGAGCGCTGAGACGCGGGTCTACTCGGCGGCGACACACCCGCTCAACGACACGCCCCCGACCCCGATCGAGGTCGACCCGCGAGACGACGGCGTGTGCGTGACCCTGCCCGACGTCACGGTGGCGTCCGGCGAGCCCAGCTACTTGGTGGTCGACCTCGTGGCCGCGACCACGAACCGCGAGACGACCGCTCCGGCGCGCGTCCACCTCTACCAACTCGGCCCGGCCCGCTACCAGGTCGTCGGACTGGAGCGCCCCAATGGTTGAGCTCACCGCGCGTCGCGCGATTCTCCTGGCGGTGCTCGGTCTGACCGCGCTCGTCGGCTGCAACCCCACCGAGGGCGACGGAGTCACGCTCACCGAGAGCCGAACGGTGTCGGACGCCTTCGAGGGGGTTCGCGTCAGCGACGGGCTGACGGTCGAGGTGAGGCTGAGCCCCGACAATACGGGCGTCATCGAGGTCACCAGCGACACGAACCTCGTTCCCATCATCCTGACCGAGGTCATCGACGGAGTGCTGGAGGTCTCGGCGGACAACATCGCCCCGACCGTCGCGACAAGCGTCACCGTCACCGCGCCGACGCTGGGCTCGATCAGCGTCGCGGACGAAGGCGGCCTGGTCACCCTGTCGGACCTGGCGCGCGCCGGAGAGGGCCGCGACGGGGAGCTCGCCGTGAACGTGTCCGAGGGAGCGGCCATCGAGGTCACCGGGACCTGTCGGAACCTCCGCGCCATCGTCACCGGACCCAGCTCGCTCCGCGCCGCAGGCCTCACCTGCGAGACCGCCGAGATCGAGATGCTTCAGGACGCCCTGGTCGAGGCCCGCGTCACCGAGCGGGCGGTCATCCGCGCGGCGGGCGAGGGCACCGTGCGCCTGACCGGCAGCCCGGAGGTCACGTCCGAGGTCACCGACGGTGTGACGGTCGAGGTCGAGTGATGGACGAGGCGAAGGACAAGGCCCTCTCGCCGCTCGATCGCGCGCTCGGCTTGATCACCGAAGTGCGCGGGGGTGAAGGGGGCACGGCCCTCCTCCTCACGCTGAGCATCTTCCTCTTGCTGATGGCGTACTACGTCATCAAGCCCGTCCGCGAGGCGCTCATCCTCGCGATGGAGTCGGGCGCCGAATACAAGAGCTACATGGGCGGCGCCATCGCCGTCGCGCTCCTGTTCGCCGTCCCCGCGTACTCCGCCTTTGCCAAGCGCGTCCCGCGCAACCGGCTCGTCGTCTCGGTCACGCTCTTCTTCGCGTCGAACCTCGTCCTGTTCTTCGTGGCGAGCCAGTTCGAAGCGACCCGCGTCTGGATGGGCCTCGGCTTCTACCTTTGGGTGGGCATCTTCAACATGATGGTCATCGCTCAGGCGTGGGCCTTCGCAGCCGACGTGTACACGGAAGACCAGGGCAAGCGGCTGTTCGCGCTCATCGGCGTAGGAGCCTCGTTTGGGTCGGCGTTTGGCTCGCTCGTCGGCGTTCAGCTCGCGGAGTCGCTCGGCGTCTACCAGATGCTGCTGGTCGCGGCGGGACTGCTTGTCGCGATCGCGTGGCTGTTTCAGGTGATTCACCGACGCGTATCCAGGACCGGCGAGGGAGCCGAACCGGTCGTCCCCGAGGACGACGACGTGCCGCTGGCCAAGGGAGAGAAGGCAGAGAATCTCGAGAGCGACCAGGGCCCGTTCGAGATGGTCTTCAAGCACCGCTATCTCCGCCTGATTGCGGTCTTCTCGGTCGCGTTCACGCTCGTGAACACCAACGGCGAGTACATGCTGAGCGTGCTCGTGTCCGACTTCGCCGAGGCTACCGAGCTCGCCGGCAATCTTCCTGAAGGCATGAGCCGCGGCGACTTCATCGGCGCGTTCTACAGCGACTTCTTTCTGTACGTGAACATCCTCGGGGCGGTGATTCAGCTCTTCCTCGTGTCGCGCATCGTGAAGTTCGGCGGCATCCACGTCGCCTTCGCCATCCTCCCGATCGTCGCGCTCATCGACGCCACGCTCATCGGTATCGTTCCCGCCCTGGCCATCGTTCGCATCGGCAAGATCGCGGAGAACTCCATCGACTACTCCGTGAACAACACAGTGCGAAACATGCTGTGGCTGCCGACGACGCAGGAGATGAAGTACCGGGCCAAGCAGGCCATCGACACGTTCTTCGTGCGCATGGGCGACGTGGGCTCCGCGGTCCTCGTGGGGGTTGGCGCAGGAATGCTCGGCCTCGGGGTGCGCAGCTTCGCGTTCATCAATCTGGCGGTCGTCGCGGTCTGGATCCCGGTGGTCGTGCTCATCCTCCGTGAGCGCAAGCGCATGCTCGGGCTGCAGGAGACCGAGTCGGAAGCCGAGCCCACGTGATCCGAGGCATCGGACCGCGCTCCTTTGCGTTCTCCGTCGCAGGGCTGATGTGTGCGGCGTTGTCCTGCAGCTTTGCGATCGGGTGCGAATGCGGCCAGGCCGGCTCTGGTGATACGGGCTCCGACCTCCAGGCGAACGATCCAGCGTCCCCCGATCCCGACGCCCCCGCCACGGATCCGCTCGTCGAAGCGCTCTCGGTGTCCCCTGAGAACATCGACTTCGAGACCAACCCCGAGCTGCTCATCCGGCTGCGCGCGAATCCACACAACTACTTTCGGTTCGTCTGGGCGGAGTTCGCCGGGCAGGTGTGCGAGCGCTTCGACGACACACACGCGCCCGAGGTGAACCTGCACGGCGACGCGCACCTCGAGCAGTACGCCATCAGTGACCTCGGCCGCGGACTGACGGACTTCGACGGCGCGAGCGCGGGCCCCGCGTTCTTGGACCTCGTCCGCATGGGCACGTCCATCCGGTTGGTCGCCGCGATGCACGGCTGGGAAGACGAGGTGCCCAGACTGGCGGAGGCGTTCATCGCGGCCTACCGCGGCGGGGTGGAGGTCGACACACACGCGCCCCTCCCGCCCGAGCCTCCGCTGATCGCGCGCATCCGCGCCTCCTTCGACGCCGATCAGAGCGACTTGCTCTCCACGACGGCATCGCTCGTCGAACCGCTGCCCGAGGACGAAACCGCGCGCGCGAGAGAGGCCATGGGCCCCTACATCGCTGCGCAGCGGGCCGAGAATCCGGAGCTCGACACCGCGTTCTTCGATCTCGTCTCGATCGGTCGACTGAACATCGGGATCGGCAGCGCGCTGGATGAGAAATACCTCCTGAGGGTGCGCGGACCGACGGACGCGCCCGACGACGACGTGGTGCTGGAGGCCAAGGAGGTGCATCCCACGTCCGCCATTCCGTGCGTCGGCAGCCGGAGCTCTGCGCCCGATCCGTTCCGCATCCTCGTGGGTGAGTCGCGCATCGCGTACCGGCCCTTCCCCTACCTCGGCTACATGCGTGCGCGGGGGCTCGTGTTCTGGATTCACGCGTGGACGGCGAACTACCAAGAGGTCTCGGCCACCGACAGTCTCGAGACGCCTGAGGATCTGCGCGCGCTCGTCGAGGACATCGGTCACCAGCTCGGACGCGGTCACGTGAACCAAATCGCCGCGCCGCTGGACGCGCAGCTGCGGCGCGCGGTCCTCGGCTTCATCGACGAGAACGTGGGCCTGTTGGATGAGGTGGTGCTGGAGATGGCGGCCGCCATCGAGCGCGCCTTCAGGCGCTTCGTCGAAGCCACAGATGGACCCTGACGACAGTGCTAGGTTCGAGCGCGGCGTGACCTCCCGATGACCGACGCTCTCGACTCCCGCGTGCAGCTGACGGCGACCCTGGCGGCGCTGACGTCGACGCTGATGATCGCGCAGCAGATCGCGTCCAAGTCACTGCGGGACGCGCTGTTCCTCCAGCACTTCGACGTGGAGTCGCTGCCGATGCTGGTGGTCGTCTCGGCGGGGCTGTCGCTGTTGATGGTGCTGGCGATGGGGCGCGTGATGCGACGCATACCGCCGGCGCGCCTGATGCCTGCGATGTTCTTCGTCAGCGGCGCGCTCTATTCGCTCGAGTGGGTCGGCAGCGCCGCGTACCCCACCGTCGTCGCAGTCACCGTGTATGTGCACACGGTGACCTTTGGGGCGAGCGCGGTCTCCGGGTTCTGGTCGGTCATCAACGAGCGCTTCGATCCGTTCGTCGCCAAGCAGGTCATCGGGCGGATCGCGGGGGGCGCGACCTTGGGTGGTCTGCTCGGGGGCCTCGCCGTCTGGCAGGTGGCGCCCCACATCGAGCTGGAGACGCTGCTCCTCGTGCTCGCGTCCGTCAACGGCGTCTGCGCGATTCTGCTCGCGCGCGTCGCGTCGGGCGTCGTGAGCGCACGCCCCACGCCCGACGAGCAGGCGCCGGCCCCATCGATCGTCGCGTCGGTCCGAAAGACCCCCTACCTCGCGTACATCGGCTCGTTCATCCTGCTGTTGGCGCTCGGCACCACGCTCTTCGACTACGTCTTCAAGGCACAGGCCGCCGCCCGCTACAGCGAGAGCAGCGCGCTGGTGACGTTCTTCGCTCTCTTCTATACGGTCACCGGGGTCAGCACGTTTGTCGTGCAGGGCGGGCTGGTCCGGCGCGTGCTCGTCAAGCTGGGCCTTGGCCCGACCATCGCGGTCCTCCCCGGCTCCATCTTCGTGTTCGGGCTCGGCGCGACGCTCTTTCCCGGCTTCATCTCCGCCACGCTGCTGCGCGGCGTCGCGGCGACGGCGGAGAACTCGTTCCACCGCAGCGGCTACGAGCTGCTCTACACGCCGCTGCCTCCGCGGACCAAGCGGGCGAGCAAGCTGTTCATCGATGTGGGCGCCGACCGGCTCGGGACCGCGCTCGGCAGCGCCGGCGTGTTGTTGCTGCTCTTGCTCGACGCGGACGTCGCGCTCGTCGCGATGCTGGCGCTCGCAACGCTGCTCGCGCTCGGCATGGTCGCGGTGCTCGTCCGGCTTCACCGGGGGTACGTCGGCGCCCTCGCCGAGAGCATGCGTTCGGGACACCTCGAGGCGGGCGGGCTGGAGGCGGAGCGCGCGGACCGAACGCTCGACGCCGCCACCGCGCAGCAGGCCATCGCGCGCACGTTGGTGGGCGAAGCGCTGGGCCCGACCTTGTCGACACTCCGCGCGACAGCCAGCTCGGCGTCGCTCGGCAGCTCGACCGGCGAGCGCTCCGGCCTGCATCGCTTGCGGCAGAGCCTCAACGCGCTCGCGGAGGCGCCACGCGAGCCGGCCGGGCCACGTACCCAAGCTCCGCCACCGCTGATCGACGAGGGCGAGGACGTGACGCTCGCCTTGGTCGAGCACCTGCGGAGCGGCGACCCCGCGCGGGTTCGGCGAGCGCTCTCCCACCCCCGCTCCCGGGCGCTGATGAGTCACACGCTGCCGTTGCTGGACGACGCGGAGCTCGCGCCGATCGTCCTGCCCGTCTTGCGTCGCGAGGCGCCGCGCATCGTCGGGCAGCTGGTGGACACGCTCTCGAGGGCCCGGACCTCGCTCACGGTGCACGCGCACGTCGCCGCGGTGCTCTCCCAAACCCCCACGGAGCGCGCCGCCGAGGGGCTCACGATCGCGCTCCGATCAAGCACGCTGCTGCGCGCACACGCTGGAGCCGCCGCGCTGTTGGCGTTGACGTCACGCTACCCCCATCTCTCTCGCCAGCGGACCCGCGTGTTCGGCTGGGTGCGCGAAGCGCTGGAGCGGGCGTCTTCCTCCGCGAAGCTCTCGGACCTCCCCGGAGCGCTGCCGGCCAGCCCGTTCCGCGACCTGGGCGAAGGGGTGGTCCCCGCCTTCCACGCGCATGTCTTCACCCTGCTGGCGCTCCACCTGCCGCTCGACCCCTTGGAGCACGCGTTCCTCGCCCTCCATCGCCACGACGACCCGACCCGCGGCGCCGCGCTCGAGTATCTCGAGAACGTCCTGCCGCTCGATCTCCGGCGGCCGCTGCTCCGCATGATCACCGAGCGACCCAGCGCTCCGCTCGACGCGACGAAAGCCCGAGAGCTCGGAGAACAGCTCGCCGAGCGTGACGTCAGCCTGTCCGAGCTGCGTGAGCTGGCGCGCACGCTCACGTAGCGGGCCAACACGAGCCGCCGGCTCAGCGCCCGCTTGTCCCGCTCGTCCTCAACCCGATGCGCACCGCCAGGCCGTTCTCGAGAGACGAACCGACCTCGTCTTCCTCTCCACGGATGGCGCTCTCGATGACCTCGCCGTATTCACTCCACCACGCTTCTCGCGCCGCTTCGTCCCAGTCGGAGTAGCTCGTGCAAGCGCGCAGGCGTGCGGCGACCTCCTGCGCGGTGGCCGGACGTTCCGCCGGATCCTTGGCGAGGCACGCCAGCAGCAGCGCGGACAGGTCCGGGTCGACCCGAGTTCCACCGCCGTCCTCGGCGTAGCGGTCCGGGTGGCGTGGGGTCTCGGTCAAGTGCGCCGACAGCACGTCGAGCGTGGTCTCGCCGACGAACGGAGGCCGTCCGCTCACGAGGTAGTACCCGACAGCGCCAAGCGCGTAGAGGTCCGAGCGCACCTCGCTCCCCTGTGCGTCGAGGATCGACTCCGGCGCGAGGTAGAGCGGCGTGCCCTCGAGCGCGCCCTCGTCACCGTGGGCATCATCCGTCAGCTCTTGTACCAATCCGAAATCGAGCACCTTTGCGGTGTCCGCGACGCCCCCGAGTCGGCACAGCATGATGTTGCTCGGCTTCACGTCCCGATGCAGAAGCCCGGCTTCGTGGGCCTCCGCGAGCGCCCCGGCGACCTGGACGAGGATGTGGATCGCGCGCGCCGAACCCATCGGTCCGGTGCTGTCGATCAGCTGCTGAAGCGTCGGCCCGTCCAGGTACTCCATCGCGTAGTAGAAGACCCCGTCTGGGGTGCGGCCGTAGTCGAAGATGGCGACCGTGTTGGGGTGCGTCAGGCGGCTCGTCAGGCGCACCTCGTTCTGAAAGCGCTCCCGCGCCCGGCGGCTCGCCCGGCGCTCCGACCGGAGGAGCTTCACCGCCGCGGGACGCCGTAGCATCGCGTGGCGGGCCAGGTACACCTCACCCATGCCGCCCGCGCCCAGGCGCCGCTCGATGGCGTACTGCCCGAGCTTCCGGGTTCGCTCGAGCACCCGGTCAACGCGGCTGCGGATGCGGTAGGACATGAAGAGACTGGTCGCCGACAGCAGGCCAAGCAGGAGCGCGCACGCGATGATGCCGAGGCCGAGCACGCTGAAGATGCGGGAGGATCGCTCGCTCACCATCGCCTGCACCGTCGCGACGAAGCGCATGCGCGCCGATACGAAACGCGCGAGCGGGAGCGCCCGGCTGGTGAAGAGCGTCTGCGCCACCGTCCGCTGATGGCCATCGGCGTTCCGGAGGGCGTCGGCGCGCGCGCGGTAGGCCGCGGACTCGGTACTGAGCAGGAGCGCGATGTTGACCATCGCCGAGTCTTGACGCTGCTGATCGAGCCCGTAAACGTGCGCGTCGATCATCTGAGCGGCCTGGGTGAGTCCCTCGATGTGGTTGTCGTAGGCGGCCAAGTGATTGGCGGTCGGTTCGTTGACGAACGTCTCGAGGGTGGCGTCGGTGTTGACGAAATGCGCGTAGTAGGCAGCCAACAGAAACAGCAGATCGGGGTCGTCGTGCGCCTCGGCCTGGACGGCCAGCGCCGCTTCGGCGAAGGCCCGCATGACGTTGTCGCGGATGGGCCGCACGTGGCGCCGGTAGTCGCTCAGGGCGGGGACGTTGCCAGGCGTGTGCGCCACGTCCTCGATCGCCCACTGCGTGTAGCGCAGCTCGTTGATCAGCCGACGAAACTCCTCGTAGTCCGGGCGGTCCTCCGGCGGGATCTCGTTCTGGATGATGGTGTCGAACGCATCGAGGGAGCGATCGATGCGCGCCCAGACCGCGCGCCGCTCCGCGACGAAGTGGGGGTCGCCGTAGGCCACGTAGCCACGGAGCGCAGCGATCGACTGATTGATGTCCGCATCGAGCTGCGCCGCGACGCGCGCGCCAGGGGCGAGCACCGTGGCCTGCTTGCGGAGGAGGTGGTGGAAGAAGACGGTGAACGCGAGCGTGGCCACGGACAGCACCAGCCCGATGCCCGCCGCCCAGTTGTTGCGGCGCAGAAGCCGTTCGGTCCCCGTCCCACCTGCGGTGGAGCCTTCCGGCGAGCCCGCCTCGCTGGCGTCTGTGGGCGCGTCGCTCATCGCGCCCGCTGGCGTGCATCTTCGAGCACGAGCTGGAGCAGACGCGCGCGCTGCTCCACGTGCGAAGGCACACGAAACCCGGGGTCGTGGGACCGGAACGCGGGCTCCACGTCAGGCCAGGTGGCGTGCAAGTGCGCCATCTCGGAGCGGAGGAGCGTCGCCAAGTCGAGCGCGTCCTGGTCTGTCGCTTCGGCGGCGTCGGCCTCGGAGACACGGAGCGTTACCAGGGACACGTCTCGCGTGGCGGCGAGTTCCCGCGCGACCTCGTAGCAGGAGAGCAGCGTTCGATAGACGTCGCTGGGCGTCTGGAACGGCTCGAGCGCCGGCTCCTCGGGCAGCGCCCCGCCCAGCCGGCTCTGGATCGCGACGGCGAGGTGAAGGGCGGCGGTGACCTCCTGGAAGACCGCGCTCGAACCGGTGTGACGCTGCAGCAGGGCGTTGATCTCCGTCTTGGCGAGCAACACCTCATGGAACGTGTTCGCGGGCTCTGCCTCGTCCGCCTCGTGCTCCTCGGTGTCGCCGCCAAGCGCCACGAGACTGCGCCGCGCGATGCGCACCCGAACGAGGGCTCGGTTCACCTCCGCGAGCACATCCGAGGGCTGCGGCTCACCCGCCGGCGGCGCGCCGGTGTTGCCGAGCGTCCGACCGAGCTCAAACGAGAGCGCGTTGCTCGCGTCGAACAGCCCCCGCGCCTGCTGGTAGACCGCGCGCGGCGGCACCTCGCTCACGCGAAGCCGCGGCGGCCGGGTCTCGGGACGCCCCATCGTGCGGCGCAGCAGCGCGACCTCCGAGCGGAGCAGCTCCACCCTGGCGAGCACGTCGCGAGACTCGGCTTCGTCGAAGCTGCGACCGCTTGCCAAGGGGGGCACATCGAGCTCCTCATCGGCATCCGCCAGCGCGCGGTCCGCCGCCGTGTCCGGCACGGAGGGAAAGTCCGGAATCGGGGGCGGCTGCGGCGGTTGAAACGCCTCGCACCCCATCAACATCAGCACGGTCAGGACGAGGCCGGGTGGGGTGCGCGCCATGCAGTGCGTCTAGCACCTCGGTCCCCGAATCCGAACCCCCTGACGTGTTTCGCTAGCGGGGTGTCGGCTTCCCTGCGGACCGTCACGGATGCGGGACGGCGAGCTGCCCCAACGCGACCCACGCCTGCCGGCCATCCTCGAGCGCGACCCGGACCGCTTCCCCACGAACCTCCTGCACGATCGCGCGGCCCACATCGGGATCAACCATCGCCGTCCTGCGCGGCGCGGCGCGGACCTGCGCGCCCGGGCCGAGCTCGAACGGGCGCACCGAAGTCTCACCGACCCATTCCGTATCCCCGTCGAAGTACACGACGCGCACGCGTGGACCGACCGGGGCGTCGGCGTCACGCTCCACGACGACACCGGCGAAATCCTCCGCACCACCCCGAAACTGCGACCACACCCTGGCGCCTGGACCCGTGCCCGTCACCTCGACCGGCTCGAACGGCGACAATCCCGGGCTCGGCGCCGATGGATCCACGAACAGATGCATCACGCTCGTCCAACGCGGCGGTCCGTCGGGAGAGGTGATCCGGACGGCGTGTTGTACCCGCTGGGTGATGCACGCGCGCACGCCCGTACGCTGCTGACGCCGCAGCACACAGGCTCCGGGCACGAGCCGGTCGTGCGTCACGTCCGAACGCGGGACCGCGCTGACATCTCCGTCGGCGAAGACCACCCGGAGCGCCGCGCCGTTGTCTTCGACGACCGTACCGGGAAACCGAAAGCGGGGACCGAACGGCGCGATCACCCGGCTTCCCACGGGGAGGGGCGCCTGCTCCGCGAGCGCGGGCTCGAGACGTCCGGACTCGGGACGTGCGGGCTCGGGGCGCGCAGGCTCAGGGCGCGAGGGCGCGGAGGGAGGCGAGGGCGGCGTCGCTTCGGCGGCCCGGGGCGGAGCGGGCCCGTCCACAGGCCAAAGGCCCACGACTCCGACCGTGAGGGCGCCGAACGCGAGCCCCAGCCCTGCCGTCCAGGCGAGCCAGCGACGGGAGGTCGGGCGACGCAACTTCGGATCGACGGCCTCCTCGGATTGAACGGCGGCGCGGAACGCAGACGCCGCCGACCCTGGCGGCCCGTCCGCGCTGAGGTCCACCGCGTCCAGCATCTCGAGCGCCGTTCGGAAGCGCGCCTCGGGGTCCCGGGACATCGCGCGCTCCACCCAGCCGCGCGCCGCTTCGGACACCCCCGTCCATCGGTGCAACCCGGGCGGCGGTCCCTCTCGAAGCGCGTCGACGACAGCCCGGGGTGTGTCCCGGTCGGCGTAGGGTCTTCGACCGGAGAGCGCCTCGAAGGCGAGCGCGCCTACCGCGTAGAGATCACTGCGCGGGTCGACGCTCCCCTCGAGCTGCTCAGGCGCCATGTACGCCGGCGTGCCGCGGACGCGCGCGTCGTCGGTGCCGATGCTGCGCGCCACGCCAAAGTCGAGCAGCTTCGTCGGACCGTCCTGGACGAGAAACACGTTGGAGGGCTTGAGGTCTCCGTGCACCAGCCCGGCCGCGTGCACCGCGTCGAGGGTCTCGAGCACGTCGCCCACCACCGAGCGCGTCTCGGCCTCCAACAAGGCCCCGTCCTTCAGACGGTCCGCCAGCGACCTGCCCTCGAGCAGCTCCATCACGAGGAACGCGCCCTCCTCCGCGAAGTCGAAGTCGGTGATCGCGACCACACCCTGCCCTGGGATCGAGGCCGCGTGCTTCGCCTCACGCTGCAAGGCCTCCGCATCGCTCGACGACTCTGGGAACAGCAGCTTGATCGCCACCTTCCGATCGACGTGAAGGTGCGTGCCCTCGAACACCGCGCCCATCCCGCCCGTGCCCCGGAGCGCGTCGATCCGGTAGCGCCCACCGAGCGTACGCCCGAGCTGAGCGAGCGCCCATGTGCGCCTGTTTCGCGGCTCCGTCATCGAGACTTCGCGGACCCCGCCGCGGCGACCCGCCGGGTCGACGCGCGTGGTGCCCTCTTGGCGGCGACTCTGCCACACTTCGCCCGTGCGAACCGAAGACACGATGGACACGGCGACCCTCGGCTCGACGAAGGCGACGTCGCCCCGTCGACTCGCGCTCGTGGTGTTGTGGTCGCGCGCCGAATCGCATCGGGTGGGCGAATGCCTCGTGCTGGACCGGAACCAGCGCGGCGCGGGGGTGCTGCTCGGCCGGGGCGCCGCCCGCGACTCGGACCCGATGCCACGCGCACGCTTCGTTCGACAGCGCCCCGGCGCCGACCTGCCGCAACCCCCGATCGCCAGCGGCGGGATAAGCCGGGTCCAGCTCGCCCTCACCGTGCACGCGGGCAAGGTCGTGGTCGAGAACCGGGGACGTCGCCGGCTTCTGGTGGAGGGCACGCCGACGGACCAGGCAGAGCTCGGCGAAGGGGCCATCCTGGAGCTCGAAAACGAACTGCTCCTGCGCGTCGAGCGGCGTCCGTGTCCGCTTCCCCCCGCCGACGCATGGCCGGAACACCCCGCTGTGCCGTTCGGAGGCGCCGACCCGTTTGGCATCGTGGGGGAGACCCCGCTCGCGTGGGATCTGCGCAATGAGCTGGCGTTCGCGGCGGGTCGGCCGATGCACACGCTGCTTCTTGGACCGAGCGGCAGCGGGAAGGAGCTCGCCGCCAAGGCGCTGCACGGGCTGGCCGGCGGGGGGCGGCCCTGGGTTGCTCGAAATGCCGCGACGTTGCCAGAGGGCCTGGTCGAGGCGGAGCTGTTCGGCAACGTCCAGGACTATCCGAACCCGGGCATGAAGGCGCGCGCGGGGATCGTCGGAGCCGCAGACGGGGGGACCCTGTTCCTCGACGAGATCGGCGAGCTGCCCGAATCACAGCAAGCGCGGCTGCTGAGGGTGCTGGACGCCGACGGCGAATACCATCGCCTCGGGGAGGACCGCGCCCGGGCGTCCCGGTTTCGTCTCATCGCAGCGACGAACCGCTCGGTCGCCTCCATCAAGCACGATCTCGTGGGGCGCCTCACGGCGCGCATCGAGCTGCCCCCGTTGCGGGAGCGGCGGAGCGACATCCCGCTCCTGATGGCGCACCTGGTCCGCACGATGGCCGCGTCCGACCCGAGCATGGCGCGCTTCCTGGACGACCGTGGCGCGCCGCGGTTTCGCCCGGCGCTGGTACGGCAGCTGGTCCAGGCGCCGCTCGACCTCGGTGTGCGCGCGCTCTCCCAGCGGCTCTGGGAGTCCGCCCGTCGCGCAGACGGTGAGACCGAGTGGCTGGGGCCTCTCCCCGTCGCGAACGCAGCTGCCGTTCCGGTGGCAGAGACGCCCGCTCTCTCCCCCGAGGCGATCCGCGCGGCGTTGGAGGCGAACGACGGTGTCGTCTCGCGCGCCTACCGGGTGTTGGGCCTGCCGAGCCGGCATGTGCTTCATCGCCTCATGCGCAGACACGGCATCGAGCGCTGAACCTGGACGAGCCGCGTTGAGCGGAGAAGGAGCGCGCAGTCAGCGGCGCGCGCGCTCAGCGACGCGCACGGGGCCAGCCCCCGGAGACAGAGCGGCCCGCGGCC
>JBGCFC010000261.1:0-32777 GCA_045106715.1 Sandaracinaceae bacterium
CGTACCGGCCAACCCGTGCTCGTGGCGGCCAAGCGGCTGCCGTTCTTCAAGGTGGGCAAGGAGCTCAAGGAGCTCGTGAACGAGGGCGGAACTGAGCCCTGAGCGCGGGGCGTGCCGGCCCCACCTGAACGAGCCCGCGCAGCCTGAACGAGCCCAGCGCTGAGCGACGAGCTGCTACAGGCGTGCGTGCTCCAGCAGCTGCGGAAGCAGAGGGAGGTCGTCGCGGACCACCTCGAGCAGTCGGTCGGCGGGGCATTGGCCCGCGGTCAGCATCTCTTCGACCGGCCGGAGATGCAGGCGCTCGTCCCGTCCCTCCGCGTCCAGGTCGTTGATGCGAGCGAGCCCAGCCGAGGCGATCTCGAGCAGCGCCTGCGCCCACTCCACGATGGGGCGATCGGCCAACGTGGCGCGCACGCCGTGCTGGGCGATGGCGGGGCGGGCGGCCTCGGCCGTCTCGTAGTCGAGCCCGGCGACCAGCTGGCTCGCGGCCTCGAGTGCCTCATCATCGTGCAGAATGCCCTTGTAGAGGGCCGGGAGTGCGCAGACCGTGCTGGTGGGCTGCGAGTCTGCACCACGGATTTCGAGCGTGCGCTTGAGACGCACTTCCGGGAACAGCGTGTTCAGATGCGTGACCCAATCCTCGTACGTCGCCGTGGCTCCCTCGTAGCCGTCGGCCATGAAGGCGCGGAACGACTGCCCGGTGTTCATCACCAGCTTGGCTCCGCGCTGCACCATGAACATCGGCGCGTCGAGCGCCCACTCCACGTACTGCCGGTAGCCGAAGTCCTCGCTCCACGCGAACGGCAGCAGTCCGGACCGATCCGGGTCGACGTCGAGCCAGACGCGCGCGCGGCGTGAGCACTCGCCCGTGCGCTCGCCTTCGACAAACGGGCTGTTGGCGAACATGGCGGTCGTGATCGGAGAGAGCGCCAGGCACGTCCGCAGCTTCTTGACCGCGTCGGCTTCCGACTCGTAGTCGAAGTTCGCCTGCACGGTGGCGGTGCGCTTCATCATGTCGCGCGCGAGGGAGCCGCGGGTCGGGAGATAGTCCTTCATCACGCCGTAGCGGAGCTTGGGAACCCAGGGGAGCTCGGCGCGCGTGGCGAGCGGATGAAACCCAAGCCCCAGCCAGGTTATGCCGAGGGATTCGCTGATCGGAGACAGCTCGTGCAGGTGGCCGCGGAACTCCGCGCAGGTCTCGTGAATCGTGCGGAGGGGGGCTCCGCTCAGCTCCAGCTGGGCCCCCGGCTCGAGGGTGATCGAGGCGCCGTTCCGGGTCAGCGCGATGAGCTCGCCGTCGGCGTGTTCGCGGTACGGAGACCAGCCGTGGCGCGCTTGCAGGCGCCGCAAGATCTCCTGAACCCCGTCGCGGCCCAAAAAGGGGACCGTGCTGCCGTCGGAGGTTCGAACCCCGAACTTCTCCGCTTCGGTCCCCACCCGCCAGTCGGGGCGCGCGGTCTCGGCCTCGTGGAAGGGCCTCAGGAGGTCGTCGAGTTCGCGGATGGGGCTCGGTTGCTCGGTCACAGGTCCTCCTCGGCATTGACCGCGGGGGGGTGGGTCTCCTAGCCTCACGGGCCGGAGAGGAGTGGACGACGTGAACAGCCGACGCGCAGACGGCATCATCGGCTCGGAACTCGTGGTCCACGGGAAGCTCGGCGGCAAGTCCGATCTTCGCATCGACGGGGTTTTCGAAGGCGAGGTGGCACTCGAGGGAGCCCTGACGATCGGACCCGACGCGAGCGTCGTGGGACCGGTCTCCGTGGGAGAACTCACCTTGGAAGGCGAGATCCGCGGCGACGTGGTCGCCACCGACGGGGTCGCAATCCGGCCCGGAGGACGCCTCCTCGGGGACGTTCGGGCCCGCCGAATCGGGATCGAAGACGGCGGCTCGCTTCAGGGCGGCATCGAAATGGACTTCGACGTCCCGGCCGACCTCGCCGGGGGAGGGCCCGCGTGAGCAAGACGTCCATCATCCCCGCGGGCGTGACGCTCGAAGGCGATATCGAAGGCCGCGGCGACCTGGTGGTCGCGGGCACGGTGGAAGGCCCGATCGACATTGAAGGCACGCTCCTCATCGAAGAGGGCGCGCAAGTCCGAGGGAACGTGTCGGCCACGTCCATCCGGGTGCGCGGTGTGGTCGCAGGCACGGTGACCGCCACGGAGTCGGTCGTGGTTGAGCCCTCGGCCATCGTCGTGGGCGACGCACGCGCTGCCCGCGTTCAGATCGTGGACGGCGCGCGTTTTCGCGGGCGCGTGCAGATGACGGGCGAGCCAGCGCGGTCCGCCGCGTCGGGCCGTCGTCGACGCCGCCGGCCCGACTCGGGTCGAGACGCTGAGCATCGGACGCAGAGCACACCTACCGGGACGCAGAGCACACCTACCGGGTCGCAGAGCACACCCCTCGCGTCGGTTGCCGAAGCGGTACACGGTGGCTCCGCCGCCGACACGATTCCGGGCACGCTTCGCGCGCCCGTGGAGGGCGCTTCCCCCTTGGTCTCCGAGCAGACCAGCGTGGTCGAGGCGGTCTCGTCTCCGGCGTCGGAGGATCGGCCGGCGGGGCGCAAGCGCCGGCGCGGTCGTCGTCGGTCGCGACGCGGACGGCGGGACGGTGCTCGGGACGACGGCGCTCGGAACGACGGTGCTCGGAACGACGGTGCTCGGGACGACGGTGCTCGCGATGCTTCCCCTCGTGGCGATTCGTCTCGCGACATTCGTGCCGCCCGCGAAAGCACCGCCCACCGGGATGCGGCGCCCGCCGAAGAGACGCCGCGCGTTCCGCGCCGGACGCGGCGGCGGCCTTCCCGTGACGAGCCTCGCACGCCGCCGCCGAGCGCAACGCCCCCTCCACGCGCCGCGGGCTCGAACGTCGTCGGGGAAGTGCCGCGGGAGACGCGCGCCCCGAAGAAACGTCGACCGCCGCCTCCGACGATCCCGAGCGTGTCGAGGCAGAAGGTTCGACGCAAAGACCGCGGCGAGCCAACCCCGTGAGCCCCCCTTCCCCCAAGGGGACGGAATGGGTGGCAAGATGAGCGGCGACCCCATGGACAACGGTCAGGACCGGCTCCTTTCGCTTCTCCGGGAGCGCAGCTACGCCCGTCGCCCTGTCGTCCTGGCCTCGGGACGGGAGAGCGACTTCTTCATCGACGTGAAGCAGACCGCGCTCCTGGCGGAGGGGCACCTTCTGCTGGGCGCGGCGCTGCTGGACGCAACCGAGGCGTTCGGTCCCGTGCAGGCGGTCGCGGGTGTGGCGCTCGGCGGCTGTTCGCTCGCGTCCGCCACTGCCATGCAGTCCGCGCTTCGGGGCGCGCCGCGCGATGCGGTCTACGTTCGGAAGGCGGTCAAGGACCACGGCTCGGCGCGCCGCATCGAGGGCGACACACACCTGGCGGAGGGTACGCGGATCGCGGTGCTGGAAGATGTCGTCACGACCGGTGGCTCGACGCTTCAGGCGGTTGCGACGCTGCGCGAGCACGGCTACGAAGTCGCCGGGGTGGTCGCGGTGGTCGACCGCCAGGAGGGTGGCGCCGAGGCGATCTCCCAATCGGGGGTGCCGTTCGTCGCCCTGTACGACCGCGAGGCCATCGAGCGAGGGATCACGGGCGATGTGGGCGATGCGTAGGGCTCTCGTGATGACAGTGCTCGGGGTGTTGGCGGTCGGTTGCGGCGGCCGTGCGCTGTCCATCCGTCCGAGCGCGCGCTCCTTCACCCCGGACGACTACGACGATCTCTACGGAGACTGGACGCGAGACTCCGACGACTTTGCGTTCGACCGGCTGCAAGACGTGCTGCACGTCACGGCGACCTTCGAAGCGTGGGAGTTCCGCTGGGCTTACGTGACGCGCTACGCCGCGGACTACTCGCTCAACACCGAGGAGCGGACCGCGCTGTTGCGCTCCACCCTCGCGGACGCCCAGCAGCGCCATCGGTTCTTCGTGACCCTCGTTGGCAACCAGTACCGGGACTCGGATCTGACAGACGAGCGCGGCGCGTGGCGGGTCTTGATGGTCGATGCCCAAGGCCGCCAGGCGAGCCCCATCGAGATCACACGGCTACGTCGGCCCGGTGCAGCTGAGCGCGTGTATTTCCCGTCCATCAATGTGCAGCGGCACACGTACCGCATCGCGTTCCCCACGCAGCACCCCGACGGGATGCCCGTGATATCTCCTGACGCTGAAGAAGTCCGTTTGCGCTTCACTGGCGCCGAGGGAACGGTCGACCTGACCTGGGAACTCGATCCGGCCGCGCCGGCCGGCCCTCCACCCGCCGTGGAGTGATCTCCCTCGTCCACTCTCCCCCGTCCATGGGCGAGCCGGAGTGGGTCAATGGCATCAGAAACTGGACGCGTCCTCGGTGGAGGTCGTTGACAGCACGAGACGTGCGTCGATATCGTCCCCGCGGCCCGGACGGCTTCGGATTGCCACCACCGGTGGGCCCTCACCCCGGTAACGCAGCACGAACGCCGGCCAGTGGGGGGTGTGCGGTAGCTCGAAGTGTCGAGTGGGGCCGCGCGCGGGCCAATGACCGGCGACGAGGCCGCACGAGCGGCGCGGGGGAAACGGGAACCATGAAGACGCAATCTTTCGCTGTTCGCCTGGTTTTGATGGGCGCCTTGGTCGCACTGACCGCTTGTCACGCCAATGCAGACGATCCCGCCGGCCAGGCGGGTGAGCTCGAGGATCCGGTCCGTCGCCAGAACGCGATCGAGAACATCAGCCGGCTTTACACCCAGGCGATGACGCGGGCACGCGACCAGCACGAAGGCGAAGACGCCCGTGCCATCGAGACGGTGACGAACGCCGAGGGGAGTGAAGCCCCGGGCCCGAAGGCGATCGCCGACGCGACGGTCGCTCAGCTCGTGACGACCTACACGGACCGCTCCCCGACGCCGGCCGATGGGCTACGCATTCTCGAGATCCTCAACGAGATGCAGGACCCACGCGGCATCCCTGCGTTCATCGAGGCGCTCGAGTGGCGCGCCGAGGTCTCCGAGGAGCATGCGATTCGCGCCGCGCAGGCGTTGCAGCGGATCGATGTCCCGGACGACCAGAAGGGCAACGTCATCACCGCGCTCTCCACCAACCTGGCTCGTGTCGAGGGCAGCCGAGGCGACGACAACCGGATGCGCATCGCGTTCATCCAGGCGCTGGGTCACATGGAGGACAACCGCGCCACGCCGGCGCTGACCCAGGTCATGACGCGACTCAGCGAGGACCAGAGTTTCCTCATCAACCGCATGGCTGCCGAGCAGCTCGGCGCGCTCGGGGATCCGGCGGCCGTTCCCGACCTCATCCGCTCGCTCTTCCTTTTCGAGAGCAACCGGCCGAACATGCGCATGAACGACGTCGCGGCCCAGGCCCTCGTGACGATCGGGCGCCCGGCGCACGAGCCGCTCGTCGAGCTGCTCAACGGGGGCAACGACGCTGCGAACAGCATCGCCGAGAACTACATCGCCGCCATCGCGCGGATCGACGAGAACGCAGCGTCGCAGATGGATCCGGTGACCGTGCGGGTGGGCGAAAGCTGCTACGCGCTCGGTCAGCTCGGTTTCCCGGAGGCGCTCGACCCCATTCTCGCGCAGATCACCCCGCTGACCGAGATGAGCGTCTCGGACGCGGAGGACGCCGACACGCAGGTCCTCAACCGGGCCCACGGCTGTGTCATCGGCCTCGTCTCCGTGAACCGCAGCCAGGCCGACGCGTCCCGCGTGCGCACCGCGCTGACGGACGTCTACGCGCGGTTGCCGAAGCCGATGCGCCCACAGCTGCTCGTCGCGATGCAGCACACCTACGACCCCGGCCTGCTCCCGTTCCTGCTCGAGCAGGCCCGGGCGGAGGAGCGCGAGCTGCCCGACCTCCGGGTGCTCGCCGTGCGCAGCCACGCCTTCATCGCCAACCGCGCAGAGGCCGCGCAGCTCCGCACCGTGATCGCGGCGGAGCCGGGGCCGGAGGACGGCGGTTTCCGTACCAACTTCGAAGAGAACAACCCCGCGCTCGACACAGCGCAGGAGTGTGACGAAGACCTCGCCTGCTACATCGGCAAGCTGGGTGACGACGACGCCATGGTGGTCCGCAAGGCCGCCTACATGATCGCGCGTTACGGCCGCGGCAATGCGGAGGCGGTGAATGCGCTCATCGAGCACATCGACCACCGAGACCAGTACGTGCGGGGCGACGTGCTCTACGCGCTCGACTGGGTCTCGACGAGCGGCAGCCCCGAGGCGGTCGAGGCCATCGACACCGTGCGGCGTACCGAAGAGGGCCGCTCCAGCTGGAACCAGATCAAGGATCTGGCGATGGCCATCCGCGCCCGTCTTCTCGCTCGCGCTGGCTGAATCCTCTGAACGGCCCTCAAGAGTGAGGGCCACCACCTGCACCGGCATGCTGCCCGAAAGCGACTGACCGTGATCCGAATCGAGGTCCTGGAAGGACAGGAAGAAGGTCGTCGGCTCGAGTCGAACGAGGACGTCGTTCGCATCGGGCGCAGCGACCTCAACGACCTCGTGTTGGGCGCGTGGCACGTCTCCGGCGAGCACGCCTCCATCGTCATCGCAGGCGACGCGTACATCGTGCGCGACCACCACAGCACCAACGGCACGCGCGTCGAGCGCAACGGTGAGGTGTTGGACGTCACGGACCAGGAGGACCGCGAAGCGGAGATCCAGGATGGGGATGTTCTGCTGCTCGGGGACGCCGAGCGCCCTGTGCGCATGATGATCCAAATCGGCGATGAGCCCGATGACGCGCGCATCGTCAGCGTGCGCAAGGTGGATCAGCTCGCCGAAGTCGAGGCGGCGGTCGGTGCCGACCGAGACGCGCTTCAGAGCCTGTATCAGGCCCAGAAGGCGATCGGGTCCTGCATCGACCTCGAGGACGTGATCGACGTCGTCGCAGCGCAGGTGTTCCGCTTCCTGCCACGCGCCACCCACGTGACGGTGGCGCTTCGCGAAAGCGAGACGGCAAAGAAGCGTGGCCGCCCCCGGTACATTCCCGTGGGCACACGGCGGCGCAGTGGGGGCGGGGACAACTCCGCGATTCCGATCACCCGATCCGTGTTCAAAAAGGTCGTCGCGGAGAGAGCGGCCGTTCTCGCCGCGGACGCCAAGCGCGACGTGGGGGAGACCGCGTCCATCATGGGCGCGCAGATCCAGTCGACCATCGGCGTGCCGCTCTGGCACGGAGACGACGAGATCATCGGCGTGCTTCAGGTCGACAACCGTGACGCCAGCGGTGTGTTCCGTGACTACGATCTCGACGTGCTCGCCCTGTTGGGGCAGTCCGCCAGCCAGGCGTTTGCGCATGCGCGCTTGGTGGACCGGCTGCGCGCCGCCGAGGAGAGCCAGCGGAACGAGGCCAACTTCCTCAAGAAGCGTGAGCACGAGCGCCGCTTCGACGGGATCATCGGTGAATCACGGCAGATGAAGTCGCTGTTCGAGCAGCTCCGCAAGGTGGTCAACACCCGTGTGACCGTTCTCGTCGAGGGGGAGACGGGGACCGGCAAGGAGCTGATCGCGTCGGCGGTCCACTATTGGTCCGAGCGCGCCGACCAGCTCTTCATCCCGCAGAACTGCGCCGCGATGCCCGAGAACCTCCTCGAGAGCGAGCTGTTCGGTCACAAGAAGGGCGCGTTCACGGGCGCGAGCGACGACAAGAAGGGCCTCTTCGAGCTCGCCGACGAGGGGACCCTGTTCCTCGACGAGGTGGGGGAGATGCCGCTCAACCTGCAGGCCAAGCTCCTCCGCGTCCTGCAGGAGGGGGAAATTCGCCCCATCGGCAGCAACACGACCAAACGTGTCGACGTGCGGATCGTCGCGGCCACGAACCGTGACCTCGAGAAGGAGGTCAAAGAGGGGCGGTTCCGCGAAGACCTGTTCTACCGCCTCAAAGTGTTCCCCATCTCGGTCCCGCCGCTTCGTGAGCGGCGCGAAGACATCCCGCTGCTCGCCGGGCACTTCTTGAAGCGCTACGCGCAGGAGTTCGGCCGGAGCGTGCAGGGCTTCAGCCAGCAGTCGATGGAACTGCTCAGCGCCTACAAGTGGCCGGGAAACGTGCGCGAGCTGCAAAACGAAGTGCAGCGCTTGGTCATTCAGCTCGATGAGGGCGGCTTCGCCGAGCCCGAGCACTTGAGCAATCGGATCCGCCAGGTCGAGAACCTGCTCGACAAGATCCACCCGAAGAAGGGCACGCTCAAAGAGATGATGTCGCAGATCGAGAAGTGGATCCTTCTCGAGGCGCTCAAGGATCACGGCAACAACAAGAGCCAGACGGCCAAGACCCTCGGCATCACGCGCGAGGGGCTTCACAAGAAGCTCAAGAACTACAAGCTCACGTAGCTCGTGGTCAGGGCGCGCGCCGCCTTCCCCCGAAGACGCTCCGGCGCGACCGAGTCGCTTTTCGCGCGGCCCGCTGGCGAGCCTCCAGCTTCTTCAGGACCCGGTGGAGCGGGGGTCGACAACGACGGTCGAGTCGCCGTCGTCGCCCCACGGGTCCTCTTCGTCGTCGTCGCTCGGTTTGACCTGCAAGAGGTCGAGGTCGCCGGGCACCATCACGGTGGGCTCGTCGTCCCAGCCTTCCATGTACTCGTCGGGCAAGTCCTGAACGGCCAGGTCCTGAACGGCCATATCCTGGTCTTGCAGCCGCTGGGAGGTCGCGCCGACACGGGATGCCTCGTCCGTCGGTTGGTGCGTGGGGTGCTCCTCCTGGTGGAGGCCCGGCGGCACGCTCGGCATGCGCCCGACGGTACCGGAGTGTTCGCGGCCCACGTCGCCCGTGCGTCCTCCTGCGCCCGCGTGTTGGGTCGCTGCCTGGTCGTCGCTGGAGTAGTCGGCGGTGTAGTCGTCTTCGCCGAAGCTCAGGTTGCGGGTCTCGTCCTCGAACCCGTCCATCGGCGGCGGCCGGTCGGTGGGAAGGTCGTCGAACTCCTCGGACGTGACATCAAAGGGGGACAGGGGCGCGTGCTGATTTTCAAGCGACGGCTGCTCCCCCGAAGGCGCCGGCACCACGCCGGCCGCAACGGAGGGTAGGGGCGATGTCGCGACGTCAGGCTGGGGCAGGCGAGGGGCCTTGGGCGCTGTGGACGACTGCGGCGCTGTGGACGACTGCGGCGCTGTCGGCGGCCGTGGCGGCGCCGGGATCGCGGTTGCCTCGGAATCCTTCATCTTCGGCGGACGGAAGGTAGGACGCGGACTTGGACGCGGCGCGGGCGGCGGCGGCGTGGTACGAGCCGGCTCGCGCGGATGGGCCGACGGGGCGAACGGGGGGAGCCCTGCCGCGGGCGGGGCCGCCTCGGGGAACGCGTCGCGCATGTAGTTGCGCAGCTTGCTCGTGCCCGCGTAGACGCCGTGCCCGTACACGAACGCCTGAAGGTCGTCGTGCATCTCGAGCGCCGTCTGGTACCGCTGGTCGCGGTCTTTGGCCAGGGCCTTCCGGACGATGGCTTCGAGCTCCGGGTGAACCTCGGGGTTGAGCTCGCGGAGCGGCGGGACCTTCGCTTCATACACGCGCCGAAGGGTGTCCATGTCACTCGGGCCAAGGAACAGACGCTCTCCGCTGAGCAGCTCGTAGATGACGATGCCGAGCCCAAACACGTCCACACGATGGTCGATCTCTTCGCCGCGAAGCTGCTCCGGCGACATGTAGGCGAGCTTGCCCTTCACCACGCCGGCCTGCGTCTGCACCATGCGACCGCGTGCCTTCGCGAGACCGAAGTCGGCGACCTTCACCTCGCCGTCGTACGAGACGAGCACGTTCTGCGGGCTGACGTCCCGGTGGATGACGTTGAGCGGCTCTCCGTGGGCGCCGGTCGCGAAATGCGCGTGGTGCAGGGCCTCGCACATCTTCATCACGATGTGCGCGGCGATGCCGACCGGGATGTGCCCCTCCATCTCCGACTCGTAGTCGTAGATGGCTCGTAGATCGCGCCCTTGAACGAACTCCATCGCGATGAAGAGCGTTCCGTCGACCTTCCCCAAGTCCTGAATCCCCACGATGTTGGGGTGGTTCAGGCGCACCGCGATCTTCGCCTCGTCGATGAACATCGAGACGAAGTCGTCGTCCTCAACCAGGTTCGGCAGGATGCGCTTGATGGCGACCAGGCGCTCGAACCCCTCGGCCCCAAAGGTCTTCGCTTTGAAGACCTCGGCCATGCCCCCGATCCCGATGCGTTCCAGGAGGAGGTATTTTTCGAAGCGGTCTGACTGAGGGTCCAAGTCGAGTACGCGGATCGTGCCGGTACTGCGGCGTCGGGGTCAAGGGGAGCCGGCCAGGTGTGCCGCAGACTGCTATCATCGCACGCGATGAGCCGGGTGCTGCGGGATGGATGTGGGCTCCTGTTGACGGTGGGGGCGATCGGCGCGTTGTTGTTCGGCGTCGCGCAGCTGCGGGATCATGACTACCTCGCCTCGGGGTTGATGCTGGTGACCGGCCTCGCGGTGTTGCGCGGCGGGGTGGAGCTGTTGCGACCCACGGTGGGCGAGTGAAGCACGCCGGGGCGATCGTGGCGCTGTCGCTCGCGATCGCGTGCGCCGAGGCTCCTCGCGGCGGCACCGTCGGAGGGAACGACCTGCAGGCGGGGGAGGACGTCGTCGGGCCCGACGTGGCGGCGACCGTGGACGGGCACGGCATCGCGCGCGCGACGGTGATCGCGAGCGCCCAGGCGGCCGGGGTGGAGCCGACGGTGGCGCTCCGACGTCTGGAGGACGAAGCCTTGCTTGCGCAGGCTGCGGCCGAAGCGGGGTTTGCCGACGACCCCGATGTGGAGCGCGCCTCACGCCAAGCGCTGGTTCAGGCGCTGTTGGCCAGGACCGCCGAGGCGCACGATCCGAACATCACGGACGCGCAGGTGGAGGCCGCGTTCGAGAGCAACCTGGAGCGATGGGAGTCGCCCGAGACTCGCGCCAGCCAGCATCTCTTGGTGCGCGTGGCGGAGGACGCGCCCGAGGAGGCGCAGGCGGACGCCCGTCGAACGGCCGAGGACCATCTGTCGCGCCTTCGGGGGTCCATGGATGCGGCGGCGGCGCTCCGCGCCATGCAGAGGAGGGCGCCCGCGGACGATGGGATCTTGGTCGAGGACGTGCCGGCGCTGTCCCGGCGGGGCCAGGCCGACCCGGCCTACCTGGCGGCGCTGTTCGGAGCGCCGGGGCCGGGGCTCGTTCCGGAGGTGACCCGATCGTCATTTGGGTACCACGTCATCGTGCTCGCAGAGATCGCTCCGGCGATGGAGACGCCGCGGGAGGAGGCGCTCGCGACGCTGCGCGCGGAGCTCGAGGCCCAGGCGCGATCCCGCTGGACGCTCGCCTGGATCCAGCAGCTGGTCGCGCGTCACCCGGTCTCGGTGCGGCCCGACGTGCATGCCCATCTGGCTGCGATGGGGGCGCCGTGAGCCGGGTGGAGCGGAGCTGGGCCAAGGAGACGGCGCGGGACCTGGACGAGAGTGCGTTCACGCCCATCTTGCGCCGCTTGCTGTACCGTCAAACCGGGATCCTCACAGTGTGTTTCGTCGACGGACTCGGCGAGTGCGTCGACTACTGCTCCGCCCTCGACCCGTTCGATTCCAAGGTGCTGGGCGCGCACATGTTGGTCGTGGTGCACGAGCTGTCCGGACGCATGCACGCGCTCGGGGCCGGCGAGTCGTTCGAGCTCCACGTGCACGGCGAGGAGCGCGACATCCTCGCGAGGCGCGTCGGCGATGACTACATCCTCGTGCTTGGACTCAAGCCGAAGTCCATGAGCCGCCGCTTGCTCGGCGGGGTCGAGCATGCCGTGAGCGAGCTCCGACGCGAGGCGGGACTCGACGTCCCTTCGTGGGAGCCCGTGCGTGACTCGGTGCGGGTCGAAGTGCGCGAGGCGGTCGGCTGGCCGTACGCGCCAGCCTCGTTTGTGGCCGAGACCGGGGAGCCGGTGGCCATCGACGACGTCATGGGACGATGGACCGAGGGCACGGGCCAGAACGCGGTGGTGTGCTTCCGCGTTCGTACGGTCGACGGGCAAGAGCTGACTCTGCTCCACGACCGCGCGCACGACCGCTGGGAGCGGCAGCACGCCGGCTTGGTCACCGTCGAGTAGTCTGCGCTATCCAAGCAGCGTGGACTGCACGATCAGCGCGCCGGCCATCCAGAGCCCGCCGACGACGAGAAACAGGAACGTGTAGCCCATCAGATCCCGCGCCTTGACGCCCGTGATGGCGAGCAGCGGAAGCGCCCAGAACGGTTGGAGCATGTTCGTCCACTGGTCGCCGTAGGCCACCGACATGATGACCTGCTCGAGTGGCACACCCAGCTCGTGGGCGGCGTTGACCGCGATGCGCCCCTGGACCGCCCACTGACCTCCGCCCGAAGGGACGAACAGGTTCACGAGGCCCGCGCTCAGAAACGTGACCGTCGTGTAGAGTTCGGTGGGCGCGTGGCGCACCAGGCCATCGGCGAGGTCGCGTGCCAGACCCGTCGTCCGCATGACACCCATGATGCCGGCGTAGAACGGGAACTGGAGCACGATGCCGGCGGCGCCCCGCGTGGCCTCGCCGACCGCACGTGCGTAGCGGTAGAGCGAGCCGTGCATCACGAGGCCGAGCAGAAGAAAGAGCAGGTTGATCGCGTTCGGGTCGAGCGCGTCGATCCCCACGTCGGCCAGCCACACCGCGACTGCGGCCGCCAACGGAACGGCGATCAGCAGCATGGTCAGCGGGCTGCGCTCGATGCGTTCCGGCCAGGTTTCGGGTGCGGGTTCGGGGCCCTCGGCGTCCGGCTCCGGCTGGTAGGCGTCGATGCCGGCCGAGGGGTCTTCGCCGCGCGGCGCCACGAGGAAACAGACGAGTGGCACGAGGACGAAGAGACCGCCGCTCACGACCAGGTTGGCGCTTCCGAGCACGGTCTCAGTGAACGGGACGGGATCGACCCGCCCGGCGACTTCCTCTCCCAGGAAGCGCACCAAGTCGGGTTCGGTGGTCATCTTTAGCGGTGCGGAGCCCGACAACCCCCCGTGCCACGTCATCAGCCCGCTGTATCCGGCGGCGGCGAGCAGGGGATAGTGGGCCTTCACTCCACGCTCCGCGCACGAGCGTCCCACCTCCCGGGCGAGCAGCGCGCCGACGATGAGCCCGAGACCCCAGTTCAGGAGCGCACACGCGATCGACACAGCGCTGACCAGCGCGGCCGCCTGCGCGCCCGAAGTTGGACGTCGCGCCAAGGAGCGGAGTGCCGCGCGGACCGGCCGAGTGGATGCGAGCGCATGACCCGTGACGAGGATCAGCACCATCTGCATGGAGAAGGCCAGGAGGGCGAAGAACCCGGCGTCGCCCTGCCACGCCCGCACGATGTCCACCGGATCGGTGCCCTCGACCGTCCACGCCAGCGCGAACACCACGACGGTCAGAAAGACCGCGAGGACAAACGGGTCGGGGGTGGTCGCGCGAAAGAACGCCGTGAGACGGGTGCCGAGCTGGCGGAGCATCGTCCAGGCATATCCCGCGAGCGCGCGCTTCGGCAACGACGCGCACGTCTTGCCCATGTCCCCGGTCCAAAACGACCCGTGTCGCGGGGCGCCGTTCGTGCGCGTCCACGTGGACGTGGACGTACTCGACTCGTCGACCGGCCAGTGTGTGGACGCGTGCTGCACGAAGGCTGGGCCAGCCGCCCGACCCCGGATTCCGTCGCGCGGAGCAGCGCTGCACAAAGCACCACGCGCGTCTGCACGGAACCGTGCTAGCCTCACGCGGTGAGCCGCCGCTGCCCGGCCTGTGGGACCGAGTACCCGGACGAAATCGCGTTCTGCGGGCACGATGGTTCCGTCAACATCGAGGTCCAGCCTCCCGACGAGAGGCCCGACTCGCGCCTCGGGGAGACGCTGGGCGACTACATCGTCGTCGCGCACGTGGCGGACGGAGCGATGGGCGCCGTCTACGAGGCCCGGAACGCCGAAACGCGGGCGCGGGTGGCCATCAAGGTCCTGCATCCGGACGTTCTCCAGGATGAGATCGCGTGTGAGCGCTTCCGCCGTGAATACGAGACGGCGGACATGCTCGACCATCCGCACATCGTGAAGGTGATCGACTTCGGCGAGACCGCGGACGGCAACCTGTTCCTCACGATGGAGTACCTGGAGGGGACCGAGCTCGGTCAGGTGCTGCGAGGCGACGGGTTTTCGCACCCTGCGCGTCCGCTGCGCATGCTGGCGCAGGCTGCGGCGGCGCTCGAGGACGCGCACGCGTTCGGCGTCATCCACCGGGACCTCAAGCCCGACAACATCTTCCTCTGCCGGGACGAGCGCGGTGACGACGTCCGCATCCTCGACTTCGGTTCGGTCAAGCTCCAGGTGGAGACAGGGCCCAAGCTGACCGCCTTTGGGACGACGCTCGGCTCGCCGTACTACATGTCGCCGGAGCAGGCGAAGGGCTTGCCGGACGTGGACAACCGCACCGACGTGTTCGCCCTGGGCGCGATGCTCTACGAGTGCCTCACCGGCGCCATCGCGTTCGAGGCCAAGACCGTGGCCGAGATCTTGATGAAGATCGTCAAGCAGGACCCGGCGCCTGCGACTTCGGTCGCGCCGTCGCTTCCCAAAGCGATCGACGACGTGCTGCTGCGCGCCATCAAGAAGGACAAGAACGACCGCTACAGCACGCCGAGCGAGTTCGTCACCGCGGCCCTGTCGGCGTTCGGAGTGGCCGGGACGGCCGAGGAGTGGGCCGCGAAGAGCGAAGCGGAGCTGCGCGAGGCCATCGACCGGGTGGCCGTTCCTGCCGCGCCCGTTGGCGGTGAGGGTGTTGACCCGATGGGCATGACGATGCCGAGCGAAGAGCTGAGCGGGCACGCGGCAGAGGCGCGGGCGGCGGCGCAGGCGATGGCAGCTCCTGTCTTGGCGGGTCCAGCGGTGGCGGCGCCCCCGGCGGCAGCCAATCCAGTGCCTCAGGGACGCCCGCAGTTCACGCAGCCTGGCCAGGCGGAGGTCCCGACGGCGATTCCGGGCATGAGCAGCGGCAACCGCGCGCTCGTTCTCGTGGGATTGGCCCTGGTCGCGACGATCGTGATGGTGGTCGCCGCGTTGGTGGCGTTCCTGGTTCTCAGTTAGAGGTCGGAGTCACTGCCGTGCAGGTCTAGCTGCTGGATGGGCCGTCCAGGGGGGCCGGTAGGCTGAGGCGCTCCCCGTCGAACTCGCGCACCGACACGGGCTGGGCAGGCGTGCCCTCGGCGTCGAAGCCGCCGTGACTGGTGACGGTCTCGCGCCGCCCGTTCTCGCGCAGCCACCGCGCGAGCCCTGAGCGCGTCGTCTCACCCGCCTCCACGGCGGCTCGGATGAGCCGGAAGGCGTCGTAGGCGTGTGCGGCGAACACCTCCGGCGGCTGCTCGAAGCGTGCTTGGAAGTCGGTCAGGAACGAACTCGCCCCGGGCGCGTTCGCATCGAACGGGGTCGCGAACAGCGCACCTGCCAGGTAGCGGCGCGAGCTGCCGGCGGTCGCGCTCGCGGCCACGCTCGGTGCGAGCAGCGTGACGGCCCGTCCTCCGCGCGGCGGGTCCACCCCCGGGCGTGCCGCCCAGACCCCCGCCGCCGCGAGCGCAGGGGCGATGAGCGTGAGCTTGGAGGCGCTGTCCGGGATGAAGAGCGCGTCGTAGCGCTGGCCGGCGAGGGCGGCGATGGCCGGTCCGAACGCGGTGGCCGAAGCCTCGTAGGTCTCGGTGTGTACCAACTCGAGCCCGGCTTCGCTCACCGCCGTGGCGAACGCTTCGCTCATTCGCTGGCCATAGGCGTGGTCGGCGCGCAGAACGGCAAAGCGCCGCGCTCCGCGGGCCTGGGCGGCGGCGACCAGCCCGCGGGCCTCGTCGAGCGGACCCGGGAAACCGCGAAAGACGAGCGGACTGCTCCCGTCCAGGCTCGGGTCGCCGACCAACGTGATCAGCGGAATGCCAAGCTCGCGCGCGCGCTCCGCGGCGGCGCGCGCCGCGTCTCCCCGTAGCGGTCCGACGATCGCGATCGCGCGGTGCTCCGAGACGAGGTCCTCCACCGCGGCGGCCGCGCGCTCGGGGTCACCCGCGTCGTCCCGCAGGACGAGCTGCGGGGAGTCAGGGCCAGGGGGGCGCCCCGCGGGGGAGTCTGCGGCGAGCATCAAGCCGCGCACGGTGCGCTGCCCCACCGCGCGTCCGCTCCCTGTCAGCGGGACGATCGCGCCGATCACGCGCGGGTCGGCGCGCCCCGTCCGTTCGGCGCGGACCGCCAACTCCGCCAGGTCGTCGGAGAGCGGGAGGTCGCGCGCGCGAAGGGCGGCCACCATCTCGCTCACGCGCTCCATGTCGCCCTGGTCGAACACCAGCCGAATGGCGCGGACGGCCACGATCGGCCACGCCACGCCGTCTTGCGAAAGCGCGGCGTACGCCTCCGCGATGGCCTCCGGTTCGGCGGCCTCCACCAGGGTCGCGATGTCTGCCCCAGCGCGCTCCCGGGCTTCCGCGTCGATGGCCTCGGTGCGGGCCAGGCGGTCGAGGGACTCCAGCGCGAGCCCCGTGCGGCCCACGCGCTGCGCCGCCGAAGAGAGCGTTCGGAGAAGCAGCTCGGTGTCCTCCGGATTGGTCGTGCGGCCGATCAGCGGGGTCAGGACCTCGATCGCCTGCTCCGGCCTGCCCGAGAGTTGATAGGCGACGCCCTGGTAGAACTTGCCCGCCTCGGATACGCGCGTGTCTTCGGTGGCCGCGACGGCGTCGAACTGCTCGAGCGCCGGCTCGACCTCGCCATTGGACAGCAACACGCGCCCGAGTCCGAGCTGGGCGAGCGGGACCAGCGGGTCGTCCGGGTGCTCCTCGACGAACGCACGGAAGCGCGCCGCTGCATCGTCGACGCTTCCCTCGTCGGCCGCCGTCTGCGCCGCGCGCAGATCGGCTTCCGCATCGGCATCGGTGGTCGTGATGGTCGGCAGCGTGCTGACGTCGCCTTGTCCCTCACCCCTCGGGCAGCCGGTGAGCAACACGGCGCCGCAGACCACCGAGAACACGGCGCCCTGCCGCAGCCAAGCGCGGCCGCGGGTGGAGGTCGGCTCGCCGAACCATCGCGCCGAGATTCGCGCTGTGCTGCTCGATTTCATGACCTTGGCGTGCCACCGTCGGCCTCGTTGGGCAACTTGCACGCAGGCGAAACGCAGCGAGGGGAGCGGACGTGAGCCTCTTGGATGGACGCGCCGAGGCGACCCGCCTGGCGCTCGTGATGGTGGGTCTTCCCGCGCGCGGCAAGACCCACATGGCACGGCGAGTCGCCCGCTACCTGCGTTGGCTGGGCGTTGAGACGAAGGTCTTCAACGTCGGCAACTACCGTCGCGAGAGGGTGGGCTCGCAGCAGCCCCATCACTTCTTCGACCCCGACAACCCCGCAGGCCTGGCCGCGCGGCGCGCGGTCGCGATGGCCGCGCTCGACGACATGCTCGGGTGGTTCGCCGCTGGGGGTGAGGTGGGTCTGTACGACGCCACCAACACCACACGGGCCAGGCGGCGCTTGCTCTCCGATCGACTGCGGGCGCACGGCCTGAGCGTCGTCTTCGTCGAGTCCACCACCGACGACAGCACGCTCATCGACAGCAATGTGCGGCAGACGAAGCTCCGCATGCCCGACTACGCGGGAATGAGCGCCGACCAGGCGGTGGAGGACTTCCGCGCGCGGATCGCCCACTACGAGCGCGCCTACGAGCCCGTTGAAGAGGACGAGGGCAGCTTCATCCGGATCATCGACGTCGGGCGCACGGTCGTCGCGCATCGCATGCAGGGCTACCTCCCGTCCCGGTTGGTCACCTTCCTGATGAACCTGCACGTGGCGCCCCGGTCCATCTGGCTGACGCGGCATGGCCAGAGCACGCACAACGTCGAGGACCGCATCGGCGGCGACCCAGGCCTGAGCCCGCTCGGGAGGGACTATGCCGCGCGCTTGTCGGCCAAGGTGAAGGAGCTGGATCTTGCGTCCGTCGACGTCCGCGTGTGGACCTCGACCCTCAAGCGCACCCGCGAGACCGCCGCGCCGCTCCGCCTGCCGAGCGAGCCGTGGGCCGCGCTGGACGAGATCGACGCGGGCGCGTGTGACTCGCTCCGGTACCTGGATGTCCGCGAGCAGATGCCCGAGGAGCACGCGGCGCGACTCGCCAACAAGCTCACGTACCGCTATCCGCGCGGCGAGTCCTACGTTGACGTCATCCGTCGGCTGGAGCCGGTCATCCTCGAGCTGGAGCGCGAGCGCCGCCCGGTCCTCGTCATCGCGCACCAGGCGGTGCTGCGTGCGCTGTACGCGTACTTGATGGACCGGCCGCCGAACGAAGTGCCCTATCTGCCTGTGCCGCTCCACACGCTCATTCGCCTCACGCCGATCACGTACCGGTGTGAAGAGGAGCGCATCGCCATCGGACCGGAGCCTGAGCCCGTCGTCTGAAGGTTCGCCGGCACGCCCTCCGGAGTCTGCTAAACAGCGGCACGGACACCGTCCACCTTGGGGGAGACGGTGCACCCGCTAGCCACCCCATCGTGGAGGAACGATGCCCTTCGAGCCCGTCCTGCTCGGCAAGCTCTCGAGGCCTGCCGCTGCCATCCTGTCGCTTTGGCTCCTGGCCGCACCCGCGCGTGCGCAAGAAGAGGCGACCCTGTCGGTGTCCGAGGCCACGGAGCTCCTCCAGTCCCGTCAGGCCGCCGACATCCAGCGCGGCTTGGAGAGCCTCGGGTTGTCCGGCGCGCGCGGTGGCGTGGCTCCCATCGCGGCCCGCATCGAGCAAGGGCTCCCACCCCAGCTGCTGCAGATGGCCATCGACACGCTGAGCATCTTGGGGCGCCGTGAGGCGGGACCGATCCTGACGCGCCTGATGCTGCATCGGCGTCCGGACGTCCGGCTTTCGGCGGTGCGGGCAATCGCAGCCACGCGCCCTCGGAACGCCGAGGAGGCGCTGACGGAGGGCTTGTCCGACCTGGCTCCCGAAGTGCGCGGCGCCGCGGCGGAGGGGCTCGGCACGATCGGCGCGACAGGAGCCCTCGACGCTCTCTTCGCGGCGATGGAGCGACAGGTCCCGGAGGCGCCGATGGCGATCGGCCAGCTGGCGACGCCCGCCGCGGTCGACCGTTTTCTGGGCTACCTCGGCCGCGTCAGCCTCGACGTGCTCGGCCCGGCACTCAGCGAGATGCTGTCCCGCCAGGACCTGGCCTCGTCTGCGCGGGTGTCGATCGTGCACCGCATCAGCGAGTTCGCGACCCCCGGCGCGCGACAGATTCTACAAGACTTCGTCGACACCAGCAGTGAGTCCGAGGGCGGGGCCGCGCGCCGCGCCGCGATCGATGCCATGCCGCGGATGGGGAACTGACGATGCGCACGAACCGCGTTTTCACGCTCGCTCTTCTGGTCAGTCTCGCCGGCTGTGGCGGAGGCCCATCCGGCGCCTTCACGCCGCTGTTCCCCGACAACGAGGGGCCGACCTTGTCTCGCGTGCTGACCCGCATGCAGGCGGCGCCAGCCAGCCCCTCGACCCCTCTCGCCGCCGCCCTGGGACCGGAGGGTCTGCGTCTCTATGACCTCGCGGCCGGCCGCACGCTCTGGACGCAGCCCGTGTCCGAACCGCGCACCGCGCCGCAGCTCGCAGGGGAGCTTGTGGTGTTGCACGAAGCCGGTGAGATCATCGCCCGCCGGGTCGAGAGCGGCGCCGTCGCGTTCCGTCTGCCCGACGCGCAGCTCTCGCTGGTGGGTGCCGCGGGCGAGGGCTCGCTCTCGGTTATCGTGCTCTCTACCACGGGTGGGGTCGGGGCCGCGTCGCACGTGATCCTCGCGCGCGGCGGGGCCATCACGCACAACCTCGAGCTCGAAGGCAGCGTCGGCGCGCCGGCGGTGCGGGGCGGTTTGGCATTCGTCCCGTGGGGCAGCCAGAACGTGTCCGTGCTCGACGGAGAGACCGCCATCGAGATCGCGCGTCTACGGTCGACCGCCGGCGTCGTGAGCCACGTGCGTGCGGACCCGAACGGCTTGGTCTTTGGCCAGGCGGGTGCGGGGCGCTTCGTGTCGACCTCGACCGGGGACGCCGACAGCGTGGGGTGGTTCCAGCCTGATGCGAGCCGCCTGCCGGGCACGCCGCCGCTCTGGCGGAGCGCCTACGATCCGCCCGCCTCGGCCACCAGCGCGACTCACAAGATCCAGCTTGTCTTCGCAGCGGGGGCGGGCGAAGGCGCGATGACCTTTACCGACGACTCGCTCTACCTCACGTTCTACCGCTTCGTGTTTGCGCTGAACCCGGCGGACCTCTCCGTCCGATGGGTGCATGCCCACGACACGGACGTGGTTGGGGCGGCCGCGTTCGAGGGCGGCGTGTTCGTGGCGGACGCGGCGGGCGGCCTGACCTCGCTCGGCCCCGATGGCATGCCTCGGAGTACGGCGTCTCTCGACATGCAGCCGTCGGTCGTCGCGCTTCAGCTGGGGTCGTTCACGCCTTCGGGCAGCGCCGTGGGGGCGGCTCCGAGCGTGGGTGAGCAGCTCGCCGCCGCGGCGGAGAACACAGATGCCCGTCTGGTTCCGGCGCGCTTGTTCGCGGTGTCCGCGCTCTCCGTGCTGGAGGGCGCCGACGTCACCGCGCGACTCATCGGGCTGTGCGACAACAACGCGCTGCCTGGCCCCGTTCAGGAAGAGGCGTGCGCAGCGGTCTCGACCCGCGCCGACGGAGCCGAGCCGATGTTGGCGGCGCTGTCCCGGCAGGCCTCCTTCCTCGAGGGCACCACGGTCCCGCCGGTCGGCGCGCTCGCCCAGCTCGCGGCGACCCTCGGCGAGCAGCGGGCGGTCGCGCCGCTCATCGAGCACCTCGAGCACCCGTCGACGCCGACCGCGGCGCTCGTCCCGCTGGCGGACGCGCTGAGCGCGCTCGGGGACGACTCCGCGCTCCCCGCGCTGCGCGCGTTTCTGTGGCTCTATCACACGGAGCCCGCCGACGATGAACTCGCGCAGGGCATGGGGGCGGTCGCGCGCGCGGTGGTGCACCTCGACGACGACGAGGGCGTTGCGCTCGTGCAGTCCGTCGCGGACGCGCCGTTCACGGACGCCACCTCGCAGGGTGCGCTCAACGAGGTGTTGAACGAGGCGGCCGAGCAGGCGGCGGCCGAAGAGGCCGCGGCGGCGCAAGCGGCTGCCGAGGCGGCCGCGGCCGAGGAGGAAGCGGGCGACGGAGCTGAAGAAGAGTAGGGCCTCTCAGGTGCGGCGCCCGAGGTCCACGGCCAGGGCCTGGGTGTCCGTGAGGGCGGCGCCTCCGGTCGACGTCGGGGCGAGGTCCGGCCCGTACTCACGCCACCAGCCACGCGCGTCCTCGCGGCTCCACGTGGTGATCTCCATCGACTCGAGCGCGCGCTGCACGTCGTGCGCGCTCTCCGGCCGAGCCGCGGGGTCCTTTTCGAGCAGCTGCAGGACGAGCGACTCCAGCGCTTCGGGGATCGCTTCACCCAAGCGCGCGCTCGGCGGCGCGGGGGTCTCGCTCAGGTGCTGGCTGCACACCTCGACGACGGTCCTCCCTGAAAACAGCGGCTCCCCCGTGAGAAGGAAGTACGCGACCGCCCCAAGCGAATAGAGGTCGGTCCGGGCGTCCGCGGGGTGCCCCTGGATCGCCTCCGGTGCCATGTACAGCGGTGTCCCCAAGAGGGCCCCGTCCTGGCTCACGTCCACGCTGCCCAACGCCGTGGAGTCCACGCGACGGACGAGCCCGAAGTCGACCACCTTCACCACGTCCGCGAGGCCGCCCTCGGTCGTCAACAGGAGGTTCTCCGGCTTGATGTCGCGGTGCACCATCCCGGCCTCGTGCGCCTCGGCGAGCGCGCCCGCGGCTTGCGTGAGCAGATGCACGACCCGGCCCGCGGGGAGCGGCCCCACGAGCTCGACCACCTGGCGGAGGGTGGCGCCGTCGATGAGCTCCATCGCGTAGTAGAACAGACCGTCCGGCGTTCTCCCGTAGTCGAACACCGTGACCGTGTTGGGGTGCCGGAGCTGCGCGGTGGCCTGGACCTCCCGCTCGAAGCGGCGAAGCGACATCTCCCCGATGCGCTCGGGCTGCAGCACTTTGACCGCCGTCGGCCGCCGCAGCATCGCGTGCGTCGCTTCGAACACGACCCCCATCCCTCCTTCGCCGATCTTGCGCACCAGCCGGTACTGCCCGAGCTGCCGCACCTCCCGCATTTCGCTTCGCAGCCCGTAGATCACGGCTGACGTGCTGGCGGCGAGGATGACGAACATGACCCACCAGGGCAGCACGCCCGCGACCACCGCGATCGACCAGGAGAGGTCTCCCGCCGTGGGCTCGGCCTCGAACAGCCGTTGTAACTCGGGCGGGACATCCCGGTAGATCGACGCCACGGAGCCGACCAACTCCGCACCGAGCACCACGCCGACGAGGGTCGTGCCTCGCCATGAATCCGGGATCATGACGGCCCGCGAAAGGAGCAGCGAGGTGAAGATCATCAGCAGGACGAAGTCCGGGCGACCGATCAAGGGGATGGCCGTCGCCATCCAGCCGTACGCGACACATGCACTGAAAAGTGCGCCCAGCTCGCTGACCTGAATGGCGCGTCGCGAGCGTGACCGAGCACTGTTGAACGCCCACCCCAGCAAGAGGAAGCCGGCCGCAGCGAGGTGGCTGTTCATGTGGCTGGCGAGCACTTCCGAGGGGAGGCGGCTGGCCAAGAGCAGCACCACACGGAACGCGTAGAAGCCGAGGCTCAGGCCCGCGAGCAGGCCCAGGTGGCGAGCGACGCGTCCCCGCAGGAACTCCAGCTCTTCGACCTCGGAGCCGGCCCCACCGATCCGGGGGCTCGGCGGCGTTCGGGTCGTGTTCATTCCGAGGTCGGCTCGCCGCTTGCGCCCGCGTCGGCGAGCTGCGCCACGACCACCCGAGCGGCGGCGCGAAGATCGGGCCGCGCCGTGTCGTCGTCGGCCAGGGCCCGGTACCGAGCCGCGGCGCCCTGCAGTCCCTCCGGCGGGGATTCGCGAACGAAGAGGGTGCCCGCGTCGAGCCCGCGCGCGATCCGTACGCTCGCCTGCATCGCCGCCGGAGCGAGCTCTGGGTCGCGACCGATCGCCAGCTCGGAGAGCGGGTCGAGGGCGAGCTCCGGCCCGCGCATCCACGGGCTGGCGCGGATGGCCGTGAGCCGCGTTGCCCGGTCGTCGTCCGAGAGCCGCGTCAGCAAGGCCTCGTCACCCAGCCGATCGACGGCGCGGGCGAGCTCCATCGGGTCGTGGCTGCCCGCAGCGGCCAGAGGATCTGCCGACTGGGCAACCGCCGCGTGGCTCGCCGTGAGCAAGAGGGCAGAGAGCAGCCAGCTTCGCTTCATGGTGCGATCTCTTCCCACACGCGGGCCAGCTCGGCCAGCTCCTCGACCGACAGCGTCTCAGCCCGTCGCTTGGAGTCGATGCCGGCATCTCCCAGGGCCTGCTCGGCGCCCTCGAGGGAAGACAGCGCGTTCCGGAGGGTCTTGCGCCGTCGCCCGAAGGCGGCCTTGACGATCGCACGAAAGGCGTCGGTCTCCTCAGCCCGCGGCGCGCCGTCCGTTCGCAGCCGCAGGACCACGCTGTCGATTTTGGGTGGAGGGTGGAACGAGCCACGCGACACTTTGAGAACCGTCTCGATCTCGAAGGCGGCCTGGGCGAACACCGTCGCGGCGCCGTAGGTTTTGTTGCCCGGCGTGGCCGCGAGCCGAAGCCCGACCTCGCGCTGGACCATGATGACGGCGTGCGAGACGTGCGCTCGGTGCGTTGTCAGGTTGCGGAGGATGGCGCCCGTGATCGCGTAAGGGAGGTTGCCGACGACCGAGATCGGGCCGTCCGGGGCGAGCTGCGAGAGGTCGACGGACGCAGCGTCGCCTTCCACGACCGTGAGGGCTTCCACGTGCCCGAGCTCGGTTTCCAGGACACGCAGCATGTCGCGGTCCTGGTCGATGGCGACGACCTCTGCGCCCTCCCGCAGCAGCGCGGCCGTCAGGGTGCCGAGCCCCGGTCCGAGCTCGACGCAGCGTTGGCCAGGGGAAGGCGCGACCGCCCGAACGATCGAGTCGACGGCGTGCCGCGAGACGAGGAAGTTCTGGCTGAACCGGCGCTTCGGCGCCAAGCCATGCCGCTTCATCGTGCGCCGCGGGTCTTCCCACGCGGGAACGGCCTTGGTCATGCGGCCCGCCGCGTCCGTCGCTGCGCCTGCACCACGAGCACGCCGGGGCGGTCCTCGGCGCGCGCCCGCAGGACCGAGATGCCCAGCGGGGTCATCGCGAGCCGGAGGTCCTCGAAGTGGCGTCGCTCGCTGCGCGCGTAGACGCCAAACACGTCACGAGAGAGAGGGCTCTCAGGCTGGTCGGCGAAGGTCGTCGCGTCCGGTACGAGGAAGCCGAGTGCGTGGCGGTGCATGCGGACGAGTTTGGCGGCGGCGGTGAGTTCATCCAGGCCGCCGAGGGCATCGCAGTCGGTGATGACGACGATGGACATTGGGCTCCGGCTTCGTCCGCCGGCCAGCCGGAGCGCTTCAGCGAGACCCGGGCCTTTCGCGCCGTCCCGAGGATCAGGCCGGTAGGGAAGAGGGATGCCGCGAACGCGGCAGAAGCGACGGAGCAGTTCGCCAGCGGGGCTGCTCGCGCGGATGGCGTCGGTGTCCGCGGTGTCGCTGAGCGCGTCCCGGACGTGCTTGACCAGCGCCTGCACGTTCCACCCGCCGGGCTGCATGAAATCGATGCCGTCCTGCTGCCGGACGTAGCGACCGACGACCGCGGCGACCTCGTCGTCGTCCACTTCGGTCAGGTCTTCGTCGACGGCTTCGGTCGCGCGCAGCAGGCCCTCGAACACCCGCAGCAGCTGCGGGCGGCCGTCATTGGGGGCGACGTGCGCGAGGATGCGCCCGTCCACCGCGATGAGCCCGATGCGGTCACCGGCGTCCAGCGTGCGGCGCGCCTCGGCCGCGGCTCCCTCGATGGCCCAGTCCAGTTTGCGACGGCCCGGCTCGCCGCCGCGCATGGTGCCGCTGACATCCACGATGAGGTAGCGGGTCTCCTGCACCTCTTGCTCGACCTCACGAACCATGAGCTTGCCCATGCGGGCGGACGCCCTCCACGCGATCGACTTGAACGGATCCCCCGGCACCAGTTCGCGCAGCTCGCGCAGCTCCGTGCCGCTCCCGGCCGGGCTCAGCAGGCTCGCGCCCGAGCGTTCGATCGGCTGGCCGGTGATGTTCCGTGGGGAGCGACGCGTGCGGACCGCGGCGCGCGGGAGCACCTTGATGACCAGTGGGTTGGGAAAGTAGAGCGGCACCTCGAAGAGCCCGAGCGGGCCTGGGAGCGTCACCGCCAAGCCGTGCAACACCACACGCCCTGCGGCCGGTGCCGTCAGCGTGAACGTGAACTCGGTGCGCGCGTTGGGGGCCAAGCGAAGCGCGTCGCCGGCGTCGTCGATGCGGCGCGCGCCGCCGGGCGCGAGCGGCTTGAGGCGATGGAGGGTCACCGGCTGGGCCCCGCGGTGACGCAGGAAACACTTCACGCCGAACGGTTTGCCGGGCACGACCGCGCCCCCGCCCGAACCGGGCTCCGCGTGCGCGAGCCACCACGCGAACTCGAGACGGTGCCGCCGCACCCGTCGGCCGAGCGGCATCGTCACCGCGAGCGCGAGTGCCAACCCGACGAACGTCACGCCCCCCAGCGCGGTCGCCGGCCAGCTCGCGCCGAGGACTCCGATCGCGAGGAGCCCCAAGGCGCCGGCCAACACTGCGAAGGCCGTCCGCGTCGGAATGGGAAGCAAGGGCTACCGCCCCTCAGGCCGATGAGGCGTCTCGGCGAGCGCGCGCTCCACGATGTGTGTGGTCTCGACGCCTTCCATCTCCGCCTCCGGCGTCAGCACCAGGCGGTGCGCGAGGACGGGGACGGCCAGGCGCTTGATGTCGTCCGGAAGGACATACCCGCGCCCGGCCACGAGCGCGCGTGCCCGGGCGGCGCGGACCAAGGCCAGCGACGCCCGCGGCGAGGCCCCCAGGAACAACCGCGCGTGTTCCCGGGTGTAGGTTGAGAGCCGGACGACGAAGTCGATCACGCTGTCTTCGACGTGCACCTGATCGACGAGGCCCTGCATCCCGCGGATCGCGTCCGGCGTTAGCACCGCGCTCGGGGAGGGCGTGCCCTGCGTGAAGCGCCGGAGGATGCCGCGCTCGTCGTTGGCGCTCGGGTAGCCGATCAGGAGCCGGATGAGAAAGCGGTCGATCTGCGCCTCGGGCAGCGGGTAGGTGCCCGCCTGCTCGACCGGGTTCTGCGTCGCGAGCACCACGAACGGCGACGGAAGCGGGCGGGTGTCTCCTTCGATGGTGACCTGGTGCTCCTGCATCGCCTCGAGCAGCGCCGACTGGGTCTTCGCGGGGGCGCGGTTGATCTCGTCGCCGAGCAGGACGTTCGTGAAGATCGGCCCCTCGCGCAGGTCGAAGGTGCCTTCTTTCGGGGAGAGCACGTACGTGCCGGTAATGTCGGCCGGCAGAAGGTCGGGGGTGAACTGAATGCGCCGGAACCCGCATCCGAGCGTGGCCGCGAAGGCCTTGCACAGGGTGGTCTTCGCCACGCCGGGCACGCCCTCGAGCAAGACGTGACCGCGTGCGAGCAGCGACACCAGGAGGAACTCGGGCACGCTGCGGGGTCCGACGTAAACGCGCTGAACCTCGGTGACCACGGCGTCGCAGCGGGTGGCCACGTCAGCCAGCGTTTGGGGAGCGATGGTGCTGCTCATCCCTGCTTCTCCAAGAGTCCGAGCAAGCGGTCGCCGGCGGCGACCATGGACCGGAAACGACGCTCCGAGATGTGCGGGGGGCTGGGCGGCCGATCCGCCTTCTCTCGCAGCTCGTCGAGCTCGAGCATCATCGCCCGCATCGCACCCACGTCCGCCTCGCCGATCCCTCGCTTGCGCATCGTGTCGAGCACCTCCCTCAGGAGGGCGCGGCGTGACAGTCCCAGTTCGCGCAGCACCGCCGCCTCCAGCTCGAACTTGTACACGAGAAGCGGGGCGAGCAGGTTGGCCTTTCGGCGTGCGAAGTATCCGACCCGCCCCACGAAGCCTCCCTGTGCGGGTGCCCGCGCGAACATGCGCGTGGAACGGTACGGAGACCGACGCGGAAGGCTCCCGAACGCGAACAGCGTCGCCAGCGCCGCAAGCGAGAGGGCCAGGACCTGCAGGGCGAGCGGCGGGATGTCGAGGTGGGTGACCGTCTCGAGCGCGCGTCGGAGGCTGTGCAGGGGGCGATCCGCGCCGGGTTCGCCGTAGCGGCCGACCACCCGGGTCTCCGGACCGACCAGAAAGAGACGTCCGCCGCGCTCGTCTTCCAGGTAGTCGATGAGGTTCTCCGCGAACCGTCGGTTCCCTCGCATCGAGAGCATGTTGTTGATCAGCACACTGGGGTCCGAGAGCACCACGAGCCGGCCGTCTCCGACCGCGCCGGCCAGCACCAAGGCCTCGCCCGGGTTGAGCTCGAAGATCGGCGAGAGCTCACGGTGGTAGACCATCTGGGGGTGGTTGCTGACGAGCGCGCGCACCCCATCGCTCAAACGGTGGGAGCCGGTCGGCCGCGCCACCAGAAGCTCGGGGTTGCCGCGCAAGCGCATCGCGACCTCGGTGGACGGATCCCCCCGTCCGATCTGAAAGACGTTCAGCAGGCTCGTGCCCTCGCCGTAGTCGTCGGCCAGGGCCACACGGCCGCCGGCACGAAGGAACCCGGTGAGCCCGCTGCCCGGGAGGCTGTCCTGGGGATGGAGGATCAAGACCGAGTCGTTGGGCCCGAGGGTGCCGACGTCGAGCCGATCCGGGAGCTGGACGCCACTGTGGCGAGTCTCTGCGATCGCGCGGAGCTCGCTCGCGCCGTTCCACGCGGCCGCATCGAAGCCGAAGTCGTCCTGCGCGGCCGAGGGCGTTGGCGCTCCGGCCGCGAGGAAGAGGACCAGGGCTCCCCATGCATAGCGCGCCGTGGGGGCGAAGTGAGACCCGTGGCGCAGCACGGCAGGAGCATAGCAGCCCGGTGTGGAACCTCACGGAGGACTCGGCGGTCTCTTGTGCTTCGGCACGACGCGCCCGAAGTTCTGGACGTCCGCCCACTGGGTTGGCATCGTCCGTCGCGTCGAGTCCCAGGGCAGCCAGCATTGCGGTGACCCATCCAGTGGCTAGATTGATCCAGAGAAACGTGACCGTCGCCACCCATCGAGCAAGGGGCTAGCATGCTGCCTCCCTTCATCATCGATCAGATCCGACGCCGTGAAGACAAGGTCCGGGACGCTCCCGTCCGCGAACTGCCGCTGCCGATGCCCAAGCCCCGCGCCCCCAAGCACACAGGCGACGAGGAGCAGAAGCGCGGCGTGGTGATCATCGACCTCGGCGGCTGAGCGCCGCGACCTTTCGGCGCTTTACGGCCGAGTGACTTCCGCCCACGCGGCGGCGACCTCGTTCACGGAGGGGGGAGCGCCCGCGCCGAACCACCCGGGGGTCTCGCGCCCTTGAAGCGTGTACAGCCGTGTACCGGCCACGCCGACGATCTCGCCGCTGACGTCGCGTGCGGCGTCCGAGGCGAGAAAGGCGCCGACTGGGCCCACGAAGTCCGGGCCCATCGAGTCTGGGCCGATGCCCTTGAACAGCGGCAGCGATTCCGTCGTCCGAGTGCGGGCGGTGGGCGCGATCGCGTTGACCCGGATCGCGTGCCGACGAAGTTCGAGCGCCGCGGAGCGGACCAGACCCACCGTTCCCCCCATGACGCTGGCGAGCGCGGACTGAGCCCGTGCGCCGAAGAGGCCCACGGGGCCTGTGTGCAAGACGATCGCGCCTCCGTCGCCCTGGTCCACCATGCAGCGCGCGCTGCCCCGCACGAGGGCGTAGGTCCCGGTGATGTGCAGCGCGACCAGCCGCGCGAGGGTGGCGTCGTCGGTCTTGAGGAGGGTCTTGTCGGCGACGATGCCGGCTGCCGCGATCACCGCGTCCACCCGCCCGAGCGTCTCGACCGTCGATGTGAGCAGACGGGTGCACGCGTCCGGATCGGAGACGTCACTCCCGTCGGAGACGGCGACGCCCCCGGCCTGACGGATCGCCTCGGCGACGTTCTCGGCGGGTTCGGCGTCCTGGCCGACGCCGCTCGGGTCGCACCCGAGGTCGTTGACGACCACCGATGCGCCCTCGGCCGCGCAGGCCAGCGCGTGTGCCCGACCGATGCCGCGGCCCGCTCCGGTCACCAGAACGACGCGGCCTTCGAGCGCGCCGCTCACGGTCCCACCAGCGCGCTGTTGCGGAGCACGCGGCCCTGGCCGGAGGAGAGCGTTTGGTTGTTGCCGGCGCCCACGATCGACCAGTACATCAGGTTGCTCGTGTCGCCGCGGGTCGTGTCGGCGATGGGGTCCTGTGAACCAAACGGCGCGCAGCCATCCGCGGGCTCCTCTCCCGGCCCGCAGGCGCGCAGCCGCTCCGTGCCGTGGAACAGGCCGAGGTAGTGACCCACCTCGTGGGCGAGGATGTGCCCCACGATGCGTGCGCCCATGTTGCCGCTGCCGACCACCGCGTCGTCGAACGAGGACACCACGCCGCTGTGCTGGGTGCCGTGCTGGCCCACGGGTCCGGGGATGCCTCCGGCCACGCCGAGCGCGGCGAACCCGTCGTCGCCCGTCTCGATCGACCGGACGAGGAAGAGGTTGAGTCGTCGCCCCGATCGTCCCTCGCTCAGCGAGAACAACCGGGCGAGCTCCGAGTCGGCGCCTTCGGTGGAGTTGATGACGTTGAGCGCGCTCGCGTCCGCGCCCGTGATCTGTTCGTACTCGACACTGCCCAGGCCGATTCCCGTTTGCGTGAGCAAGGTGTCCAGTCGTGTCAGGGCCCCCTGCAGTTTGGCGTTCGACGCGGCGGTCGTCGCAGTGAGGCCGACCCCCACCAGGAACACGGTGATGTCCAACGTGCCCGTGGCCACCGTGCCGCCAGGCGCGCGCTTGACGAGGGCGGAGAACGAGACGTCGGCGCTCCCCGTGTCGCCTTCGGTCCGTGGCAGCGAGCCGGCCGTCCAGACGTAGAGTCCCCCTCGCATCGCCACGCGGTCGGGGGTCGTGTTCGGCACCAACATGCTCACGACTTCGCCCGTGTCCGCGGGGATCCAGCGGTTCGGGGTGTCCGTCAGCGCCGCGATGGTCTCGAGGTCGAACAGAGACGTGCCGTCGGGGTCCGTCACCGAGCCGAACGTGAGGTCGAGCGGATCGCCGCCGGTCCGGCGCGCACGCAGGGTCAGGCTCACGGTGTCGGACGGGAGCGCGCGGCGGAATTCCAGGGCGCCGCCGGCCGCGAGGTTGCGCGCGTCGAGCGGAATCTCCTCGATGGTCACGCCCGAGATCGATGTGTAGCCGCAGCCCATGAAGGTGCCACCGTTGCGCGGGAGGCTCGTGCAGATCTGCCCGGCCAGACACTCCGTTCCCGAACTGCAGACCTCGGTGCACTGGCCGTCCTGGCAGGTGCGACCGATGCACTCGGCGTCCGTGGTGCAGAGGGTGGCGAGCCCTGTCCCGCCGGCGGGGACGGGCGTGCAGAGGGCCTCCACGCCACCGGCGGTGTTCACCGCACTGCACCCCATTTCCACCGCCCCGCCGATGCAGTCGGGCGGCGTGGCGCAGGCTTGCGTGCAGGTCCCCCCGGACGCGGCGTCCAGGCACCGGGCCGAGGCACAGTCTCCGTCGGCCGAGCACGCCGTGCCGAGCGGCAGCTGCATGCCGCCGTCCACCTGCATGACGCACGCGTTGGCGATGCACGCCGACCCCCCGGGGCAGTCGCTGTCCTCGCGGCACTCGGGGTCGATGCACGTGCCCATGTCGCACGTGCCGCCCATGCAGTCGCCATCCGCGCTGCAGCCGGGTCGACAGGCGCCGCGCCAACACTGGTAGCCCGCACGGCACGCGTCCGCCGAGCCGCACGCCTGAAGACAGAGGGCGGGGGCCACGTCGGGATCACACACGGCGCCACTCAGGCAGCTCTCGGTGTCGCACAGGGACGCACAGTAGCCGCCCGGGAAACTGTCCGAGAGGATGCACGACAGGCCCGGTGCGCACGATCCCGTGCACGCGGCCCCGTAGTCGCCCTCCGCCGGAGGTTCCTCTTCCCCGCAGGCAGCGAGGCAGAGCGCCAGCGTCAGGGTGAGGAGAATCCGCCCGATCGTGTGTGCATCGTGCGGGGCGTCAGGACGGCGGGGGGGCATCGACACCGCCAGTGTATGCGTCAGCGGATGCCCATGTACACCGCGTGGACGAGACGACACATGCGTTACGCGCCACAATCCCGTAGTCTTCGCCGCGAGCCATGTCGAACCCCAAGCTCGCCGGGTACGAACTCATTCGCAAGATCGCCGCTGGCGGCATGGCGGAGATCTTTCTCGCACGTCAGTGGGGGGAAGCGGGCTTCTTCCGTGACGTGGTGATCAAGCGCCTGTTCCGGCATCTCGCCGAGCACGAGCGCCAGCTGCGGATGTTCCTCGACGAGGCGCGGCTGCTCAGCCAGCTCGCCCACCCGAACATCCCGCAGGTGTACGACGTCGGCACGGACGTCGGCTTCTGGTACTTCGCGATGGAGCACGTCGAGGGCCAGACGGTCGCCGATGCGTGGCGGATGGGCGCCAAGGCGGGCCAAGCGATGCCGCTCAACGTGGCGCTCGGCATCATGGTTCAGGCCTGTGAGGCGCTGCATCACGCGCATGAGCGCGCGGACCGCGCCGGGCGAGCGCTCCGGATCGTGCACCGCGACGTCACGCCTCACAACATCATGCTGACGCGCGACGGCGTGGTGAAGCTGATGGACTTCGGGGTCGCCTCGACGTCGGCCCGCAAGGACACGGAGGCGGGCGCGGTCCGCGGGACGTTCGCGTACATGGCGCCCGAGCAGGTGCGCGGGAAGCAGCTCGACAAGCGCGCCGACGTCTTTGCGCTCGGCGTGGTCCTCTACGAGCTCACCACCGGCAGCCGCGTGTTCCGCGGGTCCGACGTTCAGATCATGACGCAGGTGGTGGAGGAAGACGTGCCTCCGCCGTCCACCAAAGTGCCTGGCTATCCCGCCGATCTCGAAGAGATCGTGGTGGCGGCGCTGCAGCGGGATCGCGGCAACCGCATCCCGAGCGCGGCCCACCTCGCGGCGTACCTCGAAGAGTTCGCGATGCGCCACGGCCTCATGATTGGCCCCCGCGCCGTCGCCCGCTATGCGAGCGCGGTGACGCCTGCCCAGCCGCTTCTCGAAGAGTCGCTCGCGATGGTCGATGTCGCGCCCGCCCCCGTCCACGACCCCGAGGCTCGGCAGGTGTGGCAGCCCGAGGAAGAGGCCCTGCCCGACATCGACGAGAGCGAGGTGCTCGACGACCTCCAGCTGCTCAGCGTGCCGGCGGGGCCGCCCTCGTCGCAGGAGTCCGTGCCCGAACCGCTGCGCCTTCCCGATGATGGGGAAGACGACAGCGAGGCGACCAATCTCGACCACCTGCTCGACGACCCAGAGGGCAAGGAGTCCTCCGAGCTGCGCTTCGAAGAGTCAGGCTCGCTCGTGCTGGACGGCTTCTCGGAAGAGGGCCCCAAGGACCAGCCTGTGGTGTTGCTGGACCAGGCGAGCCGGAAGATCTCCAAGAAGAAGTCCAAGGACAACGGGGACGACACGGACTACATGGCCGAGCTCGAGCGCCGCTTCGCCGACGACGACGACGTCTGAGAGAAGTTCGCATCATCGCTCTGGGCCGCATTGTCGCTCTGGGCCGCATTGTCGCTCTGGGCCGCATTGTCGCTCTGGGCCGCATTGTCGCTCTGGGCCGCATTGTCGCTCTGGGCCGCA
>JBGCFC010000262.1:0-7550 GCA_045106715.1 Sandaracinaceae bacterium
TGCGGTGCTCCAGCGAATTGCGGTGCTCCAGCGAATTGCGGTGCTCCAGCGAATTGCGGTGCTCCAGCTGAACGAGCCCTCGAGCTCAGCTGGACCCGCGAGCTCAGCTGGCCAGCGTCTGCTCAGAGAGCACGTCTTCGCTGCCGCCGAGCATCGAGCTCATGGCTTGCCGCGCGCGTGTGTGCCTTCGATGATGAGAAGAATTCTGAAGTCGCGCGAGCAGTGCAGTTCGGGGCTATGATGGGCGCGCCGCGTGGTCGTGGTAGGGGAAGGCGTCCGTCGGCCTTTGGGAGCACGACGGGAGGGAATCCTTCCGCCAACTCGGGGGAGCCCGAGCGCAGGAGTCGAGGAATGCCGCTCAGGATCGAGAGCTTGTGTCAGGAAAAGGGCCTTCGTATGACGGAGCAGCGCCGCATCATCGCGCGGGTGCTCTCCACATCTGCCGACCACCCCGACGTGGAGACGGTCTACCAGCGGGCTTCGGAGATCGATCCCGGGATCGGGCTCGCGACGGTGTACCGGACGCTCCGCCTCTTCGAGGAGGCGAGCATCCTGGAGCGGCACGACTTCGGTGACGGGCGCGCTCGATACGAAGAGGTCCCGGAAGAACACCACGACCACCTCATCGACGTGAACACCGGGGACGTCATCGAGTTCCAGAACGCGGAGATCGAGCAGATCCAGCAGCGGGTGGCGACCGAGCTCGGATACAAACTCGTCGACCATCGGCTCGAGCTGTACGGGGTCAAACTGACCAAGCCAGAGTGAGCCGCCGACGCCTCGCTGAGAGGGCTTCGGTCGAACCCATGCGCGAAGACATGATCGACGGCCGGCTGCTGCGCAGCCAGAGCGGACAGTACTGGGTCGAAACCGAGGAAGGCGTGGTGCATTGCACGCTCCGCGGGCGACTCAAGCGCGAGAAAAAGGCGCGCTCGGACCTCGCCGTCATCGGAGACCGGGTGTGCGTTCGGCAGCTCGACGAGCCGGGCGAGGGCGTGATCGAGTCGGTGTACCCCCGGGACAACCGGTTCTCGCGAAGGCAGCCGGGGGGCCGGGGCCGCTACAAAGAGCACGTCCTCGTGGCCAACCTGGACTGGCTGTTCGTCGTGATGGCCTGCTCTCGGCCCGCGATGAACCCGCGTTTGCTCGACCGGTTCTTGGTCATCGCCGAGCTCGATCGGATTTCCGTGGCGGTGGTCGCCAACAAGCTGGACGACGTGTCCCAAACCGAGGCGGACCGCATGTTCGGCATGTATGCCGAGCTCGGCGTGCCGATCCACTATACGAGCGCCATCGCACGCACCGGCCTCGACGCGCTTCGCGAGCGAACCCGCAACAAGGTGAGCGCGTTCGTCGGCCCCTCCGGCGTCGGCAAGAGCAGCCTGCTGAACGCGCTCGAGCCGGGCCTCTCCATCGCCACCGGCGCCATCAGCGAGACACTCGACAAAGGGCGCCACACGACCCGCGTCGCGGAGCTCCACCCCCTGCCCTGGGGCGGCTATCTGGCCGATACGCCTGGCATCCGCGAGCTCGCTTCGTTCGAGCTTCCCGTCGATCGGCTGGCCGACTGCTTCGTCGAGATGCGTCCGCACCTCGGAGGCTGTCGCTTTCCAAACTGCCGGCACGACCACGAGCCGAACTGCCGAGTGCAAGACGCCGTGGCCGCCGGCGCGATCGCGTCCTCACGGTACGACAGCTACCTGCGCATCTTGCACGGAGACGAGCGCGGCGAACTCTAGCTTCCGGGCGGCGGAACCATGATGCGCTGCGGGCCTGCCAGTAACCTGTCAGGGGATCCAGGCTGAGGCCGAGACTCGAACGGGTGAGGCTCAACCCGGTGCGGGGCGCTACACTCCTCGCACCGTGATGGACTACGCCTTCTTCGCCATGCTGCTCGCAATCGCGACGGCGCTCGCGCCGAGCGGCTCGGCGCAGGTCGGGTTTCAGAACACACGGCACCCCGACCAGCACATGACCTGGGTCCGCGGGGACGACGGGCGCTGGGCGATGACCATCAACGGACGCGAAGCGGGGCACTACCATCGCTCCGGCGACGTGGTGATTCAGGACCGCGGCGACGAGGGCACAGAGCGTTTTCGGATCGGCCAGCTGCTGAATCCAAACGACTTGGGTCCTCAAAGCACGCACATCCGACTCGCCGAACGATTCACCCACGCGAGGCTCGACATCCACCGCGACAACAGCAGTGTTGAGCTCCGAGAGACGGCACGACGTATTTTGGTCACGGGCCTTCGCCTCGAGTCGAGCCCCTGAACGCCCCGTTGGCGCCCCGCACGGAGTTTCTGATCCGTCCGCGAAATGTCGAGAAGCGGTGAGACGTAGGAACGCTCAGGAGGCTCCGTGAAGAAGCGCAATCCCCTGGCTGTCGCCGCCCTTACCCTGCTCACGTTCGGTCTGTATGCCTACGCCTGGCTCTACATGACCACCGATGAGCTGCGTCGCGAGACCGGAAGACGCGATCTGTCGCCGGGAGTGGATGTGCTGTTGGCCGTCATCACTCTCGGCCTTTGGGGCATCTGGGCCGGATACCGAAACGCCAAGATCACCCACGAGCTCATCGTGTCGCGAGGCGAGGCATCGCATAGCGATCGCTCAATCCCGGTCGCCGCGTTTGCCGGGGTGGGCGCGTTCAGCGTCTGGGCGTGGCCGGTCGCCATGGCGATCTTGCAGGAGGATTTCAACCGAGCCGTCGAGCAGGATGAGCTGGCGTCGCGCTTCGACGCCGCCGTGCCGTACGAAGAGTCCGTGTTGTTCGAGAAGACCGACAGGCGAGTGCGAATCGCCACCCCCAGCGCACGCCCACGCGTTCGCGTCGCGTCCGCGCCGGCCGAAGCCATCCCGGAAGGGGTCCCCGTGTCCCGGTGGGCATCAGCACCCAGCGCACCAGTGTTCGAGTCGAACGCCCCGATGCCCATCGTCTACTGAGGGAAAGCCTGCCGACGCGTCCGCGAACCATCACGTCGGCGGACGCTCGAGTACCGATCGTTCAGGCGACGTCGCAGAGGGCGGTCTACGCCAGAACGTGAGATCGCCGGGCGGTGAGGCGCGATCCGCTTGCAGCGCTCACGGCTCGCACGCTGGGTGGCGACCGCGACCGACACACGTACGCATGCGGGCGGTTTTGAGGGAGGTAATCGTCTAAAACGGGTAAAACGGCTTCTTACCCCCCCCAACTTTTTCGCCCAATCGGTTGGAAACCCGACCAAAGCGACCTAGTGTGCTGAAGGAGCAACATGGGCGAGCCGAAACTCTTCACAAGCACCGAAGCTGCCAACTTCCTCGGAGCCAGCCCGACCAGCGTCAAGCGGTGGGCGGACGAGGGAGAGCTTCAGTGTGTGCGTACCCTTGGCGGTCACCGCCGCTTCTCGCGCAACGTACTCGAGGGCTTCCGCCAATCACGGATGGGCGGTGAGCCGAGCAATGCGCCCATCTTCGAGGACGACAACCTCGAGAGCTGGTTGGACGACCTCCTCTCTGACCGTCCCCACCGCGTGACGGCGCGTCTGTTTGAGCTCCGTTCGAACCATGAGTCCTGGGCCACGACGTGCGACGCGCTGGGCGTCGTCACCACCGCGATTGGTCAGGCGTGGGTGAACGGCACCATCTCAGTGGTCGAGGAACACCTGGCCTCGGAGCGGCTGCAGCGTGCCCTGGCCCGCGTGTGCGACACCCTTCTCGTCGGTCCGGACGCGCCTCGTTCGCTGCTTTTGACGCTGGCCAACGAGGAACACACGCTCGGCCTGTCGCTGGTGGAGGTCGCCCTCCGCGAGCTCGGCTGGCAGACCCTCTGGTCCGGCCGGAGAACGCCGATCGAGGGGCTCGGCGAGTCCATCGACAGCCAGCGCATCGAGCTTCTGGCGGTGAGCGCCTCGGCCCACGTCGCTCAGCATGTCGACCTGGCAAAGGACGCCGCGGCCCTGGCCGACATCTGTCGTCCCCGCTCAGTCCAGCTCGTGCTCGGCGGGTCCGGCAATTGGCCTGAGCCCCCGCCCTACGGCGTTCGACTGAGCAGCACCGCCGGCCTGCGACACACCATCCGCAAGGTCGGCTGAACGCCCGCTCCCAGGCAGCGACGGGCGGCGAGCCCCGCATCCGTCCGAAATCCTGTCTCTTCTGGCGCGCCTACCCCGTCTCTCTCTGCGTTCGACGCCGACGCGGCGCCGAGCGGGCGAAGCCGCCGCGCAAACGTCAGGGGCAAAGCGGGGATGTTTCGCGACGCGACGAGAGAGGTGAGCTGCGGTCCCCTCGGAGCAGAACTCGGAGCGCCCTCGGAGACGGGCGGGACGAGGCGCGCACCTCGGCAGAGAGATCTAGAAGAAGCAGGCCCCCTCGCCGCGGTAAGTCGGCTCTCGGGACTCGATCGCGCCATCCCGGAGGAGCAGATAGTGGGCGAAGCGCTCCGCCAACTCGCCGGCTTTGGTGTGCCGAAAGAGCACCGGGTCGCCGACGCGCAGCGGAGGGGATGAGGGGCCAAGCCGGAGCGGGGTCTGGACCTCACCCGCGCCCTCGCCAGTGAGGTAGGAGAGGCCAGGAGGGGCACAGGGAAGAGGAAGGCGATCCCAGCCCGGCTCGCCGCTCGCGATGTAGCCGCCGCCGAGGCAGGTCACGATGCCAGGCTCGGGGATGCGGCAGACCTCGAGCGCAAAGAACGACGCGGGCTCGAGCTCGCTCCCTTGGAAATAGTCGAACAAGTGAGGGCAGAGGAATCCCGAACCCGCGGTCGCCTCCGTGATCCCCGCCTCACGCGGGGTCGACCGCAGGCTCCCCGTGCCGCCGCCATTGACGATGCGGGGCTCCACCCCCGCGGCACGCATGGCCCCGATGGCCGCTGCGCGCTGCTCCGCCACCGCCGGCACCGCCGCCCGCTTGAACCAACGCCGCGCATGGTTGAGCCCGCGGTCAAACGGGGAGGCATCCGGAAGCCCGGCCACGTGCGCCTCGTAGGCCATGAGACCGACCGGTTTCACGCCCTCCTGCTGGACCGCGGCGCGCGTCAGTCGCTCGATGGAGGCGACCTCACGAAGTGGGCTGCGCTGTGCGCCGAGGTGCAGGGCCCTGAAGGGGCGCATCGACACATCCACGTCGAGCAGCACCTCGAGTTCCGTCTTGGCCCCTCGAGCCGCGCGCGCCGCGGCATCCAGGTGGGCGCGGTCATCCACCATCAGCCGAATCGTCGCACCGGCGGCCACCTTCTCGGCCACCGCGCGGAGCCCGGAGGGACTCACCGTCGGGTAGGCGACGAGCAGGTCATCAAACCCGCGGTCGCGGAGGAACACCGCCTCTTCCGCGGAGAAACACATCAACCCCGAGAAACAGGGCCCACCCCGCTCGAGAATCCGGCGCAGGAGCCCGACGTGGCGCACCGATTTGGACGCGACACGAAGCGTCTTGCCGAAGGGGGCGACATGGGCGCGAACGCGGTCGACGTTGCGATCCAGCGCGTCCAGATCGACGAGCGCAGCGGGGAGGCGCTCTCCAGACAGAGCGCGAGACCACGCGCGCCATCGCATCAGTCGGCCGAAAGCCCCCAGGCATCGTCCACCCACTCGAGCAGCGCGCGCTCGGCCGGCTCGATCGTGCCTGCGATGGCGACGCGCTCGAGAGCGGTACGGATCAGTCGCTGCGCCGGCTTGCGCGAGACGCCGCGAGCCGCGGTGCGGATCGCGTCATCGTTGGCGTGCTCCTGAGCGGACCGCGAGATGACCTTCCAGAGGTCTTCGGCGGTGCCGAGGTCGTTGCCGAGCTCCTCGAGGTAGCTCTCTTCCTCTTCCGAGAAAGACCCGTCCAGCCGAATGAGGACTCGAATCAAGCCCCCGAGAGCCAGCTGCTCGGTGTCGTCCAGTTCCTCGAGGCGTGTCAGTTCGTTCTGCTCCACGCGCGGAACATATCAAAAGCAGAGCGGTGCGCGCGCCCGATCCGCTCGCTCGAATCATCCAGGCCCGTTTGCGCGAGTCGATGTGCCTTCGAACTCGGATGGCGCATGCGGCCGTCAGGCACAATCATGGGCGCGTGACTCGCTCCGATCATTGGCGCCGCATCCCGATCTGGCTGGTCGGCATGCTCGTGTGGATCGGCGGCAGCTCGCTGGGATGCACCATGCCCGTGGGCACCGAGTTGTTCGTGCCGGCCACCCGTCCACTGCACGCCGATGCGATCGTCGTGCTCGGCAACCGCCCCCCTCGTGGACCGGATGGCGAGATCGCCCCGGAATCCGAGCGGCGGGTGCGAAGGGGCGTCGAGTTGTTCCAAGCAGGGCTGGCACCCGAGATGGTGATGGCGGGAGGACCCGCTCCGGGAGGCGGAACGGAGTCGGAGGTGATGGCGGCGTACGCCCGATCCCTCGGTGTCCCGGCCGAAGCCATCCGCCTGGAGCAGCGCTCCCGAGACACCGCGGAGAACGCCCGCTACACACTGGAGCTGCTCTGCGGAGGGCAGGACGAGTGCCAGCCGAACGTGCTCGTCGTCACGGCGCCGTACCATCTGCGGCGCGCTCTTGTGTTGTTCGAGTGCGCCGGCGCGAACGCGATGGGTGTCCCCACCGAGATCCCGGACGACCTTGGCTACCAGCTCGGTTTCGCCGTCTATGAATACGCCGCAGGAGTCCTCGGTCTGCTGACCGATACCTGCTCGAGCGCACGAGGTTCGCAAGAGCCCGAGATGCGAACGCCTTGACGAGAACCCCCTCGCGCGCACATGGTGTCTAACCTGAGAACGATTCTCGTAGCCACTGTCAACTGTGTCCCCCCAGCCTTCGCGCATCTCCGACCCCATGTCCGCCCCGGTCTCCCGTACCGGGACATCGCGGGGTCGATCCCGTAGCACAGCCCGCGCGAAGTCAGACTCGGGTGTGGCCCCAAGCCCGATGGCGACGGCCTTGCCGGGGGGCGAGACGGCCGAGCGTGCGACGGCCAGCGGGATGGCGACGAACGACGCGCCTCACCCGCCTTCCCGCCCCGAGCTGGTCTCCGGAATCCGGCGGCGGACCGCCGTTCCAGCCACACCGGCTCCGTCTCACACGCTCGTGATGCCCGCGGTGCTCGGTGTCAGTGTCGTGGTGCACGGGCTCGTTCTCGCCCTCGTCGCTTTGCTCCCACCTCCCACCTACGCGGCCGCCCCGAGCACCGCCGAGCTCGAGTTCCTCGTCGTAGAGCCTCCTGCCGAGCCGCTGCCGGAACCCGAGCCCGTGATGGAAGAGCCGGAACCCGAGCCGGTGGTCGAGCCGGAGCCGGAGCCCGTCCAGCGCGAGCGCCCCGAACCTCCGCCGGAGGTCGCGCCGCCGCCACCCGCCCCTGTCTTGACGACCGGCGAAGAAGGGTCGAGCGACGACTTCGTCATGCCGCCCGGCGAAGAGGGCGGCGTCGCGGGAGGGACCCCAGGGGGCACCGGCGACACCCTGGGTGCTGAGCCCACGGTTGTTCAGCCCGCGCCGGAGCCGGCACCCGAGCCGCGCGGGATGAGTCGCGCCGAGCTGAGGCGGCGACTCGTCCGCTACATTCGAACCACCCTTCACGGGTACGTGAACCAGCGCA
>JBGCFC010000263.1:0-5127 GCA_045106715.1 Sandaracinaceae bacterium
AGCTGCGTGATGCGCATCGCACGCCACGACGCCGTCTGGAACGTCTCGTCGTACCAGACCTGCACCGCGCCGCGGCCGTCGTGACGGTAGGGGTCGCCCGTCTCCGTCTGCGTGAACGGCTCGAGCAGCGAACCCGTCTCCGCGAACAGGGATGCGACGCTGGCTGCGTCACCCCGGGAGAAGTGCGCCACGTACCGGCGGACGATCTGATCCTCGTCGAGCAACGCCGGCCCCTGCCGGTCGAACACCATCCGGACCTCGAGTCCGTTGCACCACTGGGAGCGCTGAACGAGCAGCTCGAGCCGCCCGTTCCGCTCCCGAACCTCGCCGGGACGCGGGGCTTCGGGGCGGCCGAAACACGCGGGCTCCGAAGGCACCGCAACGCGCTGCACTTCCTCGATCTGCCACTCGCCCGACACGCCCGCCTGAGGCGGCGTGGCCCGGGTCACCAACGTGTGCTGACAGGACTCAGTGGCGAAGACCTGGTCCGTCACGAGCGTCAGACCGCTGTCGTCGACATGGGCGGTCACGAGCGCGCCGTAGCCACGGGAGGACAGGTCGAGCGGGCCCTCCGTGCAGTGGGCCTCGACCCAGCGCCATCGCGAGCCATCGAGCTGGTCGGGCAGCCGGCTGGGCGCGGACGGCCCCCGCGTGACCACGAGGTCGTCGCTCTCGTCGGGCGTTACCACCCGCTCTTGGCCGCCACCGCAGCCGACCATGGAGAGCATCAAAACCGGAACGAACCAGCGCATTCCGCAAAAGAAGCCCGCGCGCCGGTCCACGTCAAGCCGGCGACGTCACCAGAAGATCGACTGTCGCTCCGCGAGGCCCTGTTCCAGCATGCTCTCGATGGCGTCGGTGACCTGCTCTACCTTCTCCTGGATCACCGCGTCGTCGTCGTCGGGATCGCCCTCGAGGTGGATGGGGCGGCCGAAGTAGATGCGGTAGCGCGTGGGCAGCGGGAACGCCGCGCCGACGAGAAGCTGGGGAATCAGCGGGAACGCGGGCATGCCGAACAACTTGGCGAGCGGCTTGATGTTGCCGACGGAGATCAGCTGCTCCTCCCCACCGACGACCGCGACTGGGACGATCGGCGTGTCGGTCTCCAGGGCGAGCCGCGCGAAGCCGAGCCCGAAGCGCTCGAGCTGGTAGCGCTTGTCGTACGTCTTGCTGATCCCGCGCGAGCCCTCCGGGAACACGACGAGCGCTTCCTCGTTCTCGAGCAGGCGCCGCGCGTTGTCGGGTGAGCCCACGACCTGGCCGCAGCGCGGGAACAGCACGCTGATGAAGGGCAGCTCGGCCGACCATCGCTCCACCATCGATCGCGGGAAGCGCGGCGGCTCGGCGTCGAGCATCAACGACGTCCCGATCAGGAGGCCGTCCATCGGGATCTGCCCAGAGTGGTTGGCGATCACGAGCACACGCCCCTCCGGGAGATGCTCGATGCCGAAGACCTTGGAGCGGAAGTAGAAGCGATGCAGGAACGCCGAGAGCGCGAGCATGTAGCGCGCCGTGCCCGGGTCAAACCCGAACGGATCGAAGCCGGCCTCGTTGGGGTGGTGCCGGATCCGCGCGACCCGCGCGTCGAGCTCCTCCCCGAGCGTATCCTCGGCGAAGCGCACCATCCGGTCGCCGAACTTCGCGATGAGCGCGTCCAGCCCGGTCTGCGCGTCACGAATGTCCACCCAGCCTCGCGAGGCGAAGGGGACGACCGGCGTCGGATCGACCATCGAGGTCGATGCTGAGGCAGGGGCTGGGTTCACGTCAATGTGCGCGCGCCACGGCGCCGCAACGCCTCCGCGAGGCAGGCGGACGCCGGCAGGGCGAACGCCCACGTCGATTTCGGGCCAAGTCCGAAATAGGCCACCGCCGCGGACGATGCCGCGAGCACACTCGCCAACACGAGCCAATGCGTCCAGCCGGTCTCCGACGTCGGCGCGGGCGGTTCGGGCAGCGGGAGCCCTCGACGACCCATCTCGGCTCGCGCGGCGATCCGCATCGCCGCCGTCCAGTCCCCTGGCTGCTCCAGCATTGCCGTCAGCTCGGAGTCGCTCTTCTCTTCGACGAGTTCGACCAAGTCCATGGGTGGAAGCCACAGCAGCTTCCGCGCCAACGCCCGCGCCGCGAATCGCGAGGCTCGGCGGAGGCCCATGTCTCATGGGGCGTCCCAGGAGCGCGTTCCCTGGCTTGCCTGTTGTTCTGGCTCGTCTATTGTTCTGGCGCGCCGACTGTTCTTGGTGCGGGGTCGACGCGCGCGCCGTCGATTCGCAACGAGAGCGTCAGATCACCCGAGCGGCCGATCCACTCACCGCGCTGAACCGCGTCTCCCGCGTCGACGTCGACCTCGGTCAGGCCTCCGTATCGGGTGACCCAGCCGCTTCGGTGCAGGAGCAGCACGGAGTCGCCGTCCGCGTGCGCCACGACCCCGTCGGCTCCCGCCCGCACGGCGGCGGGCTCCTCCGCGCGCGCCCTCAGACCCGCTCGTCCGCTGGTCTCGAGGGTTCCACCGCGGAGCGGCCAAAGAAGGTTGGAGAAGCGACGCCCCCCCGCTTCGTCGCGCATCGCTTCGGTCGGGGCGAAGCGCGTCAACCGGCGAACCAGCCGGCGGCTCCCGAGGGGGAGCCCTCCGAGCGTCGTCCGCGGCGCGTCCTCATCCCCGCTGACCGTCGGCTCGTGCACGGGCGTGGCGGCCGCCTCGGGGGTGGCCGGCGTGCGTCCCCACGGCGAAAGAGGACTGACCTCGGCGTAGTCCTCCGAGGTGGGCGGGGCGGGCGCGGGGACGCGACCCGCCGCGTGCATGCGCTCCGCCGCCCGACGAACCCGGCGCGGTCCGCCGTCGAACAGCCCGCGCGGGTCGACCGGGCGGCCCTGGCGATGGAGCTGGAAGTGAAGGTGCGGTCCGCGCGAGATCCCGGTGTTGCCGACCAGCGCGATCCGCTCGCCCCGCCGGACCCGCCAGCCCGGCTGTACGGTGGTGCGCGAGTTGTGCGCATAGAGCGTCAGCCAGCCGTTGGGGTGCACGATGACGACGCAGTTCCCAAAGCCGCGGATGCCGTTGTCGGAGTAGGCCACGATCCCGTCCGCGGCCGCGCGTACGACGGTGCCGACCGGCGCCGAGATGTCGACCCCGTCGTGCCTCAGGTCCGGGCGTGTGGTCCGCACGAAGCCGAACCCACGCACGTAGCGTCCCTCCTCGATCGGCCAGAGCAACCGGTCCACGTCCTCGCTACGCCACGCCGCGGCCCGCCTCACCGCCTCGGGAGGCGCACCGCGAAACAGCCGACGCGCCGCCTCTCGGGTGCCGAGCCCGAGCGCCGCCGCCCGCGTCTGGGACGCACCGCGTGGGCTGGGCACCCGGCGTGGCCCGTCGCTGAATCGCGAGTAGTCGTGCGTGTCGTGAACGTGGGGAGCGGGCTGCTCCGCACGGTCCGACGGGTCGGCGAAAGCGAGGCCGGGCACGGCGAGGCTGACGACCATGGCGACAATGTAGGTGCGAGACACACCTACCCAAGGCCACACTTCGAGCGCTTCGGTCAAGAAACGTGCGCCTGGAGTCGCTATCCTTTTGGCGACTGGGAGGGACACGTGTCTCGACGCTTGCTTGTGGCCGCATCGCTGGGGCTCGTCCTCGGCGGATGTTCGTGTGACTTTTTCGATTCGGGGGACATGGACGGCGGGCCGATGGCCATGGGCGGCGTGGGGGCGCCGTGTGTGGACACAAACGAATGCCGAGCTGGGCTCGTGTGCGGCATGGACGCCGTCTGTGAGCCGGCCGGTACGGGGATGGAAGGCTCTGTCTGCACGTTGACGGGCGACTGCGGCGAGAATCTCTATTGCGACGGCAGCCGGCAGTGCGCGATGGCCGGGGAGGCCGCCGAAGGCGAGTCGTGCGAGACGATCGCGGACTGCGAAGCGGGGCTACTCTGCGCGCTCTCCGGCTTTGGCTTCGCATGTCGCCCCGCCGGCGACGGTGACCTCGGCGCGGACTGCGTCGTCGACGGGGACTGCCTCGCCGGGCTCTCCTGCCTCAGCCTCGAGGGCACCGCGAGCTGCCAGTCCGGGCCCATCCTCGACCAGGACGGCGGCACGGGCACGCTCCCGCCTCGCCTCCCACCGTGGACCGGCGTGACGTGCGCCGAAGAAGACGAGGGCCCCGCGCGTGCGTACTTCGAGGTGCCGCGCTTCGAGGAAGACGCCGACTTCTACCGGCTGCCCTTCCCCAACGACGTGCGGCGAACGGACGTCGGCCTCGACCTTCGCGGGCACCCCACTCCAGGCACCGCGCTCGACATCGACGTGTTCGGCCGCCACCTCGACGCGGCCGCCGAAGACCTCGACGGCTTCGCCACCAACCCGGTCGTCTACTTCCGGTTCTCGCGAGGGTTCGACTTCGACTCGGCCAACGCCGAGCGCGTGTGGCTCGTCGACATCACGCCGGACTCTCCCGATTTTGGCCGGAACATCGCACGGAGCTGGTTCTCCACCTCCGGCCGGCTGACCCGCTACATCTGCCCCAACTGGCTCGCCATGCGCCGCGGCCACGGCGCTCCGCTCCGCCCGGGCACCACCTACGCGGCGTTCTTGACGGACGGCATCGAAGTCGCAGAGGCCGGCGCGGGCGTGTTCGCGCGTGACGCGGAGTTCGAAGCGGTGATGGGCTCGAACCGTCCCTCGGACGAGGCCGTCGGGCGCGCGTGGGACATCTACGCCCCGCTGCGCGAGTGGCTGGCCATGCCGGAGAGCCCGGCGCCGTCCTCGGTCATCAACGCGGCCGTCTTCACCACCCAGACGGCATCCGCGGCGCCGGCGCGGATCCGGCAAGCGGTGCGCGCCGCGGACGCGCCCACAATCAGCGACCTGACGCTGTGTGAAGAAGGCGTCACCAGCCCATGCGACGACGGCGGCGCCCGGGCGTGCGGCGCGGCCAACGACGACTTCCACGAGCTGCACGCGCGCATCACGCTGCCGCAGTTCCAGCAGGGGACCCCTCCCTACCTCGAGCCGGAGGCCGGCGGCGGGATGAGCCTGGACGGGAGTGGCGTGCCCGTCGTGCAGCGCAGCGAGTCCGTCTGCATGGTGGTGACGATCCCGAAGGACACCCCGGCGCCCGCCGAGGGCTTCCCGACG
>JBGCFC010000264.1:0-17870 GCA_045106715.1 Sandaracinaceae bacterium
CCGGCTGAGGCTCCGGCACGGTGGGCTCCGGCTGAGGCTCCGGCACGGTGGGCTCCGGCTGGGGCTCGGGCACGGTCGGTTCTGGCTCTGGGGGGAGCGGCTCCGGCTGTGGTGCTGGCGTGGTCGGCTGAGCGACGACCACCGCCGGGGGATCGGACGGAGGTAGAGTCTGCGAGCCCGCGCCCGCCGTGGTTGCGGGAGGCGTACCCGCTGCAGGTTGCCAGGCTTCTCGGCGGGGCCCGCACGCGAGCGCTGTCGATGCGAGCATGGCCAGGATCAGGGCGCGGTGGAGCACTCGTGCAGACATGGGACCGGCTTTCTAGGACACTGCGGCGCAGACGCGCGTGATGGATCGTGGAGCGCGGCGTCGTGTCCAGCGCGCCGGACCGAGAACGAAATGCTGAAGCATTTCGGGCGAGCGACTGGCGGGTTGGGCGCGGCGCCCCGCCCTCGAGGCGCGCGTGGCGGCTTGTGCCGCAGTGTTCTAGGCGCGGATGCCGTCGAGGTGCAAGCCGAGCAGGACCTCGCTCAGGTGGTCGAGGTCGGCTTTGGGCTGGTCGAGCACAAGCCAGATGAGCTGCTTGACCGAGCCGAGAATGCACCAGGCGATGTTCTCGGTGTCGATCTGCTTCACGAAGCCGATGCGCCGGCCGTTCTCGAGCGAGAGGTGAAGCCAGGTGTGGAGGTGCCGGTAGAAGTCACCGAGCTTCTTGTCGACCGCGTCGTCGATGCCGACCGCCTCCCGCAAGATGAGCTTCGCGAGGGAGCGATCCTTCTGAAAGGCGCCGAGCACGCGGCGCACCGAGACGAGGATCTGGTCGCGCATGGGCGGCGCGTCCGGACCGAGGTCGACGCCGACGACGTTCTCGCCGATGCGCTGCACAAGCAGGTCGATCAGCTCGTGAAAGATGGCGCTCTTCGAGTCGAAGTAGAGGTAGAAGGTCCCGCGGGCGATCGAGGCTTCCTCGATGATGTCGCTGATGCGGGTCTGGTGATAGCCCTTGGTGCTGAAGACGCGGAGCGCCGCGTCGAGCACGGTCTTGCGACGGCGCGCGCGCTTCTTGAGGGCCGCGCGGGTGCGGCCGTCGACGGCTTGCGTGCTCATCGCTGCTGCTCTTCCCAGTACGCCTCGATCCGTGCGTCGATGACGGCGCGCACCCGGTCGGCGAGGTCCGGTACGTCCTTCGCGGTGAGGCCGGCCGTCGGGATGGGCTTGTCGCAGTAGACCGTGATGTCGTTGCCCGGCCGCAGCATCAGGCTGCCGGGGCGCATGAGGTCGAAGCTGCCCGTGACCGACACCGGCACGATCGGCACCCCGCAGTCCACGGCCGCGTAGAAGATGCCGTGTTTGAACGGACCGACGTGTCCGTCGCGGCTCCGGGTGCCCTCGGGGAACGCGAGGATGGAGCGCCCGCCGTCGATCTCCGCCTGCATCCCGCGCACCAGGCTGCTGGTCTGTCCGCGCTCGCCGCGCCGGACGGGGATGGTGCCGCGCGCCTTCATGAACCAGCCGTAGAACGGGTACTTGAAGTGGTCCTCCAACTCGATGCCCTGCTTGAAGTGCGGGGTCGCGTTGTAGAGCATCACGTGGTCGTAGTGATTGGTGTGGTTCTGCGTGAACAGGTACGAGGTGTTGGGGTCGACGTCGGGATGAACGACGGCCTTCCAGCGGTTGCCGGTCAGCGCGATCTGGCCCTTGCAGTACAGGCGACCGAGGATGTTGACGCGGTGCGCCGGCACGAACTTGTAGACCACCGTCATCGCGCCGAGCGACGGCGCCAGGAAGCCGAGTCCGAGGCTCCACAGGCCTGCGGACACGACGCGCTCGGCCGCGCTCGGCTTCTCGAACGAGCGGGCGGGCGCGCGGGGTCGCGGGGATTCAGCCGATTGGCCAGCGCTGGCTTTCGCCGCGCTCGGGGCTTCGTTTGTCGTCGTCTTCACGCCACCACCTCCAGCGCCCCCGGCATAACTTCGAGGCGCTGCAGCTGAAGCCGCGCCACCTCTCCGTCCACCATCACGTCCACGGCCTCGGGGAGCTCGAGGTCCACGACCTTGGCGCGCCGCTGCTCGACCTCGGGTCGCTGTACATGCTTGCCTTGGAAGATGCTCGGGAAGGCGCCGACAAACGACAGCCGCCCCATCTCGCCAATGCGGATCACGTCCAGCTCGCCGTCGGTCGCGTCGGCGTCCGGGGCCATCATCATCGTGCCCGCGGTGAACCGGCTGTTGCTGAAGCTGAGCAGCACACACGGGCGGTCGTCCAGCGGCGTGTCGTCGACGCGCACGGGGAACACCGGGAACGACAAGCGCGATGCGGTGATCAGCGTGGCGGCCACGTAGCCAACCGGGCCGAGCGGCTTGAATCGCCGGTTCGTGAGGTCCCCCGCCTCGGCGGTGAAGCCGACACTCAGGAGGTTGATGAAGTGAAGTTCGCCGTCCACATGGCTGGCCTTCACCACATCGCAGCCCCGCGTGCCGCCGTTCTCGAGGCGCCGGAGCGCTTCGTCCGCGCTCGTCACGCCAAAGTCGCGGAGGAACGAGTTCCCCGTGCCGAGCGGGAGCATGCCGACGGTCGGTCGGTCGGCGGCCGCCTCGGGGAAGAGCCCATTGACGATCTCGTAGCTCGTGCCGTCGCCGCCCACCGCGAGGAAGTGACGTCGCCCCTCGGCGTAGGCCTCGCGGACCAGACGGGTCGCGTCGCCGGCCGCGCGGGTTTCCTGGACGTCGAGCTCCATGCCCGCCGCGCGCAGGCGATCGAGCGCCGCTGGGGCGCGCTTGCCACAGCGTCCTCCGCCGGCCGCGGGGTTGATCACGGTGAGCCAGCGGGTCACAGGCGGAGCAACCTCTCCTGGTCAGCGCGGTCGCGCAGCGTGTCCGCGAGCAGCTGCCGCTTGACCTTCATCGACGCGGTGCGCGGGAAGGTCTCTCCCCACACGAGCACGCCCCGGACCCGCTTGAAGTCGGGCAGGCGCCGGTTCTTCGCGCTGAGGGTGGCCAGCACTTCATCGACCGACGGAGCGCTGACCCCGTTGCCCTTCTTCGGGCGCAGCACCGCGACCAGGTGCTCCTCACCAAGCGGGCTGGAGCGGGGCCAAAGGAACCCGGACGCGAAGACCGCGAGCTCCTCGACAGGCAGGTCTTCGAACGCGCCCTCGATGTCCTCCGGGTAGACGTTCTTGCCGCCGGTCGTGACGATCATGTTCTTGCTGCGCCCGACCAAGTGAAGGTGGTGCGCCGCGTCCATCCAGCCGAGGTCCCCGGTGCGCAGCCAGCCGTCTTCGGTGATGGTCTCGGCCGTCAGCTCCGGCTCGTCGAGGTAGCCGAGCATCATGGTGCGGCCGCGGATCCACACCTCGCCCACGCCGTCCAGGCCCGGCTCGTGGATGCGGATCTCCACCCCGTCGACGGGGCGGCCCACCGAGTCGCCTCGGAACGGCTTGAGATCGTTGACCGTCGCCACAGTGCAGACCTCGGTGAGCCCGTAGCCGATGACCACCGGCAGCCCCATCCGGTAGAAGAGCTCGGCCCGCTCGCGGTCGACGAAGGCGCCGCCGCAGAAGAGGACCTCGAGCTCCCCGCCGAACGCATCGTGCACGGGGCCCAAGAGAGACCGGCTCAGCCCGGGGTTCGGGGCCTTCTGCGTGAGCATCTCGTTGAGCCCGCCGAGCAAGCTGAACGCCCGCCGGACGAGCTTCGGCCGCTCGGCCATCTTCTCGTCGATGGACTCCTCAAACGCCGTCAAGAGAAGCGGGACGAGGGCCATGTGCGTGATGCCGTAGGCCTGCATCGTGGAGCGCAGGAACTCCGGGCGCAGCGTGCGCTGGTGCACCACGGTCGCGCCACACGAGAAGGGACCGAGGAAACCCACCATGAAGTCGATGGCGTGGTTCGTCGGCAGGATCGAGAACGTGCGGTGCCCCGGGTGCATCGGGAAGCGCGCCATGAGCGCGCGCAGCTGCTCAAGGTACGCATCATGGCTGAGCATGCAGCCCTTGGCGCGCCCGCCGGTGCCCGACGAGTAGACGATGCAGGCGACGTCGTCCCGTGCCTGGCTCACGCGCGGCGGAGTCAGGTCGGGGGCGTCGAGGTCTTCCCACCGCGTGCCGTCGACGTCCCAGGTCGTGCCCTCGGGGGCTTCGCTGACGAGCGCGAAGTTCACGCTGGGCGCGCTTCCGTCGAGCTTCTCGAACCGGCGCATCAAGCCGTGCTCGATGATCAAACCCTTGGGCTTGCCGTGTTGGATCAGCGCTTCCTGCTCCTTGGCGTTCAGCTTGAAGTCGAGCGGAATCAGCGTCGCGCCGCGATGGAAGATGGCGTACGCGGCGAGCAGCCAACGTGACTGGTTGCTCATCACGATGGCGACGCGGTCGCCGGGGCCGATGTCCTTGTCATCGAGGAAACCGATGACCTTCGCGGCCTCGTTCTTGAAGTCGAGGTAGCTCAGTCGGTGGCGTTCTTTCTTGCGGTCGACCTCGATGAGCGCGGTCTCCGTCTTGAACGTCTGACATGCTTCTTCGAGCAGTTCGCCCACGCACGTGGGGCGCGTCGGGTCGATCATCTGAGGGTGGGGCGCGCTCATGGTGTCGTTCCTCAGAGCCGCGTCGCGACGACGTCGGCCAGCTCGGCGAAGGTGCGTACGTCCTGGACTTCGTAGTCCGGGATCTCGACGGAGAAGGTCTCTTCGAGCGCGCTGAGCAGGGACAGGGCCTGCATCGAGTCGATCTCGAGCGTGTCGAACAGGTCGTCCTCAGGCTTCAGCGCATCACGGTCCCGATCGAAACGGGAGGCGGCCAGCGTCATCAGCTTGTCGAGCACTCGGTCTTGGGCGTCGCTCATCGTTCCCTCGGGGCGGGGGCGGGCTTCGGCGCGGGGCGTCCGCGTCCGGGCAGGTACGGCATGGCGTCCTTGGACGTCACGAAGGTGGTCAAGGCCTCCAGCACGACGGGGCTCGTCATCAGCGCGCAGAAGACACGCTTCTCTTCTTCGAGTCGTGCGGCGGGAAGCGGCTTGAGGAACCGCTTGGCGGTGCGCGCGGTGTGCGCGTCGAACCGGCCCATCTGCTTGGCGAGGCGGCGCGCCACGTCGGGCGCCTTGCCGCGGGCGACGAGCTGCGCGACCAGACCGACTTCGTGGGCGCGTGTCGCGCCGAGGCTGCGGCCGCTCAGGATCAAGTCCCGGACGACGGCGTTGCCGAGGTCGCGCTCGAGCCGAGGGATGCCGCCGAAGCCGGGCACGAGGCCGAGACGAAGTTCGGGGAACGCGAAGCGGGAGCTCTTGTCGGCGACGATGACGTCGCACGTCAGCGCGAGCTCGAAGCCGCCGCCGAACACCACGCCATGCGTCGCGCAGATGGTCGGCACCGGCGCCATGTCGATGGTGTTCATGACCGCGTGGATGCGGTCGAGGAACGCCCGCACACCCCAAACCTTCGCGGTGCGCCGCGCTGCGCCGGCGGTCACGTCCTTGGCAGAGACCCCCCCGCTCGAAACGCCACGGAGCGCGCCCACGAGCGCGCGCCCGGCGGTCTTGGGGGAGTCGAACAGCCGCTGCGCGTGGTCCACCCAGGCGCCCATGCCGGCGTCGCCGTCCACGCTGGTCAGACCTTCGTGCAGCTCCCGAAGGTCGGCGCCCGCGCTGAAGCCGCCCTCGAGCGACGAGTGAAAGAGGACCGCGTGAAAACGCGGGTCGGGCGCCCCGATGAGCTGCGCCACACGCTCCAGCTCGCTGAGCATCGGCAAGCCGATCTCGTTGAGCGGCGGCGCGTGCAGGTCGACCTCGAGCAGCCCGTCGACACAGCGTGTCGTCAGGCAGTGGCCCGCGTGGTCGAGGCGCATGTCGGGGCGTGAGCTCATCGATACCGCTCGACCAGCCGCTGCACGGTGGGCCCGAAGGGCGGGAGATGATCCCAGGGGTCACCGTCGAGGCCGAGGCCCTCGGCGAACGGGAAGTTCGGGTAGTCCTGCCGGACGTGGTCGACGAGGATCTGGCCCATCCGGCCCATGCGCTCGAGGTTGTCGACGACGGCGCGGCCGATGCCGTCGACGACGGCGTCTCGCTCGGCCTCGACCTTCTCCATCGCGGCGAGCAAGTTCTTGTCGAGCTCGGGGTCGTCCACCTCGATGGCCAGCTCGGGCGAGCCGCGGTCGATCATCAGGTTGCGGATCCGCTCGTCCATCGTGACGCCGACGCTCGCGACGAGACCGGGCATCGAGCAGACGAGCGCGTGGTAGCGCGAGCTGACCACCATCGAGCAGCGGCGCAGGATCGCGACCATCTCGTACATCTCGTGGTCGTCCGAGATGAAGATGGGTGTCTCGCCGCCCAACAGCTCGTTGAGGCGCTCGCACGCGCGGCGGTCGAGGCGCTCCATGCCGACGAGAATCGGGAACACCGAGCGGTCTCGCCCGTAGTCCTGCATCGCGCCGGCGAGGCCACGCAGATAGGTCTCGAACTTGCGGTCGACCTCGCTGCCGTGGGCGTGGAAGTAGATGCTCTTGTAGTGAGCGTCCGACCAGCCGCCGCTGAGGCTGTTGACCGCGGCCTTGAAGGGCTCGGGCTTGACCGGCCACCAGAAGGGGTTGATCGGGCAGACGGCGAGCACAGGCATCTGCCCGTCCCAGCCCGCGCGGCGCAGCAAGGTCTCGGCGCGCTCAGCCGGCGCGGCTTCGAACGTCCAGGCGGTGTCCGTGCCGAGCTCCGTCGCCACACCGAGGCGCCCAAGCACGTCGCGCGACTCCTGGTTCCGGCAGATGACGAGCGAGTCGCCCACGTGCTTCTCGACCAGCTTGGACAGCGAGTCGTCCATCTTGCCGGCCTCTCCGCCGTAGCCGACGCTGATCTTGTCTTCGGCGCTCGCGAGCCCCAGCGCGCCCACCATCATGGTCGACAGCGCGTTGGCGAACTTGCTCTTGAACATCGATCCCTCGCACGCGATGACGCCGTGCTGCATGCGGATCGTGTCGTAGAGGAACTTGTGGAAGATCTGCGGGATGTGCAGCTGCCGCACGGTGCGGAAGTAGCCGCGCGTCAGGTCCGGATCGATCGTGCAGATCGACATCTCGACGTGGTCGTCGCCAAAGAGATGCCGGAACTGCCGGATCATCTCCTCGGTCCGAACGTCGGCGCCCGTGTTGCGCGTGCCGACGTAGCCGGCGAGCAGCAGCTTGAGCGGCTCGCCCGGACGCCAGCGCGGGGTCGGGTCGGTCTCGTGGCGTGCCTCGGCCGCCTCGATCAGTCCGGTCACGCCGAGCTGGACCATGCGGTCCGGGTCGAGGGAGTCCTTTGCCATACCGAGCGCGCTCTTTGCCGCTCGGCCAATCAGTCGCATCGCGAGGCTCATTCGGCCGCCTCCGGCACCGCGCGCGAGGGCAGCGGCGCATGGGGGTATTGGAAGCGGACCGACTTGGCCCACTCGTACAGATCCACGCAGTAGTCGGTGTAGCGGGCGGGCCGCTCCCCGAGCTCTTCGACGACCCGGGAGTTGTCGAAGACCACGTCGTTGGTGAAGTAAGGGAGGAACACCTTGATGAGCGAAGCCACCAAGCTGACCTGGTTCTTCGGGCCGTTGGCGAGCGCGCCGCTGATCCGGTCGAACGTCGAGTAGAGCTGAGGCGCGAGCACCGGGGTCTTCACGCCCCGCTGCGTGAACGCGTCTTTGACCTCGGCGATCCGGCACGCGCCGTCGCCCGCGCTGAGGTGGTACGCGTCCCACTTCAGCGTCTCCTTCATGTGCAGCTTCGCGATGGCCGGGCCGACGAAGCTGGCGGGCACGAAGTCGAGCCGCGTGTTCGGGTCGCATGGGACCGCGGGCGCATCGAGCATCCAGCAGACGATGCGAATCATGTCGAACTGCGTGGTGCGCGGATGCCGCGTGTCGCCCATCACGGTGCTCGGGCGAAGCACGACCGTCGGAAGGTCGGGCAGCAGTGTGTGCACCATGTGCTCGGCGAATTTCTTCGTGCGCGCGTAGGGGTCGTAGTCGCTCCGGGCCCAGTCGATGGCCTCGTCCTCGCCGACGGTCTGGTTCTCGCGCTTTCCCGCCACCGCGGTCGTCGAGACGTCGGTGAAGCGGCGGAGGCCACCCTGCTTGTCGGCGATCTCCCGCGCCAGGCCGATGACGCTGAGCGTGCCGCGGAGGTTCGCGTTGAAACACGCCTTGCTGGACTTGCGGTTGAGGCTCGCCGCGATGTGCAGGATTGAGTCGCACTCCTCGAGCAGCTGGGCGCGGTCCTTGTCGGCCAGGCCGAGTCCGTCCGCGTGCAGGTTGCCCTCGACGAACTGAATGCGGTCGAGCAGCGTGTAGAAACGGTCCGCCTCCATGTGGAGCTGGAGCGCCTTCCAGAGCTTGGCTACGGCTTCGTCGCCGGTGCTTCGGGTCAGCACGAAGAGCTTGTCGTCATCCGAGATGAGAGCCGCGTCGCTCCCGCTCGAGTCCGGCAGCATCGTGTCGAGCACGTACGAGCCGAGGTAGCCCGTCCCGCCGGTGATGAAGACGCTCATTCCGCGCCTCCGAGGGCGATCTCACGCGCCGGCTCGGCTTCGCTCGCGCTGCTCGCGGGCAGGGACGTGTCGACGGTGGCGCTCGGGAGCGGGCCGCCGAGCTCGAAACCCTCGTCGTGACTGACTTCGTGCCCGCGGATGAGTGGCAGAGACCACTTGTCCAGACCGGGGATCTCGACCTCCATCCAGTAGTGGCGCCAATCCAGCGACTCGAGGTCCCAGCCGAACCGCGCCTGGTCGTCCGCCGAAAGCCGCGCCGTTCGCTCCCGCACGCTCGTTGTCTCGAAGCGGTAGCTGTGGTCGTGCACGAACGGCTGGTAGGCGTTCCAGAGCTGGTCGATGCTCTTGAGCAGCATCGACGTCTTGTTCAGCTTCAGGCTCGCGTCGCTGATCTTGTCTCCCAAGCGGTTGCGGTCGTCCTCGCGAACCGACGCGGGCAGATGCCGCTCTTTGTCGAACTTGCGGAACGTGTCGCGCAGCCAGCGGCTCGCCTTCTGGGCGGCGGGAAGCAGGACGCTCCGGTCTTGGCCATGGTCGAGAGGGGTCGAATCGAGATGCGTCAGCAACGCGCGCTCGAGGCCGCTCACCCCGCTCGGCACGTAGCCCTTGCGGACCTTGAGTGCGGTCAGGTCGAGCGCGCGATCGAAGGTCAGGAGGTTGTGGTCGCCGCTGGCGAGCTGATAGATGGGCGCGGCGTTGTCGTTGAGCGCGTCGACCACCGCGACGGTCATGCCGCGGGCGACGGTGTCGACCGGCACGACGTCGAAGCAGCTGTCGGCGCGCATGGGCACTTTCCAGGCGTAGCCCGAGCACATCCAGACGATCGGGCCGCTGGTGTTGATGCCCTCGTTCCAGCCGGGGAACGGGAACTCCCGCGCGCACTCGACGACCGAGGGACGCACGAGCGTCAGCACGACGTCGTCGCGCGCCCCGAGCGAGTGCTCTGCCAGGCCCTTGCTGTAGGTGTAGAGGTTCGGCCAACCGAGCGCCTGGGCCCGCTGGGTCCCGACGTCGACCCGGCCGCGCCGGGCCGCCGGCCGCTTGGGCCCGCCCTCACGCTCGTCGATGGACTTGCAGACGCTCTGGATGGCGAGCTTCTCGGCCTCCACGTCAAAACGCGTGCCGTTGGGCGAGACCCCGAGGTCCAGGTGTTCCGGTACGTGTCCGTCGACCTGCCCGGCCACGAAGCAGGTGCTCACGTGCACGAGCCGCTTGCTCGGGATGAGCGCGGCGAGGTCGGCTGCGTGTTCGGCACCCGTGACGTTGACCTCGACCGCGGCGCGGGGGTCCGGCGCGAAATCGGTGAGGCCGGCGCAGTGCACCACCGCGTCGAGGCGCGGCGCGAGCACGGCGAGGGTCGGGGCGTCGATGCCGAGCAGGGGGAGCTTCGCGTCGCCCTGCAGCACGTCGATCTTCTCGCTGAGGAAGGCGAGCAGCCCCTCACCGTGCTTCTCTCGGAGCGGGCGCAGGGCCGGGCTCTGCTCGAAGGCCTCGCGCACCCGGGACTCGGCGTCTTGCGTACGTCGGCCCCGAACGAGCAGTGTGATCCGGCCGATCTCGGGCACGCGATCGAGCAGGAACCCGACCCAGACCTTGCCCAAGAACCCGGTGAATCCGGTGAGGAGGATGTGGCGACCCTCGAGGGTCTCGACGATGCCGCGCGGTTCCGCGGCTCCGTGCGCCGTGCCGTTCATGCCGTTCGAGCCGGTCATCCTGCCTCCACCACGGGCCAGTCCAGGTCGCGCGCGAGCCTTCGCAGCTCGCGGTCGGGGGTCACCGCGCAGGGCAGGGCGACGGCCCCGAGCATCACCGAGTCGGTGCGCCGGCTCCCGTATCCACACGCGTGGTTCATGTCGATCCCCCGGGTGCGCAGCCGCTCGCGCAGCGCGCGTCCACCGAGTTCCGGGCCCAGGACCGGCGGGACGAGCTCACCGGTGCCGCGGTCGTGGGTGTCGAGCTCCATCGTGTTGGCGATGAACTCCACCCCGAGGTGCGCGGCGACGGGGCCGACGATCACGTCGAGGTTGTCGCTCAGCAGCACGATCCGCTGGCCCCGCTGACGGCATCCGTCGAGCAGATCAAGGCCCGTTTGGTTGAGCGAGCCGATCAGGTGCTCCTCGGCGTAGAGCTCGCCGAGCACCACCAGCCGGTCCTCACTCATGCTTTCGAGGCACGACCACGCCAGCCGCGCCGCGCGCATGGGGTCGCGGGCCGAAAGCGGGGCGCCCAGCGCGAAGCTGGACAGCCCGAGCAGCCGGGCGCGCATCCGCCGGGCGTTCATCGCCATCCACGTTGCCGCGGTCAGCGTCGGGCGGGGGCTCAGCGCACCCTCGAACCGAAACAGCGCGACCTCGCCGCGCCTCACCATCGCCTCGCTCATCGTTCTTCTCGACCCTTCGACTGGACGGGCTTCCGTCCGAAGGTGCGGGGTCTAGCAGAACTAGACTGACGTGTCAGTTCTTTTTCCGCGACCGGACAGTCACGAAACGGGGGTGCATTCCGCGGCGGAGCCAACGTGCCTGCCATGGCGCCGTGAATCCCCTCCCCAGGATCGTCTCGCAGGACGCCGGCCACCGCGTGGTGCACCTGGATCGTGAGACGACGAGGTCACCCCAGCGCCAAGTAGAAGGCCCACGACTCACCGCGGAGGGAGCCGGCGACCACATCGACACGGAACTCCTCGTGCTCGACGAGGGTGGAGAGCTGATCTGCGACACTGGGGACGAAGGCCCGCCGCCCCAACTCGGCCAACATCGGTCCTGAGAGGAGCCGCTCGCGAAGGAAGAAGTCGAGCTTGTGCGCGCGCTCCTCGGGGTGAGCCAGGTCGACGACGGTGAGCGCGCGCTGCTTCGAGAGGACCTCGAAAGGGTGATCGGCGGGCGGCGGCGCAATGCCGATCTCCGGCCACCCTTGCCGACCGTGCCGCTGAACATAGAGCTTCAGGGCCACAAGCGTGCCCTCCTGGGTCGCGAAGCCAACCATCTGCAGGTCGTCGAACAGAGTTGGGCGATCCCGCTCGAGCTCTCCCAACCCGGCCCGATTCGAGGGCTGCTCGATCATCTCGAGCAGCTCGGTCACGAACGCGCGTCGGCGCTGCGGGGAAAGCAGGTGAACACGCGCATAGGCCTTCAGCTGGGCCTGGTCAGCGGCGCGCATCTCGAAGCCGAGTGGCATTTCAAAAGGAGAGTGACGCTCCAGCACGCTGCGGAGGACGTCGGGCAACGACGCCCCTGCGATCTCGTGCATTTGGGCCCAGCTCTCGATCAACTGATGGGTCACCGCACGCGCCTGGATGGGGTCCTTCGGCTGGGGGCCGTGAAAGACAACGAGTCGCAGTCGCGGCTCGAGCCGATCGGACACCACAACGCTCGGCTCCAGCTCCCATACTCCACCCGGCAGGCTGCGGAGCGTCTCCGCGTGCGCGGTGACCATCTCGTCGGCCATTGGGTTCGGGCCGGCTCCGGTCGCGCGGCGGAAGCGCCCATGGAAGCGCTGGAAGAGTTCCACGGGATCACGAGAGCCGAACGGCTGCAGTTCCGCCCCGTTCCAGCGGACCGGCGGACTGCACTCGTCGCGCAGCACGCATGCCCTGCACGCAGGGTGGTGGACACGTGGCGGGCCGGTCACGGCCGCCAGCGCACGCCACGACTCACCGACCGCGCACAGCGGATAGCCAACCAGTTGAAGCCGCCTCGACCTTCGGCCGTTCCGCTTCAGAAACGGCAGGACGTGCGGCTTGAGGACCGCCCACGAGGTCGGTGGAGAATCGACGACGATCGTCTGCTTGCCGGCCCGGAGGTCCCTGAGAATGCGCTGTTCGGGAGTCATGGGCCGCTGGTCGGGCAATCTCACCGATGGTAGCGTGGGCACGTGAAGAAGACGACGCTGCCGGTGGTGCGGGCGCCGTACGAGCCCCCCGTCGGCCTCGAGCGCTGCTCCGGCGATGAGCCGCTCCACGACTACATCCTCAAGCCGTACGAGCCGCTGACGCCGCACGACGGCATGCTTCGTTCGGTCAACCTGCTGTATGCGTCGTTCGCCGAGGCCGGGGTCGAGACCGAGGGCCGGGAGGTGGTCTCGCGACTGCGCGACACGCTCGGCCCGTTTCGCACCGTCTGGGGCATCAAGCACGACGCGCTGTCCGGGGCGCTTCGCGGCTGGGAGCTCTACTTCTACGATTGGACGCGCACCCACGCAGACCTCCAGATCGCGCCCGTGTGTGACGCGCTCTCCGAGCTGCTCTCGATTCGTGCCGTCGAGCCACGCCCGCTTCCCTGGCACATGTTCAGCATCGACTTCGGCGTCGACGCGCTCCGAAGCGGGTCCTCGCCCGACGACGCGGCGGCGAACGAAGCCTCGGTCCACGTCTACATCGACATGAGGAGCTACGCGCTCCACGGCCCTCAGCTCACGTTTCAGAACATCTACACGTTTCACGATCCGCGGGTCGAGATCGACGATGTCATGGCGCGAATCCGAGCATCCGTGCACGTGGATTTGGCGACGGAGCCGCTGGCCCGACTCCTCCCACCGGAGCTCTTCGGGTGCCACAAGATGTGCGTGGCGAACAAACGGGACGGCGACGCGTTCTACTTCTCTCGCGTGCCCACCCGGTCCCTGCTGCGGTTCCTTCGTGAGCAGGACTACCCCGAGAGCCTCTCCGGGCTCATCGAACGGGAGACGCCCGGTCTCGCCCATCTCCTTTGGGACGTCGGTCTGGACTTCACCGCCACACCAGAGGGTGCACGCGTCCGGCGCTCGGGGGTCTATGGATCGTTCTGACCTGACTCGTGGCGCTCCGCCCATCGCCCCCGCCCAGGCGTGGTGGGACACCAGCTTCATGGTGACGTTCGAGTTCCGCTGCAACCTCGCCTGCACCTTCTGCATGGTCGAGGACGTCCTCGACGTCTACCCCGGCACCTCGCTGGCTGCGTTCGAGGCGGCCGCGGCGGACCCGGGCCTGCTCGAGGGCAAGAACCGGATCATCTTCAGCGGGGGCGAGGTGACGCTGTCGCCGCTGTTGGTCGACTACGTGCGGCTGGCCCGCTCGCTGCCCGGCATCGAGCACGTGCGGCTGCAGACCAACGCGGTGCGACTCGGGCGAGCAGACGTTCTCGACGATCTGATCGACGCCGGCGTCGACGAGCTCTTCGTGTCCGTGCATGGGCACGACAGAACCCTGTGTGACGCGCTCACCCAACGACGCGGCTCCTTCGAGGCCATCCGAAGAGGTCTCGAGACGATCGCGGCGAGCCGCGCGACGCTCTTCACCAACACGGCGATCGTAGAGCCGAACTACCGGCACCTCGCCGACATCGTCGATCTGGTGAGCCCGTACGCCCCACGCTCGATGGAGTTCTGGAACTACTGGCCGCGCGCCGACGAAGATGGCAACCGTGGCCACGCCGCACGCGTTGGGGACATTCAGGAGCCCCTCCTGCATGCGCTCCGAGCGTGTGTCGAGAGAGGCATCCCGCCCGTGGTCAAGTGGGTCCCGCGGTGCCTGCTCGGGGACATGGCCTGGTGCCAGGACGACGGTCAGCCGCCCGCGATCCTCGAGGACACCTACTTCGAGCGCGCCCCCGAGTACGCATGCCTCTACGAAGGCGTCTGCGCCGATGCCGTGGGCAAGTGCTCCGGCCTCAGCCATCAGTACATCCGGCACTTCGGGTGGGAACACGAACTTCTCACGCCTCGGCGAACGAGTGCGCCGGGCACCGAGCGAGGTGACATTCGGCGCTCGCTCACCCAGGATCCTGTCGGCGCGCGCCAGGGCAGCATGAAGGTCGCTCAATGGCTCGCGTCCTTGGGACTCACGCACCAGGACGATTTCGGGGGCTACCGCATCGTCAACGTCGGGCACACGGCCGACCGGCGTGAGCTCTGTGTTCGCTTGGACGGGAGCGGCGCGCCGATCGAGGCCCGGATCCGACCGCGTGACCCAAGCCGCCGTTGCTTTGCGCGGACGCGGAGCTTCGACATCCTCGCGCGTCGTTCGGACGTCGATCCCTCCGCCCGGGAAGCGTTGCGTCAGTTCGCGAAACGCATCGCCTCGGCCGATCCAGGCGGCCAAGCGTTGCCCACCTGACCGCTCCGCACGGACCGCACGATGTACAGCATCCCCTCGTCCCGCTACACCTGCCCGAACTGGCTTCAGGCCGAGTGGTCGCGTGTCTTTCTCCGAACGTGGCTGTTCGGGGCGCACAGCTCGCAGCTCCCCGATGTGGGCTCGTTCGTGCGCCTTCGGTTCGGACGCTACGACATCGCGTTGGTCCGCCAAGAGGACCTGACGGTGCGTGCGTTTCACGCCGTCTGCCAGCACCGAGGGACCCCGCTCTGCGCTCGTGACGCCGGCCGCGTGCGCTCCCTCGTCTGCCCCTACCACCTTTGGGAGTACGCCCTCGATGGCGCCCTTCGGTCCGCGCCGGGGGCTGAACTCTCGGCGCCAGCACTGGCCGCGGTCTCTCTGTCCGAGATCCCCTGCGAGGAGCGGCTGGGGTTCGTCTGGTTTCGATTCACCGACCAGGGGCCCACGCTCGAAGCGCACCTCGACCCGGTGGCCGAGGCGATCGACGGGTACCGACCGGAAGCGTTTCGGCTCGCTCAACAGAGCAACATCGAGATGAAGGCCAACTGGAAGGCCGTGCTCGACGCCAACAACGAGTCCTACCACCTTCGCAGTCTCCACCCCGGCCTGGCGAACATTCTCGATCCCTCCCGTGTGCAGGATGAGGCGCTCGGAATGCACAGTGGCAGTCGCATCCCCCTCGGCGAAGGTCTCGCCTCGAGCGACGGCGCGCCCACCGAAGCCACGCGTCAGATCCTCCGCTCGCTGGGGGTCGAGCCGATGCCCGGAACATGCGACGAGATCCCCGGGGCCATCGCGGCGGCCTTCGCCAGGGAGCTCTCCGCGTGCGGCGTCTCACTCCCACGGAGCCTCCCGCTTCATTTCAAACGCCAGTTTGCGGTCTTTCCCAACGTGCAGCTCAACTTCACGCCGCTGCACCTCGAGGTCTACCGCGAATGGCCGCACCCGACGGACCCCGGGCAGAGCCGCTTTGAGGAGATCAGCTACGTCCGCCCTTTCCGTGCCCCGGCCCAACCCGCGCACCGGGCCGGGCCGCACGGCTCCTTCAGTGCGGGGGAGATCCTCGATGCCGACCTCGACATCTCAACGCGCGTCCAGCAGGGGCTCGCAAGCGGGGCGCTGGAACAGGTTCGTTTCACCACGCGCGAGTCGAACGCGGCTCACTTTCATCGGGTGCTCACGGACTTCGTTCAGTCTGCGGATGCCTCCGCACCGGGGAGCGCATGACTGCGGTCAGCCTCAGCCTCGATGACGAGTTCCAGCGCGATGGGTACGTCCTTCAGCGCGCGGTCTTTTCGCCCGAGGCGTGCGTCGCGCTCAATGCGCGGCTGAGCGAGCTGGTGGTCCAGGTCGCCGAAGAGCACCGTCGGGGCGAACGCGACATGCTCTCGCCCTGGAGCACGCTCCGCCGCTCCGCCCACGGGCTCGGGGTCCTCTGGAACGCGGGGCCGAGCGCGACACACCTCAGTGAGCCTCAGGTGATGCGCGTCGGTCACGCGCTTCACGCTGTCGACGCGCGGTTTGACGCAGCATGCCGGCACCCAGGGGTGGGCCCTGTGCTGGAACGACTCGCGTCACCCGACGCGCGCATCGTCTCCTCCGCGGTCATCTACAAGCAACCTGCGTCGGACGCGGTTCAGTTCGGGCTGCATCGCGATGCGTGGTTCATCACGACCGCACCCGAGTCGCTCGTGTTGGCGTTCATCGCCCTCGATCCCATGGATGATGTCAACGGCTGCCTCGAGGTCGCTCCCGGGAGCCATCACGCTCCGCTCACGACGAGCCTGACCCTGACCGATACGGGTTTCGCCCCGGCGGGCGGGGACACCCCGCGGGAACCCGAGCTGACAACGCGACCTCTCCACATGTCCCGGGGCGACGTGGCATTCGTGCACGGACGCACCTTCCACCGCTCGGGGCCCAACCACTCCGAGGCGCCTCGCCGAGCCCTGATCGTTCATGCGATGAGCGGTGCTTCGACCGTCACGCCGAGCACCTGGCTGCAAGCTCCGGAGGGGGGCTTCGAGCGCTTGGGCGAGCGCTAGCAGACGCGAGCCGAGCAGCCAGAAGAGACGGACAGGCGTCATCATGGTCGACACCGACCCCCAACGTGACCGAATCACCCATCGCGATGACCAGCCCGCATTCACCTGCACGGACTCCCGTTGAACGAACCCCGCGCTCGTCCGTGTGCAGTCGTGTCTGATTCCCCTCAGATGGTGCTGAGCCGGGGGCGCACCCGGTAGTAGGGCGGCTCCTCTGCGTTGAGCGGCTCCACCATGCCCCTCATGTTCTGGACGGGACGCCCGAGCGGCGTGAGCAGCAGCAGTTGGTCACAGGCGACGAGGGCCAGTCCCCACACCAGCGTGACCTTCAGCCACCGAGGCACTCTCGCCCAGCGACCCCGGGTCTCACTTGGGCGGGCTTCGCTCACATCGCGCCCCGAGCTTGGGACTCAGGGCCTTCGAAGGAACTCGCTGCTCCGCGGTTCGGCAGCCCGGGTTGCCGACCCGACCTCTCGTAAATGGTCAGCGTCGCACGTCCTCCGGGAACGCGATGAAGCTGAATGTTCGGGCCACGACGTCCTCACGGGCCACGACGTCCTCACTGGCCACGACGTCCTCACTGGCCACGTCGATGTGGTGACCGCAAATGCGGTTCTCGTCGAAGAGCGCGATGCCGTCGACACCGAACCCCGACCGCCAACGCTCGAAACTCCGAGGGCGACGTTGCTGAGCGGTCGAAGACGTGCCGGCTACAGCCGCAGCGACTCTCGTGTTCGCTGATTGGCCTGGATCGTCACCGTGACACGTCGGCTGGCGGAGCCATCGACCGCGCGCACGGTCAGCCGATGACGTCCGGCCGGCAGCCGGACGTTCACCAACGGCGTCGTGCCAAGACTGCGCCTTCCAAGCAGAACTTCGGCCCGCGGGATCACCATCAAGTTGAGCGTGCCTTCGCCGACCGGACGCGGACGCTCGGGACGGGATCGGGGTGGCGTCGCGGCCTGCTCGGCTCGTTCCGCGGCGGCTCGGTCCGCGGCGGCCTGCTCTGCAGCGGCTTGCTCTGCAGCGGCTTGGTCTGCAGCGGCTTGCTCTGCAGCGGCTTGGTCTGCAGCGGCTTGGTCTGCAGCGGCTTGGTCTGCAGCGGCTTGCTCTGCTGCAGCCTGCTCTGCAGCGGCCTGCTCTGCAACGGCCTGTTCTGCTGCAGCCTGTTCGTCAGAGCCCGGCTCCGATGGAGGCGGCTCCGTGTCCGCCGACCCCGCGGGCGGGTCTTCCGCGGT
>JBGCFC010000265.1:0-13041 GCA_045106715.1 Sandaracinaceae bacterium
CCGGCAGTTCGCGCCCACGTTTACCCTCGACCCGGTCATCGGCGAAGAGGAACTCGAGCCCGAGGTGCGCCGGGTCGGCCAGGCCGTCGGGTTCCTCTCCAGGGGTCGGCTCCAGGGGGCGGTCTCCGCCTTCTCGGTGGCTCCGCCCCAGAGCTACGCGACCTGGGCGAAGGAGGTCCGGCGCCTCGCCACCCGCGCGGCCCTGCTCATCGCCGACGACCTCGGCTCGACTCTGAAGGCGGTCGGCGAGGAAGTCGGGCCCGACAACTACGCGTCGGACCTCGTGCGCTTCTGGGTCTCGGACCCGGCGATGCGGTTCCGACGCGCCCTTCACCGATAGAGGTCGTTCATGAAGTGCGCGAAGTGCGGAGGCCCGCTGACGGAAGAGCTGCACGGCCTCTTCGAGGACATCGCGATCCAGCGATGCGACGCGTGCGAGTCCGGGTTCTACCCGCACGGCACGGTGGACCGGCTCGATGATTCACTGACCGTCAACGCGGAGCAGCTGGCCTTCGAAGGCAGCGACGAGAGTCCGCTGGGCTGTCCGTCGTGTCTGGACAGCGGCTATCGCGAGCAAGCGGGGGCGGCGATGCAGCCGCTCACGCTCCCGGCGCCCAAGGCGGCGTTCCAGCGATGTGTACGATGCTCTGGGCTGTGGATGCACGACGCGACACTCGACGCGTTCCGGGCCGCGGCTCTGGCCGCCTCCAACACCGAGAACAAGACGCTGAACACGGTCGCGACGCAGAAGATCGCCGAAGCCAAGCGCGCGAAGAAGCACGAGTGAGGCTCTGCTACCGCGCTACGGCCGACCGCACGCGCGCCTCGCACGAAGGCTCGGTCAGGCAGGCGGCCAGGTCGAGTGTGGCGCGCTCGACATCGTCAGTGAGCCAGAGGTCGGGGAGCCAGCCGCGTCCCTCGGGGAACGTGCCCGTCGTCGGGTCCTCGTGGATGCGGGTGCCCGCGGTCAAGACGATGCCGCTCTCGGGCAGACGGTAGCTCCGGATCTCTCCGACTCGCATGGTGCCCTCGGTGTTTTCGCCGACGACCAACGCGCCCGGGATCTGCCGAGCGAGCACGACCGAGGTTTCGCATGCCGACGCGCATCCACGGTCGACCAAGAGGATCAACGGGCCCCGCGGCGCAGCGTCGGCCCGTGCCTGCACGGTGTACTCCCCGTCGATCAGCTCGCGGTAGATCCCCCGGGTGTGCATGGCGTTGGCCAGCTCGCGCTCAGCGCGCTGGACACGGGCTTCGACCCACGCCCGGCCGCCCGCGTCGCCGGAGCTCGACGCGGCCACGCAGCCCCAGAAGTTCAGCGCGCCTTGCAGCGCCACCTCGCTCTTGATGCGGCGCGTGTTCCAGTATTGGATGGGCCGGTCCGAGTAGCCGCCGAACCACTGGTTGAGGAACCGGTCGGCGCCGCCCCCGATGCTCCGCAAGTCAAGCACCGTGGCCGGCGCCCGGTTCGCCGCCCCCGCGCTGGCGGCGAACTCGTCCAGCGCCCCGGAGCGCGACGCCACGAGGGTGCGGACCCGGAGCCAGAGGGCCTCCTCGTGTCCGTGCGCCGCGAAGTAGGGGCGGCCTCGGTCCCGGATGGACACGCGCGAGGCGGCGGCCTCGACCTCGACGGGGCCGGTCTCGCTCTCGAACGTGCAAGACACCGTTTCGAGCGCGACCTCGGACAGCAGGATGGGCGACCAGATCACCTCGGCAGCGACCCCGAGCACCGGGCGGAGCACGTCCTGCCGAGCTTGTCCGGCGCACGCCAAGAGTTGCCGCCCGTCCGGGTCCCGCCCCTCGACGTCGAGCGTCAGGTCCACACGATGCGCCTGCTGATGCGCGCTGGTCGAGCGCCAGTCGTTGCCCCCTCGGCGTCGGAGCGTCAGTGCGAGGTGGTTGTCGTTGGCGAAGCGCAGGTGCTCGACGGCGGTGTTCCGAAACGACTCCACGTCCAGGGTGCCGTCATCGCCGATCGCCGCTTCGGTCGTGCGTCGGCCCTCCGCCAACGCCGCCGCCCATTCTGCCTCGTCGCCCGCCTGTTCGAAGCCGGCGTACCCACGGCGCAGGACGAGCTCGATGCGATCCCAGTCGCGCTGCATCTGTGCGGGGGTGAGCGACTCGGCGCTCGGCAGCCGGCAGTCAGCGCGTGGGGTCAGGACGGCCCGATACGCGAGGCGGGTCTCCGTGTCGACGCCGCGCGTTGTGGGCGCGCCGCAGCCGAAGAGCAGGAGCATGAGGATCGCGCAGCCGCCGCGGAGCATGAGTCCGAGATGGGGGCGCGGGCGCGCCGGCGCAAGCTCCCGGACACCGAGCGGGGCGCCCTGATACCGTCGGGCCATGAGGAACTGGATTCTCGCTGCGGTCTTGCTCGTGGGCTGCGGGGCGTCTTCTACGGGGTCGTCGGGCGACCTCGCCATCCCTGCGATGCGTTTCGTTCAGGACGGGACGCCGTTCGGGACACTGCACTCGGACGGCCGCGTCTCGCTCGCGGGCGGCGAGCACGTCGCGACGGTGCATCCCAATGGACAGGTCGTGGATCACAGCGGCGCGTCGGTCTTCGCTCTGACCTCGGGGGGGAACATCGTCTTCTCAGACGGTCGCGACCCGATGCGCCTGCTCGATGGGCAGCTCGCCTACGGACCGGACGCGGTCCTGACCGTGGACGAGGCGGGCAACTTTCAGCTGGGGGAGCAGCTCGTCGGTGTGTTCGTGGAGGGATTCGTGCCCGAGTTCACCGAGCAGGCGTTCCTCGGCTGGCTCGCGCTCCAGGTCGCCCCCATTCCGCTGCGTCGCGATCAGGCGGCGGAAGCCGAGGCCACTCTCGAGGCGCTCTATGCTCAGCTCGTGGCCCACGTCGGCGAGAACGCGGCGCTCCCCCCAGCTTCGGCGCGCGTCCCGGCCGACGTCGCGTGTGCGCCGTCCGAGGCGCTCTCGACGAGCCAGCACCCGTTGTTCGCTTCGCTCCCCGATGGCGAGCGGCGGTTCGCCTACAGCTTCGACGTCACGGGCTCCGCGTTTGTCCTGCGCGCCGAAGCGGACCTCGACTGCGATGGCGCGACGTCGCGGTATGAGCTGCACGGCCAGCTGTCGGGCGGTGAAGTGAGCCGAGAGCCGCTGCTTCGTGTGCAGGCCGCGCTCGAGTAGCGGTCAGGCGAGCATCGCGCGAACCGCGCGGCGAAGCGCCCGCATGGCGGCAGGCACACTCGGGGCGCCGGCCTCCTCGGCGACCCTTCGCCATCCTCTCTCGGCGAGCACACGGCCCTCGACGACCGCGCGTGGCATCGACGCGAGGGCGGACCGATCCTGGCGCCGGACCCAGCGCTGAACCGCAAACGCGACCGCCTCGTAAGGGGGCGGGCCAAAGGCGTAGTCCCGGACGCGCTGCAGCTCCTCCGCCTCCGACAGCGACGCAGGGGCCGGCAGGTCGGCGAGCAGGCTGTCTCGGAGAGCCTCGCTCAGGCCCAGCCCATCGTCCGCGTCCAGGAGTCGCAGCTGAAGCGGCAGGTCTCGAGCGAGCTCGGCGCGCAGCTGCGTGGTCAGGTCCCGCGCGGCAGGGCTCACCGGGCGCACCATCACCGCCGCCGGCTCGCCTGTCCGCGCCCCACGCGAAGCGCCGATGCGCACCAGCCGGTACCCGAGCGCGCGACGGAACGCGAGAACATCTGGCGTGGCGCTGAACAAGGTGCCGAAGAGGTCGGGGGCGTAGGAGGCGTGCACGTGCTCGACCAGGCGGCTCGCGTATCCGAGGCGCCGCGCATCCGGGTGACTGGCGATACGCACGCTGCGGATCATGCGGAGCGCGCCGGCTTCGTGGTGTCCCAGGTGGCAGACCAAGGTGTCGGCGAGGGCGTGGCCCCGCACCCGCGTTGATCCGTCGGCCATGGAGCGGACCGTCTCGTCGGAGAGCGCACCCTCCTGGGCGATGAGCGTCGCCGCCGCCACACGTTCTCCGCGGGTCAACACGTGCACTTCGAGGTTCGGCGCGTCCAGCAGGCGGTGAAGGTCGGCGGGGGTCGTCCGGTAGTGCGCGTGGACGAGCAGGCCGAACGTCTCGCGGAGCCTGACCTCGTTCGCCGCGAGCTCGTCCTTCGGGAGCGCTCGGGTCTCGATGGCCCCGGCCGAGGGCAACACCGCGGGCTCGGCGTCCAGTGCAAGGGCATCGAAGACGAAGGCCTCGAGCGGGTCGTCGCTGCCGTAGCGAATGGGGGTACGCAGCGTCTCGCGCAACAGAGGGCGCGGCTGTTCGGCGGCCCACGCCAAGAAGCGGAGAACAAAGCCCCGCCCCGTGCCCTCGTACCCGCGGGTGGTGCTGGCGAACGCCAGGTGTGCGGTTGGGTGGGCGCGCGCGATGCGCTGAAGGAGCGGGACGGGGAGCTGCGCGGCTTCGTCGATGATCACGAGGTCGGCGTCGACGCCGTCCAGGAGCGCAGATGGCCGGCAGAAGCGCACCGGGCCGCTGGTGGGGCAGGTGCGCTCGCCGAGCGCGAACTGGAAGATCTCGGCGGTGGAGCGGGGGTCGTCCGCGCTGATGACGACGCGCATCGCCGGCTCCATCCTTCGAACCGCGGAAACCGCCAGGCCGAGCGCGCTCGACTTACCGCGGCCCCGGTCCGCCGTCAGGGCCAGCATCGCAGCGGGCCCCGACCACCAAGCGGCGAGTCGATCGACGAGCGCAGCCTGCTCCGGGGAGCCTCGGGTCGCCCTGTCGGCGGGCGGCAGATCGCCCTCAGGGATGCCGAGGGTTGCGCCCGAACGGGTCAGTGCCGCCTCCAAACGCGCGGCGAATCGGCGCCCCACGTCGGCGTCCTCGAAGGGCGCCACGGCGAGCCGTGCCTGTCCGGCGTCTTGCGCTTCGGGCATGCGCACCAGCAACCATCCGCCCGCTCGCACGAAGCCCTGGGCCTGCCCGAGCAGGTCCGCGTCCAAGCCGGCGCTCATGTCGAGCACCACCGCATCGAAGCTGCCGCCCAGTCGGCGACGCAACCCGGCGCGCGTCTCCAACACGAAGCGGGGATGGCCATCGCCGACCCAGAGCACCGCCTCCGCGCTCAGCTGCTCGAGACGGGTGGCGGCCGCCATGCCCGTCGCGGTCGCCGTGCCGCGCAGGACCACACACCGTCGAGGGGGCCGCGGAGGGGAGGACATACGGCAAGCGTAGTCCCTGACGCGGACATCACGCGTCTTGGAGCGACGATCGTTCCCGTGCGCTGCACAGGTGTCTCCGCCACGATGACAGGGGAGGGGAGGGCGGACCCGGCAAAGGCCATGGCACGCCCCTTGTAGAGGTCATTGATATGGCACGTCTGCGTTTCCTCGTTCCGCTCCTCTGCATCGGTTGTGTGCCTACCGCGGCGCCGACCCAACGGCCGCCGACCGCCACCCTCGAGCAGGGCGAGGTGCTCCGGCTCGTGGCCGCGCTCAGCACACCCGTGCTCCGGGCGCCGGACACGCCGCTCGAGGTGCTCGAGGCGCGGTTCGAACATGCTGCGGGGCCCGAACGCATCGCCCTGGCCGGAGACGTCGTGCGAGGCCGGGTCGCCGCTCTCGAAGGGCTCGTCGATCGGCGTGCGGTCCTGGAGGCCGACGCCGCTGACGCGGCCGCCGAGGCCGCGCAGGAGGCTGCGCGGGTAAGCGAGGCTCAGCGGGAGCCGCAGCCCGCAGTGGCGGAGGAGCCCGTCCGAGCGGAGCCCGACGTCGATGAGCCCGCTGACACGTGGGACGAGGACCCGGAGGAAGAAGACGACGACTGGGGTGAGGACGACCGCTGGGAGGACGAAGAAGACGCGTGGGAGGACGACGACGGATGGGAGGACGATGGCTGGAGTTCCAAGAAGCGGCGTCGGGATCGACGCGCCCGCCGTCGCGATCGGCGGGCCCGACGTGACGAGGCGCGTCGCCGTGCGCGTCGAGGCCGGAGGGCCTCGCGACCCGCGCCGGTGCACGAAGCGCCTCCTGCGCCCCCCGAGCCGCAGCCCGGGGTGGCCGGCCCCGCTGGCGCCCTGGCCGCACTCGATCGGCAAATCGCCCGAGGTCGCGCCTCTCTCGAGCGGCTCGCGGGCGAACTCCCCGCCGACGCGCCCGCCCGCGCGCAGGCTGAGTTCGCGGTGGTCTGGGTTGCGTGGCGGACCGAAGCGGACGACGCGGCGCGGTGTGCCGAGCGGTTCGTGGAGGCTCATCCCGGCGCCACCGACTTGGTGGCCCTCGCCTGGATGTTGCGGGCGGAGCTGACCTACGAGGCCGAAGCATCGCTATCGGCCCTCCGCTTCGGCGCCAATCGCCTCGGAGAGCCGGTGTACGCCTACTCGCTCTGGCGCGCTGCCACCATTCAGCGGGAGTCCGGCGATGCGGCCGCGGCCCGTGAGTCGCTTCTAGCGGTCGAGCGTGCGGCGTGCGAGAGCAACGCACCTCGGATCGTCCGCGACCTCGGCTACGCCGCGGCGGAGGCTCTGGAACACGGGGTCCGCCGGGATGAGGACGGCATCCTTCGGCCGGACACCTGCCCCACCGACGATCGCCCTGAAGGCTGGCACCCCGAGGAGTAAGCCGGCTGCCAGGCGCAGCGAATCGACCAGATCGAGGTTGGGGTCGTTCCCGGGGGGCGAATCGGATGTGTCTACGATGCCAATCCGCCCGGCTCGGGAGTGTGGTCCCACGAGCGGCCGCGATCCTGTCAGCGCGGCGTATTCGGAGGCGTCCCGTAGCCATGCGTTTGGATCTGTACGACCTGTCCGTTCTCGATGACGACAACACGCACGAACCGCTGTGGGCCGAAGTCATACGTCCACTCTTCGACCGGAACATCGAAGCTGACCGTGTCACTGACGACCGTGCCGTTCGGGAGCTGACGATGCACGGAGCGCGAGCGAACGACGGTCCGCCGCACGATTTGAGTGGGTTCGCCACACAGCGACGCGACGCGCGATCCCGCGTCGCCCTGACGAACGATGCGATTCTGGCATGTCATCGCGAGCGCTGGTGACGCCGCGAGGCCCAAAGTCAGCAGCGCAGCTGCGAAGGTGAACGCATGTCTCACGTGAAGGGTCCCCCAGTTCGTCGTGCCACGTCCGACGGACGAACGGAAGCTCCGGGCTATTCAATGTTGCCAGGTCATCGCTGGATCACGACGGGAAGATGTCCCGAAGAAGTGACGTGCGTCCCTTCCCGTTTCGTGACGCACTGCGCCAATTCCGGTGGCCCGGCCGGTAATCGAGGTGGGTGGGTGTCGTTAGTCCTTTGAATTCAGCCAGTTGCATTGATGTTCAAACGATGACGGTGCGTCACGTCCTCTCTTGGTAGAAACACGGCCCGTGTTGTCATCCGTCGCTGTCTGGACACCTGGTGCGGAGCCGCCCGCATTCGATTCTGGGGCGCTCAGCGCCCGCCTCGCTGACGTGCGCCAACCCCTCCACATCGTTCGGGAATCCGCCGATGGCCGTGTGGGCGTCGGAGTCGGCGGTCAGGTCTCTCCCGCCGCCTCAGGCGCGGCCGGGTATGCGCTTCTGGCCACGCTCCCGGCTTTGTACCCGGAGTGGCTCGGGGACCGCAGCTTCTGCGAGACGCACGGCGTTCGCTTTCCGTACGTCACGGGGGCGATGGCCAACGGGATCGCCACGACCGACCTGGTGATCGAGGTGGCCCGCGCCGGAATGCTCGGTTTTTTCGGGGCGGCCGGACTGGCCTTCCCCCGCGTCGAAGAGGCGCTTACGCGGCTGGAGTCCGAGTTGGGCCCGTCGGGCGGCTCGACGACCTGGGGGATGAACCTCATCCACTCGCCCAACGAGCCTGCGCTCGAGGAAGCGGTGAGCGACCTCTACCTTCAGCGCGGGGTCACGCACGTATCCGCGGCAGCCTACTTGGCTCTCACCCCTTCAATCGTGCGCTACAGCGCAGCGGGCCTCTCTGCCGACGCGTCAGGCGCGATCCACCGGCGGACCCACGTCTTTGCCAAGATTTCGCGTCCGGAGACGGCCCGCCATTTCCTTTCGCCTGCGCCCAAAGCCATGCTCGACGCGCTGGTCGCTGCCGGAAGGCTGACCCCGGAACAAGGGGCGTTGGCCCTCCGTGTCCCCGTGGCGGAGGACTTCACCGTCGAGGCCGACTCTGGGGGACACACCGACAATCAAGCGCTTACGGCTGTCTTCCCGGTGATCTCCGAGCTTCGAGACCGCATCGCCGCCGAGCAGGGCTACACGCGGCCCATCCGGGTCGGTGCCGCGGGTGGCCTTGGGACACCACGTTCCATCGCCGCGGCCTTCTCGCTCGGTGCGGCGTACGTTCTCACCGGTTCCGTCAACCAGGGCGCGATCGAGTCGGGACTCTCCTCCGACGGCAAGGCCATGCTGGCCGAAGCGTCGATGGCGGACGTCATCATGGCCCCAGCCGCAGACATGTTCGAGCAGGGCGTCGAGGTTCAGGTGCTCAAGCGTGGTACCATGTTCGGCTCCCGCGCCCACCGTTTGTACGAGGCGTATCGTACGTACGACAGTCTGGACGCGATCCCTGACGCGCTGCGCGCTCGCCTCGAGAAGCAGGTGCTCGGCGTGCGGTTCGACGAGGTGCGCGAGGCCACGCGGTCCTTCTGGGCAGAGCGTGACCCGAGCGAGAACGAGCATGCAGCACGCGACCCGAAACATGAAATGGCGCTCTGTTTCCGCTGGTATTTAGGCCTGTCGAGTCGCTGGGCCATCTCCGGCGATCCCAAACGTCGCCTCGACTATCAAATTTGGTGCGGTCCCGCCATGGGCGCATTCAACGATTGGGCCCGAGGCTCGTTCCTCGAGGCGCCAGAGTCCCGCACCGTGGTGCAAATCGCACGCAACCTGCTCGAGGGCGCCGCCGTGCTCAGCCGTGCTCATCAACTTCGCTGCTGTGGCGTGCCTGTGCCGCCCGCCGCCTTCCGTTTTGTCCCCCGTCCGCTCGCGTAGAGAACCCATGACCGACAGCAAGCACCCCCCCATCGCCGTTGTAGGTGTCAGCACCCTTTTCCCGGGTTCGCTCGACGCGACCGGCTTCTGGCGCGACATCCTCGCGAGCGAAGACCGGATCACCGATGTGCCGGCCAGCCACTGGCTGGTGAAGGACTACTACGACCCGGACCCGTCCGCGCCGGACAAGACCTACGCCAATCGTGGCGCGTTCCTGCCCGAGGTCGACTTCGACCCGATGGCTTGGGGAGTGCCACCATCCACCGTGCCGGCTACGGACACGGTGCAGTTGCTGGCGCTGATCGTCGCGCAGCGCGTGCTGGACGACGCATCCCGTGGCCAGTTCTCGTATTCGGACCGCGAGCGCATGAGCGTGATCCTCGGTGTCACCGGGGCGCAGGAACTGCTCGGCACCATGAACAGTCGGCTTCAACGCCCGGTCTGGACCAAGGCGCTTCGCGACATGGGCCTGCCCGAGAACCAGGTTCAGGAAGCCTGCGAGCGCATCGAGTCCCACTACGTCCCGTGGCAGGAGGCGACCTTCCCGGGGGTGTTGGGCAACGTGGTTGCAGGCCGCATCGCCAACCGATTGAACCTCGGCGGCACCAACTGCGTGACCGATGCCGCCTGCGCCAGCACGTTCAGCGCGCTGTCCATGGCCGTCAACGAGCTGCGCTTGGGGCAGTCGGACGTCGTGATCTGCGGTGGCGCGGACACGATGAACGACATCTTCATGTACATGTGCTTCAGCAAGACGCCGGCGCTGAGCAAGAGCGGCGACTGCCGCCCGTTCAGTGACCAGGCCGACGGCACCATGCTCGGCGAGGGCTTCGGGATGCTCGCGCTCAAGCGCCTGGACAAGGCCGAGGAGGACGGGGATCGCATCTACGCCGTCATCCGTGGAGTGGGCTCGAGCAGCGATGGCAAGGGCACCGCGGTCTACGCTCCGGTTCCCAAGGGGCAAGCCAAGGCCATTCGCCGCGCCTACACCAACGCGGGTTTCGGTCCTGATACAGTTGAGCTCATCGAAGCCCATGGCACCGGCACCATTGCCGGCGACGCCGCGGAGTTCGAGGGCCTCCGAACGGTGTTCGACGAAACGGACCGTGAGGACCGGCAGTGGTGCGCGCTCGGCTCAGTCAAATCCCAAATCGGGCACACCAAGGCCGCAGCTGGTGCGGCAGGACTCGTGAAGGCCGTGCTGGCGCTGCATCACGGGGTGCTTCCGCCGACGCTCAAGGTCGCGGCGCCGAACCCCAAGCTGCACCTGGAGGAGAGCCCCTTCCACCTCTCGACCCGACCCCGACCATGGGTGCGGAGCGAGTCCCATCCGCGCCGCGCGGGCGTGAGCTCGTTTGGGTTCGGCGGGTCGAACTTCCACGTTGCCCTCGAGGAATACACGGGCAGTGGGGACCTCGCGCTGCGTCGCCGCGCGTTCGCGTCGGAACTCTTCGTTCTCGCGGCGGACACCGCTCCCGCGCTGGCTACGGAGCTACGTGAACTCGCGGCCGTGGCAGGCGAGCCGGACATGTTCGCGTATCTCGCACGTGATACGCAGGCTCGCTTCGACAGCACCCGGTCGCATCGCGTCAGCGTGGTAGCGAAGGACGGGGCGGAACTTGCTGCGAAGCTGAGCAAGGCAGCGGCGCTCGTCGATGCCGGGAAGGCGACGACGAGTCCCGACGGGACGAGCTACGGCACGGGCACGATTGAAGGCGATACGGCGTTCCTGTTCCCTGGCCAGGGGAGCCAGTATCTCGACATGGGCGGAAGCGTGGCCATGGCGTGGCCGGAGGCGCGCGCAGCCTGGGATGAGGCGGCCAACCTCAGCCTCGATCGCGAGCTTCATCGCGTGGTGTTCCCCGTCCCCGTGTTCACGGACGACGAGAACGCCGAGCAGGAGCGGATGCTCCGCGCGACCGAGTGGGCTCAACCAGCGATTGGTGTCACGAGCGATTCGTTGTTGCGCATCCTACAGCGTATCGACGTTCAGCCGAAGGCCGTCGCCGGCCACAGTTTCGGCGAGGTCATGGCGCTCCGGGCCGCGGGTGCGCTCACACCGTCCGACGCGATCCGCGTGGCGCGTCGCCGAGGTGAGCTCATGGCCGCCGCGGCGTCCACGCCAGGGGCCATGACGGCCGTGTCAGCGGACGCCACTGACGTCCAGGAGAAGCTCGCGAGTTGGGCGGTTCCGGGCGTCGTGCTGGCCAATCACAACAGCCCCAAGCAGGTCGTCCTGAGTGGTCCGACGGAGGGCATCGAGGCCGTCGAAGCCAAGCTCTCCGAAGCCAAGCTCCGCTTCAAGCGGCTTCCTGTCGCCACCGCGTTCCATTCCAGCGTCGTGTCGGACTCGACCGTGCCCTTCGCAAAGTTCCTCGCGGAGGTGCCCATGCAGGCGCCCAGCATCCCGGTGTACGGGAACACGGAAGCGTCGCCGTATCCCACCGATCTCGCGACAGCGCGGTCCTTGCTGGCCAACCAGCTGGCCAACAGCGTGCGTTTCGTCGAGTCCATCGAGGCCATGTATGCCGCCGGGGTGCGCACCTTCGTCGAGGTCGGGCCCGGATCGGTCCTGACTGGCCTGGTCGGACGTATCCTGGGTGATCGTCCTCACGTCGCGGTGAGCACCGATCGCAAGGGCACGGACGGGGTCACCGGGCTTCACCGGGCGCTCGGCCGGTTGGCTGCGGCGGGCCTGCCCATGCAGCTTTCTGCCCTCTGGGAGGGCTTCGAGACCATCGATGATCCGCGCACGGCGAAGAAGCCGAAGCTGACGATGAAGCTGAACGGCTCGAACTACGGCAAGCCATACCCGCCTCCGGACGGCGAGGCAGGCTTGCCTGCGCCGAACCCGGTTGCGGCGTCGACGCAGTCCGCTACTTCGAAGGTCGCGCCCACGCTCCTTCAAGAGGAAGCTCGACCCACGGTCGATGCCGCCCAGGGCGCCAGGAAAGCCACGATGTCCAGCCAGAAGCCTCCGACCCCGCCCGCTCCGACGCCTCAGGCAGCGCCTGTCGCGACGACCCTCCCTCACGCGACCGCACCCACGGCACCTCCGATGGCCGCGCCCGCGTACCCGGGCCCCGATCCGCACCTCGCGCAGGCGTACTACGCGGTCCAGGCGCGCGCGATCGAGGCACACAACGCCTACACGCAGGCCATGGCCGCGACCCACGGAGCCTTCCTCGCGGCGCAGCAACAGGCGCTCGGCGTGATGCCGATGGCAGCGGCTTACGGTGCTCCGGTTCATCCGGGATACGCCGGCCCGGGGACCTACGCGCAGCCATACGCCCCACAGCCGTATGTCCCGCCGTACGTTCAGCCGCAGGCGTACGCTCAGCCGCAGGCGTACGCTCAGCCGCAGCTCGCTCAGCCGCACGCGTACGCGCAGCCGCAGCTCGCTCAGCCGCCGCTCGCTCAGTCGCAGGCGTACGCTCAGCCGCAGCTCGCTCAGCCGCCCGCTCCGGCCCCGCAGCAATTCGCTCAGCTGGCCCCAACTCCCGCTGTCCCAACGCCCGAAGTTCCCGCGACGCCGGTTGCGGCGGCTCCTCCTGTGTCGGAGTCGGCCGCTCCTGCGCCTGCACCCAGCGTGGATCTGACAAGCCTCATGCTGGAGATTGTGGCGGCCAAGACCGGCTATCCGATGGAGATGCTCGAGCTTTCGATGGATCTCGAGGGGGACCTCGGGGTGGATTCCATCAAGCGCGTCGAGATCCTGGCCGCCATGCGCGAGCAGGCGAGCGATCTGCCCGAAGTGGATCCAGCCGAGCTGGGCAAGCTGCGCACGCTGGCCGAGATCGTTGAGCGGATGGGTTCTGGCACCACGCCAGGCGCCGCTCTTACGAGCGGTGCCAGTGCCACACCCACCCCAGTCGCCCATGGCGTTGATCTCACGGGCCTCATGCTCGACGTGGTCGCCGAAAAGACCGGCTATCCAGTGGACATGCTGGAGCTGTCGATGGATCTCGAAGGGGACCTCGGGGTGGATTCGATCAAGCGAGTGGAGATCCTGGCGGCGATGCGGGAGCGCGCGAGTGACCTGCCCGAGGTCGATCCCGCGGAGCTGGGCAAGCTGCGTACGTTGGCCGAGATCGTCGAGCGTATGGGCGGCTCT